>DASRIC010000067.1:0-14624 GCA_035650215.1 Thermoleophilaceae bacterium
TGATCCACCCGCCGAGGTGGCCATAGAGACATGAGCATCGCTCCCCACCACAGACCAACGCGAGGAAACCCCACCCACAAACCGACCAGCAGTTGACACACGGCCCTTCTTCATAGAGACGAACAGCGAGAGCGCAGCCGCGCCCGGCCTCGACTACTGCAACGCTCTGAGGAGGGGGTGCCGCGGCGCACAATCGAAGCGGATAGCTGACCGGCGGGTCCTGAGGGCCGAGAGGAACTTCAGCGCAGCAGCGCGACCACCCATGCCATGCTCGCCCCGGCCGACCGGGAGCAAGCCGGGGGAATCAAATCCCGGTGGCGGAGGCGGTCGTCGACGTGCGCTGACGCTCGTTAGCGCCACTGCTGCAGTCTCTAGACCGTCGCGCCGAGTCCGATCACACACGTCTGCGGCGAATTTGGCTCATCGAGCCAAAAAAACGGAGGGGGAGGGATTCGAACCCTCGGTACGCTTGCGCGTACAACGGTTTTCGAGACCGCTCCGTTTCGCCTTCGCCCGGCGGCCGGCCACCGCAGCTTCCCTCACCGCGCGGCTTCCCCGTGCGCAGCCTCCGCGCGAACCGTGCGAGACAAGACCTTGTCGGTACGCACGTGCACGCTCCGTTGACCTGGGCGTTGACCCGAAACGGCGGCGCCGCGCGAACAATGATCGTCATCGGGACAAGACGTCTCCGTAGCGGGGCTTTCTCGATGTTCGGCTATGGGCCGTGTAGGAATCGAAGCTACACCTTGAGTTTCCGCGTGCTTCGCCGCCTCGGCGTAACTCTTGCCGGCGACCTCCCTTTTTTGGGCCGCAACGCGAATCTGCTGCCCAAAAGCAGACAAAAAGCCTGCAATGTGCGGAACTCTACCCGACACCTCAACGCTGTGCTGTACGTCCAAAAGCGCTGCAGTCCGGGCATATTCGATCCCCGTCCGCGACTCCCTCCTAAGGAGTAGGCCGCAGGTTCGAATCCTGCTCGGGGCGTGGCGGGGTTAGGTGGCGGATCTCGACGCCGTACTCGACCGCCAGGCGTGCCGCGATCAGCGACCGGTGACATGCCTGCGCGTCGCGCTCGACGCACAGGAGCGCCGCCGGAAGCGCCGCGATGACCGGCCGGAGGTCGGCTCGGTCGAGGATCTCTGCCGTGTAGCGGCGCTCGTAGTCGGCCGCCAGGCGCACGCGCGAGCGCTTGCCCACGCCCGCGCGCGCGTCCTCGGCGTACTGCAGCTGGCGCAGCTCGGTCGTCGGCGCCAGCTCGCGGTGGTGCTCGTACGCGATGCCGGCCTCGGCCAGCGCCGCCTGCAGCCGTACGCTGTTGGCCCACGCGTAGTCCGGTCCGCGCACGCCCCGCCGCTGGCGCACGTCGAGCAGCCGCGGCGCGCCGGCGACCCGCAGCGCCGCCAGGAAGGTCGTTTGGGTGAAGCCATAGACGCCGATCGTCCAGACGGTCATGCGCGCGGATCGCTCGACGCGGTTCGAGGCGAGGGCGGAACGACCACCGGCGCAGCCAAGGAGAGCACCGAGCCAGTCCCGATCAAGACGCGCCTGGCTCCCCCCAATGCGCAGCAAGAGTCGAAGGGCGAGGTCCTCTCCGGGTCCACCATCGGCGACTCGGCCTTCTGCGGCGGGGGCACATTCGCCGACGGGCCCAAGGCCTCGAGCGGGTCGGTGGTAAGGACGTTCCGCTGCTCCGATGGCACCCTGACGATCACCTTCGCCTCGACACCCCCCGACGTGGAGCAACGCAGCGATTGGGAGGTCGTGAAGGGCCTCGCGAGCTTCAAGGGACTCAGCGGTGGCGGCCGGATGAGAGCGGTGTCCGAGTCGAGCAACGGGGAAGCCCGGGAGACCTTCACCGGAACGGTCACTCGCTAGCCACCGGCTGCCGCGTCAGGTCGAGGTCACTTGAAGCGGAAGTTCGCGGTCTTCCAGACATAGGTGTACTCGCCGCTGAGCGCGGCGACGGCGGCTATCGGCAGGTGCAGACCATCTCCGGGGCGCCCTTCGCTTCGCCCGGGCTCTACAGGCCGAGACTGGCTGGGGTGGTCCGCTAGTGCTGAGCCACCACATGGCCCGCCGCGATCATCGGCGGGTTCGGGAACAGATCCGTGAGATGCTCCTTGACGAAGTCCGCGGCGAGCCTGTTCGAATCCTCCTCAGTAGTAGGCGACGATGCCCCGGTGGCCGCTGATCAACGGAACGAAGCCCTCACGTACCCGCTTTCCCGCCTCGTCGGTATCAGTGATCCCCTCGTAGCGGCGCAGAGTGGCCCACAGGTCTTTCCCTCCCGACACCGACATGTTTCCTCCCGATGCTCGACGACGTTGGCGGCGATTCTGCCAGACGCTGCAGAGCTGTCCCGTGCGCGCAGGTCGCTTCATGACGGCTCGGTCATGATCCGCCGATGCTCGATCAGCGCTTCCCGTCGCTGCCTGAGGTCCCTCCCCGGCCGATCTTCCGCCGCCACATCCACCATCCGGCTCAAGAGAAGTCTCTACGCCCACTTTGAAGACGACGAGACGCGGTCCACGACTCGCCCCGGGCCTGGCCGCCGGCCCTCTCCGCGTGGGAGCGCTCACGGCCGCCTTCGGACTGTTCTCGCTGTCGTATGCGGCGGTCACCCTGGCGCTCTCGATCTACGGCTTCGACGTGGCCGGAGCCCTGGGAGCCGGGCTGGCGGGAGCGCGGGTTATCCCGGCCGCGTTCGCCGGGATCATCGGCGGGAGAGTGGCGGCCAGCGCCCCGCCCGGGCGCGTGCTGCTCGGGGTGACTGGCAGCGAGGTGTTGCTGCTCGGCGCCATCTGTGGGGCGGTACTCGCTCACGCGCCGTTCGCAATCGTGCTCGCGCTCGCGATCGTGGACGCCGTGGTGGTCATGGCGTATCAGCCGGCGCAGGCTCGGCTGCTGCCCGCGCTCGTACGCACCCCCTCCGAGCTCACGGCGGCTGTCGCCCGGCTGACCAACGTCAAAGGGGCCGGCCAGGTCGGCGGGGCCCTTGCCGGCGGGGCGCTCATCGCGGTCGCGGGGGCGGCGACGACGTTTCTGGTGGCGGCACTCGTGATCGCGGTGGCCGGAATCGTCATGGTCTCGGTCGTCAGGTTTGTGCCGGAAGCGGAGACGCGGACCCACGCCGGCGGCGCCGACTCCAGTGACCCGTCCCGGCTTCGGATCGATTCGCGCGTCGCACGCGTGATGGCGGTCGCGGGAATTCGCTCGTTCGTGCGCGGTCTGTGGCTCACCCTCACGACCGTCGTGGCGCTCGACCTGATGGGGCTGGGCGAGTCCGGGGTCGGAGTGCTGATGGCCGCCGCGGGGATCGGCGTGCTCATTGCATTTCCGGTCAGCCGCCTGCTCGTGGACCGCCGTTCACTGATGGTCCCCCTCGCGGTGGGACTTGTGCTGTTCGGGGCGCCGCTGCTCGTGATCGCCGTCCTGCCGGAGCCCGCGCTTGCCTTCGGCCTGATCGCGCTGTGGGGTTTGGGAGCGGCGCTCGCCGACGCGACGATGAGCTCGCTCCTGTTCCGGATCGTGGCGGGTCCCCAGATCGCACGCGTGGTGGGCGCAATCGAGAGCCTCAAGCTCGCGCTCGGTGGCGCGGGGGCACTCTCCGCGCCGGTGCTCGTCGGCCTGTTCGGCGTCCGCGGCGCCATCGCATGCACCGGCGCCCTCCCCTTCGTGCTGCTGGCCGCGGAATGGCGCGGCCTGCGCCGGGTCGACGATGTCGCCGCCCGCCGCGTCGAGCGCGTCGAGCTTCTGGGGCGAGTTCCTCTGTTCCGGGCGCTCCGGGTGGATGCGCTCGAGCAGGCCGCAGCGGCGCTGGTCCCGCTCGAGGTGCCGGCCGGCGTGGAGGTCGTGCGCCAGGACGATCCGCACGCACAGCGGTTCTTCCTGGTCGAGGAGGGGCTCGCCGACGTGCTCGTGGACGGTTGGCTTGTATCGGGCCTGGGGCCCGGTTCATCGTTCGGGGAGAAGGCGCTGCTGCGATCCGTCCCCCGGGCGGCCACGGTGCGGGCACGGACACCGATGCGGCTGCGGGCCCTCGACCGCGCGGCCTTCCTCGCTGCCGCCACGGGCGCGCCGGGCGGCACGGTCCCGGAGCCCGGCCGGGATGGGCAGCCGACGCCGGCGGAGCCGGCCGAGCTGCTGCGCGTCGTCCCGTTGTTGACCGGCCTCGAGCAGCGCACGCTCGAAGAGCTGGCGGCGCTCGGCCGCGAGCGAACGGTTCGCGCCGGCGAGGACGTCGTTCGCGAGGGGGACCCGGCCGACCGCTTCTATGTGCTGCTCGACGGAGAGGCGGCCGTGTACTCGGGGCGAACGGCTTGTCCGCACCCTCGCGCCAAACGATCACTTCGGCGAGATCGCGCTCCTCCACCACGTTCCCCGAACCGCGACCGTCCGCGGCGTGACTCACCAGCGCCTGTTCTCCCTCGACCGCGAAGCGCTCCTCGAGGCCAGTCCGGACGCGTTGACCACCGCCCAGCTCGTCTGAGCCGTCGCTTCAGCCCGTGACAGGCAGCCCGGCGTGCACGGCGGTGAAGGCGATCGTCTGCGTCCACCAGCCCGGGTCGGCGCAGTGGGCGAGGAAGCCGTCGACCAGCGTGCCGTCGAGCTTTCCCGACTTCACGAGCGGGTCGCGGAGCTCGACGATCGTCTCGGTCCAGTACGTCGCCCAGTCGGAGCCGCCGTTGTAGACGGCGGTCTCGGCCGTGCCGGCGATCCGCTCAAGGCCCAGCTCGGCGAGCTGGGGGGCCAGCTTGCGACCGATGTGGTAGTCGATCCCCTGATCGCGCGACCACGACAGCCAGCCGTCCCAGAACGCTCGTACCTCAGGCGGCTCTGAGACGCTGACAGGCAGGAAGTCAGGCTCGATCAGCAGGATCGAGCCGCCTGGGGCCATGCCGGCGACGAGGTTGCGGATCGCCGCGCCCGCGTCGCTCACGTGATGCAGCACCGCCCGCGCGGTCACGAGGTCGAAGCTGCCGGGGTCGACCGGAGCGGCGACGATGTCGCCCTGGCGCAGCTCGAGGTTCGGCGCCCGGGCGCCGACGAGCGACAGGTCCAGATCGAGCGCCACCGCCCGCCCACCCGCGCCGACGCGGTCGGCCAGCCATGCGGAGACCGAGCCGTTGCCGCAGCCGACCTCCAGCGTCCGGCTGCCCGGGCCTACGCCGAGCGACTCGATGTGCCGGCGGTGCATCGGGTCGAGCAGCCGCGACATCAACGCCAGCCGCGCCCCCTCACCCTCGAGGTGATGGTCCAGCACGTACTCCGCCATGCGGGCGATCCTACGAGACGCCAGGTGAGCGGTCGAGCTCGAGGGCCACCGCTTGCATGTGCGCCTTCAGGTCGGAGATCAGCTCGCGCGCCCCAGGTGACAGCCGGGCGGCGCGGCGGGTGATCACCGCGAACGTGTCGTGCAGTGCGGGGGCGAACGGCACGGGGCTCAGGCCGTCGGGATAGCCGGGCGCCCGCGTGTGGGCGCTTGGCAGGTAGGTGTCACCGATGCCCTCGGCCACAAGGCGCAGGGCGAGGTCCATGAACTCGACCTCCACGCGTGGACGGAGCGTCACGCCGTCGGCCTGGGCGCGCTCGGCGAGCTGGCGGCGGATGGGGTCGCTGTCGGCGGACTCGGCGTCGTAGAAGACGAGCGGCGCGCCGGCCAGCCGCTCCATCGTCACCGCGTTCCTCGTGCGCTCCGGGTCGGCGCTCACGTAGAGCACCTCGTCGCGCACGAGTGGGCGCACGTCGAGCTTCGCATCGTCGATCGGCAGCGACACCACCGCGGCCTCGAGCTCGCCGCGCCGGACGCGCTCGGCCGTCCGCTGTGGTCCCGGCGGTCAAGGCGGCGTGCATGCTCGTGGGGGACACCACCGGCCCGACACGCGCTCCGCGTCTGCCGCTCACGGGCGACGCGGCGGCGGAGCTCGAGAGGCTGCTGCAGGTGGCTCGCGCGCCCTCGGAGCAGCCGGCCGCCTTGGCGCCGCCCTCGTAGCGGCGTCCTCCACATCGAACGTCCCGGACTATGCGCTCTGGCAGCTACTCCGGGACGTTCATGAGGGTGGGAGGCGACCCCCGGTTAGGGTTGCCGCCAGATGCTGCGCGTCCGTCTCCTCGGCGAGCTTCGCCTCGAGCTGGAGGGACGGCAGCTCGGCCCCATCGCGAGCGGTCGGGCACGGTCGCTGCTCGCGTGGCTCGCCTATCACCGGGGATTGCACCCGCGCTCGCGGGTGGCGGCGGTGTTCTGGCCGGACGTGCTCGACCGCAGCGCCCGGGCCAGTCTGCGGACGACGCTGGCCACGCTGCGTCGCGAGCTCGGCGACGCCGCGAGCTACCTCGTGGCCGAGCGCGAGCGCGTGGGTCTCGTCGAGGGCGCGGAGGTCTGGGTCGACACCCAGCACGCCGACGCCCTGGAGCTGTCCCGAGCCGACCTGCTCGTCGACCTCGACGACGACTGGGTGCTCGAGGCGCGCCGGACCGAGCGCGAACGCGCCGGCGAGCTGCTCGCGGCGCTCGGCGAGGCAGCCGAGGCGGCCGGCGACCTCCACGCCGCCGTGGCCCACGCGCGGCGCAGGCTCGAGCTCGATCCCGTGTCCGAGGACGGCGCGCGTGTGCTGATGCGACGGCTGGCACTGAGCGGGGACCGGGCGGCGGCCGTGGCAGCCTACGAGACGTTCCGCGCCGGCCTTCAGCGCGAGCTGGGCATGGCGCCGTCGGGCGAGACGCGCGCGCTCGCGGAGCAGCTTCGCGAGGAGCAGCGCGACGCGCGGCTGGAAGCGGGAGCGCTGCCGCTGCCGCACGCGCTCGCCCACGGCGCGCAGCCACCGCTCGTCGGCCGCCACGAGCCGCTCGCCGTGCTGCAGGCCGCCTGGCGGCGGGCGCGGGCCGGCACGGCGGCGATGGCCACCGTCGCCGGCGAGGCGGGCAGCGGCAAGACACGCCTCCTCACCGAGCTGGCCGAGGAGGTGCGCGCGACCGGTGCCACCGTGCTCGCCGGCCGCTGCGTCGAGGAGGGCGTCACGGCCTTCGCCCCGTTCAGCGAGGCGCTCCGGCCCTTCGTGACCGCCTCGGCGGGCGCGCTTCCACCATGGGTGACCGGCGAGCTGGCTCGCCTGCTGCCCGAGCTCGACCCCGATGCACCGCCGTCGGAGGGCGAGCCCCGTGACGCTCGCGACCGCCTCTTCCAGGCCGTGGCCGCCACGATCGGGGCGGCCGCCCGGCGGGGGCCCGTGCTGCTGATCGTCGAGGACCTGCACTGGGCCGACCGCGCGACCCTCGGCATGCTCGCGCATGCCATCCGCACCCTGGCCGCCGCCCCGTTGCTCGTTGGCGGCTCGCTGCGCGACGAGGGCGCCGAGGCCGATCCCGCGCTGGGCGCGCTGCTCGGCGACCTGCACCGCGAGCGGCGACTCGAGCGGGTGACGCTCGGCGGCCTCGCCGAGACGGACACCGGCTCCCTGGCCACCGCCTGGCTCGGCGCGTCGCCGTCGCCCGAGCTCGTTGCGGCCGTGCACCGGCGCTCCGGCGGCAATCCGCTCTTCGTCGAGGAGCTCGTACGCCACCTCGTCGAGACGCATCCGGACGGCGAGGACGCGGCGCTCGTGGCCGCCGCCGGCGCCGACGTGCCCCTGGGCGTGCGATCGGTGATCGACCGCCGGCTCGACCGGCTGCCGGAGCCGGCCGGGCGCGCCCTTCGCGTCGCGGCCGTGTGCGGCGAGGACTTCGCGCTCGCCGACGTGGCGCTCGCATGCGAGACGAGCGACGAGGCGCTCGCCGACGGTCTCGAGGTCGCCGTGGACGGCGGGCTCGTCGTGGAGGCCACGGCGCCCGGGCGCTACCGCTTCGCCCACACGCTCATCCGCGAGGCGCTGCTGGCGGGTCTGAGTGGCACGCGGCGGGCGCTGCTCCATCGGCGCGTGGCCGAGGTGCTGGCGGCACTGCGGGACCAGCGCCGCCTGCCGGAGCTGGCGTGGCACCTGCTCGACGCGCGCCCGCTGGTGGACGCGGCGGCGGCGGCGAGCTGCGCCCTGCGCGCCGCGGAGGAGGCGAAGCGTACGCTCGCCTACGAGGACGCCGGCGCGCTGCTCGAGCGGGCCGCAGCGGGCGACCTCGAGAGGGGCGACCCGCTGCGCGTGGAGCTGCTGCTCGGCCTGGCGGACATCTACCAGCGCCTGGGCGACGCACCCGCGGCTGACCGCCGCCTCCAGGAGGCCGTGCACGAGGGGCGCGCTCTCGGCGACGGCGAGCTGCTGGCCCGCGCGGCGCTCGCGAGGGCCGGCCTGACCGTGAGCGTGGGGCCGGTCCGGGACGACGTGCGCGCGCTGCTCGAGGAGGCGCACGCCGCCGTCGACCCGAGCTCGGAGCTGCGGCCGCGCCTGCTCGCGCGGCTGGCGATCGAGGTCTACTACGCGCCGCCGCCGACCCTGCGCGAGCGGCTGAGCGACGAGGCGCTCTCGGGCGGCCGGCGAATCGGAGGGCGCGCGCTGCTCGAGGCGCTGGGCGCCCGGCACGTGGCGCTGTGGACACCCGAGCACACCGAGGAACGGCTCGCCGTGGCCGACGAGCTCGTGGTCGCCGCCCAGGCGGCCGGGGATCGCGAGGCCGAGCTGCAGGGCATCAACTGGCGGGTGGCCGACCTCTTCGAGCTGGGCGAGCTCGACGAGCTGCGAGCCTCGGTCGCCGACTACGAGCGGTTGGCCGCCGAGCTGCGGCTGCCCGCCTATGACTGGTACGTCCCGCTCTGGCGCGCGGCGCTCGCCCTGCTCGCCCATCGGCTGGACGAGGCGGAGCGGTTGTGCGAGGAGGGCGCGCGCATCGGGCGCAGCGCCCACGACGACAACGCCGAGCTGCTCTTCGAGGTACAGCGCAACGGCATCGACGCCATATGCGGCCGCTTGACGGACCGGGAGTTCGCCCGTATGGAGGGGCGCGCCGAGCGCTCTCCCGCATCGGGGGCCTGGCGCGCGGCCCTCCTGGCCCGGAGGCTGCTCCGCGGCGACGCCGACGTGGCGCGTGACCTCGAGGACGAGGTCACGATCCTTGCCGCGGCACCCCTGGACGCGAACTGGCTCTACACGGCCACGGCGCTCGGAGCGCTCGCCGCCCAGCTCGGCGACGCCCGCTCGGCTGCCGAGCTGTACCCGCGCCTGTCACCTTACGGCCACCGTGTCGTGACGGTGGGCCGCGGCGCCATCTGCATGGGCTCGGCGGCGCTTGCGCTCGGACTCGTGGCCGCGACGCTCGGCGAGCGCGCGGACGCCGTCGCCCACCTCGAGGAGGCGGTGCTACGCAACGACCAGCTTGGGGCGGTGGCCTTTGCGGCATCCGCTCGGCGCGTGCTCGCCGATGTGCTCGGCGACGGGAAGCGGGCCGAGGAGCTGCGGCGCGAGGCCGACGCGACCGCCGAGGCGACCGGCACGGCACTGCCGCATGGCCTCGCCTGGCCCCTGTAGCGGGCGCCAACGCAGGACTCACGCGGCCCTCACGCTGGACTTGCGCACGAACGCGATCGTGGACGCACCCAACTCGAGGAGCATCCATGGCCGTCCAGTCCGTCGCCTACGCCGGTCCCGAAACGCTCGACGCGCTGCGCGCTCGCCTCGCGGGCGAGCTGATCACGCCCGAGCACGATGAGTACGAGAGCGCCCGCCGTGTCTGGAACGGCATGATCGACCGGCGTCCCGCCGCGATCGCGCGCTGTGTCGATGCCGAGGACGTGGCGCTTACCGTCCGCTTCGCCGCTGCGCACGGACTGCCGCTCGCGGTGCGCGGCGGCGGACACAACGTCGCGGGCACCGCCGTCTGCGACGACGGACTTGTCGTCGACCTTTCCTGCATGCGCACCGTTCGCCTCGACCCCGCCGGCCGCACCGTTCACGTGCAGGGCGGGGCGACCTGGGCCGACGTCGACCGCGCGACTGCACCGCTGGGCCTGGCAACCACGGGCGGGGTCGTGTCCGAGACCGGCGTGGCCGGGCTCGCGCTCAGCGGCGGCGTCTCCCATCAGCGCCGCCGCGACGGCATGACGGTCGACAACCTCGCGTCCGCCGAGGTGGTGCTGGCCGACGGGCGCCGCGTCCGCGCGAGCGCCGGCGAACACCCTGACCTGTACTGGGCGCTGCGCGGCGGCGGCGGCAACTTCGGCGTCGTCACCTCGTTCGAGCTGCGCCTCCACGAGCTCGGCCCGCAGGTGTACGGGCTGAACGTCGCCTACCCGATAGAGGACGCGGCGCGCGTGCTCAGCGGCTGGCGAGATGCCGTTACCGACGCGCCGGACGAGCTGTCCACCGCGGGCCTGATCTGGTCGCTGCCCGAGCTCGAGCTGCTCCCCGAGGAGCTGCGCGGGAAGCCGTACGTGGGCGTGGCCGGCATGTGGGCGGGCGACCCGGATCAGGGCGAGCGCGCCACGCGCGCGCTGCGCGAGCTGGCCACCCCGCTGCTCGACATGAGCGCGCCCGTCGACTACCTCGAGTTCCAGGGCTCGCTGGACCCGTTCTTCCCGGCGGGCCGGCGCTACTACTGGAAGGCCCTCTACCTCGACGGCCTCTCGGACGCCGCGATCGACACCACGGTCGGCTGGTCGGGGCGGCGGCCGTCGAACGACACGCTCGTGATCATCCGCCACTGCGGCGGCGCGATCAGCCGCGTAGGGGCGGAGGAGACCGCGTTTGGCGACCGCAGCTCGGAGTGGATGCTGAGCATCGACTCGACCTGGCACGACCCGGCCGACGACGACGTGAACATCGGCTGGACGCGCGCCTTCTGGGACGCGGGCGAGCGCTTCTCGCGCGGCAAGACGTACTTCAACTTCCCCGGCCTGCTCGAGGAGGGGGAGGGCGCGGTCCGCGCCAGCTACGGCGACGGCCACGACCGGCTCGCGCGGATCAAGGCCGGCTACGACCCGGAGAACGTCTTCCAGCTCAACCAGAACATCCGCCCGGCGTCCCATTTCACCCGCCCCGGGTGAGGAATTGCCGCGCCCAGCGACTAGCATCCGCGGCATGGATGCCCACGGTGAAGAACTCGGCCCTGTAGACATCGTGGTGATCGGCTATCCGGCCGATGCGCCGATGACCGGTGAGGCCGTTCCGCTGCTGCTCGATCTGGTCGAACGCGGGATCGTCCGCGTGCTCGATGCCCTGTTCGTGGTCAAGAACGCCGACGGCACGTTCTCGGGCTTCGAGGCCGTCGGCCTCGACGAGAAGGGCGTGGGCGACCTCCGGGAGTTCGAGGGCGCCTCGTCGGGGCTCTTGGGCGACGAGGATGCGGCCACCGCCGCCGAGGCGCTCGAGCCCGGCAGCGCGGCGGTGCTGCTCGTCTACGAGAACCGCTGGGCGGCGCCGTTCGCGGCCGCCGTGCGGCGCAACGGCGGCGTGCTGATCGACAACCAGCGCATCTCCGCCCAAGACCTCATGGATGCCCTAGACGCGGTCGAATCGACCGCCTGACAAGAAAGGACGATCCGATGCCAGGACTGCTTCGCGGCATGGCCCGCACCGCCGTCGTCGCCGGTACTGCGACCGCCGTCTCGAACCGCGTCAGCCGCCGCCAGGCGGACCGCTGGTCCCAGCAGGACGCCTACGCGCAGCCGCAGTACGAGCAGCCTCCGCCCGCCGCTCCGCCGCCGGCGGCACCGGCCGAGGATCGCGTGGAGAAGCTCAAGGAGCTCGCCTCGCTCAAGGACCAGGGGGTCCTGACCGAGGCCGAGTTCGCGGCCGAGAAGGCGCGCATCCTCCAGAGCTGAGTCCGCGGGACGCGGGCGGACGTGAGCGGTCCGCGAGAGCTGCTCGTCTACGAGTTCGGCCCCGACGCCGAGTACGAGGGCCGGCTCGTGGGCGCGCTCGAGCGCATCGAGGGCGAGGCGTCGTCCCGCGTGCTCGACGGCGTGTTCGTGGGAGTCGACGCCGAGTCGGGCGCGCTCGAGGCGATCGACCTCCGCTCCGGCGGGCCTTCGCAAGCCGTCGCGCGGCTGCTCACCTTTAGGCTCGACCCGAGCGCCCGCCGGCGGGCCACGGAGCGGGCTCTCGGCGACTCGGGCTCCGTCCCCGCCGCGACGCTGCGCGAGCTCGCCGGCGCGCTCGAACCGGGGGGCGCACTGGTGGCGCTGCTCGTCGAGCGGGTCGAGAGCGACGAGCTCGATGCGGCCGTGAGCCACAGCGGCGGCTGGGCGCTAGGCGCGAGCAGCGTCGAGGCCGCGAGCCTGGCGGAGATCGCGCCCGAGCTCGCGACGCTCGTCAGTAGCCGACGCCGGTCTTGACCCGCTGGCGGTCGCGCTCGTGCAGGCCGCCCTTCTGGTTGAGGGTCTCGCAGGCCGCGGCGATGTCGTCCGCGAGCGTCGTCGCGAGCGTGTGGCCGAGCGTGAGCTTCACGAGCGCGCGCATGATCCTCACGTGGTCGGCGTTCGGCGGCAGCGTGTACGCGGGGACCATCCACCCTCGCTCCGCCGCGAGCTGCGCGGCGATGTCGAACTCGTCGTAGTCGCGCTCGCCGTCGAGCTGGAAGGCGACGAGCGGGAGCTGCTCGGCCTGCGGGTCGCCGACGGTGCGCAGCTCCTCGATTCCCTCGATCCGCTCGGCGAGGGCGCGCGTGTTCGCCTGCATCGTCTCCATGATGTAGCGATAGCCCTCGCGCCCGAAGCGGACGAAGTTGTAGTACTGGGCGAGCACCATGGCGGAGCCGGTCGAGAAGTTGAGCGTAAATGTCGCGTCCGTCTTGCCGAGGTAGTTCTCGTAGAAGACGAGCTCCTCGGGCAGGTCGCTCTTCTCCCGGAACACGAGCCATCCGATCCCCGGGTAGACGAGGCCATACTTGTGGCCCGACACGTTGATCGAGCGCACCTGCTCGAGGCGGAAGTCCCACTCCGAGTCGGGGTAGAGGAACGGCCACACGAAGCCGCCGCTCGCGCCGTCCACGTGAAGCGGCACGTCGAGGCCCTTCTCGTCCCTCAGCCGAATCAGCAGGTTGTTGATCCCGACGATGTCGTCCGCGTGGCCCGTGAACGTCGTGCCGAGCACGGCGGCCACGCCGACCGTGTTCTCGTCCACGTGAGGCTCCACGTCCTCCGGCCCGATCGTGTACTTGTCGGGCTGCAGCGGGATGATCCGCGGCTCGACGTCGAAGTAGCGGCAGAACTTCTCCCAGACGACATGCACGTCGCCGCCGAACACGAGGTTCGGCCGGGCGGTGTCCTTGCCGGCCGCCTCGCGCCGCTCGCGCCATTTCCACTTGAGCGAGAGGGCGCCCAGCATAATCGCCTCCGAGGAGCCCTGGGTCCGCGCCCCGGTCGTCTCGCCGGGTGCGTTGAAGAGATCGGCGAGCATGCGGATGCAGCGCTGCTCGATCTCGGCGGTCTGCGGGTACTCAGCGTGATCGATGAAGTTGCGGTGCAGGTTCTCGGCGATGATCCGCTGCGCCTCCGGCTCCATCCACGTCGTCACGAAGGTCGCCAGGTTGCGCATCGGCAGCCCGTCGAGCATCAACTCCTCGCCCACCAGCCGCATCGCGTCGAGCGCCGACATGCCGTGCTCTGACAGCCGCTCGTCCGGCGCGGGCTCCACGAGGAACCGGTTGCCGTAGTCGCGTGCGAGCGCGTCGAGCTCGGTGCTCAGATCGTCCTGCGTCATCTATAGGACCTCCTTGCCGCGGGCCAGTGCGGCGACTCTAACCGAGCGGCGGAGCCGCGCCTCACCCGTATGGGAGGATCCGCGCGTGGCTACGGCGGATCGGCTCGGCGAGTCGCGCTGGCCGCCGATCGCGGCCGTCGTCCTGTTCATGGCGATCAACATCGCGCTGCGCGTCTGGCTGCCCCACGACGGGGTGATCCGCGTGCCGTGGCTCCTCCCGGGCATCGAGGCCGTGCTGCTGGTCGTGCTGCTCGCGAGCGACCCGGCCAGCCTCGAGGACCGGCGGCGGACCCGGCGGGTTGCCCTCTACGTGGTGGGCCTCCTGGTCGTCGCGGCGCTCTGGGCGACCGCGGTGCTGGTGGCCGATCTCATCGACGGCACCGGCCCCGCGAACGAGCCGGACGAGCTGCTCGCGTCGGGCGCCACGGTCTGGCTCGGGAACAATCTGGCCTTCGGCCTGCTCTACTGGCTGATCGACGGCGGCGGCCCGTTCAAGCGTTCGCAGAGCTCGAAGCCCGTGGACTTCGCCTTCCCGCAGCACCTGGACGCGGAGGTGGCGCCGCCGGGCTGGCGGCCGGTGTTCCTCGACTACCTCTACCTCGGCTTCACGAACGCGACCGCGTTCAGCCCCACCGACGTCATGCCCCTGACCCATCGCGCGAAGTACGCGATGTTGCTTCAGGCGACCGTCGCGCTCCTCGTCGTGGTCCTTGTCGTGGCCCGGGCGGTCAACGCCTTCACCTGAGGTACTGGTGGACGAAGGCGATGGCCATGCTGCCCTCCCCTACCGCGGACGCCACGCGTTTGATCGAATTATGGCGCACATCGCCCACGGCGAAGATGCCGGGTACGCTGGTCTCAAGTAAATAGGGCGGGCGGTCAAGTGGCCAGGAGGACCCGGCGACTGTATCCGTCAGGAGATCCCGACCGGTCACGAGATACCCATGCGTATCACGTGCAATCGCGGGGGGCAGCCAAGCAGCGTCGACATCGGCGCCGATGAGA
>DASRIC010000068.1:0-3061 GCA_035650215.1 Thermoleophilaceae bacterium
GTGAGCGCCGAGAGGGCGAGGCCGAGGCCGGCGCCGATCGCGAGCTGCGGTGGAACCGTCCAGCCCGCCCCGGCATCGGGGAGCCAGCCGAGCGCGGCCAGGCCGCCCGAGATCAGGATCACCCCCGAAGCCGCACGCGTCCAGAGCGGCCTGATCGCGCCCGCGAAGCGCGCGGCCAGGATCGCCGAGATCGGCATCACCGTCACGACGGCGCCGGCGGCGAGCGGTTCCAGCCGCCAGCCGTTGATCAACAGGATCACGAGCAGGAAGAGCGCCGCGACGAGTGCGCCTGAGACGAGCAGCAGCGCCGCGTTCGCGCCGAGGTGCGGACGCTCCAGCGGCCGAAGCGTAGGTGTGTAGCGCACGCCGGGGAGGGCAGCCAGCGTCAGCAGGAGGAGGGGCGCCTGAACGACGAAGATCGACTCCCAGCCGAACAGCTGCGTGAGGATCCCGCCTGCCGCAGGCCCGCACGCGGCGCCGAGGATCCCGGCGAACGCCCAGATCCGCGCCGCCGGGGCGTCAGCTCCCATTGCAGCGGCGAGCAGCCCGAGCGCGGCGCAGACGACGGCCGCGCCCGCGACTCCCTGAACGGTGCGCGCGCCCACGAGGACACCGAACGAGGGCGCGAACGCGCAGGTGAGCGACGCGGCCGCGAAGACCACCGCCCCGGCCGCGAAGACAAGCCTCGGGCGGCGACGGGCGACGAACGCCGCCGGCAACGCCGCGAGCGCGAGCGCCAGGTTGAACGAGGTCAGCGCCCAGGCCAGCGTCTGGATCTCGACGTCGTACTGCGCCAGGATCTCGGGCAACGCGATCGTGACCACCGACGAGTCGGCGAGGACGATCCCGACCGAGAGCCCCAGGAGCGCGATGCGAGTCCGCTCCGGCACCGAATGGAGCCTAGATCGTCCCGGCAGGACGGAGGGGCCGCGCGCCTCTGAACCCCAAGCGCGGCCCCCCGATCCAGTCTTTCTCGCGGTCGGTTAGGCCTTCGCGAGGCGAAGGTCAGGGCTTTCTCATGAAACGTTTCAGGGTTGGTCGGCTAGGCCGCAGGCGCCTGGGTTGTGTGGGTTTGCAAAGAATGTTCGTATTGGTTCTCTGTGGGCTAAGCTCGGCGTCGCCTCTGAACGCGAGATGTCCAACCGGCCCGTTCACACGGGCCAACGAGGAGGTTCGACGCTCATGAGAGCAATGACGGGGGGTCGCGGGGTTCGTGCAGGGCTTGTGGCCTGCGCGGGAGCGATCATCTTCGCGATCGCCGCCTCGGTCGGGAATGCGGTCTCACCCACCGGGAACCACGCGGCCTCTCATCAGTACCAGTACGACAAGAAGGTGACGATCTGTCACAGGACGGGGTCGAAGAAGCATCCGTTCGTGACGATCCGCGTTTCTCGACGCGCCGTGCGGGCGCACCTCGCCCACGGCGACAGGCTCGGTCCCTGTTCCCAGGCGAAGTTCGCCGTCTGCCACAAGTCGCGTCGAGGCAAGGACACGATCAAGGTGTCCGGTGTCCGTGCCCTGCACAAGCACCTTCGCCACGGCGACAGGCTCGGCTCGTGCCGTAAGGGTCACGGGAAGAAAGGCTCCGGGGGGAAGCGCAACTAGCGGCATTGCGCGAGTGGGTCAGCGGGAGGCCTCTGCGGCCCTCCCGCTCGGCCCGGCGAACCGACTCGTACGGTTCCACGGTCATGCTTCGCGCCGATCATGTGCCCGCGCTCCTTGCCGGAGCGCTCGTGCTCGTGCTCGGCTTCGACCAGGGCGGGTTTTCGTCGGCAACGTGGGTCTGGAGCGTCGTGCCGCTCGCGATCGTCGCCGGGTCGCTTCTGTCCGGACAGGCGCGCCGGCCCTCGCCGCTCGAGCTCGCGTTCCTTGCCGCCCTCGCAGGCCTGCTCGGCTGGACGCTGATCTCGGCGATCTGGTCGCTCGACCCGACCGCCTCGCTTCTCGATGCCCAGCGGCTCCTTCTGTACGCGTCGACGGCCGCAGCGCTCGTGCTGCTCGCCCGGCCGGGGTCGACAACGAGCCTCCTGGTCGGGGTGCTCGTCGCCATCACCGTGCTCTGTATCGCGGGTCTTGCCGACGCTGCAGTCGGCGACGATCCGATCGGCGCCGTCACGGACGACCCCGGATCGGATGACCGGCTCGCCGAGCCCATCGGCTACGCGAACGGGGTTGCCGTGCTCGCGTCCATGGGGATGCTCCTGGCCCTCGGCCTCGCCTTGGTCGCCGCACGCCGGAGCTTGCTCGTGGCCTGTGCGCTGCTCATCCCCCTGCTCGCTCTGACGCAGTACCTCACCTACTCGCGAGGCGGGTGGCTTGCGTTCGCAGTTGGCCTGCTGGCTTTGCTTGTCGCGCGAATCGGTTCGCTCGACCGCCGCATCGTCGTCGCCGGCTGCGCGGTCCTCCTCCTCGCCGTGACCGTGGCCGGGGTTGAGTTCGCTCGTTCCTTCTCGGCGCCCACGACGACGCCGGCCGAGGGTGCGGCACGCCTTCGGACGCTCTCCGGCAGCAGCCGCGCCGACTACTGGCGCGTGGCACTGCGCACGGTCGAGGACGAGCCGTTACTCGGCGCGGGCTCCGGCAGCTACCGCCGCGCGTGGTATCGAGACCGCCCCGTGCCCCAACCGGCCAGGGACGCGCACAGCCTCTATCTCGAGACGCTCGCAGAGCTCGGGCCCCTCGGGCTCCTGCTTCTGCTTGCCGCGCTGGGGTTGCCCCTTGCAGCTGCCTTCACCGCTCGTGGCGACCCGCTGATACCCGCGGCGCTCGGCGCCTACGTGGCGTTTCTCGCCCACACCGCCCAGGACTGGGACTGGGAGTTGCCGGCCGTGACCCTGCCTGCGCTCGCCTGCGCGGTCGCGCTGCTGCTCACGGGCCGGCAGCGCTGGGCACCACTGGGGCAGCCGGCGAGGTTCGTTGGCGGCGCGGTCGCTGTTGCGCTCGTCGTGGTCTCGCTCGCCGCCTACGCAGGGAACCGCGAGCTCGCGCTCGCCGAGAGCGGTTCGGAACGCTCGGCCCGGCGGGCGGCGCGTCTCCAGCCCTGGTCCGCCGAGCCATGGCG
>DASRIC010000069.1:0-5367 GCA_035650215.1 Thermoleophilaceae bacterium
GCGGGCTGCCGGCGTCGTTCCGGGGCGCCTCGGTGGACGACGTGGTCGAGCTCGTCGGGCGCGACAAGAAGCGCTCCGGCGGGAGGGTACCGTTCGTGCTCGTGGAGGCTCCAGGAGAGGTCAGCCCGGGTCACGAGGTCGCTCCCGGCGACCTGCGCGCCGCCCTGGAGGAGGTGCACGCGGCATGAGGCACCGCGTGGACGTGATGCACGGCGTGAACTTCGACGTGCTCGGCAGCCGCAACGCCGACCACTACGGCGGCCTCACGCTCACGGAGCTCGAGGTGAAGGTGAAGGGCTTCGCGCGCGAGCTCGAGATGGAGGTGAGCTTCTCCCAGACGAACCACGAGGGCGACTTCTGCGAGCGGCTGCACCGCGCGGGGGAGAGCGCCGACGCCCTGGTGCTCAACCCGGGCGCGTGGACGCACTACTCGTACGCGATCCGCGACGCGCTCGAGGTGGCCGGGCTGCCGGCGGTGGAGGTGCACCTCTCGGCGGTGGATCACCGCGAGGAGTGGCGCCGCAACTCGGTGATCCGCGACCTCTGCATCGGGGCGATTCAGGGCAGGGGAGTGGAGGGCTACCGCGACGCGCTCGCAATGCTGAAGGAGCGGCTGGAGGCGTGAGCCGGAGCGGCGGGCTGGTCGAACTGATGCGGGCCCGCGAGCTCGACTCGCTGCTCGTGACCGAGCTGGTGAACGTCCGCTACCTCACGGGTTTCACGGGAACCAACGCGGCCGCTGTCGTCACCCCGGAGGAGCGGCTCCTCTTCACCGATTTCCGCTACGTGGAGCAGGCGCGCGCGCAGGCGCCCGAGTACGACCTGGTCGAGGTCGGGCGCGACATGCTCGGCGTCATGTCCGCGCGGCTGCGCGGGCGCGCCGGGTTCGACGACGAGCACCTGAGCGTCGGCGCGCACCGGAAGCTGAGCGAGCGCTTGCCCGATGGCGTCGAGCTCGCCCCGGCCGGTGGCCTGGTCGAGGAGCTGCGCGCGGTGAAGGACGCGTCAGAGGTCGCCGCGATGCGCGCGGCCGCGGAGCTCTCGACCGCAGCGTACGGGTCGCTGCGCGAGCGCGGGCTGGCGGGGCGCACGGAGCGCGAGGTGGCCACCCAGCTGGCCCGATTCATGGAGGACTCGGGCGCCGAGGGGCCGTCGTTCCCGCCGATCGTGGCCGCCGGCGAGCACGGCGCGCGCCCGCACGCGGAGCCGCGCGACGTCGAGATCCCGCGGGACACGCTCGTGGTGATCGACATCGGCGCCCGCGTGGACGGCTACTGCTCGGACTGCACCCGGACGCTCGCGACAGGGTCGATCGACGACGAGGTGCTCGAGGTCTACGAGCTGGTGCGGCGCGCCCAGGCCGAGGCGCTCGCCGCGGCCAGTGTTGGTGCGGCGTCCAGGGACGTGGACGCCGTGGCCCGCGAGATCATCGACGCGGCCGGCCACGAGGAGCACTTCGGCCACGGCCTCGGGCACGGGGTGGGCCTCGAGGTGCACGAGGCGCCGCGGCTCGCCAAGACCGCGGACGGCCAGCTCGCGGCGGGCAACGCGGTCACCGTGGAGCCGGGCGTGTACGTGCCCGGTCACGTGGGAGTTCGGATCGAGGACCTCGTGATCGTGACCGACGGCGAGCCCGAGATCCTCACGGGCTTCCCGAAGGAACTGGTCACAGTCGGCTGATGGTCCTGGCCGCCGTGGCGGCGCTCGTAGGGGCCGCCGTGCAGTCGGCCACCGGCTTCGGCTTCGCGCTCGTGCTCTCGCCGGCGCTGTTCGCGGTCATGGAGCCGACGGAGGCCGTGACGGCGCTGCTGCTCCTCGGCGCCGTCCTCAACGTGCTGGTGCTGCTCGAGGGCCACGACGCCCGCTGGGGGCTGCTGCCGCGGCTGATCCTCCCCGCCGTGCCGGGCCTCGCCATCGGCGCCGCGCTCCTCGCCGCGCTGTCGCGCGAGCCGCTCCAGGTCGGTGTGGGCCTGGCGGTGATCGCGGCGGCGCTGTGGCAGCTCCGCCACCGGGCCGTCGTTCGGGAGGTGCCTGCGGCCGTGGCGGGATTCACCAGCGGCGTGCTCACCACCTCGATCAGCATCAGCGGGCCCCCATTGGTGCTGTGGCTGGAGGCGCAGGCGCTGCGCCCGGCCGAGTTCCGCGCCACCCTGGCGGCGCTGTTCCTGGCGCTGAACCTGGTGGGCGGGGCGGTCCTGCTGGGCATCGCGGGCAGCGGCGCCGTCGACCTCGGCGAGCTGGCACCACTGCTCGCGCTGGTGCTGGTCGGCTATGCGCTCGGGGCGCTTGCGTTCCGCCGCCTGAACCAGGACCGCTTCGCCACGATCGTGATCGCGCTCGTGATCTGCACCGGGATTGCAAGCGTTCTTGCAGGCCTGCTCTGAGCGCCCGGGCCGGTTCGCCGCTGGCGGAAAGCTTGAATCGGACTTACGCTCGTTCGACGTATGTCCAACTGTTTTCGGACGGGCGGGGGCCGGCGTTCGGCTCTCTTGGCGGCCGCTGTTCTGGGTCCGATGGCGCTATTGGCGAGCGCCGCGGAGGCGAGTAAGACCGTCACCGCACGGGCCTCGGTGGCCCGTCCCTGCCATCGCGACATCTCCAGCTCCCGGACCGGGCGCGTCATCGTCCACCGCAAGGCGCGAGCGCGCGCCATCGTGAGCGTGCGCCTGAAGTCGCGCGGCGATTGGGACGTCGCGGTCTTCGGCCGCAAGGGCCGGCTCGTGGCCGGCTCGGCCTCCTTCCGGGGCAACGAGCTCGCCGAGGGCTTCGTCCGCAAGGGTGAGCGCGTGACGGTGCAGGCGTGCCGCTTCCGTGGAAGCGCCTCCACCGCGCGGGTTGGAATCCACTTCACGCGCGTGGCCAAGCGGGCGCGCGGGAAGGTGCGGGTCGTCGACGTGCGCACGCCCAGGCGCGCCGACCGCGAGCGCCTCCAGACGCTCGGGCTCGACCTCACCGAGCACGGCGACGCGAACTCCGTGGAGGTCGTGCTGCACGGCAGCGCCGACGTTCGGACGCTGAGCCGCGCGGGCTTCCGCTACTCCGTGCGGATCGCGGACCTGGCGGCACGGACGCACCGCAACCACCTGCGCGACGTCCACCACGCTCGCGCGACGGCCGCGTCAGGGCTCCCGAGCGGGCGCGACAGCTACCGCCGCCTGCCCGACTACGACCTCGACATGAAGCGGCTCGCGATGCAGTACCCGTCGCTGGTGCGGCCGGTCACGCTGAGCCACAGGAGCCTGCTGGGCCGCGACGTGAACGGCATCGAGATCTCGACGGGCGCCCAGAACACGGCGGACGGCAAGCCGGTCTTCCTGATCATGGGCCTGCACCACGCGCGCGAGTGGCCGTCGTCGGAGCACACGATCGAGTTCGCCTACGACCTGCTGCGCGGCTACGGCAAGGATCCGCGCACCACGCAGCTCGTGCGGGACACGCGCACGATCGTGGTGCCGATCGTGAACCCGGACGGGTTCAACGTCTCCCGCGAGGCCTCGCTGCTCGGCGACTTCTCGCTGTTCGACTACGAGATGAAGCGCAAGAACTGCCGCATCTCGGCGCATACGCCGCAGAAGTACGCGCGCGGGAGCTGCGAGGACAACAAGGCGGGCCGCCTGCGCGGCACCGACCCGAACCGCAACTACGGCGGACTCTGGGGCGGCTCCGGCGCCAGCACGAGCTGGGCGGACGACACCTACCGCGGCGACGAGCCGTTCTCGGAGCCGGAGGTGCGGAACATCCGCGAGCTGGTGGCCTCACGCCAGGTCACGAACCTGATCACGAACCACACCTACTCGAACCTGATCCTGCGCCCGCCGGGCGTGGCGGACTTCGGGTTCCCGCTCGAGGAGCCGACCTACCGCGCGCTGGGAGCCTCGCTCGCGGAGCACAACGGCTACTCGAACGACCCCGGCTTCGGGCTCTACGACACCACCGGCAGCACCGAGGACTGGTCCTTCTGGTCCACCGGCGGGTTCGCGTTCACCTTCGAGATCGGCGCCGAAGAGTTCCACCCGCCCTACGCGACCGGCGTGGAAGCCGAGTATCTCGGGCTGCCCCCCGCCACTGGCGCCGGGAAGGGCGGGAACCGCGAGGCGTACTTCACGATGCTTCAGGCCACGGCCGACACGGCGCTGCACTCGGTGATCGAGGGCTCGGCGCCGGAGGGCTCCACCCTGCGTATCGCGAAGACCTTCCAGACCTCGACCTCACCCGTCTGGGAGGACGACCTCGGCGACGTGATCGGCGATCCGATCCAGTTCACGGACACGCTCTCGTCCGAGCTGAAGACCAGCGGCCCGACGTTCAGCTGGGACGTGAACCCGTCCACGCGGCCGCTCGTCGCCGGCCGACACGGCCGCGACCCGACCGGCCCGCCGCAGGCCCCGATCACGCTCGAGAACCCGCCCGGGATCCCGGACGAGAACACCGTCTACCCGCCGGACCCGCCGTACGAAGCGATCCCGTTCACCGTCAAGGGACCCGCCGACGGCGTCGACAACGGGCGCCTGACCGTGCACATCCAGTGGGACAGCCCGGACACCGACTGGGACATCTACCTGATCGGCCCGAACGGCCAGATCGTCGCGCAGTCGGCCTCGTTCGGCGACACCGACGAGGACGCCTCTTTGTTCGACCCGCCGCCGGGCAACTACACGCTGCACGTGGTCAACTACGACCAGGTGATGAACACGCCCGACGACTGGAGGGGCGGGACCGTGAAGTTCAGCTCGCCCACGCCGAGGATCGAGACCGGGACCAAGGAGAGCTGGACCCTGAGCTGCCTCGACGCGAACGGCCGCGTGAAGGCAACGAGCCAGGTGACCGTGGGTCGCGGCCAGCGCGCCAACGTGGGCAACGCCTGCTCGCCGGACAAGTAGCCCGGAGGGCATCCCGGAGCCGGGTGGCGCCCTTCAATGCTGTCTTTTATCGAATCGCCACCCGTCGGCGGCAAGCCGCCTTGCACACCGCCGACCCGGATGCGAACATGTGTTCGATTATGGTCATCTGCGTCCTCTACCCGCGCTTCGAGCTCCTCGCGGCGCTCGGCGACCGCCGTGCTCTGCTCTCGGAGCCGGCCGCGCTGGCCCCCGAGGCGGGGCGCGAGCAGGTGGTGGGGGAGGTGTCCGCTCCGGCCGAGGCGTTTGGAGTGGTGCGCGGGATGCGGCTGGGGGAGGCGATGTCGCGCTGCCCGTCGCTGCGGCTCGTGCCGCCGGACCCCGAGGGAGTGCGCTCGCTGTGGAGTGCCGTGCTCGACAGGCTGGAGGGGATCGGGGCCGAGCTGGAGTCGGACCACGCGGGCGCGGCCTTCTTCGTGGCTGGGGGGCTCGAGGGGATTCACGGGGGTGATCTCGCGGGCGTGCTGGC
>DASRIC010000070.1:0-11207 GCA_035650215.1 Thermoleophilaceae bacterium
CGACGCGCAGGTGATCTACGACCCGCCCAACCTGACCTACCCGTACGGCGCGTACATCGCGGTGGTGGACGTCGATCCGGAGACCGCCGAGGTGAAGGTGCGCCGCTTCATCGCGGTCGACGACTGCGGCGTGCGGATCAATCCAATGATCGTCGACGGGCAGATCCACGGCGGCCTGGCGGAGGGGATCGGGATCGCGCTGATGGAGGTGATCACCTTCGACGAGGAAGGGAACTGCCTCAACAGCTCGTTCATGGACTACCTGATCCCGACGGCGCTCGAGTGCCCCGACTTCGAGCTCGGCGAGACGGTCACGCCCTGCCCGCACCACCCGCTCGGCGCGAAGGGCGTCGGCGAGTCGCCGAACGTCGGGTCACCGCCGGCGATCGTGAACGCGGTTATCGACGCGCTCCACGAGTCGCACGGCGTGTCGCACATCGACATGCCCTGTACGCCCGCCCGCGTGTGGGCTGCGATGCAGGGCCGGCCGGAGCCGCCGCAGTGATCGGCGGCGTGCTCAGCGAGCGGGCGCAGGAACTCGTGGCGGAACGGTCACCGTTCGTCGTCGCGACGGTCGTGCGCGTCCAGCGCCCTGCGAGCGTCGCCCCCGCAAGCGTCGGGCTCGTGCACGCCGACGGTACGATCGAGGGGTTCATCGGCGGCGTGTGCGCGCAGCACAGCGTCCGCTTCTACTCGCTGACCGCGATCGAGACCGGCGAGCCGCTGCTCCTGCGCATCCTGCCGGCGTCGGAGGGCGAGGAGGACTGCGGCGAGCCGGACGCCGGCGTGGAACTCTCGCGCGAGGACGGCGCCGTGACGGTGCGCAACCCCTGCCTGTCCGGCGGCGCGATCGAGATCTTCCTCGAGCCGGTGCTGCCGGTGCCGCGGGTGCTCGTGGCTGGCAACTCCCCGATCGTGGCGGCGCTGCGGACGCTCGGCCCGCATCTCGGGCTCGAGATCGTCGCAGCGCAGGACATCAAGGACGGCGTGCTCACGCCCGCGGCCGGGGACCTCGCGCTCGTGGTCGCCGCGCACGGCGACGACGAGCTGGCGACGCTGCGCGCCGGGCTCGAGGCGGGCGTGCGCTACGTTGGCCTCGTCGCGAGCCGAAAGCGCGGCGCGGCGGTGATCGAGGAGCTTCGCTCGCAGGGCGTGCCCGAGGAGCTGATCGCTCGCGTGGACACGCCCGCGGGTCTCAGCATCGGCGCCCGCACAGCGGCCGAGACGGCGCTCGCGATCCTCGCGCGGATCGTGGAGGAGCGGCGCGGCGCCACTGAGCGCGGCGAGGCGCCGGCCGAGCGCCGCGGCGAGCCGGTCACGGCCGTGGACCCGATCTGCGGGATGACCGTCGTCGTCGGCCCCGAGACCCCCTCGGTCGAGCACGCCGGTGAGCCCGTCTATTTCTGCTCCGCCGGGTGCAAGCGGAGCTTCGAGGAACGGCACAGGCATGCCGCCACCCCCGGCTGAGACGGGGCACGCGGCGGACGAGGTCCGTCAGCTCGTACCGGACGTCGAGACGCTCGCACAGCGCCTCGCCGCCGTCGACTACCTCGTGGATGAGGGCCTCGCGACATCCATGTACCTGAGCCTCCGGCTGCCACAGCCGCTTCTGCTCGAGGGGGAGGCGGGAGTGGGCAAGACGGAGGCCGGGAAGGCGCTCGCGGCCGTGCTCGAAACGCCGCTGATCCGCCTCCAGTGCTACGACGGGATCGACCCGGCCGAGGCCCTCTACGAGTGGAACTACCCGCGCCAATTGCTGAGCATCCGGCTCGCGGACACCGGTGGCCGGCAGCTCACCGAGGAGGACCTCTTCGGCCCGGACTACCTGATCCGCCGGCCGCTCCTGCGAGCCCTCGAGCACCCGGGGCCGCGTCCGGCGGTGCTTCTGATAGACGAGATCGATCGCGCCGATGACGACTTCGAGGCCTTCCTGCTCGAGCTGCTCGCCGAGGCGGCGGTGACGATTCCGGAGATCGGCACGATCAGTGCGACGCACCCGCCGGCGATCGTCCTTACCTCGAACCGCACACGCGATCTGCACGACGCGGTCAAGCGTCGCTGCCTGTACCAGTGGATCGACTACCCGACGCCCGAGCGCGAGGTCGAGATCGTGCGCCGCCGCGTGCGCGGCGCGGCCGAGGCGCTCGCGGTTCAGGTGGCGGACGCGGTGGCGCGCATGCGCGGGAGCGACGTGCAGAAGCCGCCCGGGATCGCGGAGGCGATCGACTGGCTGGCGGCGCTCGACCTGCTCGGGGTCGAGCGCCTCGACGCCGACGCCGTGGACCGCACGCTCGGCACGGTTCTGAAGTACAGCGAGGACCAGGAGGTGGTCAGGGCGGCCGGTCTCGACAACCTCGTGGGCAGCGTCGAGTGAGGCGCGCGTGACGGGCGAGCCCTTCACGGTGCGGACGATCGACCTCGACCTGCCGGCGCTCGCCGGGGCCTTCGCCCGGCGTCTTCATGAGGCCGGCGTGCCGGTGACCTCGGAGCGCGCCGCGCGGTTCGCGGAGGCGCTCGCGCTCGTGCGGCCGGTATCGCGGCGGCGTCTCTACTGGACCGCGCGCGCCGTGTTTCTCTCCGACCCGGCGCAGGCCCGCGCGTTCGACGCGGTGTTCGCGGCGGTCTTCGGCGGGCCAGTGGAGCGCGGGTCCGCCGACGCATCCGCGCCGGAGTGGCTGCAGGCCTCCGCCGAGCCGGCGGACAACCCGCCCGAAGGCCCGAGCGCTCCGGGGACGATCGACGGGGAGGCCCTCGGCTCGGCCGACAGGTCCCCGGCGGCGCCGAGCGAGTCGGACGAGGCGGGCGAGTCGCGCGAGGTGGCCGTCCCGGTGGCGCCGAGCGACGAGGAGGTGCTCCACGAAAAGCGCTTCGACGCGCTCGAGCCTGCGGAGCTGGCGCAGCTCTACCGGCTGATGACGCGTCTGCGCGTGGCGACGCCGACGCGGCGCACGCGCCGTTCCGACCGCGAGCGGCGCGGGGAGCGCATGGACATGCGGCGCACGCTGCGCGGCAGCTTGCGCACCGGCGGCGACCCGATCCGGCTCGCGCGGCGCCGGCGCCGCGTGGTCCGCCGGCGAATGGTGATGCTGTGCGACATCTCGGGCTCGATGGAGCCCTACGCGCGCGCGTACCTCCAGTTCCTGACCTGCGCGGCCGGCGCCGGCCCGAACGCTGAGGCCTTCGTGTTCGCAACTCGCCTCACCCGGCTCACGCGTGCGCTTGGGTCGCGCAACCCCGAGCGGGCGATCCAGCGGGCCGCGGAGACCGCGCCGGACTGGTCGAGCGGCACCCGGATCGGCGACGTCCTGAAGACCTTCAACGACCGGCACGGCCGCCGTGGCATGGCGCGCGGCGCGGTCGTGGTGATCCTCTCGGACGGTTGGGAGCGGGGTGAGCCGGCCCTGGTCGCCCGCGAGATGGAGCGCCTCGCGCGGCTGGCGTACCGGATCGTGTGGGTGAACCCGCGCGCCGCGGCCGCCGGGTTCTCGCCGCGTGCCGGCGGCATGGCGGCGGCCCTGCCGCACTGCGACGCGCTCGTGAGCGGGCACAGCCTCGAGGCGCTCGGTGAGGTGGCGGACGCGATCGGCGCCGAGCGCGGCGAGCGCGGGGTGCCAGTCCCGATCCCTGCGTCCGCCGAGGCGGAGGAGGAGATCTGGGCGAGCGCGACACCCGTCCAGGGCAGCTCCGTGGCGATGCCGAGCGGGTACGGCCCGAGCCGCGGAAACACCACTCCGGGATGGGGGCCGGATGACGGCTGAGGTGCCCGTGAAGACCTGCATCTACCCGGGCTGTGAGCGCCCGGCGGTGCCGCCGCATCCGCTCGGCGGGCCCCAGCCGAGCTTCTGCGACCTCGAGGAGCACAACGCGCTCACCGCGCATCAGGAGCGTCGGCGACTCGAGCGCCAGACCCAGACGTCGGCGAACCGCGACCAGCTAGAAGGAGGTTGAGCTGTGGCCAACGACGCCTACCGAGCGGTGTTCCTCCGCGTGCACCCGACCGGGAAGATGGTGCTGAGCCTGACCACCGAGTCCGACGGCAACGAGGACCGGTACGCGCAACTCGTGGCCGACGAGCTCGGCGTGCCGGCGCTCGACGTAAAGGTCGTACCGGCCGACACGAACCGCTTCGGCGACGGCCACGGCTTCAATACGAGCCCGTCGGCCGGCACGACCGCGGCCGTCACGAGCGCCAGCGGCAAGATCCGCGACAAGGCCCAACTGCTGGCGGGCGCCGCGCTCGGAGCGCAGCCCGACAGCCTCACATGGGAGAACGGCGCCTTCGTCGCTGCGGCCGACCCGGCGCAGGTGCAGACGATCGCAGACCTCGCCCTGTACGCCCACGGCACCGGCGCTCTGCCGCCCGGGATCGAGGGCGGGCTCGACGCCCAGACGGTCTACCGCGACTAGGACTGTGGAAGGTTCGCGTCGATGGCGATCTCGACCTCGTCGGCGACCTTGAGCGTGCCGAACAGCGCCGAGTACGGCTTGATGCCCCAGTCGCTCTGGCGGAGCGTCGCGCGGCCGGTGAGGCGCCCGCCGCCAGTCCGGAGCTCGAAAGAGACCGGATGGCTGGCGCCCATCAGGTCGAGCTCGCCGCTGACGGTCGCTCCTGAGCCGTCGGAACTGACCTCGAAGGCGCTCGAGCGGAACTCGACGGAGCGGCGCCGGAGCACCTCCTCGTCGATCGTCCGCTCGATGCCGGCTTTCTCCTCGTCGCCGAGCTTCGTCATCCCGCCCGTGCCCTCGCGCACGCGCAGCGACCCGCCGTCGGCCGTGAGCGTGACGGCGGGATCGCCGTCCACGTCGAGTTCGGCCTCCCACGAGGTCACCTCGATCACCAGGTCGTGCCCGACCTTTGACGCCGCGCCGAGCCGCTTCGTCTCGACGGTAAGCGTGGCGTTCTCCGGCCCAAGCCGGTGCATCCCGGGCGCGATCGACATGCGTATGACCCTAACCCCGATGATCAGACGAAGGAGACGTCCACGTGGTTGAGCTCGACCACCCGTTCACCACCGGCAAGCCCATCGACGAGACGTGGAACGCGATCCTCGACCTCGAGCGGCTGGTGCCATGCGTGGAGGGCGGAAGCGTCATCGAGCGCACGAGCCCCGACGCCGTGCGGGCGGAGATCCTCGTGAAGATGGGGGCGATGTCGATGACGTTTGCCGGCACCGTCGAGGTTGTCGAGAAGGATGTCGACGCGCACCGCGCGGTTCTGCAGGTGAAGTCGAAGGACAAGGGTGGCCAGGGCCACGCGAACGCCGACGTGACCTTCGCGCTCTCGGATGGCGGCGGGACGATCCACACCGCCGCGCAGATCTCCGGCAAGGCGGCGTCGATGGGCGAGGGTGTGGTCGTGACCGTGCTGGACGCGCTGATCAAGGACTTCGCGCAGAAGCTCGGGACGCTCTGAGGGATCGACTCCGATGGCCGAGCTGACCATGAGGCGGATCGTCGCGGGCGAGGTGCCCTACGACGGCGGGACCGCCGTGCAGGACGACCCCGACCGCCCCGTCTTCCGCGGCAACGGCGCCAACGACTACCGCTGCGCCGAGTGCGGCAACCTGCTGGCCACCGGGATGGACGCCGAGCACATGGGGAGGCGAGTGCGGATTCGCTGCGGGCGCTGCCGCACGGTGAACATCGCGGCGGAGGTGCCGGTGGAGCTCAGTCGGCGCGCGCGGCGCTGAGCGTGGCCTCGTAGTCCTCCCAGGTGTCCACGTCCCGCGGCAGCGGGAGGTCGACGTCGATTCGGTCGACCTGCTCCGGGTGTCGCTCGATCAGCTTCCAGACCGCCTTGTCGCCGTGAAGCTCGCGCAGGTCGGCGAACGCCAGGGACGCGAACACGAACGGGTGCCCGAACTCGCCGCGGTAGCTCGTGACCGCCGCCCAGGGCCGGTGCTCGCGCCAGGCCTCCGCCACGCGGTCGATCACGCTCGCGTCCACGCCCGGCATGTCCCCGAGCAGCAGCATCACGGCGTCCGTGTCGCCGGCGGCGTCGAGGCCGGCCAGGAGCGAGGACGCGCAGCCGGTGCCGTAGGCGTCGGTGTGGGCGACCTCGGTGCGCTCAGGCGTGATCGCCGCGAGCGCCTCGTCCGCCGCGCCGCCCAGCACCAGCACGACCCGTTCGAGCGACGAGGCCTCCACATCGCGGAGCACGTGGCCGAGCAGCGTCGTGTCCCCGAACGGCAGCGTCTGCTTGGGACGGCCGAGACGCGTGGACGCCCCGGCGCCGAGCACGATTCCGACCACGGGAGGATCGTAGTCGTGCGACCGCGTTACGCCGCGCGCTCTTCGTCCGCCGGCGCCTCGCGCGGCGCGAAGAACGCCGCCGCGGAGATCCCGCGGTCGAAGTCGGACCAGCGCGCGCCCTCGGCGAGCGACTTCTCGATCCGGTCGAAGCTGCCCAGGTTGCCGCCGAGGTTGTCGATGAAATGCACGAGCGTGGCCTCGCGCGTGCACGGGACAACCGGGCTGCCGTGCTCCAGCTTGCCGTGGTGGCTGAGGATGATGTGCAGCAGGCTCTGCGCGTCCGCGACCGGGAAGCCGTCGATCTCCTCGATCTCGCGGCGGATCATGTAGTAGCCCAGCGGGATCTCGCCGAGCAGCTTGCCGTCGTCGGTGAGCTCGATTGCGTGCCCGGTGGAGGCGTAGGCCTCGACCTTCCCGATGTCGTGCAGGAGCGCTCCGCAGACCGCCACGTCGCGGTCGATCTCCCGGAAGGTGGCGGCGAGCGCGCTCACCCCCTGCGCGACCGAGAGGCAGTGCTCGAGCAGCCCGTGCCGGTAGGCCTGGTGGTAGTACTTGGCCGCCGGGGCGACGCGGTAGGCGCGCCCCGTGGCGGTGTGCGCGTCGAGCAGCCGGGCGAGCAGCTCGCGCAGGTGCGGGCGCTGGATCGTGGCCACGAGGGCCTCGAGGTCGGAGGCCATCTGCTCGAACGGCACCGGCGGGCCCTCGGTGAGGTCGGCGAGCTCGTACTCGCTCTCCTCGGCGGCGCGCAGGCGCCTGACGGTGAGCGTGGCTCCATAGCGCTCGTCGACCGTGTAGCGCCCCAGGACGCGGATCACCGCGCCGCCCGGGCAGTGCTCGGCGAGCTCGTGGACGCCTTCCCAGACGACCGCCTCGACCGAGCCCGTGACGTCGCCCAGCTGGAGCTTCAGGAACGTCTCCCCGTTGCGCTTCTGGCGCAGCGAGTGGGAGCGGACGGCGAAGACCGAGTTGACCTCCTGGCCGTTGGCCAGGTCGCGCACGAAGCTCTTCGGAGGGAACGCGCGGGCGGGGGCCTCCGGGTCTGCCGGGGGCCCTCCGACGGTGAGGCTCGTCTGCTCCATCGGGCTAGCCACGGTACGCCTGCTCTCGGACGGGTTAGCCTGCACGGGAATGAAGTCGCCCCCCGTCCGGAGCACCTGACATGGCAGTGCTCGTAGCCGGTGGCACGGGCGCCCTCGGCGGCGCTGTCGTGCGCGAGCTCCTCGACTCCGGATACACCTGCGCGCTCACCTGGGTGGTGGACCGCGAGCGCGAGCGGGCGGAGGCAGAGCTGGGCGACCGCGTGGTCCTTCTGAACGCCGATCTGCTCGATCCGGACGGCGCTGCCGAAGCGGTCGAGGCCGTCGACGACCTCGAGGCCGTGGTGAACCTGGTGGGCGGCTACGCCTCCACCGGACGAGTGCACGAGACCGATCCCGCCGACTTCGACCGCCTGCTGCGCCTGAACCTCACGCCCGGCTTCAACCTTGCCCGCGCGGCGATGCCGCGCCTGATGGAGCGCGGCGGCGGCGCCTACGTGGGCGTCTCCGCGCGCCCGGCGCTGCGGCCCTTCGCGGGCGCGGCCGGCTACATCGCGGCCAAGGCTGCCGTGCTCGCCTTCGTCCAGGCGCTCGACGCCGAGTACCGCGACCACGGCATCCGCTGCAACGCGATCCTCCCGAGCGTGATCGACACGCCGGCCAACCGCGAGTCGCAGCCGGATGCGGACCACTCGAAGTGGGTCGCGCCGGAGGAGATCGCCAAGGTCGTGCGCTTCCTCGTGTCGGAGGACTCCGCTCCCACGAGCGGGGCGGCCGTGCCGGTCTACGGCCGGGCCTGAGATGGCCACGCACGAGCAGCGGTTGCGGGCGATGTACGAGGCCTTCAACGCGCGCGACGTGGACACCTGCCTCGCCGCCATGACGCCCGATGTGGACTGGGAGAACGGCTGGGAGGGCGGCCGGGTGGTGGGCCGCGAGGCCGTGCGGGAGTACTGGCGGCGCCAGTGGCAGGCGATCGACTCGTTCGCGGAGCCCACCGCCGTTAGCGAGCGCCCGGACGGCGCCGTCGAGGTGGCCGTGCACCTTCTCGCGCGCGACAAGGATGGGGCGGTGCTGAACGAGGGCGACGCCCGGCACGTGTACGAGTTCCGCGGCGACCTCGTCTCGCGCATGACGATCGAGCAGTGATCCCCGGCCGGCTCGGCTGAGGTACTGTCCGGCAGATGGGACGCATCGTCGTGACGGAGTTCGTGTCGCTCGACGGGGTCATGCAGGCCCCCGGCGGTGAGGACTTCAAGTACCCCGGCTGGACGTTCGAGTTCGACCGCGGCGACGACGGCAACCAATTCAAGCTCGACGAGGCGCTCGAGGCCGAGGCGCTCCTGATCGGCCGCGTGACCTACGAGAGCTTCGCCGGCGCCTGGCCCTCGCGCGAGGGCGAGTTCGCCGACAAGTTCAACAACATGCCCAAGTACCTCGTCTCCTCCACCATCACGGAGCCCGAGTGGAACAACACGACCGTGCTCGAGGGCGACGTCGTGGAGGCGGTCACGAAGCTGCGCGGGGAGGTCGAGGGCGACATCCAGGTGCCCGGCAGCCGCCGCCTCGTGCAGGAGCTGATGGAGAACGACCTCGTGGACGAGGTGCACCTGATGGTCTTCCCGGTGGCGCTCGGCACGGGCGACCGGATGTTCGGCGAGACGAGCGGCAAGAAGACCTTCCGCCTCAAGGAGTCGCGGACGGTGGGCGAGGGGATCCTCGTCCTCGTCTACGAGCGGGACGAGGACAAGGACGCGACGTAGGGTGCCTCAGGGGCGCCGGTAGTAGTCGAGCGCGAGCCGGGCAATTTGCTTGGTGGTGCCGGCGTTCTGCATCGCGCCGAGCGGCGCGCCCACGAACGGGATGAGCCGGCCGGCGTAACGGCGTGCCAACCGCTTGGCGAGGTACTTGGCGAGGCGCCGATGGAGGCTGTCCATGCTGCGATGCGAGAGCGCACGCTCGACCGCGGCCTGCGCCAGCCGCTTACCCACCCCGTCGAGCGCGGCGCGGGCCTCGGCCGGCGTCTCGTAGAAGCCCTGGATAGCGAGCAGCTCGGCCGGGCGCATCGGGTGGCGCGGGTCATAGCCGTAGGCCGCCGCGACGTAGAAGCACATCCGGCTCTGAATCCAGATCAGGGCGACGATGTCGGGCGCCACGGTGAACGCGCCGCCGAGGCCGAGCGCGGCCCCCTCGAGGCGCGCCAGGCGCACGTGCTTGGTGCAGGCCACGCGCGCCAGCTGCTCGGGGGTGTGCCCGGGACCCGCGATCCGCACCCAGTCCTCCGCCTGCGGTCCGAAGCGCTCTGCCGCGGACAGCGCGATGTACTCCGGCGCCCGGTCGGGCTCCGCAAGAATGCGGTTCCAGAGCGATTCCGGCGGGCGTCCCATGTGCCCGAGACCCGCGATGTGGTCGTGATGCGCAAACGTCTCCACCCGGGCCAGAGTACTCGGCGCATAGTGTTCGTTTCGTGACCCGACGACGCAGGTAGGAGGTTCATATGGCTACCGAGACTTTCCCCAGACACGGCATTCTGAGCGATGACCGGCGCGACGATCGCGAGCAGCTCATCGAGATGCTCACCACCGCCTACTGGATGGAGATCGAGACCGTGATGAGCTACATCGCGAACTCGATCAACCCCGATGGCGTGCGCGCGCAGGAGATCATCGAGTCCCTCGAGGAGGACATCGACGAGGAGCTCGGCCACGCGCGCAAGTTCGGCGACCGCATCAAGGAGCTCTACGGCGTGGTGCCGGGCTCGCTCGACTTCACGGCCGAGCAGAGCTACCTGCAGCCGCCGCAGGAGCAGACCGACATCGTGCACGTGATCAAGGGCGTGATCGAGGCCGAGTCGGGCGCGATCGAGCACTACAACCGGATCATCGAGTTCTGCGAGGGCCGCGACCCGGTGACCCAGGACATGGTCATCCAGATCCTCCACGACGAGGAGGGCCACCGCCGCCTGTTCGAGGGCTTCCTGCGCGAGTACAAGCTGGAGGGCCTGGCCTAGCCCCCGTCGGCATTGAACGTCCCGGAGTAGCCGCTATGGCAGGCAGTCCGGGACGTTCGTTGGTGCCCGGGGCCTAGCCGAGCGCCTCGGCCATCAGCACCGCGGTGCCGAACACGGCGGCTCCGACGGCGATCGCACCCACGAGCGCCGGGGGCGGGCCGCCGTGCACGCCCGTCTCGTGAACGGCCGCGTGGCCCTTCCCGCGGGCGATCAGCCAGCGGTTGAGCGGGAACGCGACGAGCCCGGCGAGCACGAGCGCCACGGCAAGGCTGCCCCAGAACAGGATGTCGCCGACGCCCGCCTCCATGGCGCCCGGGATCAAGAGCAGGATCGCGTTGTCCACGATCTCCATCGTTGCGATCGAAAGCGTGTCGGAGGCCAGCGCGATCGGCACGACGGCGGCGAACGCGATGCCCGCCCGCAGCAGCGGCCAGCTCGTCAGGCCGTAGCCGAACAGGAACGCGAGCCCGATGGCGAGCCCGATCGTGGCGAGGTCGGACCAGCCGAGGGCCGTGCCGATGATCACGCCCAGGATCTCGCCGATCGCGCAGCCCGTGAGGCAGTGGAGCGTGGCGCTGAGAGCGATCTTGTCGAGCGCGCGGCCCGACGTGGGCAGCGATTCGTGATCGTGCCCGTGGTGGCTCGTGGCAGCTTCCATGGGGGCGGACAATACCATACCCCCTAGGGGTATATCAATCGCTACCATCGCCCGGACCTCGCGGCGAGGTAGCTCAGTTGGTAGAGCACACGACTGAAAATCGTGGTGTCGCCAGTTCGATTCTGGCCCTCGCCATTTTCTCGCTTACAGGGGTTTTCTGGTCTGGACCGTCGTCGGGTACGAGCTGCAGCTGGGTCCTGTGGTCTACCTGTAGGCGACGCGGTTGGCGAGCGGCCTGGATCTGAGCCTC
>DASRIC010000071.1:0-10689 GCA_035650215.1 Thermoleophilaceae bacterium
CTCAGCGAGAACGATACGGCCGTGCCCTCCTCCTCGGTCGCCTCCGAGACGGAGACCGTGGCCGCCCGGGCCGCCGGGGCCCACAGCAGCGCCGCCGCGAGCACTGCGATCAGGGCTCGGCACCGCACAGGCGCAACGTAGCGGCAGCCTCGGCGGTAATCTGCCCGCCCATGTCAGTCGACGTCACGAAGGTGTCCGAGCTCGATGTCGAGCCCGGGACGCTGCCCGAGACCATGTCCGCGTGGGTGATCCGCGAGGAGCGCCTGGGCGAGCCCAAGGACGCCTTCCAGCTCGAGGAGGTCGAGGTCCCCGAGCCCGGCGCCTTCGAGGTGATCGTCCGGGTGATGGCCGCGGGCGTGAACTACAACAACGTGTGGGCGGCGCTCGGCCAGCCGGTGTCGGTCATGCGCTACGGGGACCATCCCGAGTTCGGGCACCACATCGGCGGCTCGGACGCATCGGGCATCGTCTGGAAGGTCGGCCCCGGCGTCACGCGCTGGAAGCCCGGCGACGAGGTCGTGATCCACTGCAACATGGCCTCCTACGAGGACCCCGAGGTGCACGGCCTCGACCCCCTGGCGGCGCCGAGCCAGATGATCTGGGGCTACGAGACCACTTGGGGCTCGTTCGCGCAGTTCACGAAGGTCCAAGCGCAGCAGCTCCTGCCCAAGCCGCAGAACCTCACCTGGGACGAGGCCGCCTCCTACGGGCTCGTCTACTTCACCGCCTACCGCATGCTGATCACGCGCTGCGACATCCAGGCGGGCGACCGGGTGCTGATCTGGGGCGCCGCCGGCGGCCTCGGCGTGTTCGCCACCCAGATCTGCGCGATAGCGGGCGCCCACGCGGTCGGGGTGGTCTCCTCGGCCGAGAAGGGCGAGCTCGTGAAGCAGCTCGGCGCGGTCGACTACATCGACCGCGGCGACTTCGCCGGCATGATGCGCACCGGCAGCGAGAGCCCCGCCGAGGAGAAGGAGCGCTTCGGCGTCTCACGGGCGTTCTCCAAGCGCGTGAAGGAGATCCTCGGCGCGCAGCCCGACATCGTGTTCGAGCACGTGGGCAAGGCCACCTTTCCCACCTCGGTGTTCACGGTCAAGCCGTTCGGCAAGGTGGTGATCTGCGCCGGCACCACGGGCTACAACCTCGACTTCGACGTTCGCTACCTGTGGATGCGCCAGAAGGAGATCCTCGGCTCGCACTTCGCGAACGCGTACGAGTGCAACAAGGCCAACCAGCTGATCGAGTCGACCCAGATCCGCCCCGTGCTGTGGCGCACGCTCGGCTTCGAGGGCGTGCCGGAGGCGCATCAGCTGATGCGCGACAACCAGCACCTCGGCAAGATCGCCGTCCTGGTCGGTGCCGAGACGGAGGGCGAGGGCAAGACCGCGGACGGCCCGGGCGCGATCCGGGCGGAGGTGGGCGCATGATCGAGGTGCACATTCGCTGGGTGGCCAACCCGTTCAGGGGCGAGAAGTTCGCCGAGGGCTGGCTCTCCGCCGCCGAGGCCGTGCTCGACTACGGCGCCACGAGGTGGTCGTTCTCGCGCGCGATGGACGGCCGCCTCGACTTCCTCCAGACCGCGCTCTTCCCCTCCAAGGCGGACTGGGAGCGCTACTGGTACTCGGAGGAGATCGCCGTGAAGCGGATCGAGCTGTCGGGCTACTACCAGATCCCGATCCTGCCGACGTACTGGACCGTGGTGGGCGTGGGCGAGGCGATCGCGCCCGCCGAGCAGGCGGCCGACTAGGCGAAGGCGCGCCGGGCGGCGACCGCGTGCACCCGTTCGCCGGTGACTCGCGGCTACGAAGACCGATTTGCCTGGGAGACAAACCCGCTTGATCGGGAGGCAAACTTCTTTTCGTAAAGGAGAGCGCGCGTGGAGGCAGTGGCGCGAATCGGGCGGGCGGGCGGGCCCTACCCCTCCTCGAGCGGCGCCATCGTGAGCCCGGCGTCCTTCAGCTGCTCCCAGTAGTGCTCGGCCACCTCGCGCGGGCCGCTCCACACGATCGCGCGGCCCGAGTTGTGGATGATGTTCGCGTAGGCCATGCCCTGGTCGTAGGCCACGCCCGGGAGCACGCTCGAGAGCGCGAACGCCACGCCCTCGAAGGTGTTGTGGTCGTCGTTCAGCACGATCACGCGCCAGTTGCCTCCGAGGCCCGTGCCGGGGCCATCCACGCGCGGGCGCTCAACGGTCTCGGGCGGGCTCACCGCTCACCTCGCTTGCGCCAGTAGCGCGCGAGCCCCGCGTAGAGCTGGTCGGGCGGCGCCGCCTGCTCGAAGGTCTCCATGGTGGCGGGATCGGTCCGTTCGTCGAGCATCCCCTCGATCCAGGCGATGAAGCGCTCCTCGCCGTCCATCCGCGCGCGGTCCGCCGCCTCGGTGAGGGCACAGCGGATGCTGTGGAGCTGCTCGGCCACGTCGGTGACCTGCCCGAAGTGCGTGAGGCAGAGCGACTGGGGATTCCAGGCGGCAACCGTGTGGAGCGAGTCGAGCCAGGCCTCGACGTCGATGTCGGGCGGGACCGTCGGCGCCAGCGTCTGGGTGTACGGGGGGATCCGCACGCCGGCCGTGTCGCCCACGTAGGCGTCGCCCGAGTCCTCGTGCAGGTAGCAGACGTGGTGAGAGGCGTGCCCGGGCGTGTAGGCCACCCTGAACCCCTCCACCGTCTCGCCGCCGCTCAGCGTGGTTATCCGATCCTCGGGCACGGGCGCCACCTCGCCCCAGAGCTCCTCCATGTCGTCGCCGTACAGGTGGGTGGCGCTCGCCACCAGCTTCGAGGGGTCCACGAGGTGCGGCGCGCCGTTCTCGTGCACGTACACCTTCAGCTTCGGGTAGCGCCGGCAGAGCACGCCGGTCGCGCCCGCGTGGTCGAGGTGGATGTGGGTGAGCAGGAGGGCCCGTGGCTCGCTCGCGCCGAGGCGGTCGAGAAGCGTCTCCACGCAGGAGGTGGGTCCCGGGTCGACGATCAGCCCGTCGAGCGCGTACGCGCAGATCACCCGGTCGCGGCCCAGGTGGAGGACGTCAATGGCACGAACCACGGGCGCTCGACCATACAATCAGTTCGATGCATCGTCTTCCCGAGCGCGACCGCCCGTGGGTCATGCGCACCTACGCCGGCCACTCCACAGCTCGTGAGTCGAATCAGCTCTACCGCACCAACCTGGCCAAGGGGCAGACCGGCCTCTCCGTGGCGTTCGACCTGCCCACCCAGACCGGCTACGACCCCGACCAAGAGCTGAGCCGCGGCGAGGTCGGCAAGGTCGGCGTGCAGATCGCGCATAAGGGCGACATGCACACGCTGCTCGACGGCATCCCGCTCGACGAGATGAACACGTCGATGACGATCAACGCCACCGCCGCCTGGCTCCTGGCGCTCTACATGACGGTGGCCGAGGAGAACGGCGTGGAGCGCGCTGCGCTCCAGGGCACTACCCAGAACGACATCATCAAGGAGTTCCTGTCGCGCGGGACCTACGCCTTCCCGCCCGAGCCCTCGATGCGGCTGATCGCCGACATGATCGCGTTCACGGTCGACGAGGTGCCGCGCTGGAACCCGGTCAACATCTGCTCCTATCACCTGCAGGAGGCCGGGGCGACCCCGGTCCAGGAGATCGCTTACTCCCTCTCCACCGCGATCGCCGTGCTCGACCGGGTGCGTCCGCGTGTGCCGGACGAGACCTTCCCGCGCGTGTTCGGGCGCATCTCGTTCTTCGTGAACGCCGGGATCCGCTTCATCGAGGAGCACGCCAAGCTGCGGGCGATGGGCCGGCTCTGGGAGGAGATCGGCCGCGGGCGCTACGGGGTCGACGACGACAAGCTGCTCCGCTTCCGCTACGGCGTGCAGGTCAACTCGCTCGGGCTCACAGAGGCTCAGCCGGAGAACAACATCATCCGCATCGTGCTGGAGGCCCTCGGGGTGACGCTAGGGCGGGCGGCGCGCGCCCGGGCGCTGCAGCTCCCCGCCTGGAACGAGGCGCTCGGGCTGCCCCGGCCCTGGGACCAGCAGTGGTCGCTCAGGATCCAGCAGATCCTCGCCTACGAGACCGACCTGCTCGACTACCCCGACATCTTCGAGGGCTCGAAGGTGATGGACGGGCTGGTGGACGAGCTCGTGGAGGGCGCGCGCGAGGAGATGGCCGTGGTGGCGGAGCAGGGCGGCGCGGTGGCGGCCGTGCCCTACATGAAGACCCGGCTCGTGGAGTCCCACCGCGAGCGCGTGCGCCGGATCGAGGCGGGCGAGCTGACGGTGGTGGGCCAGAACGCATATACGGGGGCCGAGCCCTCGCCGCTCCAGGACGGCGAGGACGGCGGCATCCTGCGGGTGGACCCCGCGATCGAGCAGGGGGCCGTCGAGGCGGTCAAGGCGTGGCGCGCCGAGCGCGACGAGGCGGCCGTCGAGCGGGCGCTCGACGAGCTGAGCGCGGCCGCCGCCGACCCCGAGGTGAACATCATGCCGGCCACGCTCGCCGCCGCGGCGGCGGGCGCAACCACCGGCGAGTGGGCGGGCGCCCTGCGCGCGACCTTCGGCGAGTACCGGGCGCCGACGGGCGTGGGCGAGGCCGCGGCGGCGCGCGACGACTCGGCGCTGGTCGAGCTGCGCGAGCGCGTCGAGCGGGTGTCCGAGGGGCTCGGGCGGCGCGTGAAGATCCTCGTGGGCAAGCCGGGCCTCGACGGCCACTCGAACGGCGCCGAGCAGATCGCCGTGCGCGCGCGCGACGCGGGCATGGACGTGGTCTACGAGGGGATCCGGCTCACACCGGCGAGAATCGCGCGTACGGCGGTCGACGAGGGCGTGCACGTGGTCGGCCTGTCGATCCTGTCCGGCTCGCACTCCGAGCTGATCCCGGCGGTGCTGCGCGAGCTCGAGGCGGCGGGTGCGAACGTGCCGGTGGTGGTTGGCGGCATCATCCCGCAGGCCGACGAGGCCGCGCTGCTCGGGGCCGGCGTCGCGCGCGTGTACACGCCGAAGGACTTCGAGGTCAGCCGCATCATGGGCGACATCGTCGAGCTCGTGGCCGAGCACCACGAGGTCGCCGCCGTCTCGTAGCGGCGTCGATGGCCTCCCTCGCCGAGCTCGGCCGCCGGCTGCGGGAGCGAGATCGCTCGGCGGCCCCCGAGGCCCTCAACCTGATCGAGAGTCGCGGCCGGCGCGAGGACGCCGCCGCGCTGCTCGCGGAGGTCTCGCCGGCCGCGCTGGGCGGCGAGGCCCCGGCGCACCTCGTGGGCGTGACCGGACCGCCCGGCGCGGGCAAGTCGACGCTGCTGTCGGCGCTGGTGGCGCTCTGGCGGCGCGAAGGGCGAACGGTGGCCGTGCTGGCCGTCGACCCGTCTTCGAAGCGCTCCGGCGGCGCGCTGCTCGGCGACCGCGCGCGGATCGAGCACGATCCCGCCGACGATGGGATCCTGATCCGCTCCACGGCGGCCGGCGCGCGCCTCGGCGGCCTGGCCGCGCCAACCCGCGAGGCGGCGGACGCGCTGGCGGCCGCCTTCGACGTGGTGGTTATCGAGACCGTGGGCGTCGGACAGTCGGAGACGGACGTAGCCGACGTGTGCGACACCGTCGCGGTGGTGGTTCAACCCGCCTCCGGCGACGTGCTGCAGTTCCTGAAGGCCGGGATCATGGAGGTGCCCGACGTGCTCGTGGTCACCAAGGCGGATCTCGGCGAGGCGGCGACGCGCGCCCGGCGCGATCTGGCGCAGGCGCTGGCGGCGGCCGGCTCCGGCGAGGTGCCCGTGGTGGCGGTCTCGTCGCTGCCGCCGGTGACCGGCATCGAGGAGCTTGCCGGGACGATCGACGCGCACCGGCGCTCGCTCGACCTCGGCGCGCGGCGGCTCGCGGCCCGGCGCGCGTCGGCGCTGCGGGAGTTCACCGCGGAGCGCGGCGACAGCGGCCTGCGCGCGCTGGGCGGCCGCCGCGCCGCGGAGCGCCTGCTCGCCGGGGAGAATCCGGACGTGGGCGTGAACGCACTGATCGCGGCGCTCGAGGCGAGGAGGTGAGGGGACTCGGCCCCCAGCTCGCCGTGCTGCTCGGGGTGTTTGCGGGCGCCACGCTGATCGCCGAGCTGGCGGGAGCCGCGAACCTGGGCGTGGCGCTCGGCGTCGGGCAGGTGGCGTTCGCGATCGCGCTGGTGTGGCTGCTCGTGCGCGGCTAGAGGCGCAGACCGGCCCTCTACTTGACATAGCTAACAACGTCGATCGGAGATCCCATGCAACAGTCACACACCCACCTCGCCCGCTCCGGCCCCCTCGAGATCCGCGTGCTCTGGGGCGTCGCCGCTGGAGCGGCACTCGCCGCGGCGATTGCCCTGGCCGGCCCGCTGGCCCCGGTACTCCTCGCCTCCCTGGTCGCCCCGGACCTCGCACTGCTGGCGGGGATCGACCGCAACCTCGCCCCAGGCCAGATCGCACCGCGCGGGGTGCCCGTCTACAACGCCGTGCACCGGGTCTGGGGGCCGGTCCTGGTGGCGGCCCTCGCCCCGGCGCTGGGCGCGACCGCGCTCGTGGTCGCGCTGGGCTGGTTCGCCCACGTGGCGGTCGACCGTGTCTGCGGCTACGGCCTGCGCACGCCTGAGGGGTTCCAGCGTGACAGTTGACGAGCTCACCCCGCGCCGGCGCGAGATCCTCGAGGCCGCCCTGGCCCTGGTCGAGCGGGGCGGCCTCGAGGCGCTCACGATGCGCGCGCTCGCCGACTCGCTGGGGATGCGGGCGCCGTCCCTCTACAAGCACTTTCCCGACAACGCCAGCCTCGAGGCCGGGCTGGCGGCGATCGGGCTGGAGGCATTTGCCGAGCGGCTCGAGCGCGCGGACCCGTCGCTTTCGTCGGTGGCCCGCGAGTACCGTGCCTTCGCCGTTGCACGGCCCGAGCTCTACCGCCTGCTCACGGCCCGCCGGTTGCCACGCGAGCGCCTGCCCGCGGACCTCGAGCGGCGGGCGGCCGCCCCGGTGATGAGCGCCGTGGGTGATCCGGACCTGGCTCGCGCCGTGTGGGCATTCGCGCACGGAATGGCGATCCTCGAGCTGAGCGCCCGGTTCCCCGAGGGGGCCGACCTCGACGCCGCTTGGGGTGAGGGCGTACGAGCGTTCGAAGCGTCGATCTCGCACGTCCCCGTTCGTCATAGGGGAAACGGACCAAGGAGGCAGTGATGCAGTACATGCTTCTCATCTACGGCGACCCGGCAGCCGCCGAGGCGGCCGGCGATCCGCCCGCGAGCGCCTTCCGGGAGTGGCCCGAGGCCACGCGCGCACTCGCCGAGGACGGCGTGCTCCTGGCGGGCGACGGACTCGTGCCGGCCGTCGAGGCGGCGTCCGTCCGCCACCGGGCGGGCGACGAGCTCGTGACCGACGGGCCGTTCGCCGAGACCAAGGAGGTGCTGCTCGGCTACTACCTCATCGACGTACCGCATCGGGACACGGCACTCGGCTGGGCGGCGCGCATGCCGATGGTGCACTGGGGCACCGTCGAGGTGCGCGCGGTGATGGAGTCGCCGGCGTCCGCGAGCGGCTTCCTGGGCGGAGCGACGAGCGCGGCCTGAGGGGCTAGGCTGGCGCCCCCGTGGCGCTGGGCTCGTTCATCTCCGTGGGCCGCTCGCTCGAGACGGCCGTCCAGCGGGTCGAGACGGCGGAGCGGCTCGGCTACGAGTCGGTGTACGTGACGCACGTGGCCGGGCGCGACTCGGTCACGATCCTGATGGCCTATGCGGCGCGCACGGAGAGAATCCTGCTCGGCACCGGCGTGCTGCCGATCTACTCGCGCACGCCGGTAGCCGCGGCACAGTCGTTCGCCACGCTCGACGAGTTCTCGGACGGCCGCGCCGTGTGCGGGCTCGGGGTGTCGCACCGGCCGGTCGTGGAGGCCTGGTACGGACAGCAGCTCGAGAAACCACTGCGCGACACGCGCGAGTACGTGGCCGTGGTGCGCGCGATCCTGCGCGGCGAGGAGCCGCCGGCCGGTGAACGCTTCCGGTCCTCCTTCCGCTTCCGGGGAGTCGAGCCTCGCGCCGACATGCCGATCTACTTGGCCGGCCTGTCGCCGAAGATGCTCCGGCTCGCCGGCGAGATCGCCGACGGCGTGGTGCTGTGGCTCTGCAACCCCGCCTACATCCGGGACGTGGTGGTGCCCGCGGTGCGCGAGGGGCGCGCGAAGACGGACGGGGAGCTCGACGGCTTCGATATCGTGGCGGCCGTGCCCTCCGCGGTGACGGTCGAGCCCGACCAGGCGCGGGCCCGCCTGCGCCAGGAGCTGGTCCCCTACTTCTCGCTCCCCTTCTACCGGGCGGCGATCGAGCGCTCGGGCTTCGAGGCGGACGTGGCGAGCTACGACGGGGCCATGGCGAGCGGCGGGCCGGAGGCCGCCGGCGCGGCCATCTCCGACGAATTCCTCGGCCAGCTGGCGGCGATCGGCAGTGCCGAGGAGGCGGCCGAGTCGGTGCGCCGCTACCAGGAGTGCGGCGCCGGCTCCCCGTGCGTCGGAGCGATCGCGAAGACCGACTTCGACGCGACGCTCGAGGCGCTGGCCGGCTGCCTCGGCTGACGGGCGCTCAGTCCCCGAGCGCCTCCACGCGCCACTCGCCGTCCTCCCTGCGGAGCGCGAGGGTGTCGCTCACCCGCGCCTGGCCGCGCGCGCTGGTGCGAACGCGCACGGTGGCGCGCCTGCCCTCCACCTCGATCCGGCGGATCTCGATCGCCGGTCGCTCCACTCCCGCCGCGGCGGAGCGCACGAGCCGCTCGCACTCGTCCCCGCCCGCGCGCTCGCGGGCGGCGCGCGTGAGGATGTCCTCGCAGATGCCGGCGAAGTCGCGCTCGCGCGTCGCACGCTCGAGTTGGGCCACCAGCGCGGCCACGTCGCGCGGCGCTCCCTTGGCGGGTTTGGGCTCCTCGTCGCCCCCGAGTGAGCAGCCTGTCGGGGCGAGAACGAGCGCTGCGGCCATAATGAGGGCATGGAGGGCTCGGCACCGGAATCGATCGGCACCCAATCGAGTTGGCTGCGCTGCTACCGCTGCTGGTCGCAGACGCTCGAGGTGCAGCTTCACTACGAGGGCATCTTGAAGGTCGACGCCGACACGGGCGAGGCCGTGGAGCCCGTGGAGGAGGTCCAAGAGGCCGTGGTGCAGTGCCTCGACTGCCTGCACGACCAGCCGCACCTCGCGCTCACCTTCTACGAGGAGAACGGTCGCCGCATCTCGCGCATCGAGCCGGTCGAGGACCGCTGGGAGCGCATGATCACCGGCACGCCGTGGGTCGCCTCGTGCACGGTGACCGTCGAGGCCGATCAGGTCGAGTCCTGCTCGGGTCCGGACGCCGCCGAGTCGCTCGCGTTCGCGGCCTTCGGCGAGCACGGCACGCGTGAGTTCTTCACGCACGTGCGCTTCCACAAGCACGAGGAGGACCTGATCGTCATCCACATGCTGGTGGAGCTCTACGCGCGCTCGCCCGACGAGGCCACCGAGGTGATGACCGACGCGTCCCGCGGGGCGCTCACGATCACGTCGCTCGCGGAGGAGTCGCGGCCGCCCGCCTCCACGTCGGACGAGCCGCACTAGCCGACCCGCTCAGACGTCCGGGCGCGCGGCGATCCGCCCGCTCTCGACCGCTTCGGCGAGAGCGGCGTAGTCACGCTCGTTCTGGTCGGCGTACGCCTCGGCGAAGTGCGCGAGGGCGCAGTCGAACCGGTCGCCGCGTCCGAGATACGCCGCGATAGCGATGCGGTCGCCTGAGCGGGCGTGCGCGCGGGCCAGCGTCCATCCGCACGTGCGGCCATAGAGGGCGAGACCCTTCGCCACCGCCTCGTCGATGTCGAACGAGCCCTTCCAGTCCTTGAGCTGGCGGACGTAGAAGTCGCGCCGTACGCCATCCGACCCGGTGCTGCGCTGCCAGCCCAGGAAGATGTCGCTGCTCGCCTGCATCAGGCGCTGCCCGGATACGACCCGCTCGCCCTCATTGGCATGGGGACTCTTGCCGGCGAATCGTTCCAGGACCGATGCCTGCGCCTCCTTGAACTGCAGGAACAGCGCGTCCTGGTCGTCGCGGCCGAGCAACAGCGCGATGTAGGCGCGGGTCCCGACGCTGCCCACACCCACGACCTTGCGCGCGAAGTCGACCAGCCGGAATCCTTCCAGCGCCCTGCGCCGGTCTGGACTGAGCGTACTTCGGTAGCTGCGCAGCAGGTCGTGCATGCTCTCGCGGAACCTCGCTGCCTCCTCGGCGGGGAACAGGTCGTCGATGGTTTCGATAAGCGGCGGGTCGCTCACGATCTGGGGCCGGCCGTCGACGACGGCGGTCAGGCGCGAGAGGGCCTTCGAGCTGTCGCTGGTATGCGCCTTTGCGAGCGCCCTGTCCGCGCGCTCGCGCATGTGCTCGGTCAGCTGGTCGCCGAGCCCGGCGATCAGCGCGTCCGCGTCGAGGTGCGTGTAGAAGACGTCGAGGTTTCGCATCGCGGCGAAGTCGCGCATCGCCCGGCGGTAGCCGGCGATCGTCTCCCGGACGATCTCGGTGCGCTGCTTGGCCGCGAGCCCCTTGTCGCGTCCGGCGACGGCCATGCTGGCGGCCAGGCGCTTGACGTCCCACTCCCATGGCCCGGGCAGGGTCTCGTCGAAGTCGTTGAGGTCGAACACCAGCTTGCGCTCGGGCGAGGCGAACCCGCCGAAGTTGCTGAGGTGGGCGTCGCCGCACAGCTGCACGATCAGCCCACTG
>DASRIC010000072.1:0-21873 GCA_035650215.1 Thermoleophilaceae bacterium
AGCAGGGTGAGGTGGTTGCGCTCGTAGCGCACCTCCTGCGTCCGCCGGTCGTCGACGAAGTAGGCCTCGAGGCCGAGGATCGGCTTGATCCCGTGCTTCCTGCAGGCCTGGTAGTGCTCGACCGCCCCGTTCATCACCCCGTGGTCGGTGAGCCCGAGCGCCGGCTGGCCGAGCGCCGCCGCGCGCTCCGCCAGGGCGTCGATCCGGCAGGCGCCGTCGAGCACCGAGTACTCGGAGTGGACGTGGAGATGCGCGAAGCTCATCCGGGATCCGAATATACGGTCGGGGGCCGACGGCTTCGCGGGACTCCCCGCTCGTTGCGGAGAACGCCGAAGCGCGGCTGAACACCCGCTTCTCGGGTATGAGGGGACCCGATGTTGAAAGACGGCCCGATCCCCCGCTTCGTGCACGGCTTCATCGAATACGCCGCCGCCGCGCTGCTCTTCGTTGCCCCGTTCCTGCTCGACTTCGAGTCAGGCGCGGCGATCGCGGTGTCGATCGTGGCCGGCGTGCTGGTGCTGTTCCTGGCGGCCGCCACCGAGGGACCGACCAGCCTGATCAACTACGTGCCGCTGGCGGCGCACGTCGTGCTCGACTACGGCCTCGCGGTGCTGCTCATCGCTATGCCGTTCGTGGCCGGCTTCTCGGACGAGACGGCGCCCACGGCGTTCTTCATCGCCCTGGGCGCGCTCCACCTGCTCGTCACGATCGGGACGAGGTTCCAGCGTCGCGACGAGGGCCAAGCGCGCCGGCGCGGCCCGCGCCGCGGCGAGCTCGCGGACGCCGCGCCTTCCGCAGCCCCGGCGGATCGCGAGCGCGCGCAGCGCGCGGAACGTTAGTCGTCGCTCGAGGTCGCCTTGGCGGCCACCAGGCCGGCCACCAGCACCAGCGCCACCGTCCCCACGGCGCCGAGCTTGACCTTGTTATCCGAGAGCTTGCGCTTGCCAATGATCGTGGCGCCCTGCCACGCCATCCAGCCGAGCGTCGTGTACACCTTGGTCTTCATCGCTCCTCCCTTTCCCGGTTGCGTACGTTGTATGCCATGCGCGACTGGAGCGACCAGAGCTCGATGAAGCCCGGGCTCGCCTGCTGCGAGAACAGCCCGCCGGACTCGCCGAAGCCCGCTAGGGCCGGGTCGTAGAGCGCGTTTGGCGAGCGCCGCGCCACCGGGCGGGCGCTGCCCTTGTAGAGCCGCATGGTGATCTCGCCGGTGACCTGCTCGTTCACAGCGTCCATGAAGGCGTTCAGGTCGCTGAGCAGCGGCTCGTACCAGAGCCCGGCGTACACGAGGTAGGCCCAGTGGGCGTCGAGCGTGGGCTTGAAGGTGTTCTGGTGGATCGTGCCCACGAGCTTCTCGAGCTCCTTGTGCGCGGTGAGCACGAGCGCTGCGGCCGGCACCTCGTACAGGTCGCGCACCTTGAGCCCGACGATGCGGTCCTCGATGTGGTCGACGATCCCGATTCCGTGCCTGGAGCCGACCTCGCCGGCGCGCTCGAGCAGCTCCACGAGCTCGAGCCGCTCGCCGTTCAGCGACACCGGCACGCCGCGCTCGAAGCCCACCACCACGTCCTCGGGCTCGTCCGGCGCCTCCTCGGGCCGCGTGACGAGCTGGAACACGTCGTCGCGCGGCGGCTCCTCGAGGTCCTCGATCGCGCCGCCCTCGGACGAGCGCCCCCAGAGGTTGTCGTCGATCGAGTAGGGCGGCGCCTCCGTTCCGCCCTTGACCGGGATGCCGTGCTCGCGGGCGTAGACGATCTCCTCCTCGCGGCCCATCCGCCAGCCGCGCACCGGGGCGATGATCTTCATGCCGGGGTCGAGCGCGATCACGGTCGACTCGATCCGCACCTGATCATTGCCCTTGCCGGTGCAGCCGTGGGCGATCGTGTCGCAGCCCGAGCGGCGCGCGTACTCCACGGCGAGCTTCGCGATCAGCGGCCGGCCGAGCGCGGTGAACAGCGGGTAGCCGCCCCCGTAGAGGCCGTTGGCCTTGATCGCCGGCAGCACGTAGTCGCGCGCGAACTCCTCGCGGGCGTCGATCACGTGGCAGGCGAGCGCCCCGAGATGGAGCGCCTTGCCCCTCACCACCTCGTAGTCCTCGCCCGGCTGGCCGAGGTTGACCGTGAGCGCCACCACCTCGGCCTCGTACTCGTCCTGGATCCACTTGAGCATCACGCTCGTGTCGAGCCCGCCCGAGTAGAGCAGCAACACCCGGCCCACCTCACCCGGCTCGGCCTCGTAGGAGGCCGTCTTGATGAGGGTGTGTCGCTCGCCTGCCACCGGGCGCCGGAAGCTAACAGTGCTCGACTTGACCTGCTCACCGCCGTGCTGGGAGCATCGGTGGGTGCGCAGCCTCGCCCTGGTCGTCGTGCTTGCCATTGTCGTGCCGGCTGCCGGTGCGCGCGCCGAGGTCCCGGCGCGGTCCGGCCAGGCGCCGGCCGCGGGCGAGCTGTTCGTCCTCACGGCCGCGGGCGGGAAGCTCGAGCGCGTGCGAGGTCGAAACCGGGCGTTCAGGCTGGTTCTGCGCCGGCCCGCTCGCGACGTCACGGGGTTCTCAGACCGGCCCGCTCGGACGACGGGGCAGCAGCCGCTCGCCCGCTTCGTCGGCCGCTGGGCGAGCCTCGGCTTTGCTGAGGTGCCCCCCAATGCGGCTGTCGTGCTCGCCGACGCGCCCAGCGATCGAGACGTTGTGGTCGTGGAGCTCTCCAGGCCGCGCATCGGCGCACGTGGCAGGACGCTGGCCTTCCGCGCCGAGCCGCTGAGGGGCAAATCCGGGGGACGCCTACGGGGGTTCGCGAGGCGCGCGGACCGGCGAATTGCCGCTCGGTTCGGGCGAGTAAGCCTGTTCATCGACCCGGGCGGGCAGGAGGTCGGGCTCCTCTTCACACTGTCGAATGTTCCGCCCGGCGGCTTGGGGTCGATCGCCTTCTCCAACGCCGCGATCGATCTGACCGGTGATCTGTTCGTCAACGCGGACGGCCCGGCGAGGTTCACCGCAGCGCCGGGTGGGTTCGTTCTCACCGCGTCGGGGAGCTCACCCGTGAACGCATCCGTTCAGGTCGCGACCACGGTGGTCGCGGGGGCGGACTGCGCTCAGGTCACCGCGATCCTCACGGCGGGCACATCCGCGACGGTCAGGGTTCTGGGGACGAGTCGGTCCATCCCGGTGATGAACGGACGGCCCTGCATTCCGTTCCGCTGACGTCCCAGGTCAAGGACCGAGCGCCACGCCGATCCGCCGCACCGCCTCGTCGATCTCGGCCTCTGAGACGTTGAGCGGGGGCAGCAGCCGGACCGTCGTCGGGCCGGTCGCGTTCACCACTAGTCGCTGCTCGAGGAGCAGCCGGCGGGCCAGCTGGGGCGCTTGCGGGGTGTCGAAGGCGAGCATCAGGCCGAGCCCGCGCGCATGGAGCCCGCTGCGGCGCAGACCGGCCGCAAGCCGCTCGCCGCGCTCCCGCACCCCCGCCAGGAACGCCGGGTCGTCGATCGTGTCGAGGACGATCAGCGCGGCCGACGCGATCACCGGGCCGCCGGCGAAGGTCGAGCCGTGGTCGCCGAGCTCGAACACGCCGGCCTCGGACGGCGCCGCCACACAGGCGCCGACCGGCAGCCCGCCACCGAGCCCCTTGGCCACTGTCATCACGTCGGGGCGCACGTCGTGCTGCTGCCAGGCCCAGAGCGTGCCGGTGCGCCCCATGCCGCACTGGATCTCGTCGAAGACGAGGAGCGCGCCGTGACGATCGCAGACCTCGCGCGCGGTGCGCAGCAGCTCAGGCGAGAGCGGGTGGATGCCGGACTCCCCCTGCACCGGCTCGAGCAACACGGCGGCGGTGTGCCCGTCGACCGCCCGCAGGAGCGCGTCGCCGTCGCCCCTCGGCACCACCTCGAAGCCGGGCACGAGCGGAGCGAAGGGCGCCTGCTTGGCCTCCTGAGGCGTGGCCGAGAGGGCACCCATCGTGCGCCCGTGAAAGCCGCCCTCCATCACCACGAAGCCGCCGCCGCGCCGCCGCCGGCGAGCGAGCTTGAGCGCGCACTCGATCGCCTCCGTGCCGGAGTTGCAGAGGAACACGCGGCCGCCGAGCGAGGAGTCCGACAGGCGCCCTGCGAGCCGCATCCCGGGTTCGGTGTAGAAGAGGTTGCCCACGTGCATGAGCCGCCCGGCCTGCTCGCGGACGGCGGCGACGACGGCCGGGTGGCAGTGGCCGAGCTGCGCCACAGAGATGCCGCCCAGGAAGTCGAGGTACTCGTTGCCCTCGTCGTCCCAGAGCCGCGTGCCCTCACCGCGCACGAACTCCACCGGGTTGCGGGCGTAGGTGGCCATCACCGCCTGGCGCTCGAGTGCTTGGAGCTCGGCTAGGGCCACAGCTTGGTGCCGATCCCCTCGTCTGTGAACAGCTCGAGCAGGAGCGAATGGGGGGTGCGGCCGTCGATGATGTAGGCGTTGCCCACCCCCGCCGAGAGCGCGTCGAGGCAGGCCTCGAGCTTCGGCCGCATGCCGCCGGCCACCTCGGGCAGCTTGGCGCGCAGCTCGGCGGCGCTGGCCTCGGAGATGCGGGTCTCGGGATCGTCGGGATCGGCGCGCCAGCCGTTCACGTCGGTGAGGAATACCACCTTGAAGGCGCCGAGCGCGCGGGCCACGGCGGCCGCCGCGGCGTCGGCGTTCACGTTGTAGGAGCGACCCTCAGAGTCCGCCCCGACCGATGCGATCACCGGGATGTAGTCCGCCGCGATGTGGTTGAGCACGTCCGCGTCCACCCGCTCGATGTCGCCCACGAAGCCCACGTCGGTCTCCCCCGCGAGGCGCTTCTTCACCGTGAAGAGCAGGCCGTCGTCACCGCACAGCCCCACGGCCGGCTGCCCGTGGCGGCCGAGGCGCAGCACGATGTCCTTGTTCTGCTTGCCCACGAGCACCATCTTCGCCACCTCGACAGTGGCCTCGTCGGACACGCGCAGGCCCTCCACGAAGCGCACCTCCATCCCGAGGCGCTCCATGTAGGCGGTGATGTCGGGGCCGCCGCCGTGCACCACCACCGGGTTCATGCCCACGTACTTGAGGAGCACCACGTCGCGGGCGAACTCCTCCTTCAGTCCCGGGTCGGTCATCGCGGCGCCGCCGTACTTGATCACCACGGTCTCGCCGTGGTACTCGCGGATGTAGGGCAGCGCCTCGAGGAGGGTGGCGACGTCGCGCATCACGATTTGTAGGCCGAGTTGAAGGTCGCGTACTCCGGGCTGAGATCGGAGAAGAACACCTCGGTCTCGCCGCCCTCGCCCGGCATCGTAAGCGCGTACTCCACCTCGGCGCCGCTCACGAGCTCCGCCGGCGCCGGCTCCACTACCTCGCCGGCCGACACCACCAGCCGGCCCTCGATCTCGAGGTCGGCCACGAACGGCTCGCCGGCCGGCCAGGCCTGGCCCGCGGCCTGGAGAAGGCGACCGAAGTTGGGGTCGCCGCCGTGGAGCGCCGCCTTGACGAGCGGCGAGTTGGCGATCGAGCGGGCCACCGGCTCCACGGTGTCGGGGCGCCCGCGCACGACGATTCGCCCCACGCGCCGCGCGCCCTCGCCGTCGGCCAGAATCAGCATCCCGAGCTGGCGCATCAGCGCGTCGAGCGCCTCGCCGAGGAGCAGTTCGTCCTGTGTCTCCGGCTCGACGCGCACGCCGGACGCGCCGCTGGCGAGCGCGAACACGGTGTCGCTCGTGGAGAGCTGGCCGTCCACGCTGATTCGGTCGAAGGAGCGCTTCACGCACACGCCGGTGAGGAGGTCGAGAGTGTCCGCCGCCAGCGCGGCATCGGTCTGCACGAAGCAGAACATCGTTGCGTACCGGGGCGAGATCATCCCGGCGCCCTTGGCCTGGCCGGCGAGGCGCACCGGGCCACCGGAGAGCTCCAGCTCGAGGCAGGCGCGCTTCGGACCGCTGTCGCTCGTGAGGATCGCCTCGGAGAACGTCGCCGCGTCGGCCTCCAGCGCGTCGAGCGCGGCCCGCACGCCGCCCAGCACCGGCTCGCGCGGCAGCTCCTCGCCGATCACCCCGGTCGAGGCCACGCCGACCTGCGCCGGCTCCAGCCCGAGCCGCTCGGCGGCGGCGGCCTGCATCGCCTCGGCGGTGTCGAGGCCGCGCTGGCCGTCGCCCACGTTGGAGCAGCCCGAGTTGGCAACCACGGCGCGCAGGCCGCCGAGGTCGGCGCGCCTCGAGACGATCACCGGCGCGCCCACGCGGGCGTTGGTGGTGAAGCGCGCGGCCGACACGGTGTCCGCGGCGTCCGAGACGAGCACCCCGACGTCGAGGCCGTCGGGCTTGATCCCGCTCGCCACGCCCGCGGCGCGAAAGCCGGCCGGCAGCGCGGTGGGACCTGCCTCGGCGGCGTGCGCCGGAGCCTCCACCCAGCGCGAGCTGAAGAAGCCGCTCACTCGAGCCCCGCGGTCTCCGGCAGCCCCAGCATCAGGTTCAGGTCCTGCACCGCCTGGCCGGCGGCGCCCTTCCAGAGGTTGTCGATCGCGGCCAGCGATATCACCCGCCCGTCGACCACGGTCACATGCACCTGGGCGCGGTTCGTACCCCGTACGTCGCGCGTGCGCGGGGAGCCGTCCACGACGTCGACGAACGGCTCGTCCGCGTAGGCGCTCTCGAAGAGGCTGCGCGCCTCCTCCTTCGTGATCGCCTCGGTGGGGTTCGAGTAGCAGCTCGCGAGGATCCCCTGGTCGATCGGCAGCAGGTGGGTCAAGAAGCTGAAGCGCACGCCCGGGAGCTCCTGCTCCATTTCCGCGCTGTGGCGGTGACCGTCGAGCTTGTAGGCGTTCACGTTGTCCACCGCTGACACGTAGTGGGTCTCCTCGGTGGCCTCGCGCCCGGCGCCGGACACGCCCGCCTTGACGTCCACCACGGCGTCGTCGATCCGCCCCGCCAGCGGCAGCAGCGCCAACAGGGCGGCGGTGGAGTTGCAGCCCGGGCCCGCCACAAGCTCGGCGCCGCGGATCTCCTCGCGGTGGGCCTCCGGCAGCCCGTACACGGCGCCGTCGAGCAGCTCGGGCGCCTCGTGCGGCTGGTACCAGCGCTCGTAGGCCTCGCGTGCCAGGCGGAAGTCCGCCGAAAGGTCGACCACCTTCAGGCCGCGCTCACGCAGCGCGGCCACCGCCTGGGCGGCTGCCTTGTGCGGGAAGGCCACCAGCGCTGCGTCGGCGCGCGCGGCCACCCGGTCGAAGTCGAGCTCCTCCAGCTCGAGCGCCACCCGGTAGGCGGGGTAGAGCTCGTCGTGGCGGCGGCCGGCGTCGGCGCGCCCCGTGAGCATCGTGAGCTCGAGGTCCGGATGGCGCGCGCAGATGTAGGCGCAGACCGCGCCGCCGAAGCCGGCTGCCCCGAGCACGGCTACCCGCTGCGAGCTAGCCACGCAGCCGCCCTTTCAGCGGCTCGAGCTCCCGCTCGATCGCAGCCCGGCGCTCGGCCACCTCGGCGTCGGTCAGGGTGCGGTCGGATGCCCGGAACTCGAGCCGAAGGGCAAGCGACTTGCATCCCTCCCCCACCTGCTCGCCGCGGTAGAGGTCGAAGACGCGCACGCCCGCGAGCAGCTCGCCGCCGCCCGCCCGCACGGCCTCCTCCACCTCGGCGGCCGGCACGTCGTCGGGCACCACCACGGCGATGTCCTGGAGCACGGCCGGGAAGGTCGTGACGTCGCGGTGGGTGCTCGGCCGCCCGGCGTTCAGCTCCACGAGCGTGTCGACGTCGAGCTCGAAGCCCGCGACCGGCCCGGGCAGGTCCCACGCTCGGAGGACGAGCGGGTGGAGCTCGCCGAGCCAGCCGAGCTTGCGCTCGCTCGCCCGGTGGATCACAGAGGCCGCGCGGCCCGGGTGCAGGAACGGCCGGCCGCCCTCCTCAGCCACCCAGTCGGCGCCGGCTGCGGAGAGCAGCGCCTCGAGCACGGCGCGGGCCGCGTAGAAGTCGCCCGGCGCCGCCGGCGTGCGCCAGCCGGCCGGCCGCGCCTCGGTGAGGAGCACGGCGAAGTGGTGGCGCTCGAGCGCGGGGGTGCGCCCGGCGGGCGAGCCCTCGGGCAGCTCGTCGAGCGGACCGTCGGGCCGGTACACGTGCGCCGACTCGAACAAGGCCACCCCCGGGCTCCCGTGGGCGGCGTTGTGGCGGGCGGCGTCGAGCAGCCCGGGCAGGAGAAGCGGTCGCATCACGGCGAGGTCCTCGCTCAGCGGGTTGTCGATCCGCAGCACCGGCACGTCGCCCAGCCGCAGGCGCCCGAGCGCGTCGGGCGAGGTGAAGCTGTACGCGATGCATTCGTCGAGGCCGCGGTCGCGCAGCACGTCCTCGAGACGGCGGCGCAGACGCTGGCTCGGCGTGAGCCGCCCGACGGCGCCCGAGCGCCCGGGCAGGGTCGTGGGCAGCTTGTCGAGGCCGTGGATGCGCGCCACCTCCTCGATCAGGTCCGCCTCGCGCTGCACGTCGGCGTCGCGCCAGTACGGAACGCGCCACGCTTCGCCGCGCTGCTCGAAGCCGAGCCGCTCGAGGATCTCCGTCACGCGCTCCGGCGGTATCCGCTCGCCCAGCAGGCGCTCCATGCGCTCATGACGGAGCGGCACGTCGCGCGGCTCGGCCGGGTTCGGATACACGTCGATCGTGCCGGGCACGAGGCGCGCCCCGCACAGGTCGACCATCAGCCGCGCGGCGAGTCGCTGGCCCGCCATCGCGAGGTCGGGGTGCAGCTGCTTCTCGAAGCGCGCCGACGCCTCCGTGCGCAGCGGGAGCGCCTTGGAGGTGCGCATGATGTTCGGCCCCACCCAGGTGGCGGCCTCCATCAGGACACGCGTCGTGTCGCCCGCGACCTCGGAGATCTGGCCGCCCATGATCCCGCCGATGCCGCTCGGACCCTCGCCGTCGCACACGAGCGCGGCCTCGGCGCTGAAGGTCCGCTCCTCGTCGTCGAGCGTCGTCATCGTCTCGCCCTCGCGCGCCCGGCGCACGTCGATGCGAGCCCCGCGCACACGGTCGAGGTCGAAGGCGTGGAGCGGCTGCCCGGTGGCGAGCATCACGTAGTTCGTGATGTCCACGACGTTCGAGATCGGGCGCTGGCCGGCCGCCGTCAGCCGCTGCTTGAGCCACAGCGGCGAGGGCCCGATCGTCACGTCCTCGTACACGCGCGCGGTGAAGCGCAGGCAGATCTCGGGGTCGATCTCGACCGCCGCGTGGTCCTCCACGGCGTCGTCGCCGCTCGGCTCCGCGTCGCGCTCCCCCGGGTGCTGCGCGAGCGGCGCGCCGGTCACGGCGTGCAGGTCGCGCGCCACCCCGTACACGCTCATGATGTCCGGGCGGTTCGGGGTGATCTCGAGCTCGAGCACCTCGTCGGCGATCGTCAGGTGCTCGGCGAGGGGCGCCCCGACGGCGGGCCCGTCGGCCAGCACCATGATCCCGTCGTGCAGCTCGCCGATCCCGACCTCGTCCTCGGCCAGGATCATCCCGCTCGAGCGCACCCCGCGGAGCCTCGCCTCGCCGAGCTCGTTGCCGTCGGGCATGATCGCGCCCGGCCGCGCCACCGCCACGGTCTGGCCGGCGGCCACGTTCGGCGCGCCGCACACGATCGTGCGCGGCTCGCCCGAGCCGTCGTCGACCGTGCACACGCTGAGACGGTCGGCGTCCGGGTGCCGCTCGGCGCTGAGCACGCGCCCGACCACGAATCCGGCCGGATCGCCCACGCCGGCGTGGTGCAGGCGCTCGAGCTTGTCGCCCGCCATCGTCAGCAGGTCGGCGATCTCCTCGGCGCTCAGCCCCGGGTCGCAGTACGAGCGCAGCCATGCCACGGGGACGTTCATGCGCCGAACTGCTCCAGCAGGCGGACGTCGTTCTCGAACAGGAGGCGCAGGTCCGGCACCTCGTGCACCAGCATCGCGATCCGCTCGATCCCCATGCCGAAGGCGAAGCCCTGCACTCGCTCGTTGTCGTAGCCGTTCGGTGCCACGTAGTCGAGCACGTTCGGGTCGACCATCCCCGAGCCCAGGATCTCGATCCAGCCCTCGCCGCGGCAGGTGGGGCAGCGCTGGGCGCCCACGTGGCCCGAGCCTCCGCAGCGGAAGCACGACACGTCCACCTCCACGCTCGGCTCGGTGAACGGGAAGTAGCCCGGGCGCAGCCTGACCTCGCTGTGCTCGCCGAACATCTGGCGCGCGAAGGCGAGCAGCACGCCCTGGAGGTCCGCCAGCGTGATGTCCTCGTCGATCGCGAGGCCCTCGAGCTGGTGGAACATCGGCACGTGCGTGGCGTCCGGCGTGTCCGGCCGGTAGACGCGCCCGGGCACCACGATGTAGATCGGCGGCTCCTGGACCTCCATCGCGCGCGTCTGCATCGGCGATGTGTGCGTGCGCAGCAGGATGCTCTCGCCGCCCCCGAAGTAGAAGGTGTCCCGCGGCAGCCGAGCGGGGTGCTCGGGCGGGTGGTTGAGCGCGGTGAAGTTGTAGTACTCGTAGTCGATCTCGGGCCCCTCGAGCACCGAGAAGCCGAGCCCCACGAAGATGTCCTCCATCTGGCGGCGGATCTGGGAGACGAGGTGGAGGTGCCCGCCGCGCAGCGGCGGATCGCCTGGGAGCGTCACGTCGATCCGGTCCCCGGCGAGCCGGCGGTCGAGCTCGGCGGCCTCGAGGCGGTTCGTGTGCTCGGAGAGCAGCGCCTCCAGCGCCACGCGCATGGCGTTTGCCTCCTTGCCGACCGGCCCGCGCTGCTCGGGCGGCAGCTCCTTGATCGAGCGCAGCACAGCGGTGAGCTCCGACTTGCGGCCCAGGTAGCGCACGCGCAGCTCCTCGAGCTCGGCGGCCGAGCGGGCGCCCGCGATCGCCGCCTCCGCGTCGGCGCGCAGCTGCTTCAGGTCAGGCATCGGCGGCCATCCTAGTTATGGCCTCGTGCAGCGCGATGGTGGCAGCCATCGCCACGTTCAGCGAGTCGGCGGCCACCGGGATTCGCACCGCGTCGGCGGCCAGCGCGGTGGGCAGGCCGTCACGCTCGGCGCCCAGGCAGAGCACCAGCGGCGGCGTGAGGTCCGCCTCGGCGAGCGTCCGCTCGCCGCTCGCCTCGAGGGCGACCACGTTGCCGCGCAGCTCGTCGAGCGCGGCCTGCGCCGGCGGCCGGGCGAACAGCGAGCCCATCGACGCCCGTACCGCCTTGGGCGAGAACGGATCCGCGCAGCCCGGGCCGAGCACCACGGTGGCCTCGGCCAGCGCGTGCGCGGAGCGGATGATCGTGCCCACGTTGCCGGGGTCCTCCACGCCGTGCAGGTAGGCGAGCACCGGGCCGCTCGTCTCGCCCGGGCGGCGCGGGTAGACGCCGATCACTCTCGTGCCCGAGCCGAGCGCGCTCACGGCGTCTAGCAGCTCCGGCTCCACATCCTCGCCGGCCCGCAGCACGAACTCGGGCTCCCAGCCGGCGGCCGCGGCCGCCTCCACCAGGTCCTCCCCCTCCGCGCAGAACAGCCCGAGCTTCATACGCCAGCGCTTCTGCTGGAGCTTGCGGATCGTCTTTAGCCTGTCGTTGTCGGGTGAGCTGATCATGGAACGAAAAAGGGCGCCTCAAAGGGCGCCCGGGAGAATGTCGGTTCCGTGTCGCGGTCTACGCCGCCACGGCCTCCCGGGCTTTCTCGGCAAAGCGTCGGAACGTCTCGGGGTCGCGCACGGCGATGTCGGCCAGCACCTTGCGGTCGACCTCGATCCCCGCCTCCTTCAGGCCGTGCATGAACTGGCTGTAGGACATGCCCTCCTGGCGGGCGGCGGCGTTGATGCGCACGATCCAGAGCCGGCGGAAATCGCGCTTGCGGTTGCGGCGGTCGCGGTAGGCGTAGGAGTCGGCCTTGAGCAGCGCCTCCTTGGCGCGCTTGTAGCTCGATTTGGCCTGGCCGCGATAGCCCTTGGTCCGCTCGAGCGTGGCGCGCCGCTTCTTGCGCGCGTGGACAGATCGCTTGACCCGGCTCACTTGTGGAGCAGCTCCATCACGCGGTCGTGGTCGTGCTGCGAGACGTCCACCGGGCGACCGAGGCGCCGCTTGCGCTTCGCCGACTTCTTGCCGAGGTTGTGGCTCGTGAAGGAGTGACGCGCCCGGAGCTTGCCCTGGGCGGTCTTGCGGAAGCGCTTCTTGGCGCCGGAGTGGGTCTTCATCTTCGGCATCGAACGGCTTATTGAAGCAGACGCGCGGCTACTGGCTCTCGGATTCCGCCGGCTCCGGGGCCGGGTCGGCGGCCGCGCCGGCGTCGGGCCGGGGGCCGTTCTCCGCCTGCGGCTTGCGCTTGAGAGGAGCCAGCAGCATGGTCATGTTGCGGCCGTCCTGCTGGGGGCGCTGCTCGATCGTGCCGAGCTCCGCCACGTCCTCGGCGAGGCGCATCAGGAGCATCTCGCCGCGCTCCGGGTGGGTCTGCTCGCGCCCGCGGAACATGATCGTGACCTTCACGCGGTCGTCGCCCTTCAGGAAGCGCACCACGTGGTTCTTCTTGGTCTCGTAGTCGTTCGTCGCGATCTTCGGCCGCAGCTTGATCTCGCGCACGTTGACCTGCTTCTGGTGGCGGCGCGCGGCCTTTGCCTTCTGCTCCTGCTCGTACTTGTACTTCGAGTAGTCGAGCACGCGGCATACCGGCGGCCGGGCGTCCGAGGCGACCTCCACGAGGTCGAGGTCGCGCTCCTGCGCGTAGCGGAGCGCCCTTTGGGTGTCCACCACGCCGATCTGGTTCCCGTCCTCGCCGATCAGGCGAACCTGAGGGACGCGAATGCGCTCGTTGATCCGTGTCTCGTCGCGCTCGGGGGGGCGCCGATCGAACTTTCGCGGGATCGGCACTAGGTGGAGCTAGAGCTTGACGTCAAAGCGCGGAAGGTCCTTCCATCTGCCGCGATGTTAGCGCTTGGAGTCAATCTCGTCGCGTAGCTGCTGGAGGAAGGCGGAGACCGGCAGCGCACCGACGTCGCCCTCGCGGTGGCGGCGCACCGCCAGCTCGCCCGACTCCTGCTCCCGGTCGCCCACCACGAGCATGTACGGAACCTTCCGCACCTCGGCCTCGCGGATCTTCTTCCCGACCGACTCCGAGCGCTCGTCGAGCTCGACCCGGATGCCGCCGTGCTCGAGCTCGCGCGCCACCCCGCGGGCGTACTCGTTGTGGCGGTCGGCGATCGGCAGCACGGCGGCCTGGACGGGCGCCAGCCAGAGCGGGAACTCGCCGGCGTAGTGCTCGATCAGCATCCCGATGAAGCGCTCGAACGAGCCCATCAGCGCCCGGTGGATCATCACCGGGCGGTGCTCCGCGTTGTCGGCGCCCGTATAGGTGAGCTCGAACTGCTCCGGCATGTAGTAGTCGAGCTGCACCGTGCCGAGCTGCCAGGAGCGCCCGATCGCGTCGGTCAGGTGGGCGTCGATCTTGGGGCCGTAGAACGCCCCGTCGCCCGGATTCAGCTCGTACTCGAGCTCGTTCTCCTCGAGAGTGCGCTGGAGGGCGGCCTCGGCCTTGTCCCACATCTCGTCGGCGCCCACGCGCTTCTCCGGCCGCGTGGACAGCTCGAGCCGCGGCTCGAAGCCGAACTGCCGGTAGATGAAGAAGCCGAAGTCGAGGCAGCGCATGGCCTCCTCCTCGATCTGCTCCTCGGTGCAGAACACGTGCGCGTCGTCCTGAGTGATGTGGCGCACGCGCAGCAGGCCGTGGAGCGTGCCGCTCGGCTCGTGGCGGTGCACGAGGCCCTGCTCGGCCAGCCGCAGTGGCAGGTCGCGGTATGAGCGCAGCTCGCGCTTGTAGATCTGGCAGTGAGCCGGGCAGTTCATGGGCTTCAGGCCCATGGGCCGCTCCTCCACGTCCGTGAAGTACATGTGCTCGCGGTAGACGTGCCAGTGGCCCGACTGCTTCCAGAGGTCCACGTCGTAGAGGATCGGCGTCTTCACCTCGGTGTAGCCGCGCTCGACGTTCGTCGCGCGCCAGAGCGTGGTCAGCTCGTTCCAGATGTGCATGCCCTTGGGGAGCCAGAAGGGCGAGCCCGGCGAGAGGTCGGAGAGCATGAACAGGTCGAGCTCCCGGCCGAGCTTGCGGTGGTCGCGCGCCCGCGCCTGCTCGATCCGCTCCAGGTGCGCGTCGAGGTCCTCCTTCGAGAGGAAGGCGGTGCCGTACACGCGCGAGAGCATCTGGCGGTCGGAGTCGCCGCGCCAGTAGGCGCCCGCCACGCTCGTGAGCTTGAACGCCTTGATCCACTTGGTGCCGGGACCGTGCGGGCCGCGGCAGAGGTCCGTGAACGGGCCGTTGCGGTAGAGGGAGACGGTCTCGACGCCTTCCTCCGCGACCAGATCCTCGATCAGCTCGACCTTGTAGTCCTGGCCCTCGGCGCGGAAGCGCTCGATCGCCTCGGCCACGGGCACGTCGGTGCGCTCGAAGCCCTCGTCCGCCTTGATGTGCTCCCGCATCCGGGCCTCGACGCGCTCGAAGTCGTCCTCCGTGAGCTTCGTGCCCTCGGGGAACTCGAAGTCGTAGTAGAAGCCGTCCTCGATCGGCGGCCCGATCGAGATCTTCACGCCGGGATAGAGCTCCATCACGGCCGTGGCGAGCACGTGGGCGGCGTCGTGGCGCACGAGCCAGAGGGCGTCCTCGCCGTCTCGGCCGGTCACGATCGTGATCTCGGCGCCGTCGTCGAGCGGCGCCGACAGGTCGCGCAGGTCGCCGTTCACGCGGATGCCGAGCGCCGCGCGCGCCAGGCCGGGGCCGATTGCGCCGGCGGCGTCGGCGCCGGTGGCGCCGTCGGGGAGCTCGAGCTCGGTGCCGTCCGGGAGGTTGACCTTCATGCTGCCTGGACGGTACCGGCGAGCGCCACGAGCTCGCGTTCGAGCGCCGCCGTGACGAGAAAGCGCTCGCGCACCCGCTCGCGGCCCGCGCGGCCCATCTCGGCCGCCAGGCCGGGGTCGCGCACGAGCTCGACCATTCGCCTGGCCGACTCCTCGACCCCGGCGGACAGGTAGCCCTCCACGCCGTCCCGGACGATCAGCGGCAGGCCGCCCTCCGGCGGGCCGATGACCGGCGTGCGCTTCCAGAGCGCCTCGCATGGCGCGAGGTCGAAGGCCTCGGCCCGCGAGCGCCCGAGTACGGCCCGGGCGAGCAGCTGGAGCGCCCCGAGCTCGCGGCTGCCGAGGCCCTGGTAGGTGGTCACGAGCAGCACGCCGGCGCCGTTCGAGGCGTCGTCGGAGATCTCCTTCGCCGCCTGCCAACCTGCGCTGTCGGCCGTCTCGAGCAGCGCCGCAAGCACGAGCTGGAGGTCTGGCTCCTCGGCATGGGCGAGCCGGAGCGCCTCGATCACCGGTTGGGGGTCGTCGAAGCCGTCGACCGCGAGCACCTGGAGGCAGAATGGCCGCTCGAGGTCGATCCCGAGCGGGCGCAACACTCGTCCGGGGAGGCGCGGCTCGAGCTCGATGTTGCGCGGGCCGAGCGGATCGATGCCGGGGGCCACCGCCGTGACCGTGGAACCGGCGAGCCCCTCCGGCGCGAACGACGCGTGCGGCACCAACATTTGGGCGCAGCGCGCGGTGAGCGCGGCGGCGCGCGCGAGCGCCTCGGGCTCGGCGCGGGAGGCGTCGTCGTGGCAGTGCCAGACCGCACGCCCCTCGATCCCCGCGGCCAGGCCGAGCGCCGAGTCGTGGAGCACGACCGCGTCGTAGCCCTCGAGGCCGCGGCCGACGCGGGCGGCGGCCTCGATGAAGGACTCCCACTCCTCGTCGTCGATGGCGCTCTGCGCGCCGCGCAGGCCGGACCGGAGCGCGGCCATCGTCGCGCGCAGCTCGGGCGCGCCGAGCAGCACCCGCCAGTGCACCTCGAGGCCGGCCCCGGCGGCGAGCGGCAGCGAGCCGCCCAGCAGCTCCGGCACGCGCCCGTCGGCGCCCGCCGCGCTCACGTGCAGCACTCGGGCGCCGGCCAGCGGCTCGGCGGCAGCCTGAAGCGTCTCGACGGCGCGCGCCCCAGCCGCGGGGGCATAGTCGCCCGGCGCGCGGGGCGCGATGGCCATCGGCTGCAGGTCCATCCGGCGTGAGCCTACTTCCGGCGGGCTAGGGTGCGGCCCGATGCAGGAGACGTTGCTGCGCTGGCACGCCGAGACCGCTCGCGATCTGCCCTGGCGCCGGCGCCGCGACCCCTACGCGGTGCTGGTGTCGGAGGTGATGCTCCAGCAGACCCAAGTGAGCCGCGTGGTGCCGCGCTTCGAGGTGTGGATGGGGCGCTGGCCGGACCTCGACGCGCTCGCCGCGGCGAGCCCGGCGGAGGTGATCCGTGGGTGGCAGGGCCTCGGCTACAACCGGCGCGCCCTGGCGCTCCACCGCACGGCCCGCCTGGTTTGTGACTCAGGCTGGCCGGAGGACCTCACCTCGCTCCCGGGCATCGGCCCGTACACGGCGGCGGCGATCCGGCGCTTCGCCTTCGGCGAGCCCGTCCTGCCCGCCGACGTGAACGTGCGGCGCGTGCTCGAGCGCACCGGCGGGAGCTTCGGCCCCGAGGCCGCCGAGGCGCTGATGGACCTGGGCGCCACCGTCTGCATCGCCCGTGTGCCGCGCTGTGGCGCCTGCCCGCTGGCCGTCGCCTGTCCGGCCCGCGGTCGGCGCTACGCCGCGGAGCGCCGGCAGGGGCCGTTCGAGGGCTCCTTCCGGCAGCGCCGCGCGCGCACGCTGCGCAGCCTCGCCGCCGGCCCGCGGCCGGCCGCGGAGCTCGACGCCGCTGCGCTGTCGGCGCTCGTGTCGGACGGCCTCGCGGTGGTGGCCGCCGGTGAGGCGCGCCTGCCCGGCTAAGGCACCAAGCAGTGCGATCGGTCGTGTGATCTACGTCAATATCGAACGTCAATCACACGAGCGTCGGCGCGCGGCACCGCCGGCCGCGTAATCGCCCGATCAGCCGGCCACGGCCGGCTCGATCCGCCCGCGCACCTCGCCGAGCGGCTCGCCGCGCAGCACCACCTCGTCGCCGTCCTCGAGGAAGGTGCGCGTGGAGCCGTCGGCCAGCTCGATCGGTTCGGAGCCGTTCCAGCTCAGCTCGATCAGGCTGCCGCGCTCCTCGCGCTCCGGCCCGGAGATCGTGCCGGTGGCGAGCAGATCGCCCGTGCGCAGGCTCGCGCCGTTCGCCGTGAGGTGGGCCACCTGCTGGGCCACCGACCAGTACAGGTGCCGCGTGTTCGTGCGCGCCACCACCGTGCCGTTCAGCTCCACCGCCAGTGGGATGTCGTAGGCCCAGGGCTCCTCGCGCAGGTATCCGAGAGGCTCGGGCTTCTGGGGCTCTGAGCGAACCACGCGCGACTCGAGCTCCGCGAGCGGCACGACCCACCTGCTCACCGAGGTGGCAAACGACTTGCCGAGGAACGGTCCGAGCGGCTGGTACTCCCAGGCCTGCACGTCGCGCGCCGACCAGTCGTTCACCAGCACCATCCCGAACACGTGCTCCAGCGCGCGCTCGACCGGCACCGGCTCGCCGATCGCGCTCGGCATCCCGACCACGAATCCGGCCTCGAGCTCGATGTCGAGTCGCACGCTCGCTCCGAAGCGCGGCGATTCCTCGCTCGGCGGCTTGCGCTGGCCGCACGGTCGTCGCACGGGCGTTCCGCTCGCCACCACCGTGCCCGCGCGGCCGTGGTAGCCCACCGGCAGGTGGAGCCAGTTGGGAAGAAGCGGCTCGGCGTCGGGCCGGAACATCCGGCCGAGGTTCGTGGCGTGATGGAGCGAGGAGTAGAAGTCCACGTAGTCGGCCACCTCGAAGGGCATGCCGAGCTCGGCCGCCTCGAGCGGCTGCCCCTCCCCCGCCCGCAGGCGCGCGGCGGTACGGGCCCAGACCTCCGGGCCGCTCGCCATGAAGGCGTTCAGGGAGGGCCTGTCGAAAACCTCGTCCCCCAGAGCACGGCAGTCGATCGCGCGCCCGTCCACGCGCGCGCACACCCCGCCGCCGGCGAGCACGCCGTAGGCGAGGGTCACGCGAGCATCCCGAGCGCCTGCAGGTCCTCCACCGGCTCGCGCCAGCTGCAGCTGCCGTAACTCGTGAACAGCGAGCGGCGCGTGGCCGCGATCTCGGCGGCGCTCGCCCTGCGTCCCGCCACCTCGAGCGTCCCCTCCGCGACCCGGAAGGCCGCCTCGTCCTCCTCCGCCAGCACGCGCTCGAGCTCGCCCGGCCGCGCGCCCTGGGCGTGGGCGAGGGTGGAGGCCGCGAGCAGGTTGAGGAAGCCGTGCATCGGGAAGCCGCTGGCCTCGTCGACATGCCGGATCGGATGGTGGAGCCCCGCGGTGGCCTTGAACGGCACCCCCGCCCCGTGGCAGGAGGCGATCACGAGCGCCACCAGCTCGACGGGCGGGAACGCCTCGGCGCTCGCGCCGCCGCAACGCAGCTTGACGCGCCCGCCGAGTGCCGCCACGGCACCGATGTCGGCCGGCAGAGCGTCGTGCCAGCGCTCGTCCGGAGCCAGCTCGAAGAACGACTCGACCGCCAGCGCCTCGAGCGCCGCTCGGGCGCGCACCAGCACGGCCGGCTCGGGTCGCGACCCGGGCAGGCGCAGCTCGACCGACTCCACTGGGGCACCCTCGGCCGCCGCGCGCGCCACGAGCTCGACGTCGCCGGCGAGCGCGTCCGCCCAGCCGTCGGCCGGCGCCGCCCCGGCGCCGTCGAGCACCACGCTCAGCCCGGGGGCCCCTTCCCATGGCATCTCGGCGCGCAGGTCGGCGAGCTTCGAGGCTGGGCAGACGAAGCGGGCGAGCATCCAGGCCTGGGGGCTCTCCCGCGCCTGCCGGTCCTCGGCCGCGGCGTCCGGAATGCTCATGCTGGCCGGCGGAAACAGCGCGGCGTGGTCAACCAGCCGGCCGAACAGAGCCTGCTCGAGGGTTGTGTCGGTGCCCGTGGCCGTCACCGCTCAGCGAGTCACGCGGCTGCCCGGCACGATGTCGTCGCTGCCGTCGGGCCAGCGCACCCAGGCCTTGTGGCCGCCGTCGTAGTCGGGCCCGAGCAGCACAAGCGTGGCCTCCTCGTCGCCCACTCTGCAGCTCTCCGTGCCCTCCTCGTCGAGCCCGCGCCAGAGCCGCACGAAGGGGTTCGACTCCCACTCCTCCCTCACCGTGGTCGGCACGGTGTGGCCGGGATGCAGGCGCGTGTCGGGCGGCAGCGCCATCAGCACCTCCATCACCGAGTGCTTGAGGTCCTGGAAGCTCGTGGAGCCCGGGGCGCGCACCCCGCCGACGGAGTTCTTAAAGAGCGTGTCGCCGGTGAACACGTCGCCACCGTCGACCACGAAGTTGAGCATCCCGGCGGTGTGACCGGGCGTGTGGAGCGAGCCGATCTCGAGGCCACCCACCGCGAGCGTCTCGCCGGGCTCGATCGTGCGGTCCACGTCCGATAGCTGGTCGGCCTCGATCGGATGAGCCACGATCTCAACGCCGAAGCGGTCCTTCCAGGCCGCGCTCTCCGCGACGTGGTCGACGTGGTGATGGGTGAGCAGCAGCGTGGTCACGTCGAGACCCATGCGATCGGCGGCCTCGAACAGCGGGCGCGAGGGTCCGCCGGCGTCGATCGCCACGGCGGTCCCGCCCTCCTCGTCCGCCACCAGGTAGGTGTTGGAGAGCCAGTCTGGGTGCATGGAGCGCTCGATGATCATCAGGGCAGGCAGCCTAGTATCACGCGCCCAGATGCACGACCTTCGCGCTCAGTTCCCGGTGCTCGAGCGGCTGGCCTACCTGAACGCCGGCACGAACGGGCCGGTGCCGGCGCGTGCCGCCAGGGCCGTCGAGGCCTCGGTGCGTCGCCAGGCCGACGAGGGCCGGGCCGGCAAGGCCTTCTTTGAGGAGTGCCTCGCCCGCGCCGACGCCCTGCGCGAGCGGGTGGCGGCGCTGCTCGGCGCCGACACCGCCGAGCTCACGCTCACCGGCTCGACCACCGACGGCGTGAACGCCGTGCTGAGCGCCCTCGACCTGCGCCCCGGCGACGAGATCCTCACCTCCGACGAGGAGCACCCCGGCGTGCTCGCCCCGCTCGCGCGGGCGCGGGACGCGCACGGGGCGCGCATCCGCATGGCGCCGTTCGCGGAGCTGGCCGACGCGGTCGGCCCCGGCACGCGCCTCGTGGCCTGCTCGCATGTGTCCTGGCAGACGGGCAGGGTGGTGGATGCGCCGGCGCTCGCGGCGAGCGGAGCGGAGCTGCTGCTCGACGGCGCTCAAGGGCTCGGCGCGGTGCCCGTGGACGTGCGCGCGCTCGGCTGCGACTACTACGCGGCCTCTGGCCAGAAATGGCTCTGCGGGCCGAACGGCGTGGGCTACCTCTACGTGCGCGCCGCCCTCCACGAGGGGCTGCGCGCCCCCTGGCCGGGCTACCACTCGCTGCTCGAGCCCGGCCACGCGCTCGAGTCGCCCCCCAAGCCGGACGCGCGCCGGCTCGCCAACGGCTTTCCGGCCCACCACCAGCTGGAGTGGGCGCACGCCGCGCTCGACGTGCTCGAGGAGGCGGGGCTGGACGAGGTCCAGGAGCACGCCGCGCGGCTGGCCGGCTCGCTCGCGGCCCGGCTCGCCGAGCTCGGCGTCCAGGTGGCGCCGCGCGGCCGGCAGCCGCTCGTGTCCTTCGAGGCGGCCGACCCGCCCGCGCTCGTGGAACGGCTCGCAACCGAGGAGCGCATGCTGCTGCGCGACCTGCCGGACACCCCGTACGCGCGCGCCTCGGTGGGCGCGTGGACGACGGAGGAGGAGCTCGAGCGGCTCGCCCGGGCCGTGGCCCGCTAGGCGTTTGGCGCGGCTCTACGTGTTGACGAGGATCACGATCCCGAACACGATCGAGCCCACCACCGTGAGCATCGCCAGCGAGCCGAGCACGCCGAACGCGGCCGCCTGCACAATGCGGCCCGCGCGGCTCGAGTCGACCGCCCGCGTGCCGCCGAGGATCGCCACGCCGAAGGCAAAGGTCACGCCTATGCCGCTGACCAGCGACACCCAGATCACGTTCACCAGATCCGTGAAGTCGACGACCCCGGCGATCATCCGGACGCCTCTGCCGGCCCCGAGAGCGCCTGCTGCTGGGCGCGGCGCACGAACAGGAGCGTCCCGCCCACGAGGATCAGGCCGGACACGATCACCGGTCCAGCCGCCCCGGTGCCGAACAGCCTCGTGACGCCGTAGGTGAGCGCCCCGATCGTCGCGGCCGCCGGCAGCGTGAGCACCCACGCCACGACGATGTTCCCGGCCACCCCCCAGCGCACGGCCGACAACCGCTTGGCGGCGCCCGAGCCGATCACGGCGCCCGAGATCGTCTGGGTGGTGGAGAGCGGGTAGCCCACGTGGGACGCGGCGAGGATCACAGCCGCGCCGGCGCCCTGGGCGGCGAAGCCCTGCGCCGTGTCCATCTTGTGGATGCGGCTGCCCATCGTCTTGATGATCCGCCAGCCGCCCACGTAGGTGCCCAGGGCGATCGCGGTCGCGGACGTGATTACCACCCAGTCGGGCACGTGGAAGTTGCCCTCCGCGATCGTTCCGTTTGCCACCAGGGCGAGCGTGATGACACCCATCGTCTTCTGGGCGTCGTTCGTGCCGTGCGCCAGGGCGAGCAGCCCGCCCGAGATCACCTGCCCGATGCGGAAGCCCTCGTTCACCGGGCCGGGCCGCAGGCGGGCCACCAGGCGGTAGGCGACCAGGATGCCTAGGCCAGCGACGCAGAAGGCCAGAATCGGGGCCACGATCGCGGGCACGATCACCTTGCCCACCAGGCCCGAGGCGATGATCGCGTCGGCGCCCTGGGCCACGAAGGCGGCGCCCACCACCCCGCCGATCAGCGCGTGCGACGAGCTGGAGGGCAATCCGAAGTACCAGGTCACGAGGTTCCAAGCAATCGCGCCGATAAGGCCGGCGAAGACGATCAGCGGCGTGATCAGGTCCGCCTGCACGATGCCCTTG
>DASRIC010000073.1:0-48131 GCA_035650215.1 Thermoleophilaceae bacterium
TGGGGGCTGACGATCAGCTGTTGGGCGATCTCGCGGTCGGTGAGCCCGTGCGCCACGAGCTTGAGAACCTCGCGCTCGCGTCGCGACAGCAGTGCCGCCGCCGGCTCTTCTTCGACCGGACGCTCAGGTGAGCTCTGCGCGGTCAACACCGCACGCAGCGCCCTGACCACGCCACCGGCATCGCCGGCCCACGGGAAGTGGGCGCTCCCCTCCAGCGGGACCAGCGTCGCGCCACTGATCCCCGCGGCGACCTCGCGACCAAGCCGATACGGAATCGCGCGATCCTCGCGGCGGTGGACGACGATCGTGGGGGCCTTCACCAGCGGCAACTGGTCGCGAACGTCGTTGCGATACACCTGCTCCAGCAGCGCGGCCGCCGCGTCGGCGCTGGCGGCCCGCCGCTGAAACCGCGCGAACCGTTCTTGCTCTTGGCTGCTGACCTCGCCGAGGAAGATGTCCGACAGCAGCCGCGATCCGATGCCCCAGTGCGAGCGGACGGTCGCGACGATCGCCTCGCGCACCGCCGGCGGCGAGATCGAGGGACCCTCCGCGTAGGAGCCGTAGAGCATCAGACGCTCGACTCGCTCGGGAGAACGCGCGGCGAACGCGATCGCGGCACACCCGCTCGAGGAGCCGCCGAGCAACCGCACCCGTTCCGCGCCAAGCTCATCCAACAGCGCGCGGATGACCTCGACCTCCCCGTCCACGGTCAAGTCCTCGTCACGGAGCTCACGGTCCGACACGCCAACGCCCAGCCGGTCGTAGCGGACCAGGGAGTACCCATCGCCGATCGCCTCCCAGAACTGCGCGAAGGCCTGGTTGCCCCGATCAAGCTCCAGATGGCTGACCCACCACGCCGGGCAGAGCAACAGCCGCCCCTCACCGGCCACCTCGTAAGCGACTCGGCGACCCCCAACCGACAAGAACCGGATCTCGGGAACCAAAGACACCACGCCACAAAGGCTATGACGTTCCCCCGCGACCGCCCGTCGCGCCGACCATGGACTGCGCCAGCCCTCCACAGCATCCGCGAGAAGCACTAGCTGACCCAGGGCCCGGCGACAAACCTGCAGGGGACGCATAGCCGCGCTGACGCGGCAGGATCGCGCCCCTATCGTGGACGCTCGCACGCGTCGAAGAGCTCGTCGACGCGGGCGCTTGTGCGAATCCGCGGCGCCGGTTAGCGTTGCGCCACGGCGTCTCCCACGCCGCACCTCCTGACCGGGTCCCCACGCGGCCCGGCGCGCGGAGGCAAAGGGGATCCGCGTCCTCGGGAGGGCAGTGGTCGGTGCCGATTTCTCGCGCCCTACGGTGCGCGGAGCGTGGGGCCCGCCGCCGGGGCGCCCGAGGAGATCGACCCGATGACCAGCCAGAAGCACCGCAAGGCCCGCATCCGAGAGCGCATGGCCCGCACTGGCGAGCGCTACACCACGGCGCGCCGCCACTTGGTGGGAACGGACGCGCCCTCGCCCGCAGACGACCGCGGCTACGTCCTGCGCGGCGGCGTGCACCCGGACACCGCCGCGCTCGCGCACGTCCTCGCCCACGGCGGCGCGGAGCTGTCGGAGGCGATGGTCCTCGGGATCGGCGGCGGGCTCGGCGCGGGCTACATCCTGTGGGAGTTCGAAAAGCACGACGCGGCGGACCTCGTCCTGGGATTCCGCCGGGAGTGGCAATACCCGGGCCGGTGGGCGATGCGGGTGCTTGACCGCCTCGGCGTCCCGGCCCGGCTGCACGAGACGTCCGGACCGCGCGCGGCGGCCGCCCATCTCGAGGAAGCGCTCGCCGCCGGCACACCCCCACTGACCTGGATCGACCGTCAGGTCGCGGGGTGGTGGCACCTTCCCGCGTATCTTGAATGCCACGGCGGCTATCCCGTGGTCACCTACGCGCTGGCGGGCGACCGGGTGTTCGTCGACGACCGCACCCTCGCGCCGCTGTCGATCGCCCGCGACCGGCTCGCCGCGGCCCGCGCCCGCGTGCCCTCTTACAAGCACCGGCTGATCGTCCCGGAGCCGACGGGCGCGCTCGACGAGCGCACCGTTGGGCGCGCCGTCCTCGCCGGCCTGCACGACCAGGTCGAGCATCTCTCGCAGCGCTCGGACTCCTTCTCCCTCCCCGCCTGGCGCAAGTGGGCGCGGATGCTCACGGACACGCACAACGACAAGGCCTGGCCGCGCGTGTTCGCCCAGCGGCCAGGGCTGGTGAGCGCGCTGCTGTCCATCTTCGAGGGAATCGAGCCGCTCGGGACCTTCGGCGGCCACCTCCGCCGCCTCTACGCCGACTTCCTGGCCGACGCCGCCGTCGTGCTCGAGGCCTCGCCTCTCCGCGAGCGGGCGGAGGACTGGCGGGTCATCGCCGCGCAGTGGCACGGCGCGGCGGACGCCGCGCTGCCGCTCGACGTGCCCGCCTTCGCCGCGCTCCGGGACGCGCTTGCCGGCGTCTACGAGCCCGTGGTAAGCGATGGCGACGCGGGCTGGGAGGAGTCGAGCCGGGCCGCCGAGCGCCTGTGGGAGCTGCAGGCCGAGCTCGACGCGGCGCTCCCGCTAGAAGCCGGTGCGGTGGACTCGCTGCTCGCGGACCTGGCGCGCCGCGTGAATGTCCTCTTCACGGCGGAGAGCGAGGCGATCGCCCGCCTCCGCGGGGCACTCGTTCGAGTCGCCTGATTAGAACTCCGGCCTGCCTCACGGGGTCGAGGCCGCGGCGTAGAGCGGCGGGGGATGCGGCGCGCGCGTGCGGCAAGCCGGCCGCCGGCCACGCTCCAGCTGAGGCTCACGGGACGGTCGCAAGGGACGATAGGGAGGTCTCCGCAGGCACGCGATCGGCGACGGCACGGCTCTCGGATCCGTTGAGGAGCAGCGCTCCGAGGGTGGGCTGCTGATCGTCGTCCAACTCCGAAGCGCGGCCGTTCGTTGTACGGTGCGCGCAGCCCAAGAGCCGAGGACAGGAGGGGACCATGCGGGGCGTATGCATCGGGCGCGGGACGGTCGCGCTGTTCCTGGTTGCCTTGGTTGCCGTGGGCGCTGAAGCCGGCGTGGCGTCGGCTGCCGGCCCGGGTGGTCTGGCGAACCGGCTGCTGGCCAAGGATCCGGGCGCGCTGGTCGGCGGTAACACGATCGTCGGAACCGATCCCGGTGAGAACATCTTCGGTGTCCCGAACCGCCCGAACTTCATCATCGGTCTGGGATCTGGCGAGACGATCGTGGGCGGGAGGGGCCCCGACCAGCTGGGGGCGCTCCGCCGAAATGCGACGATCCGCGGCGGCCGCGGCGACGACCTGATCCATGGCGGCCCCCGCAACGACGTCATCTACGGCGGCCCCGGCAACGACCTGATCATCGACGCCGGAGGCACCGCCGCGACGATATTCACCGGAAGCGGCCGTGACCGGGTGGTGTGCGCACGGGGGTCGGTTGATCGCGTCTTCGTCGATCGCGGCGACTCCATCGCGCCGGCCTGTCGCCGCGCCCGCGGGTCCCAGGTGGTGTATCGCCGCTCCCCGCCCGCCGCAGCCGAGCCCGCACAAGCGCCTCGGGACCCCAACGGGTGCGACAACAACTCCGAAGTGAACTGCGAATTCCGGGCCGATGAGGGACGTCTCCGCGACTTTTGGTCAAGTCAGCAAACCGCAGAGAGCCAGTGCCCGCCCGACCATGAGTACCTGCTAAACCGCGACTACGTGCCCTTCGGGACGAACGCACCGTTTGGGGTCGAGATCGTGAACATCGGGAATGTCGGTTTCTTTGCGACAAGGCTCGTCCGCGCAGACGATTACGTCGTCGGAGCCCACCAAGGGATGGTCACGAACTGGGCGATCCCCTCCTCGCCCCAGCACTGGGAGATGTGGCTTCACTGCACCAGCGACCAAAGCCAGGGCTGGCAGCATTAGAACGCGCTTCGGGGGGGTCGACGAGGAGGCCGCGGTAGCGGCACGGCAACGGCGGCCTTGCCCGTCACTTGAGCTGGGAGTGATCCGTCGCGCGCCTGGCAGGAACCGACGCACCTTGGCGGTTCGCCCTCTGGCCGGAAAGGTGCGGGTGGACGAGCTTGTTCGACATGAACGCGCCCGCTGCCGAGGAGCCCGAAATGAGACGCCAACGACCCGACCGGCGGTTGAGTGGCGGGTGGCTTGCCCGCCGACTGGCGGTGGGTGTCGCCGCGTTGTTCGCGGTGGGCGCGCTGCCCGCGGTCGCCGGGGCGACGGACTATTGCGTCGCCCCGAACACGAGCTGCGGCGGAACGAACGTGGCGAGCATGCAGGGTGCGCTCGACCAGGCCGCCAACACTGCCGAGCCCGATCGCGTGTTTCTCGGCGCGACCGTCTACCCGGCACCGAACCCGGGCGGGTACTCGTACCACCAGGCAAGCTCGCCGGTCGAGATTCATCGGCCAGGGCGCCGGCCAGACGATCTGACCAGCCCGGCGGGGGGCGGCGAGGCGGTCGTCAGGGCGAAAGCTCGGGACTACGTGCTCAGTTCGGCGGCTGCGACGGCCTTCGAGCGATCCAGGAAGTCCTGCTGCCGGACCACTAACCCCCGTCGCAGCTCGAAGAGTTGAAACACCAGCTCGCTCACGGCCACGCCGCTGCCAGATCCACGTCCCCTCTGCTGCGCCGTGACGAGAAACGCGTCGCCGAAGTCGAGGATCTCCTCGGGGTCCCAGCGGATGTCCTCGAATGCATCAAGCCAATGGCGCCAGAGCCGGAGGTACCCGTCATGACCGTGGAAGACCAGCTCCAGGTCGGGAGGCATCAGCTCGTCGCTGGGCCGATACTCGCTCTGGGGATCCCACCCCACGAGCACCACTTCAAAGTCCCGCCGGTTAGCTGCGGCGTAAGCCCGGCCTACGACGCGGGCGAGCATCAACCGCCGAAGCCGAGATCGTGGCGGCAGCCGCATGCAGGCGTCGGCGAGCAGACGGTAGAGGGTGGGAAAGCGAACGAACAGGCGCTGATCGAAGCTGCGGCGCTGACTCGCTCGTTCCGTGAGCGGAGCGAGCGGGATTCGGCGCCCGCGCACCATCCCTTCAACCTTCAACCCTGCCCCAGCTCTGGATGAGGGTGAAGGTCGTACCCCATCTGCCCGACTCGGCCAACTCGCTCTCGGCCTCGCGGCGTAGCGAGGCAAGCTCGTCCTCGCTCAGCCTCTCAAGCAGGCGCGACTCGAGCGCGACGCTGAACTGAAGTGGTAGACGCAGGTACGGGTGGCCCGGTTTGAGCGCGCTCACATGGGCGTCGATCTCGGGCTCCTCGATACCGATCCCGCGGAGCAGTTCGGGAAGTCCGCGGCCGGCCTCGCCGCCCAGGCCGGCGAAGATCTCGGAGAGCAATCGGATCAGTCGCTCGGCCGCGGCGGCAGGCGGGTTGAAATGCCACGAGCCCAGATCCCACTCCTCCAGAACCAGCAAGCCACCCGGCCTGACCAACCGCCGGTACGAAGCCACCTGATCCCGGCCGCGTCCGAGCGGAGCGATCACGTAGCGGGCATGGACGAGATCGAACGATCGCGGCTCGAGCTTGCACTCGAACAGGTCGTCGGCGACGAGCTCTACGTTGGAGATTCCTTCGGCCTCAAGAAATGTACGAGCGGCATCGAGCAGGCTCTCGTCGATGTCGGTGCCCACGACCTGGCCGGAGGGCCCGACCCACTCGCTGAGAATCCGAAGCCAGCCCAGGGCCCCGGACCCGACGTCCAAGGCGCGCCCGCCGGAGCCGCCGTCGACCTTCGAGAGCAGCTGCCGCCCGGCGGGCTCCCACACCAGCGACTGTAGCCGCAGGCGCTCCAACTCCGAGGGTTGATCGGCCAGCAGATACTCCTGAGACATCGGCAAGGCAGTATCTCCCTCCGGCCGTGGGGGCGCAACGAGCCACCGCGGTGCTACCCACCGCCGGCGGGCGCGGCGGCCAGCGCGAACGGGCTGCCCTCGGAGTCACGGCACACGGCCCACCGATCGCCGGGGTGGATGATCGAGCCGCCGAGCTCGCGGACGCGCTCGAGTGTCGCGGCGAGATCGGCGACGGTGAAGTAGGGCAGGGAGGCAGTGTCGCCCGGGCCCGGTCCACGCTCGTGGACTCCGAGGCGCAGGCCGTCGGTGTCGGCCTGCCAACCGGATCCCGCCGCGGCGGGCCGTGGTGCGAGAGTGACGCCGAGAACTCCGAGCCAGAATTGGCGGGCGCGGTCGGGATCGTCGGCCGGAAACTCGATCAGTGGCGCGGGCATGGACGGAGTATGGCCGGCGCTCGCGCTTGTCCGGCCTAGCCTAGCCCGCTCCCTTTATTCGGCTTGTCTGACCTCGAGTGTGTAACTGCGGGGCCGTGATCCGGAGGATCCATGGCGGCTCGTGCCTGCTTCTCCAGTCCGTGGTGCCGCCAGCCCTGAAACAGCACGGTCGCCACGATCAGAAGCAAGGCAAACGCCCCGGCCAGCCACAGCCAGGAGTGGTCCTCGTTTTCGGAGAGGGCAACCATCCCGAGCGCCATCACCGGTACCGCGGCGCCGAAGAGGGCAGCGGTCCTCCACCAGTGGCCCGCATAGCCGTGGCGGCGGGCGTGCTGGCATTGGATCCCCGTCTCCCAGGTGAGCGGTGCCGCATCGCCCTCGCCCATGCGAGCGGCAATCCGCCGCTCGAGGTCTGCAACGTGCACACCCGCCGCCACCACTCGCCGCAGCTCCTCCAAGCACATGACCGCGACCAAAGCCGCCAATAGCGGCGGACCGCAGACGAGGCCCACACTGACCGCGATATCGGTGTCCGACTCGCTGCTCCCGGCGGTAGCTTCGACGCCGAACCCGGTGATCACGCCGATCGCAACAAGCCCGATCTGCAGCGTTCTCTGAATCTGCTCGATCGCCGCCAACGACTCTTGGCGCAGGGTCTTGTACTCCTCCAACGCGACCTCGACCCAGGGGAGCACTCCGCCATCACAGCAGAACGGCACTGCGAGTAGCTGGCCAAGCATCCGCCACGTTCGACTGGCAACGCCTCATCAGCCGCGGCGGCAAGAACTCGACGCATGCGAGGCGTGAGCCGCTTCCCGCCGAGCGCTTCATCCCGGAGACGATGGAGGAATCGGTTGTGTCACAAGACTGAGGTTGGGACGAGTCCCTCTATCAGAGGTGGCCCGATGTCCGGGGACGGCCCGGCCCGGCAGGAGCCTCGGGCTGGCCGGCCTCCAGACGACCCAGGAGGATCCCATGTTCGATCGGCATGACAAGGACGGCAGCTCAACGCGCGCGCTCGCACTCGCCTGTTGCCTGGGCGCTGTTCTGTCGCTATCGCTGATCTCATCGGCGGCGGCAATCGCGCCTGAACGTGGGACATTCAGCTTCCCCGACGAGGGGACGGATCCCGCAGGCACAACCTGCGAGTTCCCCGTCCATTTCTCGCAGCTCGAGTACGGCTCCTTCCGCGCGTACTTCGATCGAGACGGGAACTTCGTCAAGGTCATGCTCCACATCAACTACGACGCCACGATCAGCGCCAACGGCAAGACCATCTTCGAGCGCGACACCTTCACGCGGACGATCTACGCCGACGACACGATGCGCGACACCGGCGCGACTGTCCACATCCAGGGACCCGGCGGCATCGTCCAGCGAGACGCCGGGCAGATCGTCTACAGCGATCTGGATGAGACCGTCACATATGTCCACGGGCCGCACCCACAGCTGTTCGGCGAGAGCTTCTGTGGAGCGCTGATCCCCTAACTGGTGGGATGCAATCCCACCAGGAGCGGAGAGGGTGGGATTCGAACCCACGAGGCAGTTTGACCCGCCCACACGATTTCCAGTCGTGCACCTTAAGCCGCTCGGTCACCTCTCCGGAGCGGGCCCGAAGCCTAGCTTGGGTCAGATGGTTGACTGGGCCCTCGCGGGTGAGGTAGAAGCTGCGGGTGGCGCGCGACCGGAGGGGTCCGCACCGATCGGAGGAGGTCTGCTCATGCACGGTCGTCGTCGGCTCGTCCTCGCGTTGGTGGGCGCCGTGCTGGTCTCCGCGCTCGCCGCCGTGCCCGCGGCGGGCACCGCCGAGCGGCCCACGCGAGTCGTGATCATCATGCTCGACCAGGCGCGGCCGGACACGCTCGAGCGCTACGGGATGGAGCGGGTCCAGCAGCTGATCGAGGAGGGCAAGAGCTTCCCGAACGCGCTCGTCGGCCACATGGCGGCCGAGACCGTGATCAGCCACAACGTGATCACGAGCGGCCAGTTCCCCAAGCACATGGGCTGGTCGAACGAGGTCCACCGTGACGTGGACGGCGTGCTCGGCACGCCGGGCGACTACTACGTGACTTCGAGCATGAGCTGCGCGCAGTTCCAGGCCATGATCGAGGCCGGGGGCTACCTCAAGCTGCCGGACTACCTCGACGAGGAGTTCGGCGAGACCTCGAAGTTCGTTTCGATCGCGCAGAAGCGGACCGCCGTGTGCCCCGCCGGGCACACCAGCTCGGCAGCGGACGGCGACCAGACGGACCCCGAGGACTTTCTCTTCCAGATCCGCGGCAGCGGGACATCGACCAATTGCGACCCGAACTATCACATTGGGAATTGGCGCCAGCCCGAGTTCGTGAGCGGCAACCAGCCGCCCGGGTACCTCGGCCTCGCGTTCCCGTGCAGCCGCTGGTCCACCTGGCAGGAGGCCGGAGCGTATGGCACCGCTGGCATCCTGCCGGGCGCGATCTACCCACTCGACGGAGACCGCTTCGTGCCGGGCGGTGACGACCTGCACATTGGCGGCGACAACTGGTCGGCCGACGCGGCGATCCGGGTGATCGGGGCCGATCCCGACTGGCGCGGCATGCTGGTGAGCCTCGGCGCGATCGACAAGATGGGTCACATGTGGGGCCCCGAGGACGACGCAACCGGAATCAGCCATCTCCCGTTCGCGGCCAAGAACGCCGACGCTCAGGTGGGCCGGATCGTCGACGCGCTCGAGGCGAAGGGGATCCGCGACGAGACGCTGATCGTGATCACCGCCGACCACGCCGCGCAGACCGGCGACCCGTTCTTCGGCCGTCTCGACGGACCGGCCACCTCGAGCGGCATCCGCTGCGACCCCGTGAACGGCTCGAGCGGCCTGCGCTCGGACTGCAACTGGTACTACGGCAGGGACGCGGACGAGAACTATCGCGATCCGAGCCCGGGCGTCGCAGCGTTGCGGAACGCCCTCACCCCGGCCGGCGGAGATCCGGTGACGGACACGAACCTCCGCTTCGGCTATCAGGACGCCCAGGTGGCCGCCTGGCTGAACGACAACTCGACGGACGCGAAGCGCGAGGCGGCCGCGGCGGTGCTCGACATGCCTGGCGTGATCGCGAGCTTCCAGCTGAACGGCGCGGAGGACGACTACGAGCTGTTCGCGACGAACAAGCCGACCGGCCAGGAGCGCGCCTGGTTCGCGCGCTACGGCGAGTCGCTCGTCGACACGATGGCCGCGCCGTACGGGCCGGACGTCGTGGGGCTGATGCAGACCGACGCGACCTACGGGACGCTCGGGGACCACGGCGGCCACCAGGAGCTCGTGCAGAGCATCCCGATGATCTTCTCGGGTCCCGGGATCGGCTCGAAGGACTCGCAGAAGCGGATCCGCCTGGTGGACGTGCTCCCGACGGTGCTCGACACGATGGGCATCGGCTACGACGAGACCAGCCTCGACGGGGAGGCGGTGCGGATCTTCCACCGCCAGCGCTGAGGCTCGTGTGACCGACATCGAAGACCGGCTCGAGCCGATTCCGATCGGCGTGGTCGAGTCGTCGCTGACCGATCCCGCCGCCGCGCCCAAGCAGGGCCACGAGGGAGCGCCGGAGGCGTGGATCGCCATCGATCCGGCGCTCGTCGACGGTCTCGGCGGGATCGCGGCCGGCGATCGCGTGATCGTGCTCACCTGGCTCCATCGCGCGCAGCGCGACGTGCTGCGCGTGCATCCGCGCGACGATCCCGCCAACCCCACGCGCGGCGTCTTCTCCACGCGCTCCGCCGACCGTCCGAACCCGATCGGGCTGCACGAGGTCGAGGTGCTGGCGCTCGATGGCCCGCGCCTGCGGGTGCGCGACCTCGAGGCGGTCGACGGGACACCGGTGCTCGACCTGAAGCCGGTGCTGGGACCCTCGGAACGTCCTCCCTAGATGCGAACATGTGTTCGTGTCGGCCGAAGCCACGATCCTCCACGCGGACCTCGACGCCTTCTTCGCCTCGGTCGAGCAGCGTGATGATCCGCGGCTGCGCGGCAGGCCGGTCATCGTCGGCGGCGGCGTGGTGCTCGCCGCAAGCTACGAGGCGAGGGCGCACGGGGTGCGCGGAGCGATGGGCGGCTCGCAGGCGCGGCGGCTCTGCCCAGGCGCGGTGGTGGTCCCGCCGCGGATGTCGGCCTACTCCGACGCGAGCAAGGCTGTGTTCGAGGTATTCGAGGACACCGCCCCGCTGGTGGAGGGGCTCTCGATCGACGAGGCCTTTCTCGACGTGCGCGGTCTGGGCCACATCTCGGGCCGCCCGGCAGAGATCGCGGTGCGGCTGCGCCGCGAGGTGCGCGACCGAGTGGGGCTCCCGATCACCGTGGGCGTGGCGCGGACCAAGCACCTGGCCAAGGTCGCCAGCGGGATCGCAAAGCCCGACGGGCTGCTGATCGTCCCACCCGGGGTCGAGCTCGCCTTCCTCCGGCCGCTGCCGGTGGGGCGGCTCTGGGGCGTCGGGCCGGTTACGCGCCGCAAGCTGAACGAGCGAGGCATCACAACCGTCGCGCAGGTGGCCCGGCTCGCGGAGACCACGCTCGTCTCGATGCTGGGCCGCGCCTCGGGCCGGCACATCCACGCGCTCGCCCACAACCGCGACCCTCGGGCCGTGCGGGCGCGCAGCCGGCGTCGCTCGATGGGCTCACAGCGGGCGCTCGGTCGCGGGCCACGTTCGCCGGCGGACCTCGACGCCACGCTGGTCGCGATCGTCGACCGGTTGGGCCGGCGCCTGCGCGAAGCCCACCGCGTGTGCCGCACGGTGGTGCTGCGGCTTCGGTTCCGGGACTTCACGCGGGCGACCCGGTCGCAGACGCTCGGCCAGGCCACCGCCAAGACGCAGGCGATCCTCGCCACCGCGCGCGATCTCCTCGCCGCGGCCATGCCGATGATCGAGCGTCAGGGGATCACGCTCGTCGGCATCTCGCTCACCGGCCTCGAGGACGACCACGCCGTCCAACTCGCGCTCCCCTTCGACCGCACGAGCACGCTCGACGCCACCATCGACGACGTGCGCGACCGCTTCGGCGCGGACGCGATCACGCGAGCCGTGCTACTCGACCGCGACCCGGGGGTCACGATGCCCCTGCTTCCGGACTGATGACGGCCCGAGGCCGGCTACCGGACGGGCTTACAGGCCGAGCCCGCGCACCCCCGGCTCGTCCCAGCCGAGGTGGTGGGCGAGCTCGTGGCGGAGCGTGCGCTCGACCTGGGCGCGCAGCAGCGTCGGGTCGTGCCCGAAGTCGCGCTCGAGCGTGTCTTGGTAGAGCACGATGCGGTCGGGATAGTTGTCGCGCGCGACGGTGTCCCCGAAGTAGTGGCCGTAGGCGCGGTTCTCCGCCCCATGGTGGGACACGACCACGGGCGTGGTGTCGAGCAGACGCTGGAACTCCCGCGGCAGGTCGTCGATCGCCTCGGCAACCAAGATGTCGAACTCGGAGGTCTCGGCCCGCAGGTCCGGCTCGGCCGCAAGCTCCTCGCTGCGGCGGACGAGGCGCTCGAACTCGTGCTCGGTCATGGTGTCGCGGCCCGCGAGGCCGACGGTCGCCCAGGCGGTGAAGAGCAACAGCGCGAGCCCGCCCCCGACCAGTAGCGCCATTCCCTCGGCGCCGTCGAGCGACGGCGGGTTGAGGAACAGCAGGACGAGACCGACGGCGAACAGTGCGGCTCCGCCTGCCTTGACCGGCCCTCCGAGCGTGTCCCTCACACCTCCGAGGGTACGCGGTGGGCCGTGGCCGGCGCGAGCGCTACTCGTCCGAGCCGGCCGCGTCGGGGTTGCCGGTTGCGGTCCCCTCGTCGCCGGGCGCGCCCGGGCTGTCCTCGGCCGCGTCGCGGGCCTCGCCGCCTGCGTCGTCGGACACCTGCCCGGGCGGTGCCTCCTCGGGCAGTTGGTCGGACTCCTCGCGTGCCTCCTCCGGCCGCGCGCCGGGCACCGAGGGATCCTGCTCCTTGGCCTCCCAGTCGCGGCGGGCATCGTCGATGTGCTCGCCGACCTCGTCGGAGTGCTTCTCCAGCCGGTCGGCCTCGCGCTCCAGGGCGTCTGCCTGCTCCTCGTGCTTCATCGCGGTCCCTGCTACCCGGTGGGCGCGCCGGCGAAAACCCGCGCTGGGGGCCGACCGCGGCCGATGGCGAGCGCCGCCCGGCCGCGGCCCGGCCAACGGCCGCCCGCGCTAGCCGGCCACGCGGCGGACCTCCACGGCGCCGCCCGACGGATCCACCGCTTCGGTCCAGTCGGCGGGCAGCCGGGTCGAGCGGCCGGGCATCACGCGGCCGGCGCGCCCGCTCCAGAGCACCCGGCCGTCCTGGCCGATCTCGATCGTCGCCCGCCCGAGGAGCTCGCTCGCGCGCAGCATGAAGCGACCGCGCGGCGGGGCGCCCGCGCCGACGGTAACGATGTTGGGGGCGATCCAGCCGAGCGGGGCCTCGCAGCGGATCGGCACGCGCGCCGCGGGCCAGTCGCTCGCGCGGCGGCCGCCGCGCCCCCCGCTGCGGCGTAGGAAGCCGGCCACGCTAGCGCCCGCATGCCGGCCGCTCAGGGCGGCCACGTCGGCGGTCTCCGCCCCGTGCAGCAGATTGCCCGCCGCGAACACGCCGGGTCGCGAGGTGCGCAGCGCGGCGTCGACCGCCGGGCCGCGGGTGACCGGGTCGAGCTCGACGCCCGCCATCACGGCCAGCTCGTGGTCGGGGATCCAGTCGGCCGTGAACACCACGGTGTCGCACGCGACCGCGCGCGTCCGGCCGCTGTCGAGGTCGAGGAGCTCGACCTCCTCCACGCGCTCGCGACCATGGATCGCGGCCACGGCCGTGCGCGTCCAGAGCGGCGCGCGGAAGCGCAGGGCCGCCCCGGCGCGGAACCCTGGGAGCGACTGGTGGCGGGGCAGCTCGGTGACCAGGCCGACCGCCCGCGCCCCGCCGTGCGCGAGCGTGAGCAGCGCCGAGAAGCTCACGTGCTCCGCGCCCACGATCAGTGCCCGGGTGCCCGCCCGCCCACCGTGCAGGTACACGAGCTGCTGCAGCATCCCGGTGGTGAGCACGCCGGCCGGCCGTGAGCCGGGCACGAGCCGAGCCGAGCGCGGCCGCTCCCTGCATCCGGTGGCGAGCACAACGGCGGCCGGCTCGAGCATCTCCCGCCCGCGCGGCGAGGTGAGCTCGAGCGGCCCGTCGGGCGACCAGCCCGTGACCATCGTCTCCGTACGCAGCTCGCCGCCGGCGTCCCGAGCCAGCCGTGTCAGACGCTGGGCATAGCGCGGACCGGACATGGCGCGACGCTGGTCGCGGAGCCCGAATCCCTGGTGCCGCGCGTGCCTCGGGATGCCGCCCGCCTCCGCCTCCCGGTCGAGCACCACCACGCCCGGCACGCCGCGGCGCCGCAGCTCGATCGCGGCGCTGAGGCCGGCCGGCCCGGCGCCCACCACCGCCACCTGGCCGCCGCTCACCCGGCCCTTCCCTCGAGCGCGGCGGCCAGCTCCGCGCCGCAGAAGAAGCCCTGGCAGCGACCCATGTGGGCGCGCGTGCGGCGGCGGAGGCCGTCGAGGTCGACCGGCGGCACGGGCGACTCGAAGGCGTCGCGCAACTCGCCGCGCGTGACGCGCTCGCAGAAGCACACGACCCGTCCGTAGTCGGGGTCGCGCGCGATCAGGGCGGCCTGGGCGTGCGGGCGCGGAAACGCCTCGCCGAGGTTCGGCATGCGCAGCTCCGGGTCCGGGCGCCCGTCCGGCTCGAGCCGCAGGCCCGCCTCGCCGAGCTGCTCGCACACGTGCTCCGCGATCGCCATCGACGCCGATAGGCCGGTCGAGCGGATCCCGCCCACGCAGGCGTAGCCCTCGTCCGCATGAATCGACACCTGGTAGTCCACGTGCTCGGTGGCGGCGCGCAGGCCCACGTAGACCGCAGTGACCTCGTGATCGAGCAGCGCCGGCATGATGCGCGCGCCCTCGCGGCGCAGGTAGGCCAGGCCGTGGGCGGTCGAGCTCGTGTCGTCCTTGCGCTCAACGTCCTCGGCGGTCGGACCGAGCATCACGTTCCCGAACACCGTGGGCGCGATCAGCACCCCCTTCGTGACCTCGGTGGGCACAGCGAGCACGATGTGACGGGCGAGCGGGCGCGAGAGCTTGTCGAACACGATCAGCTCGCCGCGGCGGGGCGTGACCATGAAGCGCTCGTGGCCTAGCATGCGGTCGATCTCGTCCGAGCGCAGGCCGGCGGCGTTGACCAGCATGCGCGCGCTGAGCGATCCGTCCGGCAGCGACAGCGTGAAGCCGCCGCCGGCTCGCCGCTCGATCGCGCCGACCGGGCACGAGCGGCGCAGCTCGCAACCGCGCAGCACCGCCTCGGTGGCGAAGGCGAGCGGCGGGGTGAAGGGGCAGATGATCCCCTCGTCGGGCACCTCGAGCGCCCCGCGCGCGCCCGGGCCGAGCGCCGGCTCGCGCCGGTAGAGCTCGTCGACGGCGAGCTCGCTCACGGTGGCGTCGCCGTTGTCCCGGGCCGCGGCCACGATCGCCGGGAACTGGTCGAGCTGCTCGTCGTCCCAGGCCACCAGCAGCGCGCCCGTGCGCTCGACGGGTATCCCCACCCGCGGCGCGTACTCCGAGAGAAGCTCGTGGCCGCGGGCCACGAGGCGCGATTCGAGCGTGCCTGGCTTGGCGTCGAAGCCTGTGTGGAGCAGCGCCGTGTTGGCCTTGCTCGTGCCGGCGCCCACGTCCGGCGCCGCCTCGATGAGGGTGACCGCCAGCTCGTAGCGCGACAGCTCCCGCGCGATCGCGCAGCCGACCACCCCCGCGCCGACGATCGCGACGTCGGTGTCGAAGGCCTGCTCCACCTATCCCATCGCGGCTTCCACGTCGGCGCGCGTGGGCTGAGCTCCGAACCCGGTGAGGCACCACGTGGCGCCGGCCTCGGCCCAGGGCTCGGCGTCCACGCCCGCCGGGTTCGTGACCACGAGCTCGAAGCCGTCGGTCCCGCCGCGCAGCTCGCCCACCGCAGCGACGAGCTCGGCGAGCGCCTCGGGGCCGGGGAGGTCGATGGGGAAGAGCCCGTCCCAGCGGGCGGCGCGGCGAAGCGGGCGCCGGTTGGGCCAGCGAGAGGCCACCCAGACCGGGATGCGCGGCCGCTGCACCGGGCGCGGCTCGAACTCGCCGTCCCAGTAGGCGCTCAGCCGCTCGAGACCGTCGTCGAGCAGGCGCGCCCGGGCGCGGCCGTCCCCCTCCTCGCCGAAGCGCTCCGGGTCGAACTCGCCCGTGCGGTCACTGCCGAGGCCGACGCCGAGCACGAGCCGGCCGCCGCTCAGACGGTCGAGGGTGACCGTCTCGCGGGCCAGCTGGTGCGGCCGGCGCCGCGCCAGCGGCGTGACGAGCGGCCCGATCGTGACCCGCTCGGTGGACCCGGCCACCGCTGCCAGCGTGATCCACGGGTCGGCGAGCGCGCTGACCGGCGCGCGGTACTGCACGTGATCCCAGACGAAGAAGCCGTCCCAGCCCCGCGCCTCGGCGCGGGCGGCCAGCTCGGCCACCAGGGCGGGCTCGGAGAGCTCCTCGAAGGGAGCGACGAAGATGCCGCGGCGCGCGTTCACGCCGCCGAGCCTACGACACGGTGAACGCCCGGCTCGCCCCGGGCAGCGAGCGGTTGCCCGCGCGGTCGCGCGCCACGAGCTCGACCGAGTAGGTGGCTCGCCGCGCCGGAGCGCGGAACGACACCCGACGCGCACCGGCGCGGCGCAGCACCCGCACGCGCCGCGCGACCCGCCCGCGCCGGAACACCCGAACGGTCACGGTCGCCCGCTCGCTCAGGAGGAACGCGATTCGCACGCGCCCGCCCGGCGCGACCCTGATTGGCCGCAGGCGGACGCGCCGGATGCGCGGCTCCACGATGTCCGGGAAGCGGTTGCGGCCGAGCCTGCCACCGCCGATTCGCGCCACCCGGACACGTTGGTTGCCGCCGATCCAGGCCAGCACTGCCGTGCCCGACGGGTCGACGGCGAGCGTCGGGGAGGAGCCGTCGGGCGCCGCTGCCGAGGCGCGCAGCGGCGCTCCGGGATCCGCGCCGGGCACGCCGTCGGCTCCGAAAGGCTTCACATCGACGGTGTCGCAGTCGATCGGCTCCTGCTCGCCGAGGGAAGACCGGCGCGGCTGATCCCAGCTGAAGATCGCGCGCCCGCCGCCCACGCCCGCCTCCGGCCCGAACGCGGGCTGGTCGCCGGGGCCGAGCCCGTGGTCCGGGCCGAACAGACCGCCCGCCGGCCGCGAGGTCGTGGCGAGCGCCCCGGCGCCGGGCACCTCGGAGCAGGGGGCGCCCGGCGAGAGCGGCACGCCCTTCAGCACCGTGGCGGCCCCGTCGGGCGCGAGCGCGAGCGCGGCGTCGGAGAACTGATCGAGCGTGCCTGGGATCGCGACCGGCCCCGTGAAGTCGCCCGACTCGCTCCGCTCGAAGAGCTGGAGCGCGGCCTCGTTCCAGGCGAGCACGCCCCAGCGCCCTCCCGCCCCCTTCGCGTCCCTGGCCACAGCCAGGCCGCGGTCCACGGCTTCGGTGAGCGTGCCGGCCGGGCCGAACGTGCCGCCCGCCGGCCGCACCGCGGCCTCCACGCGCTGGCAGCAGGTGGTCGAGAGCCCGCTCGCGCGCTCCCAGACCGCGAGCGCCGCGCCGCTCGGCAGCACCGACACGAGCGGCACCATCGGGTTGCGCGCGGGCGCCGACACGCCGCTCGTGAAGCGCTGCTGCTCCTCCGAGAGCGCATGCGGCGCGCTCCACGCGCCGCCCGGCGGCCGGATCGCGGACGACACGCGCAGCGGATCCGTGCGCACCCCGCGCGGGTTCAGGCGCAGTTCCTCCCACACGACCACGGCCTCGCCGCTCGGGGTGACCCCGAGGGCCGGATCGTCGGCGCCCGCCTGGCCGAGCGACAGGTCCTTGCGCCCGCCGAAGCGGCGCGCCCCGGGCGCCCGGACCGACACGACCACCCGCGCGCGTGCGCGCCCGAGCGCGGCGAGCGTCTCGTTCTCCGCCCACGCCACGAGCGCCTCGCCGCTCGCGCCGATCGCCGCGCTCAGGTCCGTGCCCTCGACCCGCCGGCCGCTGAGCAGCTGGGGCCGCGAAAAGGAGCCGCCGCGCGGGCGGAACGACGCGTACACGCCGCCGGGCGTGTCGCTCCACGCGACCACCACGTCGCCCGCGGCGTTGACCGCCAGCGCCGGCGACTGGAACGCGCGCGTGTCGGGGCCGTTCACGGTCACGGGTGGGCCGAAGGTGATCGCGCCGGCGGGCGCGGCCAGCACCAGGGCCGCCGCACAGGCCGCGACCGTGCCGAGCAGTGAGCGGAGGCGCGTGGGCATGTGCTCCTCGAACCCACGGTACCCCCGAGAGTTTCGCGGCAACCCGACCCGGGGAGCAATAGTTGACTGACTCACACACTATTTTCCTGGAGGAGGATCCAATGACCACGCACGCGACGAGCACGTTCCAGGTCGAGTCCTGGGACGAGCAGACCTACACGGACGTCGGCGACGGGCGCAAGCTCACCCGCGCGAGCGTCGAGCAGACGATCAGCGGCGACATCGAGGGGGCGGGGACCGTGGAATGGCTCATGTGCTACCGCCCCGACGACACGGCGGAGTTCGTCGGCCTCCAGCGCGTGGACGGCCGCCTGGGCGAGCGCTCCGGCACCTTCGTGATGCGCACCGCGGGCACGTTCGACGGCAAGGAGGCCCGCGGCCAGCTCACCGTGGTGCCGGGCTCCGGCACCGGCGAGCTGAGCGACCTGAGCGGCTCCGGCGAGTTCCGGGCGCCGCTCGGCTCGGCGGCGTCGGTCGCGCTCGACTACGAGGTCGGCTGATCGAGCACACGGCCAACCTGCTCGGAGCGCTCGGCCTCGTGATCGCCGACCGCACCTCCGAGGCCGTGGGCGAGGCCGCCGGGCAGTCCGAGACGGCCGCGATCGCGCTGTCGGCGCTCCATCACTTCCTCGACGACCCCTCCGTCGACCGGCTGCGCCGCGTGCTCGGCCTCACACCGTCCGGCGCGGTGCGACTGGTCGACCGCCTGCAGGTGGCGGGCTACGTCACGCGCCGTCCAGGGCGCGACGCGCGTTCGGTCTCCGTCCGCCTCACGGCCTCGGGGCGGCGCGCGGCGCAGCGCGTGAGCGCGGCGCGGGCCGAGGTGCTGCAGGCCGCCCTCGCCGACCTCGACGAGGAGGAGCGAGCGCAGCTCGACGAGCTGATCTCGCGCGTGCTGGTCGGCCAGATGCGCGGCCCGGGTGCCACGCGCTGGATGTGCCGCCTATGCGACATGCGGGCGTGCGGCCGCGACGAGGGCCGCTGCCCCGTGGCGAGCGCCGCGCGCGAGCGCTGGGGCCGCTAGGAGGGAGCGGGGATCGGCTGCGCCTCGAGCGCGCGCGCCACAGCGAGCAGGTTCGCGGCCGCGGCCTGCCCGGTCGAGATCGACCAGTCGCGGTCGTCGGTGTTGAGCCAGTCCTCCTCCCCGGGTCCGGGGCCGCGGTTCCAGTAGGTCCAGGCCTGGCCCGGCACCGTGTAGCCGATGTCGATCAGCGCGCCTGCGATCTCGCTCACACAGTGATGTGTTCGACGGCTCGGGGGAGCGCTTGAGTGTGCAGTTCAGGCAGAGTGCTCGCATGGCGGCTGCGGTACCCGGTCCGCAGCAGCGCACCCCGACTTGGCGCGTGCTTGACATCCGTCCCCATCTCAGCCCGGCAGGAGGCTGCCGCCGGGCGGGATGACCCACAGACGCTCGGCGCGGGCGGCGGCCTCCTCCTCGCCGAGGTCGGCCACGGTCGTGGCTCCGCGGCCGGCCATGGTGCGGGCCAGCTCGGCCCAGGCCTGGGCCACGGGCACGACCTTCACGGTGGGGCCCCAGCCGCCCACCGAGCGCAGCTCGTCCGCGCGCGCGCTCACGTCCTCGAGCGTCAGCTCGCCGAAGCGCTTCGAGCGCCCGCCCGCATGCACCCGCTGGTCGAGCACGCTCACCGCCTGGCCCCCGTCGCCAGCCGGGCGGCTGCCACGGCCGCCTGCCCGTAGGAGACGCCTCCGTCGCCCGGTGGCAGCCGCTCGGGGGTGAGCACGCGCAGCCCCGCGCTGCCGAGCGCTGCTGCGGTGCGCTCGATCAGCCTGCGGTTGAGGAAGCTGCCGCCGGAGAGCACCACGGTCCAGGTGCGCCTGCGCCGCGCGAGCACCCCGCAGGCGCGGGCGGTGGCGTCGGCCAGGCCGTTGTGGAAGCGCGCGGCCACCGCGTCCGGGGGCACGCGCCGGGCGAGGTCCCCGTGAACCGCGCGCACCGTGGGACGCGCGTCGAGCAGCACCCGGCGGCGGAGCTGCACGAGCGGCATCGGGTAGACGCCCTGCTCGTCCGGGTCGCACGCGGCCTCGAGCTCGATCGCCGCCTGACCCTCGTAGGTGATCCCGGTGCAAACGCCGCACAGCGCCGAGATCGCGTCGAACAGGCGGCCGACGCTCGAGGTGATGGGCGAGGCCACGCCGGAGCGGGCGAGCGCCCTGACCTGGCCCCACGCCTCCGGCTCCTCGCCCGCGGGCTCCAGCTCCGACTCCTCGAGCCACGCGCACGCCATCCGCCAGGGCTCCCGGATCGCCGCCTCACCGCCGGGCATCGGCAGCGGCCAGAGGTGCCCGTCGCGCTCGAAGCCCGCGAGGTCGCCGAACAGGAGCTCGCCGCCCCAGACCGTGCCGTCGCTGCCGTAGCCCGTGCCGTCGAAGATCGCGCCCACGACCGGCCCGCGCTCGCCGTGCTCGGCCAGGCAGGCGGCCAGGTGCGCGTGGTGGTGCTGAACGGCGAGCGGCTCCACCCCCGCGCGCTCCAGCGCGTACTTGGTGGACGGGTACTCCGGGTGGAGATCGTGAGCCACCACGGCCGGCTTCACGGCGAACAGCCGCTCGAAGTGCTCGATCCCGTCGGTGAATGAGCGCAGCGTCTCGTAGTTCTCGAGGTCGCCGATGTGGTGACCAACCCAGGCGCGCTCGTCGCGGGCCAGGCAGAACGTGTTCTTCAGCATCGGGCCGCAGGCGAGCAGCGGCCTGGCGGCGGCCACCGGCAGGCGCAGCTCCGCCGGCACGTGGCCGCGGGAGCGCCTCACCAGCAGTGGGCGGCGCGCGCTCCCGATCGCCACGGTGCGGGCCACCGAGTCGTCGGTGCGCGTGTGGATCGGCCGGTCGTGACCGAGGACGAGGTCGGCGATGTCCCCGAGGCGCTCGACCGCCTCCTCGTCGCGGAACGCGATCGGCTCGTCGGACACGTTGCCGCTCGTGAGCACGAGCGGCGCCTCGCAGTCGGCCAGCACCAGGTGATGGAGCGGCGAGTAGGGCAGCATCACCCCGAGCTCGGGCGCGCCGGGCGCCACCTGCTCCGCCACGTCGACCCCGGGGCGCCGCGGCGCCAGCACGATGGGGCGCTCGCGCGATACCAACAGGTCCTCGTCCTCGGCGCTCAGCCGCACGAGCCCCCGCGCGGCGTCGAGCGAGGGCGCCATCAGCGCGAACGGCTTGTCCTCGCGGTGCTTGCGCGAGCGCAGCCGCGCCACCGCCGCCTCGTCCGCCGCCAGGCAGGCGAGGTGGAAGCCGCCGATCCCCTTCAGCGCCACGACCGCACCGTCGCCCAGCGCGCGCGCCGCCGCGCCCAGCGGATCCTCGGCCGGCCCGTCCGAGCCCACCAGCCTGAGCGACGGCCCGCAGTCGGGGCAGGCGTTCGGCTGGGCGTGGAAGCGGCGGTCGGCCGGGTCGTCGTACTCGGCCTGGCATGCCGGGCACATCGTGAAGCCGGCCATGGTCGTGAAGGGGCGGTCGTAGGGAACGCCGCGCACGATCGTGAAGCGCGGCCCGCAGTTGGTGCAGTTCACGAACGGGTAGCGGTGGCGCCGGTCCGCGGGGTCGAACAGCTCTTCCAGGCAGGCGTCGCAGGTGGCGCCGTCCGGCACCACCGCGGCGCTCGGCTCGCCCGCGTGCTCGCTCTCCACGATCCGGAAGCCGCGCTCCCCGCTCGGCGCGACGTCCTCCGGCAGCACCCGCTCCACCGCGGCCAGCGGCGGCACCTCGGCGGGGAGCCGTTCGAGGAAGCGCTCCACCGCCGGCCGGTTGCCCTCGACCTCGAGCACCACGCCGCGCGCGTCGTTCAGCACGAAGCCCGCGACGCCGAGCTCGCGCGCCAGGCGGTAGGCGTAGGGGCGGAAGCCAACGCCCTGCACCGTTCCCTCCACCCGAGCTCGGACGCGCCGTCGCTCGCCGCTGCGGGGGAGCTCGCCGACGGCGCCCACCTCACTCCACCTCGACGAGCTCGCGGAGCACGTGGTACGCGCTCGCCTGCGCCTCCTGGATGCGCGGTATGTGCTCCGAGCGCGTGACGATCACGTGGTCCGCCAGGCGCTCGGCGGCCACGCGCCCACCGTCGTAGCCCACCATCGCGATGGTGCGCAGGCCACGCCGTCGGGACTCACCGAGCGCGCTGATGATGTTGCGCGAGTTGCCGCTCGTGGACAGCGCCAGCACGGCGTCGCCGCGCCGGCCGTAGGCGATGATCTGCCGCGCGAAGATCGCCTCGGTGCCGATGTCGTTGGCGATCGCCGTGAGGATCGCCGGATCCTCGGTGAGGTCGAGCGCCCGGCGCGGCCGCCAGCGCGGGTCGGGCGGGCCTCTGAAGTCGGCCACCGCGTCCATCGCGTCCGTGGCCGAGCCGCCGTTGCCGAACGCCATCAGCTTGCCGCCGGCGTCGAGGTCGGCGCGCAGCCCGGCGGCGGCCGCCGCCAGCTCGCCGGCGTTTTCGGTCAGCGTCTGCTCGCGCAGCGCCCCGATTTCCTCGGCCTTGGCGAGCGCCGAGCGCCGCACGTCGGCCACCACCGCCTCGAGGTCGTGCTCCTGCTCGGCGAGGAAGGGATACAGAAAGCTCGACGCGCCGGTGTCGTGCACCGCCCGCGCCTCGCGCCCCTCGAGCAGGCCGCGGTGCTCGAAGAACACGTGCACGAGCTCCCAGAGCACGTGGTAGAGCGTCTCCACCAGCTCCTGGCGCACCGAAGGGTCGTCGCTCGGCGGCAGCAGCTCGAACTCCGCGCCCGCCGGGGCGAAGGCAATCGTGAGGCAGCCGCGCCCGCGCGCCAGCGCGATCGCCCCGGCGGCCTCGCCGCTGTCCTCGTCGGCGCCGAATGCGATCGCGATGTCGTCCGGCTCCGCCACGAGCTCGAGCTGGCCCGCGAGCGAGCCGCCCTCCGCCGCCAGGCCGAGGGCGGGCAGCGCGCGCTTGCCCACGATCACCGGATGCACGAACTCCACGGCCACGTGGCGCACGTCCGAGCGCGCGCCGGGCGAGCGCCCGAACGCCACCAGCCGCCCGCCGCGCGCAAAGCGCTCGGCCATCCGGTGGCAGAGCCGCGCCAGGTGCTCTGACTCGGCATCGAAGAAGGCGCGGTTCGCCCGCGTGCGCTCCGCCAGCGCGGCGGTGGCGAGCGCCGAGCTCACACGGCGGCTCCCGCGCGGCTCGCCAGCCGCGCGAGCCAGGCCGCCCACTCGTCGATGCCCTCGCCGGTGCGAGCGCTCACCAGGATGCGCTCCACCCCCGGGTGCACGGAGTCGAGGTTCACGAGCAACTTCTCGAGATCGAAGTCGAGGTGCTCGAGCAGGTCGACCTTGTTGACCAGCACCAGCTCGCAGGTGCGGAACATGAGCGGGTACTTGAGCGGCTTGTCCTCGCCCTCTGTGACCGACGTGACCATCACGCGCGCGTCCTCGCCGACCCTGAACTCGGCCGGGCAGACGAGGTTGCCAACGTTCTCGATCACCAGCAGGTCGAGCTCGTCGAGCGGCAGCGCCGGCACGGCCGAGCGCACCATGTTGGCGTCGAGATGGCACTCACCGCCGAAGCTCGGGTCGGTGTTGAGCTGGGTCACGGGGATGTGCAGCCCGGCGAGGCGGTCGGCGTCCATGCTGCCCTGCACGTCGCCCTCGAGCACCCCGGCCCGCACGCCGTCGAGCGCGGGCAGCGCGCGCTCGAGCAGCGTGGTCTTGCCGGCGCCCGGCGCGCTCATGAAGTTCACGACCGTCACGCCGGCGCGGTCGAAGTCGGCGCGGTTGGCCTGCGCGATCGTGTTGTTGGCGTCGAGCGCCTCCTCGACGACCTTCACCTTGGTGCGATGCATTCCGCCTCCTCGACCTCGATCGACTCGACCTCGAACTCCTCGCCGCTCAGCACTTCGATGTCCGTCCCGCCGCAGGTCTCGCAGTGGAAGATCGGCATGTCGAGCTCCCACTCGCGCTCGCAGGGCCCGCATCGCACCCGCGCCGGCACGAGCTCCTGCTCGAGCCTGGCACCCTCGCACACGGTGCCCTGCGCCACGAATCCGAAATAGAAGTCGAGCGTGTCCGGCACCACCTGGCGCAGACGGCCGACGCGCAGGCTCACGACGGTCACGCGCCGCCCGGCGGCGTGCTTCACCGCCGTGTTGACGATCGCGCCTGACAGGGACAGCTCGTGCAACGGATCACTCCTGTGCGTAAGCCACATCCGAGCGCAGCTCGTCGATCGTCTCGAGCGCCAGCTTCACCGCCGCGTCCACGGCGCCTGCCACGTCGTCGCTGAGCCCGAGGCCCATCTCCTCGACCTCGGCCGGCTCGCAGGCGATGATCACGACCTTGCCCGGCCAGGCGCCGAGCGACTTCACGAAGCGCAGCACGGTCTGCGGGTCCATGCCGTGTGGGTTGATCGTCTCGCCGTCCTCGATCCCCGCGGCCACCGACTCCTCGTCGGGCGACATCACGTAGAGCGTGCCGGGCTCGCCGCCCTGGCGGCTCACGTCGATCAGGATCAGGCCGTCGTAGCCGCGCATCAGCTCGTAGGCGAGATCGAGGCCGCCGGTGCCGAAGTCGAACACCGCCGCCTCGGACGGCAGCTCGCGCTTCGAGAGGCGCTCGGCCACCGCCGAGCCGAAGCCGTCGTCCTTCATCCAGGCGTTGCCGATGCCGGCCACCAGGATCTGCTTGGGGCGCTCCTCGGTCATGGCTCGACCACCTCCACCTCGGGTGCAAAGAAGAACAGGAAGCGACTGGTCTCGCGCATCAGCTCCTGGCCGGGATCGTCGTCGACGGTCACGGCCAGGTGCACCTTGCCGTCGTAGTCCACGAAGATGCGCTCGATCGTGGCGCGGCGGCCCTCGAGCATGCGCGCGTGCAGATCGGCGTCCGGCCCGGGGCGCAGCACCACCTTGCCGCCGCGGCGGAACCTCACGCCGTCGACCTCCGCCTGCGCCTCGCCGCGCGTGGGATCGCGCACCGCCGCCGACGGCGTCGGCGGCTCCTTCGTGACAGGGTCGCGGACGTCCACCCGCCCGTGCAGCGCGAGGATCTCCTCCGGTGTGGTGGCCGCGGCGCGCTCGACCATCTCCGCGACGCCCGGGTCACCCGCCGCGATCGCGTCGCGCTCGCCGTCGCTCAGCGCGTGCACGTGGAGCAGGAGCGCCTCCTCGATCTCGGTCGAGTCGAACAGGCCGCCGAGGCTCTCGGGCGCGAGCGTCGGGTGGTCGGGCAGCACGATGGCCGCGCCGAGCATCACGTCGTCCGCCTCGCTCGCCAGCACCGGCCAGGTGTTCACGCTTCGGCACTCGGAGCCCACCTCGAGCGGCGAGGCGAAGCGCCCCGCCGGCAGCCGCAGCAGGGGATGGGTCGAGATCAGCGAGTGCCGCAACGCCGCCGCGCGGTCGAGGTCGTCGGCCGCCGGGGTGAGGTTCTCCACGCGCAGGGACACGCGGACGCGCCCGTCCGGTGCCGGCTCCTGCGTGAGCTCCATGTAGAGCTCGAGGGTGCCGTCGAACGTGAAGCCGGCGCTCACCGGCTCGCCCCCGATCGCGGCCGCGGGCAGCTCGACCGTGCGCGCCTCGGCCTCGTGGCGCTCGCCGCTCGGCTGGAGGAAGCGCAGCTCGGCGCGCAGCTCGGCGCCCGCGGGCGCCTCGGCGATGCACTCGACCGCCAGGTGGTCGAAGGTGGAGCGCCCGTCCGCGTAGGACGGCGGGTAGACGATCCCGAACGGCGTGGGCGTGGCGTTCTTGGTCGCGCCGGGCGTGTACGGGTAGAGCGCGTAGCCCTCCCAGAGCAGGGAGTCCACGAGCTGATCGAGCCCGCCGCCGCTCACGAGCGCTCCTCGAGCAGCGCCGCCACGGTGTCGTCGAGCGTAGGCAGGCCGCGCGCGAGCTTCTCGCGCTGGAGCGCCTCGAGCGTCTCCGCCCGGACGCCCACCCAGCCGCGGCGCGGGTAGTGATGCTCCATCAGCTCGCGCCAGGTGGCCACCGGCAGCCGGAACTCGGTCGAGCAGCTCCAGGGAACGAGCGCCATCTGCAGCCGGCCGTCGTCGGCGCGGTAGTAGATCGTGCCGTTGAAGTTGAAGCCGAGCGGCACCTCGCCCGAGGGCAGGGAATAGAAGTACTTGGCCGCCACCAGCTCCATGTCGAAGCTGCACGGCACCGCGAGCCGGAACGTGGTGGCGCCCGTGAAGGCCGGCACGAGCGTCTCGGCCTGGTGCCAGAGCAGGCTGCGCGTGGTGGCCGCCCAGCGTTCGGGCGGCCCGAACAGCTCCTCGAGCCGCTCCTGCGTCGGCCGGTCGTAGCGGCGCCGCGCCGGCTCGATCATCACCTGGGCGGAGAGCGCTATCGCGTACACCTGGCGGCCGCTCTCCTCGGACACGTGCACCTGGAACTCGAGCGCCGGCGTGGCCGCGTGGCGGCGCGCGCCCGCGCCCAGCACCCGGAACTCCGGCTCGGGCAGCTCGCCGCGCGGCGTGGCCTCCTCGGCAGCCTCGAGCGGCGTCGTCATACCGCGAGCACGCGGTGCGTGCGAGCCTTGGTTTTCATACCGGCACCGCCCCGGCCTCGAGGTCGCGGAAGAACCCCTCCACGGCGCGCCCGACGTCCGGGCCGCCCGAGATCCCCTCCCAGTTCGCCTTCACGATCCCCACCAGCATGTAGCAGCGATCGATCGGCGCGATCGCGAAGGCGGGCGGGTCCGCGAGCCGGTTCACGATCAGCGCCTCGGCGTCCGGCTCGAGCTCGTCGAGCACCGGGTTAAGGTCGCGCAGCCGGCTCCAGGACTCGAACCGGAGCTCGCTCTCGGTGGCGCCGGCGGGGCTCGGGTAGAGAGCCACCACGGACTCGGTCACGCTGCTGTGAAGGAAGAAGGCGAGCCCGATCGGGATCCGGAACGAGGCCCACACGTCATCCGGCAGCTCGAAGTCCGGCAGCCAGACGATGCGGCTGCCCACGGGCCGGAGCTCGGGGTCGCCCGAGCGCAGCGCCCAGCAGCTCTCGCACACGCACACGATCTGGCGCTCCACGAGGTTCAGCAGGTGGCGATGGTCCTCGGGCACCCCCGCCTGACAGAGGTCACAACGCTCGCGCGGGGCGGAGTCCGGAGCCGGCGCCGGCCGCTCCGCGCCCGCTCGGGCGAGCGCCCGCAGGCGGGCCACGCCGTTCATGACGCGAGCGCCACGCGCACGCTGCCGTTCTCGCGCAGCAGCGGCACCGGCGCCAGCTGCAGGCGATCGTCGTCGAGCGAGCGGCCCGCGCGCGGCAGGAAGTAACTGCGCCCGCAGGACGGGCAGGCGAGCGCGCCGGAGATCAGCTCACCGGAGTCGAGGCTGCCCCCGCAGCTCGCGCACTCGCTCAGGTAGGCGAGCAGCGTGCCCTCCACGTTCGCGATCACGAGCCGCTCGCCGGCCACCTCGGCCGCCAGCAGCTGCTCCGGCCCGAGCCCGCCGGCGCTGTCCACGTCGAACCAGGACGGCACGGCGTGGCCGTTCGCCGAGCCCGCCATCGGCAACTCGAACCCGGGCATGGCCGCGGCCGGCTCGGCCTCGACCACGCCCTCGACGTCCATCCCTTCCAGATCGGGCGCCAGCTCCTCGAGTGCCTGCTTGACCGCCAGCTCGAGCGTTGCCTGCGAGGCCTGGCACGAGCTGCAGCTCCCCTGGAGGCGCAGCCGCACCACGCCGTCATCGATCCCGAGCAGCTCCACGTCTCCGCCGTGCGACTCCATGTAGGGGCGCACCCGCCCGAGCGCCTGATGCACGCGCTCCTCGAGTGGCACCGGATAGAGGTCGTGGATCAGCAGCAGGCTCGCCACCACGCCGTCGTCCGCGACCTGATCGCGCACCTCCGGCGCCTGCTCGAGCGCCTCCATGATGCGCTCGAGCCCGGCGCCGTACATCTCCATCACCGCGCTCGTGAGCTCCTCCGCGCAGCGCCGGGCGGGCCCGTCCTCGATCGTCTCGAGCTCTGCGGTGAGCTCCTCGACGCGGCCGATCAGCTCCGCTTCGTCCATGGGCTACGCCATCGCCGTCGGTGTGTGGACCACCTTTCGCACGCGGCCCCCGCCGGTGTACATATGCACGCCGCACGGCAGGCAGGGGTCGAAGGAGCGCACGGCCCGCATGATGTCGATGCCCTTGAACTTCTCGGGCGGGTTCTCCTCGAAGATCGGCGTGTTCTGCACGGCGTCCTCGTAGGGCCCGGGCGTCCCGTACACGTCGCGCGGGCTCGCGTTCCAGGGCGTGGGCGGGTAGGGCTGGTAGTTCGCGATCTTGCCCTCCTGGATCACCATGTGGTGCGAGAGCACCCCGCGGGCCGCCTCGTGGAAGCCGCAGCTCACCGCCTGGTCGGGGACCGTGAACTCGTTCCAGCTCTTCGTGCGTCCGGCCGCCACCTCCTTGCGCGCCCGCTCCAGACAGTGGAGCGCGATCAGCGCCGAGTAGGCCTGGTGGTAGGTGCGCGCGCGATCGCGCTCGATCGCGTTCGACTTCTCCGGCACCTTCCACTCGAGCTCCATCTCCGGCATGCCCGGCGATCGCGGCAGCACCATCTGGAGGCTGTCGCCGGTGGCCTTCACGTAGCCGAAGTCCACGAGCCCGGCCTTGGCCGTGCACCACTGGCGGGCGAACGGACCGCCGCCGGTGTCGCAGCACACGTGCGTGTCGGTGCGCTTGTCGTAGATGCGCGGCGACACGACCCACGTGTACTTGTCGGTGAAGTCGCGCTTCTGCGGCTTGGGCAGCGTGACCTTGTTCCAGGGGTGGTTCTTGTCCACCGGGTTGCCGAGCGGGTCCTGCGTGACGAACGTCTGCTCGTTCTCCCAGCCGTCGAAGTACGAGCTGCCGAGCAGGATCCGGATCATCAGGTTGATCTCCACGAGGTCCGTGGAGATCAGCTCGCCGTTGATCGCCACGCCGGGCGTGATGTAGCGCTTGCGACCCCACTCCGTCATGTTGCGGTAGTCGTAGTCCACGTAGTCGGGGTCGTCGAAGCAGCCCCAGTTCACGAGGTTGGTGTCGCGGTAGCCGACCATGTCGTACCCCGGCAACTCCTGAAGGAAGAAGTCGTAGAGGTCGTCGTGCATCGGCACGCTGCGCTTCACGTAGTCGAAGTACTTCATGAGGCGCACGTAATAGTCGGTGCACGTCTGGTGCGTGATGTCCGCGCTGCAGCCGCCGGGCATGATCGTCGACGGGTGCGTGTGCCGGCCCCCGAACAGGCAGTACATCTCGCGCGTGTAGCGGGCCACGTGCAGCGTCTCGAGATAGAACTCGCCGGTGAACGGGTTGAGCGCCCGCATGATGCCGGCGATCGTCTTGTAGCCGTGGATGTCCCCGTGCGGCGCCGAGGTGTTCTCGGCCTTGTCGAGGAGCGACGGGTTCGTCTCCTTGACCATCTGCTCGCAGAAGTCCACGTTCGCCATGCAGTCGTTGAAGATCGCGTGGTCGAAGATGTAGTCCGCGCTCTCGGCCAGGTTGAAGGCGAGGTCGCCGAGCGGCGGCGGCTTCACGCCGTACGCCATGTTCTGGTTCAGGCAGGAGCAGGTGCAGTGGTTGTCACCGCAGATGCCGCAGATGCGGCTGGTGATGAAGTGCGCATCGCGCGGGTCGATCCCGCGCATGAAGATGTCGAAGCCGCGGAAGACCATCGACGTGCTGTAGCACTTGAGCACCTGCTGGTTGGAGAAGTCGATCTCCGTGTGGATCCCGAGGCTCCCGACGATCCGGGTGATCGGGTCCCAGGACATCTCCTTGACCATGACCTTCTGTTCACGGGGGGACTCAACTGTCGACATGTGTGTTCTCCCTCTGCCCGCGCTACCAGCGCTTGGAATAGCCGGTTGTGAGCTCGCCGCGGTTGTGTCTCCACTCGGGCTCCACGTCGTAGCTGCGCTTGATGTTCCGCTTGCGGAAGTACCGGACCATCGGGCCGAACGCCAGCTTCTGGTAGTTCGACGCGGCGGCGCCCCACTTGTCCGGGTCCATGAACGGCATGTATTTGTCGGGGAAGCCGGGCATCGTGCAGGCCATGCAGATGCCGCCCACATTGGGGCAGCCGCCGATGCCGTTCACCCAGCCGCGCACCGGCACGTTGCACTTGACCACCGGCCCCTTGCAGCCAAGCTTCACGAGGCAGCGGTTGTCGGAGCCGTACTCGGTGGCGAACTCGCCCTGCTCGGCGAATCCGGCGCGGTTGCAGCCCTCGCGCACGGTGCGGCCGAACAGCCACTGCGGGCGCAGCTGGTCATCGAGCGGCGGCGCGGGCGCGAGCCCGGCCAGGTGGAGCGCCAGGTACAGCAGCGTCTCCGTCATGTTGTCCGGCTGGGCCGGGCAGCCCGGGATGCACACCACCGGCAGGCCCGCCTTCGACTTCCACTTCCAGCCAAGGTAGTCGGGCAGGCCCATCGCCCCGGTCGGGTTGTTCTTCATCGCGGGAATCCCGCCGTAGGTGGCGCAGGTGCCGACCGCCACCACGGCGGCGGCCTTGGGCGCAAGCCGGTCGACCCACTCGTTGGTGGTGACCGGCTGGCCGGTCTCGGGGTTGTCGCCCATGCCGGCCCAGTGGCCCTCGCCGTTGATCTTCTCGTTCGGGATCGAGCCCTCGACCACGAGCACGAACGGGTCGAGCTTGCCCTCCTCGGCGTCGTACCAGGCCTGCATGAACTCGGCGCCGACCTCGAAGGCGAGCACCGGGTTGTGCACCACCACCTTCGGCATCCCGGGGATCGCCTGGGTGATGATGTCCTCGAGGCTCGGGTTGGTGGCGGAGGTCATGGCGACCGAATCGCCGTCGCAGCTGAGCCCGGTCGTCATCCAGATCACATGTGCGGTGACCGCCTCCGTCTCCTTGTGCGCTTCGATCTCCGCGATGGCCATGTGACCTCCCTCGACGTTCAGCAGATACGCGGCAGCGGGTCGCCCACCAGCTGGTCCATCACCCGCTTGCCGCCAAAGCCCGTTTGCACCAGCACCATCCCGGGCGGCTCCGTCTTGACCTCTCCGATCTCCGCGGCGTCCGCGCAGCCCGGTACCGCGCGCAGCGCCGCCAGGGCCTCGTCGGCGGCCTCGGCCGCCACGAAGGCCACGAGCTTGCCCTCGTTGGCCACGTACATCGGGTCGATGCCGAGCAGCTCGCACGCGCCCGCCACCGCCGGTTGCACCGGCACGGCGGCCTCCTTCACGAGCATCGCCACGCGCGAGGCGCGCGCCAGCTCGTTGAGCACGGACGCGACGCCGCCACGGGTGGCGTCGCGCATGCAGCGAAGCTCCGGCCCGGCGGCCTCGAGGAGAGCGTCCGCGGCGGGCCAGAGCGAGCAGGTGTCCGACTCGATCTGGGCCCCGAGCTCGAACTCGCCCCGGGCCAGCATGATCGCCGTGCCGTGCTCGCCGACGTGCCCGGAGAGCAGGATTCGGTCGCCGGGCTCGATCGCCGCGGGTGACAGCCGCGCCCGCGGGTCGCGCCGGCCGACGCCCGAGGTGCACACGTACATGCCGTCCGCGTGTCCGCGCTCCACGACCTTTGTGTCGCCCGCCACCACCTCCACGCCCGCGGCGGTCGCGCTGCTGGCGATCGCGCCGACCTCGGCGCACAGCTCGTCGGCGGCAAGGCCCTCCTCGAGCACGAGCGAGAGGGTGAGCGCGAGCGGCCGCGCGCCCGCCACAGCGAGGTCGTTCACCGTCCCGTTCACCGCCAGCTCGCCGATCGAGCCGCCCGGGAAGCGCAGCGGCTTGACCACGAACGTGTCGGTGGTCATGGCGAGCTCGGTGCCGTCGACCTCCACCGCGCCGGCGTCCCCCATCGCCTCGAGCGACTCGCCGCCGAGCGCCGGCACGAGCAGACCTTCGATCAGCGTCTGGGTGGCCTTGCCGCCGGCGCCGTGCGCCATCGTGATGCGCTCGTCGCGGAACTTGGCCCGCTTGCCGCGCGCGGTCTCGATGATGCCGAGGATCTTCTGCTCGCGGGCCGACACGGTGGCCGCGGGTTCAGGCACCTACACCACCTCCCGCTCGCGCGCGAAGCGGCCGTAGTTGTAGTAGGCCGCGCAGGCGCCCTCGCTCGAGACCATGCAGGTGCCGATCGGGCGCTCGGGGGTGCACGCGGTGCCGAAGACCTTGCACTCGAACGGCTTGATCACGCCCTTCAGCACCTCGCCGCACTGGCACGCCTTGGGGTCGGCCACGCGCACGCCCGGCACGCTGTAGCGCAGCTCGGCGTCGAGGTCCGCGTACGCCTCCGAGAGCTTCAGCCCGCTCTGCGAGATGAAGCCGAGCCCGCGCCACTCGAAGTGCGGCCGCAGCTCGAACACCTCCGCCATCACCTCGAGCGCGCGCCGGTTGCCCTCGTAGGGGACCACGCGCTTGTACTGGTTCTCCACCTCGCAGCGGCCGGCGCGCAGCTGCGCCAGGATCATCTGGACCGACTGCAGGATGTCGAGCGGCTCGAAGCCCGCGATCACCACCGGCTTGCCGTAGTCGGCGGGGATGAACTCGAAGGGGCGGGCGCCCACGACCGTCGACACGTGGCCGGGGCCGATGAAGCCGTCGAGGCGTAGGTCTGGCGAGTCGAGCAGCGCGCGCAGCGGCGGCACGATCGTCACGTGGCTGCACATGCAGAAGAAGTTGGGCACGCCCTCGGCCCGCGCGCGCTTGAGCGTCAAAGCGGTGGAGGGGGCGGTGGTCTCGAAGCCGATCGCGAAGAAGACCACGTCGCGGTCCGGGTTCTGCTTGGCGATCCGCAGCGCGTCGAGGGGCGAATAGACCATGCGGATGTCGGCGCCCTCGGCCTTGGCCTCGAGCAGCGTGCCCTTCGACCCCGGGACCCGCATCATGTCGCCGAAGCAGGTGAAGATCACCCCCGGCTCGTGCGCCACGGCGATGCCGTCGTCCACGCGCCCCATCGGGATCACGCACACCGGGCAACCGGGCCCGTGCACGAGCTCGACGTTGGCCGGCAGCAGGTCGTCGACCCCGTACTTGTAGATCGAGTGCGTGTGGCCGCCGCAGACCTCCATCAGCTTGTAGTGCCGGCCCGGCTCGACCGCCGCCACGATCTCGCCCGCGAGCACCTGGCCCAGCTCGGCGTCGCGGAACTCGTCGACGTACTTCATGCGGCGGGCTCCAGCCGTACGAGCGCCACGCCCGCGTGCACGAGCAGCGAGTCGCCGCTCTCCACCGGACAGACCAGCGCGATCTCGACTGTCGAGCGCTCGCCGGCGTCGTCCTCGCAGAGCGCCAGCTCGCGCACCGTATCGAGCTCGAGCACGCGCATCGGCACGCCCTCGTCGGCGCAGGTAACGCAGTGGTCCGCGCCGCAGTAGCTCACTCGATCACGCTCGCCTTGAGCTCCTCGAGCTCCTGCTCGTAGTCCTCCCCCATCCGCTCGAGCAGCTCGCGCGTGGCACTGGCCTCCTCCTCGTCCACCTGCGAGATCGCGAAGCCCACGTGGATCAGCACCCAGTCGCCCGGTCCCACGCCGCCGTCCCCGTCCAGCAGACCGATGTTCACGTTGCGGTGCACACCGGCCACGTCAACCTGCGCCAGCCGGTTCTCATCGTCGACCACATCGATGATCTGGCCTGGGATGGCCAGGCAGATAGCGCTCACCGCCTTTCGAGAAGACACCCGGGAGGCCCGCCCGCGCGCAACTTACGCCTGCAAAGGCTGTGCCCAAAGTCACGATGTTGATTTCCAACGTTGAGTTGCAACCTTCAAGCGGCGCGGTAGGGTCGAGCGTGCTGTGGGGGGCCCACGCACTGTCCGAGTTCTCGAAGTCGATCCTGAACTCGGCTTGCGCGTGCCCGCAAGCGAGATCTCTGGCGCGCGGCAGGCGCTCGTCGCGCCGCTCCGGGAGTTCGAGCCGGGGATCTTCGAGACCCCTCGCGACGACGACGCGCGGCGCGGGCTCGGCTTCCTGATCGTCGAGGGCCTGATGGCCCGCGACCTGCTGCTGGCCGGGAACATCGCCACCGAGCTGCTTGGTGAGGGTGACCTGCTCCAGCCGGAGGTGGGCCTGCGCGAGGACGGCCTGCTGCCCCACAAGGTCTTCTGGCACACGCTCACGACGACCACGATGGCCGTGCTGAACGACGATTTCGCCAAGCGCCTCGTGCGCTGGCCGCAGGTGACCGCCGCGCTGCTCGAGCGCGCCGGCCGGCGCGCCCACCGGATGGCGATCCATCAGGCACTCCTCGAGCTGTCCCCGGCCGAGACGCGCCTGCTCGTGCTGTTCTGGCACATCGCCGAGCGCTGGGGACACGTGACCCCGCGCGGCATCGTGCTGCGCCTCTCCCTCACCCATCAGCTGCTCGGTCAGCTGGTGGGCTGCCGGCGCGCGTCGGTCACCACCGCGCTCAAGCAGCTCACGACGAACGAGCTGCTCGTGCACCGCGACGACGGCAGCTGGCTGCTCACGGGCTCGCCGCCCCACGAGCTGCACCGCGCCAACGGCATGCGCCCGCGGCAGCTCGCCCACGAGCGGGCCGGCTGATGGACTTCGTCACGCGGGTCTGAGAGGCTCGCCCGCCATGCTCTCAACCGTTGCCGTGGGCACCGACGGGACCTCCACCGCCTCCAAGGCTGTCGAGGCGGCCGCCGAGATCGCGCGGCGCTTCGACGCCAAGCTCGTGCTGCTCAGCGTCTCCTCCGAGTCGCGCGGATCCTCGCCGCAGTCCTCGGACGAGACTCAGTGGGTCCACAACCGCGATGCGCGCGTGCGCGAGATGCTCAGCAGGATCGAGCAGGACATGCGCGACCGGAAGCTCGACTGCAGCACGCTGATCGACGAGGGCGACCCCGCCGAGGTGCTGATCCGGCTCGCCGAGGAGTGCAACGCCGACCTGCTGGTGATCGGCAACAAGGGGATGCAGCGGCGCGTGCTGGGCAGCGTGCCGAACACCGTCACGCACAAGGCGCCGTGCTCGGTGTACGTCGTGAAGACGACCTAGGCCCGCCACTCACGACGGAAGAACGTCCCGGAGTGGTCGCTATGGGGGGTCATCAGGGACGTTCAATGGGCAGGCAACGGGGTCCGGCCTTACCCGGACGCTGCCGTGGGGAGCGGCGCGTCCAGCACCGCCTCGCTGAGCGCCGCGAGAATCTCCTCGCGGAAGGCCGTGATCGCGGCGGCCATGAGCCGCTCCGCCTCGGCGCCGTGGCCCGCCTCGAGGGCGTCGAGCAGCTCCTGGTGCTCCGCCCGCGCCCGGAGCCCGCGTCCGGCTGCGCCCGCGCGCAGCGCGGCGAGGCGCACCCGCTCGCTGTCGTCGAGCAGCCGCGCCACCAGCTCCGCCCGGCGGCGGTTGCCGGCCGCGCGGGCCACGCTCACGTGCACCGCCCGGTTGGCCTCGAGGAAGCGCTCGGTGGAAGCCGGATCGTCCAGGTCGAGCTCGGCCGCCGACAGCGCGCGCAGCCGGGCCAGCTCCCCCGGCGCGATACGACCCGCCGCCTCCGCCGCGGCCGAGGGCTCGAGCAGCAGCCGCAGGTCGTAGATCTCGCGCACGTCGCGGACCGTGAGCGGCGCGATCCGGTGACCCCGGCGCGGCTCGGCGAGCACGAGCCCCTCGGCCCGCAGACGCGCGAGCGCCGCGCGCACAGCGGCCTTGGAGAAGCCGAAGCGCGCCACGAGGCCGGCCTCTGAGACCGGCGAGCCCGGCTCGAGTTCGAGCCGCACGATCGCGTGACGAAGGCGCGCGTGGGCCGCTGCGCCGGAGGCGGGCTCGCGCGGTGTGCGCTTGCTCGGCATACCTGCGTCATCGTACTTGACAGGTCAGACAGGGACTGCTGACATGTCAGACCATGAGCACCGAAGCGCTACAGCCCCAGGCCGCGAGCACGAGCACGAGCACCAACACAGCGGACCAGCTGATCCGCTACGCCGGCGAGTTCTCCGATCTGCTCGTCGAGCGAGCCGAGGGCAGCTGGCTGACCGCCGAGGACGGCCGCCGCATCCTCGATTTCACCTCGGGACAGATGTGCGCGACGCTCGGGCACGGACACCCGGCGATCCTCGACGCGCTCACCGACGCCAGCGGGCGCGTGGTGCACCTGTTCAGCGGTTTCCTGTCCCGCGACGTGACCGAGCTGGCACGCGAGCTGATGACCGTGCTGCCCGAGCCGCTCGCGCGCGCGATGTTCCTGTCGACCGGGGGCGAGGCGAACGAGGCGGCCCTGCGACTGGCCAAGCTCCACACCGGCGGGCACGAGGTGCTCGCGTTCACCGGCTCGTGGCACGGGATGACCGCGGGCGCGGCGTCGAGCACCTACAGCGCAGGCCGGCGCGGCTACGGCCCGGCGATCCCCGGCACGATGGCGCTCCCCACGCCCAACCCCTACCGCTGCCCGATCGCTCACTGCCGCGACCGCTGCGACCTTACCTGCCTCAAGGCCGGCATGGCGCTCTTCGACGCGCAGTCCGTGGGTGCGCCCGCCGCCGCGATCGTGGAGCCGATCCTGAGCGCCGGCGGCATCGTGCCGCTGCCCGAGGGCTACATGGCAGAGCTCAAGCGGCGCTGCGAGGAGCGCGGGATGCTGCTCGTGGTCGACGAGGCGCAGACCGCGCTCGGCCGCGTGGGCACGATGTTCGCGTTCGAGCAGCACGACACGGTGCCCGACTTCGTGACGCTCTCGAAGACGCTTGGCGGCGGCCTGCCCCTGTCGGCCACCGTGACCAGCGACGAGATCGAGGCGGACGCGTTCGACAAGGGCTTCCTGCACGTGACCTCGCACGTCTCCGACCCGCTGCCCGCCGCGGTGGGGCGCGCCGTGCTGAGCACCGTTCTCGCCGAGGACCTGATGAGCCGGGCGGTGGCGATGGGCGAGCGGCTCCGGGCGGGGCTCGAGGAGCTGATGAACAGGCACGAGGCAATCGGCCAGGTGCGCGGCGTCGGGCTCATGCTCGGCGCGGACCTCGTGACCGACCGCGACAGCCGCGAGCCCGACGGGCGGATGGGCAGCGCGGTGACCGAGCGCTGCCTCGAGATGGGGCTCAACGTGAACATCGTCAAGTTCGCGGGGCTCGGCAGCGTGCTGCGCATAGCGCCGCCGCTCACGATCACGGCCGAGGACATCGACCTCGGCGTCGAGATCATCGACCAGGCGCTGTCGGACTGCCGCTGAACCGCCGCCGGGCGGCGCTCAGTTCACGACGCGGTAGGTCAGGTGCACGACCCCGGTGGGGGACTCCACCGTGCCGGTCCGCTCGAGTCGCGGCGTCGCTCCGCCCCCGGGGTCGCGCTCGAACAGGCGCGTGCCGCCGCCCAGGAGCACGGGGACCACGTTGAGGGTCAGCTCGTCGAGCAGCCCCGCGTCGAGGCCGCCGGCGGCCTCGCGCGCCTGCGCGAGCGCGGACTCGATCCCGTCGGTCACGAACGTGAAGGTGGTGCCTCCCTCCTTGGCCACCGGCTCGCGCTCGTGATGGGTGAGGATGAAGACCGGGTGGTGGAAGGGCGGCTCGTCGCCCCACCAGCCGTCGGCGTTCGGGTCGTCCTCCCAGGGGCCATGCCCGCCGCTGAACATCCGCCTGCCCATCACCGTGGCGCCCACCCCGTCTACGCGCTTGGCCATCTGGTCGTCGTCCACGCCCTCCTCGCCGCCGTCACCGCCGTGGCTCCCGCGGAACGTGGCCGTCGAGACCGCCCACTCGTGAAGCTGCTCTCCCCCCTCCCCGAGCGGCTCCTGGGTCGACGGGTTCGGTCCCGCGACGAAGCCGTCGAGGGAGATCGAGATGTCGAACCTGAGCCGCGACATCTCGGTCAGCCCCCGTGCACACCCGCGTCGAGGTCCGAGGCGAAGGTCTCGTACTCGTAGATCGGCAGCGCCTCGGTGCGCACGCCGGGTCCCAGCTCGCGGATGATCGGGAGGCCCGCCAGCGCGCGGTCGAGGTCCTCGGCGGAGGGGAAGTCGGCCACCGCCAGCACCACCCGCTGGCCGGCCACCTTCCACAGGTGCTTGATCGCGCCGGCCTCCTTGGCCCCGAGCGCGGCGACAGCCTCCCGCTGCCAGATCGCCACGAGGTCGGGATTGGACACGTCGTCGGGCTGACGCACGTCGAAGCGCACGAAGAACAGCAAGGCTCTCCTCCTACGGGTCGGGGTCCTGGGGGGTGTCGAACTCCCCGTCGATCAGCTCGACGCGGTAGCCGTCGGGATCGGCCACGAAGCAGATGCGGAACTCGCTTCGCCCGCCGGGGTGATAGGGCGGCTTCTCGGGCTCGATCCCCTGCGCGGCGAGGCGCTCGAGCAGGCCGTCGAGGTCCTCGACGCTGAGCGCGAGGTGGCCGTAGCCGCTGCCAAGGTCGTAGGCCTCGTCCTGACCCTCGTTCACCGTCAGCTCGAGCGTGTCGCCGTCGCCGGGCAGGCCGAGGTAGATGTTGTAGGCCCCGTCGAACTGCAGCCGCCCGCGGCGCTCGAAGCCGAGCGCCTCGTAGAAGCGGGTCGACGCGTCGATGTCCCGGACCCGCATGTTCGAGTGCACGAAGCGCACGGCGGCATTGTTGCCGATCGCCGCGTGTCAGCGGATCTCGGCCGGAAGGCCGAAGCGGGGAAACAGCTCGGTCGAGCGGAAAGCGGTCACGTCGGAGATCTCCGCTCCGCGCAGGGTCAGCACGTCGAGCGCGATCGGGAGGTAGCTGCCGGTGATGTCATCGAGGCGATAGGTGGCGAGCGCCGGCTGGCCGCTCGCGCGGGTCGCGAGGTAGCGCAGGCGCGGCGGCGCCCCGCCCGGCATGAGCCAGGACTCGGCGATCTGCTCGCGGCCGCGGCACCAGTTGGGATAGGGCGGCATCGAGAAGGTGGCGTCCTCGGCCAGCATCGACAGAATCGCGTCCACGTCGCCGACCTCGAAGGCGGCGCTGAACCGGCGCACCAGGTCGCGCACACGCTCGTCGCCGAGCGAGCGCAAGTTGGCCTGCTGGCTGCGCTCCGGCAGGCGCTCATCGGCGGCCTTGCGCGCTCGCTGAAGCGCGCCGTTCACGGACGCGACCGTCGAGCCGAGCGCCTCCGCCACCTCCTTCGCGGAGAAGCCGAGCACCTCGCGCAGGATCAGCGCGGCCCGCTGCCGCGGCGGCAGGTGCTGGAGCGCGGCGATGAAGGCCAGCTCCACCGCCTCGCGCTCCTCGTAGCGCGCCTCCGGCGAGGCGTAGCCGCTCGACGGCCCGAGCTGCTCGTCCGGGAAGGGCTCGATCCAAAGCGACTCCACGAGTCGCTCGGGCGCCTCGTGCTCCGCGCCCTCGCCGGGGGGGCCGTAGTCGATCGGCAGCACGCGCTTGGGACGGCGGCCGATCGCGTCGAGGCAGGCGTTGGTGGCAATCCGGTAGAGCCAGGTGCGAAGCGTCGAGCGTCCCTCGAGCCGGCCGAGCCCGCGCCACGCGCGCAGCAGGGTGTCCTGGAACGCGTCCTCGGCGTCGTGGAGCGAGCCGAGCATCCGGTAGCAGTGCGCATGGATGCTCGGCCGGTGGGCCTCGACGAGCTGCTCGAAGGCGTCCTCGTCACCCGCCCGAGCGGCGTCGAGCAGCGCCGGCTCGTCCATCGCCCCGGCTTTGGCCATCGCGCGCATTCTCTCTGGTTAGACCCGCGCGGGGACCGAAACTGAACGGTGGCCGGTCAGTTCGTCCGCACGGCGGGGTCTGAAGAGGTAGATGCGGGCACCGGTCGTGCATCTCGAGCTGTGCACGGACAACCTGCCGCGCGCGTGCGCCTTCTACACGCGGCTGTTCGGCTGGAGCGCCGAGACGATCCATGCCGAGCCCGGCACCTACCTCGCGCTCGGGCTCGGCGAGGGGATCGAGGGCGGCGTGGTGGAGCGCGACGGCGGGCGGCCGCTCTGGCTCCCCTACGTACAGGTCGCGGACATCGCCGAGACCGCGGCGCGCGCCCGCCGGCTTGGTGCGCGAGTGGAGCTCGAGCCGCGCGAGGGCCCGGCGGGCTGGCGCTCGGTGCTCGCGGCGCCGGCGGGAGCCGAGGTCGCGCTCTGGCAGCCGAAGGCGTAGCCGGCGGCCCTGCCTACGGGGCCGCCCGCACGCTCCAGCCCGCCCCGCCGTCGACCGAGCGCTTGACGGTGCCGTCGTGCAGGGCCACGTAGAGGTCGTCCGACCGGCCGGCGTCGAGCGCCGCCGGCGCCCCGCCCACGTCCCCCACCGGGCGCAGGCGGTCATTCGGCGGGTCGTCGGCGCGGTGCACCGTCCCGCCGCCGTCGACCACGACCAGGGATGCGCCCCACGCGAGCAGGCCGGGGGGACCGTCGAGCGGGCGCCAGCGCCGGCCGGCGTCCTCCGAGACGTGGAGCGCACGTGCGCCCGAGGCGATCAGCCGGTCGGGATCGGCGGGGTCGAGGGCCAGCGCGACGAGCGGCTCCGGCACCTCGCGCTCCTCCCAGCTGCGACCGCCGTCGTCGCTCGCGAGGAATGCGGCGCTGCGCGTGGCGAAGTCGGAGCCGTAGCCGTACACCCGCCTGCCCTCCGCCTCCAGCACGTGGAAGTCCCGCTTGCCGAGCAGCGATACCGGCCGCCAGCTCCTGCCGCCGTCGTCGGAGCGGATCAGCCCGAGGAAGGGCGGCAGGTCGTCGCGGCCGTCGGGGTGGCCGGAGCCGAGCATGGTGCCTGGCCCGACGACCGTGAAGCCCATCGTGTCCTGCATCCGGTCGCCCACGCGCTTCATGCGGGTCTCGCCGGGAGGCGCGCGGAAGAGGCCGGTGTGGGTGGCCACGAGGAGCGCCCCGTCCTTCGGATCGATCCCGAGGCCGTGGGCGTGGACGGGCCCGGCATCGCCCGTGCCCGGCACGGCCGCGGGCCCGGGGTCGTCCCCGCCGCAGCCGGCCGTCGCTGCCAGCGCTGCGGCGAGCGCGAGGCTCGCGACACGCGCGCGCGTCACCCGGGTGGCGCCCGGTAGCCGGCGCGCTCGACCGCGGCGCGTACCGCCTCGTCCGCGAACCCCCGTCCTCGGACCGTGAGCGAGCCCGCGCCGCGGTCCACCGTCAGCGAGCTCACTCCCGCGACCCGCAGGACCTCGTCGCCGACCGCCGCTTCACAGTGGGCGCAGGTCATCCCCTCGACGGGATAGATCCTCTCGGCCTCCTGGGTCATCGAGCCTCCTCACGAGGGATACGCGGCGCCCGGTTACGGTAGAGGACCGCGGATCCCGCTACCTTGACGCCCATGACCGGGCCAGGCATCCGGCGCGGCGTGGTGGCGGCGTTCATGGCCGCCGGCTCGCTCGCGCTCGCGGCGTGCGGCGAGAGCGCGTCCGAGGGCTCGTCCGAGAGCCGCTCCGACAGCAGCGCCGACGCCGGCTCGAGCTCGCCCCCGCCCCCGAAGGGCAACGGCGTCGACCGCGCGTTCGCCACGTTGATGATCCCCCATCACCAGTCGGCGGTGGAGATGGCCGAGATCGGGCTGCAGCGTGCCGAGAGCCTGTTCGTCAGGGACCTCAGCCGGAACATCATCAGGACCCAGACCGCCGAGATCGAGCAGCTGCGCCGGGCGGCGCGCACGCTCGAAGAGGCCGGCGTCGAGCAGAAGGCGCTCGGCCTGTCACGCAGCGAGATGGGGATGAATCACGACGCGTCGTCGCTCGAGAAGGCAACGAAGTTCGACCGACGCTTCATCGCGATGATGATCCCCCACCACGAGGGCGCGATCACGATGGCACGAGCCCAGCTTGCCGACGGCGCCGACGCCAAGCTCACGACGCTGGCCGAGGACATCATCACCGCGCAACAGGGGGAGATCATCGAGATGCTGAAGCACCTCGAGAACCCCTCCGCCGTGCATACGCACCACTAGCCGCCCCGCCCGCGCACGCGACAAACGTCCCGGAGTAGCTGCCAGAGCCCACAGTCCGGGACGTTCAACTGCTCGCGGGCGGGACTGCCACTCTCCGGGTTACGGATGTGGTTCGACCTCGACACGTTCGTACTCGACGCCGCGCAGGCCCTCTGCGTGGCGCTGCCGGCGGCCGGCGTGCCGGCGGTGCTGATGAGGCTCGGCGGTCGCGGCTGGGCCCTGATCGCCCCGGTGTCGGTGGTGTTGAGCGTGATCGCGATCGCCGCCGCGAGCGCGAGCGCCGACGCGATCACCTGGATCGCCTTCATCCTCGTGCCGATCGGCTGCGCGCTCGCGCTCGGCTGGGCCGCCCACGGCGCCCGGCCCTGGCTGGCCGTGGCGGTGATTCCGCTCCTCGCCGCCGCCATCGCGGCGCCCGACGATCCGCTCGGCCGCGCGGCGAGGCTCGCGCTGATCGTGGGCTCGGTGGTCACCGCGGGCCGGCTGCTGGCCGGCGTCGCCCCGCTCCTGTGGCTGAAGGTCGGCGTGGTGGCGATGGCCGTGATTGACTCGGTGTTCATCTTCGGCGATCTCTGGGGCGACCAGAACGCCGCCTTCAACGCGGCCGCGCCGGCCGCCGGCCTGCCGCGGCTCCAGGTGGCCGACATCGGCTCGATCTCGACCGACTACGGCGACTACTTCGTGGCCGGGCTCGTGGGGGCCATCCTGGCCGCGGAGCGCCAGCCGCAACTCCTGGCCGCCGCCGTCACCCTCGCTGCGGCGGAGGCCTGGAATCAGCTCTTCCTCGCCGTGGACTCGCTTCCGGGCACCGTCCCGCCCGCCGTCGTGATGCTCGCATTCGGCGCGTGGCGGCTACACCGCCAGGATCCCGTCGAGCGCCAGCAGCAGGCCGCACGCGATCAGGGCGACCGCGAGCAGCCGGCCGGCCCAGCGCAGGACCCGGCCCCGGGGACCCTCGGGGGGCGGGGCGGCTAGCGCGGTCACGAGGACGCCACCGATCGTCATCGCGCCGGCGCTCACGAGCGCGCCGCGGTCGGCGCCGGCGCCCAGCGCCATCACGACCAGGGCGGGGCGCGCCACCAGCGGGACCGCGACCGGAACGATGGCGGCGCGCCAACCGGCGAGCGAGGGCTCGGGTCGCGGCGGGCGCCGGAACAGGTCGCCGACACCGGCCAGCAGCGCCACGATCCCGGCTGCCAGGCGGAACGAGGGCTCGCTCACGTCGAGGGCTTCGAGCAGCGGCTCGCCGGCCGCCGCGGCCCCGCACACCACGAGCCCGCCGATCAGGGCGCCGAGAGCCGCGACGCCGGCGATCGCGCGCGGCGAGCGCCCGGCGCGCGGGACACCGAACGCGGCACGGGCGGGGTTGAGGGCGAGGAGGAGCGCGGCGGCCCAGAGCCAGCCCGACGCGGTGTCCTCGCCGGAGGGCTCGGCATCGTCGGGGGTCCCGCCCGCCTCCACGATCGGGATGGTCCTGAGTAGGCCGGCAAGCGCGTGCTGCTGGTCGTCCATGCGGGTCTCGCCGTCGCGGAACCAGGCGCCCTCCACCCGCTGCGGCCGGGAGCTCCCGGCAGCGTCGTCCGCGCCGGACTGCTCCTGGATCGCCAGGCCGGCCACGCACGTGGCGCGCTCGGCGATCGGCCCGCGCAGGTCGGCGAGCCGGGGCTCCTCGAGCGTGGCGAGCCACCAGCTCGTGAGCGCCTCGTCGACCACGCCGTACCAGCCGCCGCGAGCGAGGTCGCTGCCCCGCACCACCTGGCCCCAGGGCCCGTGCTGCTGCGCGAGCCAGCGCGCCTGGGCGCCGAACAGCTCGACCTGCCGGCGCGCGTAGTCCAGCTCGTCGTCGCTCAGCGGCGGGCGCCCGCGCTCGGGAAACTCCACCGTCTCCGACGCTCCGTAGGCGGCCCAGTGATCGGGAATGGGCGGGAAGTGATCCTCCACCTCGTCGCGCGAGCTGGCCAGGTAGGCGCCGATGCGGTCGGCGGTCTCGCCCCAACCCTCGTCCGGGAAGGAGCGGTGAAGGCGCGCCAGCGCCCAGTAGGCCTCGCCCGTGTAGTACTTCGAGTACTCGCCCGCCACCGGCTCTCCGCTCGCCCGGTCGTACTCGGCCAGCACCGCGCCTGACGGCTCGGTCTGAGCCTGGAGGAAGCGCCCGAACTGGGCCAGCTCGTCGTCGTAGCGAGGGTCGCCGGTGGCCTCGCGGCGAATGTCGAGCCCGGCCGCGAGCAGAGCGGTGGCGCCGGTGGTCACGCGGTCGACGCCCGCGAGTGCGGCGAGGCCGTCGCTCCGCGCAAGCCGGTCGAGCGCCCATTCGGTGCCGCGGTCGGCGGACTCGAGGGCACCCGGCAGGCCCGCCGCGGCGGCCTGGTAGAGGCCCATCGTGACCCCGGCGTGGCGCACCTCGTTGTAGTCGACGGGCATGGAGTTGTCGTCCGCGTTGTAGGTGTAGACCCAGCTGCCGTCGCTCTCCTGGTTGCGCACGAACCAGTCGACGGTCGCCTGCGCCGAGCGCCGGAGCCCCTCGGCGCTCACGGGCGGGCAGCGCTCGGGCGGAGCGAGCGCGACGAACGCGACGGCGAGGAGCAGGACCAGGCTGAGCCCGGCCCGCCAGAGGCGACCGCTCACGCCTACCCGACCGCCACGATCGCCCGCTCCGCCCTGCGGGCCCGGCGGACGGAGGGGAGGAGCAGCGCCGGCAGCGCGAACCACGCGGTGAGGGGGAGCCGGCTGAGCGCCACGACGGCGGCCGGAGCCCCGCGGAACGTGACGCCGTCGCGGTCGACCAACTCGAGGGCCGAGCCGGGCGGCGCGGGCTCGACCCGGAAGCGCGCCAGCCAGTCGAGGCCGCGCACGAGCGTGAGCAGGCGCCGCTGGCCGGCGGCGCTCGGGTCGATGCGCAGCACACGGTCGCGGGTGGACGGCACCGCCCAGATCGCCAGGACGGCGATGGCGAGGACCGAGAAGACCTGGACCGACGCGGACATCTGGATCGAGAGATGGAAGACCACGGCCACCCAGACCGCGGCGTAGCGGGTGCCGCGCCACCAGAGGCCGAGCGCGATGAACAGCTCGGTGAGCACGATCAGCTTGGCCGCCCCGGTGTGGAAGCTCCGGTCAGTGAGCACCGAGACCACCCAGTCCGGCCAGGCATCGAGGTCACCGCGGGCGCGCTCGACTCGCTGCCAGGAGACGGTGCCGCCGAACCAGTCCGGATCAACGAGCTTGCTGAAGCCGGATGCGCCGTAGACGGCCGCGCACTCGAAGCGGAGCAGCCAGAGCGGCCAGGCGGGCGCGGTGAGCTCGAGCGGCGGCCCGCCGCGGCGGCGGCGAAGCCAGGCGTCCAGCGACAGCTCCCGGCCGCAGGGGGCCACCGCCAGCAGCCCGAGCACGATCACCAGGTAGGCCCGGTTGTTGTGGAAGTGCGTGGTGGAGAGGAACAGGTTGTACGCCACGATCGCGAACGTGGTGGTGGTGGCCAGGCGCGTGAGCAGACCGATCGACATTGCCACGGCCGCGACCGCCGCGAGCCACAGCAGCCCGAGGTAGACCCCCTCCGGCAGCTCCGGATACCAGGCGAGGTAGGGCTCGTAGAAGGCGTCGCCGTAGGTGCGCCCGTCGAGCCCGTCGGCGAGGAAGGGCCACAGATGGAGGAGCACGACCGGGCCGGCGAGCACCCTCAGGAGCGCGGGGGCGCGCATGCTGACCGCGCGCCCGAGCAGCTCGTCGACGCGCGCCAAGAGGCCGGCAGCGCTCACCCCGCGCCCTCCCGGACCGGACTCCGCAGCACCGTTGTGCGCGGCGGATCGTCGTTGTGCCAGGCGGTGACCCTCGCCTCCAGGTAGCGCGTCTCGGCGTCCCGCGGGGTGTTGCGGGCCACCCAGGCGAGCGCCGCCTTGAGGAACGCCAGCTGGTTGTCGAGCCCGGCATCGGCGTGGCGGCGCACCGCCGGGTAGCGGAGCCCCCGGTCCCGCACCAGCTCGTCCCAGCGGTAGCGGGACCAGGGCAGCTCGACCGGCACGCGCCGGCCGTCGGCGGTCACGCGAATCACGTCGGCTCGCCAGGTGCTCGACTCGGGGAACATCTGGAAGGCGAACTCCTTGTGGTCGGCCCAGTAGCCGCGCGCCACGAGCCCCAGCTGCAGGAGCACCACGGCCACGACCACCACCCGCCGCGTGACCACCCTCACCTTCGAGCGCACGCGGCAACGATGACACGGGCGCGCGCGCGAGGGCGAACGCCGCTCAGTCGGGCGCCACGAGGCTGGGGCTCGGCCGCATCACGCGCTCCACGACCCCGCCCTCGACGCTCTCGAGCGCTCGATCGCCGGCGCCCCGGTCGACCCGCAGGATCGTGACCGGGCTCTCCGTGATGTCGCCGCGCTCGTCGAAGGAGAAGCTGCCGAGCAGTCCGCCGCGCACGCGCGTGTCGAAGAGCTGGTCGAGGATGCCGGCGCGCGTGCCGTCGGATCGGGAGATCGCCCGCAGCACCACCTGTGCCGCCTGCGCCGCGTACACCGCGGACGGCTCGATCGCCGCCCCCGCCTGCGTACGGGCAAAGCGGCTCACGAACTCGGCGCCCGCACGCGGGAGGCGCTCGGTCACGACGCCGGAGAAGCTCACGAACGCCCCCTGCGCGACCGGCCCCGCGGCCCGGGCGAAGAACGTGAGCGGCGTCAAGCCGTCCGGCGCGAGCACGTCCGCCTCCGGCGCGGCCCGCCGGACGGCGCGCACCACGTCGGCCGCGTTCGTGTCGAGCAGGCCCCCGAAGAAGACCGCGTCGGGCCGCGCCGCCGCCACGCGCCGGGCGAGCGCCTCGTAGGAGCGCGCGCCCGGATCCCAGGAGGCGCCGCCCACGACCTGCAGCCCCAGGCGCCGAGCCGCTGTGGTGAACCCGGTGGCCATCAGCTCCCCGTAGATGGGGTCGCCGTCGTCCAGCACGTATACGCGCCGCTTGCCGCGATCGCGGGCGAGCAGGGCGAGCGCGGCACCCTGGAGGTCGTCTGTCGGGAACACGCGCAGGTAGTTGCGGCGGCCGGTCGGATAGAGCGACGCGAGCAGCTCCGGCGGGACGCCCGGCGCCTGACGCGTGAGTCCGACGAACGAGTTGAGCGGCGAGACCATCGCCAGCGGACCGCCGCGCGCACGGTTCAGCTCGGGCACGGCTGCGAGCGCGCAGGGCGAGTTCAGCGTTCCGATCACAGCGCCCACGGCGGGGTTCCTCGCGTACGCGCGCGCGTTTGCGGCGCACTTGGCCTCGTCGAAGAGCCCCGTGCGCGCCACGGAGTCGTCACAGGACTGGTAGGCCACGCGGAAGCGCCCGGCACGAAAGCCGCGCTCGCGCAGGGCGAAGTTGATCGCCTGGGCCATCTGGGTGGCGGCCACGCGGATGCCGCCCTGCAGGGGGAGGTCGGAGACGATCAGGAGGTCGGCCGACTTGCTTCCGCCGACAACCGGCTCGCAGATCGAGGCGGGCATGGGATCGATCCCGCGGGCGCGTGGCGCCTGCGCTCGCACCTCCCCGTCCACCGCCGCTCATACGGTGTCTCCGTTGACGCTGAGCGAGCGCGGGATGCCGCCCACGGGCACCGTCTCTGCCACGCGCATCGAGGCCGGGTCGATCGCGGTGACCGTGCCCGCGAGCGGGTTGGCGATCCACGTGTGCCGCGCGCCGGCCGCGACCGCCGCCGCTCCCGAGCCGACCTCGACCGCGCCCACCTCGCCGTCCGGGCCCGATCCGCCAGAGCGTGCCGTCGGTCGACGAGCTGACCCAGGCCGCCGTGTCGCCCACGGCGATCGCCGTCGGCGCCTCCGTGGGCAGCCGCGCCCGCACGCGCACCCGGCCGCTGCCCTCGTCGAGCTTCATCACGCGGCCGTCCGGCCTGAGCGCCCAGACGCCCGCCGGGCCCGCCGCGATGGCGATCGCGCCGAGGTTGCCGGCCGCGCGCGTTGTCGCGGCGGTCTCCGCGTCGATCCGGACGACCTCCCCGGCGGCCGTCACGGCCCACGCCGCGCTCTCGGACACCGCAAGCCGGTTGCCGGCCGTGTTCGACACCGTGCCGCGAGGCTCGGGCAGGTCCACGGTCGCCCGCTGCGTCCGGGTGGCGGGGTCGAGCCGCAGCACCTGCGTCGGCACCGGCCCGGCGATCTGCGAGTTCGAGATCGGCCTGCCGTTCGCCACCCAGACCGCCCCGGCTCCGACCGCGACCTCGATCGGCGTGGCCCCGGTCGCCAGCGTCTCGAGCTCGCCGCTCGACGGGTCCACGGCGAGCAGCGTGCGATCGTCCGCGTCCACCACCCACAGGCGGGCGTCCCCCGCCGCCACCCATGCCGGCGTCCTGCCGGCGGGCAGGCGGCGCTCGATCCGCCCGCTCGCGTCGTCGATGGCCACGAGCTCCCCGCCGGCCTCCATGGCGGCGGAGGAGGGCGACTCGTCCCCCGTGAACACCAGCGCCGCCGCCACGGCGACCACGAGCAGCGCTGCGCCGGCCACGAGTAGGGCGCGTCGCCGCCGCGGTCGCGTTCGGGCGTGGCTGTCCCTCCGCCGCAGCTCGAGGGAGGGGTCCTGATCGAGGATCGCCTGCTGGAGGCGCCGTAGCTCGGGGCCCGGCTCGAGGCCGAGCTCATCGGCGAGCGTGCGTCGGGCGTGCGAGTACGCCTCGAGTGCCTCGGCCTGCCGCCCCGCCCGGTAGAGCGCCAGCATCAGCTGCCCGCGCAGCCGCTCGCGCAACGGATGGCGGCTCACGAGCGTGCGCAGCTCCGCCACGAGAGCGTCGTGGCGGCCGAGGGCGAGGTCGGCGTCTATGCGCAGCTCCACCGCCTCGATCCAGGCCTCGTCGAGCCTTTGGATCGCCTC
>DASRIC010000074.1:0-37501 GCA_035650215.1 Thermoleophilaceae bacterium
CCGCGAGCGTGCCCTGGACCCCGAAGCCCGGAAGGCCCGCGGCCTCGAAGCGCACGCGGGTGCCGGGCGCGTAGCGGGTGGACTCGACCACCGTGCCCGCGCCCTCGAGCCCCGGGACGTACGGCGGCTCGGCCCGGCGGGGATGGCGCCCGGCGGCCACCCGCACCTCCACGGGGTTGAGCGGGGCCGCCTCGACCGCCACGAGCGCCGTGCCGTCGCCGCGCCCGGGCTCGTCGGCGCTGCCGGGCTCGGGCGGCGTTCCGACCGCGCTCACCACGGCGGCCCGCATCAGCCTACGCGCTCCGCGCCCGACTCGAGCGCGGCGAGCACCGCCCCCAGCGCCGCCATCCCCTCGTCGGCGCCGGTCTCGGGCTCTGCCTCGCCGCGGATGCAGCGGCCGAACTCCGCCAGCTCCTCGGCCAGCATGTCGCGCTCCTCGAACTCCACGGGCTCGCCGCCGACGCTGAGCGTGGTCACCCCGTCGAGCCTCTGGGCGTCCGGCCAGACGGAGAAGTCGGCGCGGTAGTCGAGCACGGCGTCGCTGCCGAGCAGGCGCAACGAGAGCGTCTTCGGCGACACGTAGCTGCCCGTGAGCGTGCCCAGCGCGCCGGACTCGAACTCGAGCGTGACCACCCCCACGTCGTCGATCTCCGCCTGGCTGTGCACGTGGGCGAAGCGGCCCGACGAGCTGCGCACGGGGCCGAGCCAGTACGCGAGCGTATCCACGTGATGGATGCCGAGCTGCATGATCGGCCCGCCTGGATTGCGGGCGCGCTCGGCCCGCCAGGCGCCCGGCTTGAACGAGCCGGGCAGCGACATGTTCGCCTCGGCCAGGACCACGCGCCCGAGCGCGCCCTCGTCGAGCAGCTCCCTCACGCGCCGCGCCGCGCCGAGGCGGCGGAAAGCATGTCCGACCATGAGCGTGACCCCGGCATCCGCGCAGGCGCGCCGCATGCGCTCGCCCGCCTCCACGGTGTCGGCGATCGGCTTCTCCACGAACACGTGGCGGCCGCGCTCGGCGCAGGCGAGCGCCTGCTCCTCGTGGGCGTCGTTCGGGGTCGCGAGCACCACCCCCTCGACCTGCGGATGCTCGATCGCCTGCTCGAAGCTCGCGGCCGGCTGGCAGCCGAAGCGCTCGGCGAACTCGCTGCGCCGGCCTTCGTCCCTGCTGAAGCAGGCGACGAGCTCGAGCCCGGCGCGCTCGGCGGCGGACGCCAGGCGCGGCGCCCACATGCCGGTGCCCACGATCGCGAGGCCGCTCATCCGAGCTGCGCGCGCAGCCAGTCCGCCGCCAGCGGCCGCGTCTTGTACGGGACGTTGGCGCAGCCGTGGTTGCCGTCCTCGTGCAGGAGGAACGTGCCGTTTGGGGCCTCCCGCGCGGCGCGCTCGGTCTGCTCCCACGGAATCAGCCGGTCGAGCCTGCCGGTGATCGCGAGGTAGGGCTGGCGGATGCGCTCGGCCACGCCCTCCAGGTCCAGCTCGGCGGCCCTGGCGCGCCCATCGTCCTCGTCGCGCGCGAACGACTTGGCCACGAACGTCTCGCGCGTCTGCGGCGGCGCCTCGTCCCAGATGTCGCTGAAGCGGTAGGGGCCGCTCAGCCCAACGCCGGCGCGCACGCGCTCCTCGAACGCCAGCACCCGCGGCGCGTAGTAGCCGCCGAGGCTCACCCCGAGCAGGCCCACCCGGTCGAGGTCGACGTCCGTCCTGTCGGCGATCGCATCGAGCACGGCGGCCACGGCGACCTCGTAGTCGGGCCTGATCGGCAGCTCGTAGCCCGACTCGCCCTGCCCGGGCCCGTCGATCGAGAGGGTGGCCATGCCGCGGTCGAGGAAGACGTCCTCGAGCCGGAAGAACTCCTCCTTCGTCGAATCGAGCCCGGGCACGAGCAGCACGAGCGGCGGGCGCTCGCCGTCCGCCGCGGGCTTGCGCAGGTTGCCCACCACCCGGCCGCCGTCGAGCGCCACCTCCACGCGCTCGGCGTCCGGATCCAGGTACTCGTGGGTCATCGCCATCGCGGCCACCGCCCGGTCCGCGGCCCCGCGGCTGCGCTCGGGATCGACCACCCACACGAACTTCGCGAAGTGGTAGCCCACCGTCGCGCGCGCCCACGCCTCGCCCGCGCTCAGGCCGGCTCCGCGGGTGGCGGCCTCCTCGGCCATGCCGGCGTGCATGTCGCCATTCGCGCACCAGGCGGGCAGCCACTCGTCCCAGGTCTCCACGCGGGCGGTGGTGGCCACGAAGTCGTTGTAGTCCACGCCCGCCTGCACGAAGCGCGGCGCCCAGTGGTCAACGGCTGCCTGCACGCGCGCGTCCGGCACCGGCCATCACCTCCTCGGGGTCGTGTCCGAGGTCGCTCAGCATCACGATCGCGGCGTTGCGGCCGGGCACCCCGGTGACCGAGCCGCCCACGCTCGTTGTGCCGCCCGTCTGGTAGAGCCCCGGGATCGGCATCCGGTGTGCCGCGAAGCCCGGCACCGGCCGGCCCGCCCCGCTGAACGCGTAGCTGCGGTCGCCCCCGTGGAACGCCCCGCGGATCATGTGCTGGTTCGAGCGCTCGATGTCGGCCGGGCTCTTCACGTACGACGCGAGGATGTGCTCGTCTGCGAGCGCCGGGACGTAGCGGCGAACGTGCTCGAGCTGGCGCCGGAAGAGCGTCTCCTTGTGCTGCTCCCAGCTCACGACGCCCTCGGGCAGGTCCCAGGTCTGCGGGCTCAGCAGCTTGACCGTATGGTGGCCGGCCGGCGCCCGGTCGGGATCGACCAGCGTCGGGGCGGCCACGAGCAGCCACGGCACGCCCCGGTCGTACGGGCGCCGGTCGCGCACCGCCCGCCCGAGCTCGAGCACCTCCTCGGGCCAGCCGACAGTTCCCGCGGACACCGCGGCGCGCGGGCCGTCGGGCGTCTCGAACTCCGGAGCGGCGTCGGTGGCCAGGTAGCCGGCCATCCCGGAGATGCCCACGTCGTAGGTGTCCGCCCCGTAGACGAACTCCTCCCCCCAGGCCTCCGGCGGCGCCATATCCACCAGCTGCTTCACGTGGACGGAGGAGAGCACGGCGTGGCGGGCCAGGTAGCGCTCGCCGTCGTCGGTCTCGACCCCCGTGCAGCGGCCGTCGTCGATCACGAGGCGGGATACCTGCCGGTCGCACAGCACGGTCGAGCCGTTGTCCTCGAGGAAGCGCGCGAGCGCGTCCGTGAGCGCTCCGGAGCCGCCCCGCGGGATCGACCAGCTGCGTCGCTGGCGGCCGAAGATGATCGAGTAGGCGTTCACCCCCGAGCCCGCGGCGTCCACCGGAACGAGCGTCTGGAACGCCTGCCAGATCATGAAGGCCTGCACGTGGCGGTCACAGAACTCGCGCCTGATGACCTCCCAGGCGGTGAGGGCGTTGCGCCGCAGCCAGATGCGCCCGCGCGGATGCTCGAGCAGCAGCTCCTCGAGCGAGGGACCGAAGCCGTGCGGCGTCATGCGCGCGCGGCCGAACACGCCCTTGATCTCGTCGTACTCCTCGATCATGCGCCGGTAGGCGTCGGCGTCCTTTGCCGAGAAGCGCTCGATCTCGGCGCAGGTGCGCTCGAGGTCGAGCCACATGGTGAGCTGCTCGCCGTCCGGGAAGGCCACGTGCCCCACCGGGTCGGGCTCGAGGTACTCGAGCCCGTAATCGGCGTGGAGGCCCAGCTCGTCCTGCGTGAGCAGGGGGTTGAGGCGGATGATCGTGTGGCCGGTCGAGCAGGAGTCGATCCGGTACCCCTCGCCGAGCAGCTCCTCGGTGGCGGCGCCGCCGCCCGGGATCGGGCGGGCGTCGAGCACGAGGCACTCGTAGCCGGCCCTGGCCAGGTAGGCCGCGGTGATCAGGCTGTTGTGGCCGCCGCCGGCCACCACCACGTCGGCGGTCCGGGTCATCTGAGGGTCTCCTCTCTGCGAGCCGGCTCGAGGCCGAGGAGCCGCTCGGCGTTGCCGGCGAGCACGGCCGCCTCGACCGGTGGCGCGAGGCCCAGCGCGTGCACCGTGTCCACGTGGCGCGTATCGCCCATGTCGAAGGGGTAGTCGGAGCCGAGCAGCACGTGGTCGGCGCCCGCGAAGTCGATCAGCGCGCGCAGCAACTCCTCGTCGTGCGTCAGGGTGTCGAAGTAGAAGCGCCGGATCGAGTCCTCCGGCGACTCGCGCAGGCGCGCGCGAGCCTCGGGCTGGAAGCCGTGGGCGTGGCGCAGCCGCCCGCGCAGCGCCGGCAGGGCGCCGCCGCCGTGGGCCAGCAGCACACGCAGCCCGGGGTGGCGCTCCATCACTCCGGCCATGACCATGTGCGCGGCCGTGGTGGTGGTCTCGAGCGGGTTGCCCACCGTGTTCCAGAGGTAGTAGCTCTGGAAGGCCGGCGACCCGAAGCCGCGGGTGGTCGGATGCACGAACACGAGCGCGCCGGTCTCCTCGGCCGCCGCCCAGAAGGGCTCGAAGCCGTCGTCGCCGAGGAACACGCCGCGCACGCTGGCGGCCACCTCGACGCCGCGCAGCGCTCCCTCCTGCATCAGGGCGCGTAGCTCGCCGGCCGCGAGCTCGGGGTCCTGGAGCGGCAGCGCGCCGAGGGCGGCCACCCGCTCGGGGCGCTCTCGGACGAGCGCGGCCAGGGCCTCGTTCTGGATGCGAGCGCGCCGGAGCCCCTCGTCCGGGTCGGCGTCGTAGTAGAGCAGCGGCACCCAGGGACAGAGGAGCACGCGCTCGACCCCGGCCTCGTGCTGCGCAGCGAGGATCCCGTCGACGTCCACGAACTCCGCGATCGCCGCCCTGATCTCGCGGCCGCCCAGCTCCACGACCTGGGCGCCCTCCTCGTCCCGGTGCACGTGCGGCCGCCAGGCTTCGCCCCTGCCCATCTCGCGGGTGATCTCCGGCACGATCACGTGCGCGTGAACGTCGACGGTCACCGATTCAGCCCTCGATCCCGATCAGCGCGAGCACGCCGACGATCACGAGCAGCCCACCGAGCCAGACGCGGACGTCCGCCTGCTCGAGGTGACGCCCCACCATGAGCGGGGCGAGCAGCAGCGTGACCGGCACGGCCACGAGGTTCACGGCCAGCACCACGGCAACGTCGGTGTCCCCGAGGGCCAGCAGCCGGAACCAGGTGGCGAACGCGACCACGAGGGCGGCGATCAGCTTGAGGGTCAGCGTGTCGCGAGCGATCATGCGGATCGCCCCAAGCGAGTCGCGTGCCACCAGCATGCCGCCGAGCGTGATGGTCGCCGCGAGCAGCCCGAGCGTGACCCCCAAGAGCGGCGAGTCGAGTCCCTCCAGCGCATCCACGGTGAGCACCGCGCTCAGAGCCCACATGAACGCCGTGGCGAACGCGAAGACCGAGTCGCGCTCGATCGCGAAGTCCCCTCCGCCGCGGCTCGCCAGGATCCAGGCGCCGGCCATGATCGGCACGATCGCGACCAGCACCGCGGCGCTCGGCAGCTCGCCGAGCGTGACCACGGCCAGCAGCACGCCGAAGAGCGGGGTGAGCGTGATGAGCGGCGCCGTGCGCGACGCGCCGATGCGCGCCTGGCTCACGTTCAGGAGCACCCAGCCGAGCACGAAGTGGACGATTCCCGCGATGGCGAAGAGCACGATCGCCTCCGTGCTCGCGTCGGCGAGCTGGCTCAGGTCCTCGGAGACGAGCGAGGCCGCCACCAGCGTCGTGGTGGCCACCGCCAGCTGGATGAAGGTCGAGACGTAGGGATCCTCGATCCCCCGGATCGCCCACCGGTTGACGCTCTGGAAGACCCCGAAGCCCACTCCCGAGGCGGTCGCCCACAGGACTCCGTTCACGCCCGTGCCACGGGCTCGTCCTTCTGGTCCTCCGCCCGCTCGACGGTCCCGCCGAAGTACAGGGCGGCCATTTCCGGGTTGTCGAGCACCGCGCCTGCCTCGCCGGTGAGCAGCACGCGGCCGCTCTCCATCACCACGCCCTGGCGCGCCAGCCGCAGCCCGAAGCGCACGTTCTGCTCAACGAGCAGGATCGTCTTGCCGGCGTCCATCATCACCTGCACCGAGTCGCGCACGTGCGCGAGCGCCTTCGGGTCGAGCCCCAGCGAGGGCTCGTCGAGCAGCACGAGCTTGGGCTCGAGCATCAGCGAGCGCGCGAACTCGACCATCCGGCGCTGACCGCCCGACAGGTTGCCGGCGCGGTCGTCGGCGCGCTCGCTCACCACCGGGAACAGCTCGGCAACCGAGTCGTAGCGCTTCTGCAAGAGCTTCTTGTCGCGGCGCTGGATGTAGGCGCCCATCAGCACGTTCTCCTTGACGGTGAGCGCCGGGAAGAGCGCACCGGACTGCGGGACCTGCGACACCCCCATGGCGAGGATCTCCGAGGGGTGCAGGCCGTTCAGCGGCTTGCCCTCGAGCTCGATGTCTCCCTGCCGGCAGCGGAGCAGCCCGCTCACCGCGCGAAGGACGGTCGACTTGCCCGCGCCGTTCGGGCCGACGATGCAGCACACGGAGCCGGTGGGCACGTCGATGTCGACGCCCTGGAGCACGTCGCCTCCGCCGTAGCCGGCGTAGATCCCGCTCACCTTCAGCATCGCGTGGCTCCCCGAGCGCTCACGTCCTCACCGGCTCCTCGAGGCGGAAGTCCTCGCCCAGGTAGGCGTCGAGGACCTTCGGGTCGCGCTGGATCTCCTCCGGGGTGCCGCGTGCGATCGCCTGCCCGCGCGCGAGCACCAGCACCGGGTTGCAGAGGCCGAGCACGAACGGCATGTTGTGCTCGACGATCAGGAACGTCTTGCCGCCTGCGTTCAGCTCGCGGATCATCTCGCCGATCCGCTCGATCAGCGTGGGGTTGATGCCGCCGGCGGGCTCGTCGAGCATGATCAGCTTGGGGTCCAGCATCAGGATCTGCGCGAGCTCGACGAGCTTCATCTGGCCGTAGGAGAGCTCGGCGGCCCGCACGTCGCGGTACTTGCGCATGCCCACGAACTCGAGCAGCTCCTCCGCGCGGCTCGCCTCGGGTCCCGACACGGCGCCGGCGCCGAGCAGGCCGAGATGGAAGTCCCGCAGCGGCGCCACCACGTTCTCGAGCACGGTCATCTCGCGGAACAGGCGCGTGATCTGGAAGGTGCGCCCGAGGCCCAGGTGGGCGCGCTTCCAGGGCGGCTTGCCGTCGATGCGCTGCCCGTCGAACCAGACCTCGCCCTGCTGGGGCGCCATCGTGCCGCCCACGAGGTTGAAGATGGTGGTCTTGCCCGACCCGTTCGGACCGATCAGTGCGGTGATCGAGCCCTCCGGCACCGTGAATGACGCGCCGTCCACGGCCCGCACGCCGCCGAAGGTCCGCTCGAGCCCCTTGACCTCGAGCAGCGCAGGGGCGTCGGGGGCGAGCTCCTTGGCCGGCGGCGCCTCGCGCGCATGCAGGTCGATCCCGCTGAGCCGCTCGCCGGCCAGCCCGGCCTTGCCGCGCGTTCTGCGGCGCTCGAGCCAGCCGTCGATGGTCGGGATGATCCCGCGCGGGAGGAACATCACCACGGCTACGAGCAGGCCGCCGAAGATCACGAGCCGGGTGTTGCCGCCGCCGAGCTCGTTGTTGGTGGTCTCGTTGAGCCACTCGATGATGAAGGCGCCGAGCACCGGCCCCCAGAGCGTGGCCCGGCCGCCGAGCAGCAGCGACAGGACGATCTGGACGCTCAGCAGGATGTTGAACATCCCGAGCGGGTCGATGAAGCTGATGTAGTAGCCGTATACGCCGCCCGCCATACCTACGAAGACGGCGCTCGCGGCGAACGCGAGGATCTTGTAGGTGGGCGTGCTCACCCCGACGGTGGCGGCCTTGTCCTCGTCCTCCCTGATCGCGATCAGACCCATCCCGAACTTGTTGCGCCTGATCCACCAGCTGCCGATGAGCGAGACGGCGAGCAGGCCCATCAGCGAGTAGTAGAAGGGCCAGTACTGGTACTCCACGCTCCAGGTCGGAATCGGCAGCGTGATGCCTCCCGTGCCGTTCGTGAGCGAGTCCCAGTTCGTGGCCAGGAGCTGCATCAGGAACAGGAACGCGATCGTCATGATCACGAACGAGTGGCCGCGGGCGCGCATGGCGACCACGCCGAGCAGCGCCGCCACCAGGCTCGAGAGCAGGCCGGCCACGGGGACCCAGACCCAGGGCGAGCCGCCGATGTCGCCCACGCAGATGCCCACCGTGTAGGCGCCGAGCCCGATGAAGGCCCCCTGGCCGAGCGAGATGTAACCCGCGTAGCCGGTGATCACGTTCAGCCCCACCGCCCCGACGGCGAAGACCATCGAGAGGATGATGAGGTTCTGGTAGTAGAGGTCGTCGGAGAAGACCGGGAACAGCGCGACGATCGCCACCGCCGCCGCGATCACGAGCGTCCACGGCGAGCGCAGCGACCGCTCGCGGGAGGGGGATGCGCCCCCGCCGGCGAGCGTTCCGCCGACCGCGGCCTGGCCGCCGGCGTCCGTCATGCCGTCGCCACGTCCTGGCGCAGGCGCGTACCGAGGAGGCCCTGCGGCCTCAGGAGCAGCACGATGAACACGATCAGGTAGGGCACCCCGGTCGCCCATTCGGGACCGATGTAGGTCACCGTCATCAGCTCGGCCACGCCCAGGCAGAGCGCGCCGATCACGGCGCCCGGGAGGCTGCCCATGCCGCCGAGCACGATGATGCCCAGCAGCCGCGCGATCCACTGGTAGTGGGAGCCGGGCAGGAACGGATAGAGCACGCTCGCGATCGCGCCGCCGGCCCCGGCGCTCGCCACGCCGATCGCGAAGGTCAGCGCGGCCACCGAGGCCACGTTCACGCCCACGAGCTCCGCCCCCTGGGGGTTCACCGCGCTCGCGCGGATGGCGCGTCCCAGCCAGCTGCGGGTGAGCACCAGGTAGAGCGAGATCAGGACCACGATCGCCACGAGCCCGCCGAAGACCTGGGCCTTCGGCAGGAAGATCTCCCCGATCTGGAAGCTCTGCGTGAAGTAGCTCGGCCGCACGGAGTGCGAGGTGTTGCCCCAGACCGCTCCCATGATTCCCTCGAGCAGCAGCGCGATGCCGAAGGTGAGCAGCACCGACGCCGCAGGCGGCGCCTTGCGGATCGGCCGGATCGTGGCGTTGTAGAGCAGCCAGCCGAACGCGAACATCACCGGCGTGAGCACCACGATGGCTGCGAGCGGGTCGACGCCCGTCGCCCGCCAGAGCGACCAGGTGATGAACGCGGCGAGGATCAGGAACGCGCCGTGCGCGATGTTGATCACGTTCATCACGCCGAAGATCAGCGTGAGGCCTGCGGCGAGCAGCGCGTAGACGCCACCGATCAGGAGGCCGAGGATGAGCGCTTGGAGGAACTCGGTCACTGGACGAGTGTCTCGCGGGACGTGACCCGTGCGGAGCCCCTGGCGGAGCTCCGCACGAGCCCCCTCTCCCCCTTAGTTACCCGCGCCTTCGGGAGTCCACCCCGGCAGGATCTTGTCCGAGGTGGCCGCCTCCTCCGGGAGCACGATCTCGGGCACGCCGCTCTGCCACTGGCCGACGAGGAACTCGCCGGTCGGGCGCCCGGCCTCGTCCCAGGACAGCGGGCCGAGGATCGTGTCCACCTCGTTCTCGCGCAGCCAGTCGGCCAGCTCGAGCTGGCGTTCGCGGTCGATCGTGCCGACTCCCTCCACGGCTGCCTGGAGCACCTGCGCGGTGGCGTACGCGTCCGCGGCGTCCTCCGGCACCTCCGTGCCGCCGAACATCTCGCGGTACTTGGCCACGAACTCCTCGTTGCCCGGCGTGGAGGCCTCCTTGGAGTGGCTCACCGCGTAGAAGATGCCCTCGGTCGTGTCCGCGCCGATCGCCTTCGAGTACTGGTCGCCCAGCGACGGCGCGGTCGTCTGGTAGAAGATCTTCGGCGTGAAGTCGGCCTTTCGCAGCGCGCGTACCAGGCCCACGCCGTCCTCGAAAGTGGCCCCGTTCACGACCACATCCGGGTTCCTCGCCTTGATCGCGCTCGCGATGCCGTCGAGGTTCGGGTTGTCGATCGTGTAGGTCTCGCGGTAGACGGTCTCGATGCCCGCCTTGGTGAAGATCTCCTCGATCCCCTCCGAGGTCGGCTGCGCGAACGGGTCGTCGAGCGTCGGGTAGGCGGCCGTCTTGGGACGCTCGTTCTCGGGCAGGTCGGCGATGTAGTTCGCCCACACCTCACCCTGCTTGTCCGCGGTCGCCTGCTGGGCGAAGAACAGGTACTTGAAGCCGCGGTCGAAGAGCTCCGGGGCGCCGCCGGCGGGCTCCACGTACAGCATCCGGTTGCGCTCGGCGACAGCCGAGGCCGGCAGATTGAGCAGCGAGGAGAAGGTGCCGAGCAGCAGGTCGACCTTGTCCTTGCTGATGAGCGCGTTGTAGTCCGCGACGATGGTGTTCTGGTTGCTCCCGTCGTCCTTGATCACCATCTGGACCTTGCGCCCGTCGATAAGGCCACCGCTCTCGTTGACCATCGACTCCCAGACCTCATAGCCCTGCTTGGCGGCCTTGCCCGGCTCCGAGAACTCACCCGTGAGGGGCAGCGATGCGCCGATCTTGACCGGCTCGCCGCCGGCCTCGCCGCCACCGCCGCTGTCGTCGTCACCCCCGCAACCGGCAGCCGCGAGCGCGGTCACCGCCAGCGTGGCAAGAACAAGCGATCGAAGCTTCCGCATGTGACCTCCCTCTATCCCCCGGGGCGCGGCAGCTTAGCCGGGGCGGCCTCCACCGTCTTCTACGCAGCATGCCCCGTCCAGAGCTACTGCAAACGTTTGCTGCAATCGTGTGCAGGCTACCGGCGCCGCGTCAGGCTTGTCAAGGACAACGAACGTCCCGGAGTATGCGCCATAGCAACCAGTCCGGGACGTTCAACGGGCCGGCGGCGCCGTCGACCCGCGCACCACCAGGCTCGGCTCGAGTCGCACGTCCCGCGGCTCGGCGTCCGGGTCCTGCAGCCGCTCGAGCATCAGCTCGGCGGCGGCCGCGCCGATCTCGTAGTGCGGGATGTGGATCGTGGTGAGCGGGGGGTGGAAGCGGTCCGCGAACGGCATGTCGTTGAAGCCCACGACCGAGATCTCCTGCGGGCAGCGCAGGCCGTGGTCGGCGAAGACGTCGTAGCAGCCGAGCGCGAGCAGGTCGTTAGCGGCCGCCACGGCCGTGAATTCGCGACCGCGGTCCACGAGCTGCGCGCACAGCCGCGCTCCCTCCGCCTCGGTGAACGCCTCCGCGACGCACACGAGCTCGGGATCCGGCTCGAGGCCGGCCGCGCGCATCGTCTCGTGGAAGCCCTCGTGGCGGTCGAGCCCCGTGGAGTAGTCGAGCGGCCCCGCGATATGGGCGATCCGCTCGTGCCCGAGCGAGATCAGGTACTCCACCGCCAGCCGCATTCCCATGCGGTCGTCCGCGGTCGCTGAGCTCACGGGCAGCTCGGCCTGGCGCCGGTTGACCAGCACGAGCTCGATGCCGGCCTCGAGGAGCGCGTCGTGCAGACGGTGGTCGCGGCGGGCGGTGGCGGCCACGATCCCGTCGACCTGCCGGGCCCGCATCGTCTGCGAGTCGAGCAGCTCGCGCTCGGGGTCGTTGTCGGTGTTCGCCACGAGCGGCGTGTAGCTCGCCGTCTCGAGCCCGTCCTCGATGCCGCGCAGGATCGGCGGGAAGAGCGGGTTCGTGAGGTCGGGGATCAGCACGCCGATCGTGTAGGAGCGGTTGGTCTTGAGCCCGCGCGCGATCGGGTTCGGGCGGTAGTCGAGCTCCTCGGCCGCCTTCAGCACGCGGCGGGCGGTCTCCTCGTTCACGAGCATGCGCGTCTCCTCGTTGAGCGCGCGCGAGACGGTCGCCGGGTGCACGCCCGCCACCCGCGCGACGTCGCGAAGCGTCACCGCCGAGCTCGCCCTGGCATTCGAGGCCGCCACTTCAGCGATCATTATGCATACGTTTGCAGCCACTTCCGACCACGTGACAGACACCGCCCTCGACAGCGCCCGAGCCGACCCCGCGTCCGGGTCCGCGCTCGCGCCGCTCCGGCGGCGCGGCTTCCGCGCTGCCTGGACCGCGCTCGCCGGGTCCCAGCTCGTGATCTGGATGAACACCGTCGGCGCCGTGACTGTGATCGCCGCGCTGTCGGACTCCCCCACCCTGATCGCCCTCGTCCAGACCGCAAACAGCCTGCCGGCCGTTCTGCTCGCGCTCCTCACCGGCTCGCTGGCCGACATCGTGGACCGCAGGCGCTTCGCCATCGTGTCGCAGACCTGGATGCTGCTGTCGGTGGCGGTGCTCGCCGCGCTCACGCTCACCGACGTGGTCACGCCCGGGCTCGCTCTCGGGCTCACGTTCGCGCTGGGGGCCGGGATGGCCACCACCTTCGTGATCTACCAGTCGTTCACGCAGGACCTCGTGCCGCGGGAGGAGCTGTCGTCCGCGGTGGCGCTCAACGGGGTGGCGATCAACCTGGCGCGCGCGGCCGGCCCCGCGCTCGCCGGCCTCGTGATCGCCCTCGCGAGCGCCGGCGCGCTGTTCGCGATCGAGGCCGCCTTCCTGGTCGTGATCGTGGGACTCGTGCTTGTGGCGGTGCGCCCGCCGGGCCCCGCACGTGCCTCCGGCGAGCGCCTCGCCCCCGCGATGCGCGCCGGCGTGCGCTTCGTGCGCTTCTCGGGCCCGGTGCGAACGGTGCTCATGCGGGGCGTGATGTTCTCGGTTTCGGCGAGCGCCCTGTGGGCGCTGTTGCCGGTGGTGGCGCTCGGGCGCCTCGGGCTGTCGGACGGGAGCTTCGGCCTGCTGATGGCTTGCGTGGGCAGCGGCGCGATCGGCGGCGCGCTGCTGCGCCCGGCGCTGCGGCGCCGGCTCAGCTTCGACCGCTTGATCGCGCTCGCGAGCCTCGGCCTGGCGGCCGGCCTCGTGGGCCTCGCGTACCTGCCCGAGCCGGAGCTCGTGGCGCTCACGCTGCTGCCCACCGGCGCCTGCTGGCTCCTCGTCCTCTCGTCGCTCAACACCTCGGCGCAGCACGTGGCGCCGCGCTGGGTGCGCGCTCGCACGCTCGCCGTGTTCCAGCTCGTGATGCAGGGCGGCCTGGCGGTCGGCAGCCTCGCCTGGGGCCTCCTGACCGGCGCCGCTGACGTGCGGCTCGCCCTCTCCTGCGCCGCGGTGGGGATCGTGGGCGGCGTGGTGCTCGGGCGCGGGCTGCCGCTCGCGCCCGCCGAGAGCGCCGACCTCTCGCCCGCCGGCCGCTGGCCGGACCCGTCCGTGGACCTCGAGCCGCGCCCGGAGGACGGTCCCGTGCTGATCACCGTCGAGTACGAGGTCGACGCCGCGGACGCGGAGCGCTTCGTGGCCGCCATGGACGAGATGGGTCGCGTCCGGCGCCGCGACGGCGCCTACCGCTGGAGCCTGTTCGCCGACCTCGAGCGCACGAACCGCTACCTCGAGACCTTCGTGGTGGACTCCTGGCAGGAGCACCTGCGCCAACACGGCCGCTTCACCGTCGCCGACCTCGAGGTCGAGGAGCGGGTCCGCTCGCTCCACCGCGGCGAGCGACCACCTGTGGTGCGCCACATGCTCTGGGCCCCGGCCGCGCTCGAGGCCGCGCACGAAGACGGCGAGGACGACGAGCGCTGAGCTACTTGGCCTCGAGCCAGTTGCCGCCGGCGCCCACGTCCACGTCGAGCGGAGGGTCCATCGCAAAGGCGTCGGCCATCTCGCGGCGCACGATCTCGGAGGCCTGCTCGACCTCGCCGTCCGGCCCCTCGAAGAGGAGCTCGTCGTGGATCTGGAGCACGAGCCGGGTATCGAGCTCCGCCGAGCGGAGCCGGTCCCGGCAGCGCACCATCGCCACCTTGATGATGTCCGCCGCCGTGCCCTGGATGACCATGTTCACCGCCAGGCGCTCGCCGAGCGAGCGGGTCTGGAACTGGCGCGAGCGCAGCTCCGGCACGCGCCGGATGCGGCCGAAGAGCGTGGTCACGTGGCCCTCCGTGCGAGCGCCCTCGATGGTCTCGTCGATGAATGCCTTGACCTTCGGGAAGCGCTCGAGATAGGCGTCGATGAACTCCTGCGCCTCGTCCTGCGGGATCTGCAGGCGGTCGGCCAGGCCGTAGGCAGAGAGGCCGTAGACGATCCCGTAGTTGACCATCTTCGCCTTCGAGCGCGTGCCGGGGTCGGTCTGCCCCCCGAGGATCGCCTGGGCGGTCGCGGTGTGCACGTCCTCGCCGCGGCGGAAGATCTCCTTGAGCACCGGCTCGTCGGCGATGTGCGCGAGCAGGCGCAGCTCGACCTGCGAGTAGTCGGCCGAGATCAGCCGGCAGCCCTCCTCGGCGACGAAGCAGGCGCGGATCTCGCGGCCCTGCTCGGTGCGGATCGGGATGTTCTGCAGGTTCGGGTCGGTGCTCGACAGGCGTCCGGTGGCGGTGGCCGTCTGGTTGAAGGTGGTGTGCAGGCGGCCGTCGTCGCCGATCAGCTCGGGGAACGCGTCCAGGTAGGTCGACTTCAGCTTCGTGACCTCGCGCCACTCCTCAATCGCGGGCACGATCTCGTGCTCGTGCCGGATCGCCTGTAGCACTCGGGCGTCCGTCGAGTAGCCGGTCTTGCCGCGCCGCTTGCGCGAGAGGCCGAGCTTCTCGAACAGGATCGGCGCGAGCTGCTGAGGGGAGCCGATCGTGAACTCCTCTCCCGCCAGCTCCCAGACCCTCCGCTCCAGCTCGGTGGCGCGCGCATTGAAGCGCCCGCTGATCTCGCGCAGCCGCGCCACGTCGAGCCGTACGCCCTCTCGCTCCATCTCGACGAGCACGTCCACGAGCGGAAGCTCGATGTCGTGGAACAGGCTCGTCAGGCCGTCCTCCTCGAGCCGCGCGCGCTGGCGTTCGGCGATCTCCCTGGTGAGCACGGCGCGCGCCGCGCTGCCGTCCGCTCCCTCGACCTCGGCGCCGAGGCCCACCTCGGCGGCCAGCTCGTCGAGCGGGTAGCCGCGTCGCGCCGGATCGATCAGGTAGGCGGCCACCATCGTGTCGTGCTCGAGCCGCGGCGCGGCCGAGGGCTCGTCGGCCATCGCGATCGTCTTCCAGTCGTGGGCGACGAGCGGGCGCTCGCCGCGCGCGAGCGTGAAGGCGGCCAGCGTCTCGGCCTCGGCCACCAGCACCTCGTCGCCCGCCCACGCAGCCACGCTGAGCGGGCCGCGCCGGGCGGCGTCGAAGTCGAACGACCCCTGCTCCGAGGCCGCAGGCGCGACCGGCTCCTCGGCGCTCACCGCCTCCACCGCGGCGTCCTCGCCGAGCTCGAGCTCGAGCTCCGGGTCCGGGACCGGAGGCGGCGGGGCAGCCTCGTCGGGCTCCTCGCCCGGCCGCAGCGCGGCCACCGACACCAGCTCGCCCTCCAGCGCCCCGAGCTCCGCGAGCGGGACCTCCCGCGCAGCCACGCGAACGAGCCGGTCGACGCGCTCCGCGGGCGCCGCGCCGTCCTCCCCGAGCGCCTCCTCCAGGCGCTCGAGCGGCGCGCGCAGCTCGAACTCGCGGAACGTCTCGCGCAGGAGCGAGCGATCCGGCTCCCCCTCCGCGAGGCCGTCGAGGTCGATGTCCACCTCCACGTCGCGCACGGCGGTCGCCAGCTGCTTCGAGATGCGCGCGTCCTCGGCGTGCTCGGTGAGGTTCTGCTTGCGCTTGGCCCCGGAGATCGAGTCGATGTTGGTGAGCACCCCCTCGAGGTCTCCCCACTCCTGCAGCAGCTGGCTGGCGGTCTTCTCGCCGATGCCCGGCACGCCCGGGATGTTGTCCGAGGTGTCGCCCTTCAGGCCCACGAAGTCGGGCACCAGCTCGGGGCGGATGCCGTAGCGGTCGACCACCGCGTCGGTGTCGTAGATCTTGGTGTCGGTGATGCCCCGCCCGGTGGCCATCACCCGCACGCCCGGCTCCACGAGCTGGAACAGGTCGCGGTCGCCGGTCACCACCATCACCTCGAGCCCCTCGGCGCGCGCCCGGCCGGCGAGCGTGGCGATCACGTCATCGGCCTCGAAGCCCGGCACCTTCACGTTCTGGTAGCCGAACGCCTCCACCAGCGGCTGCATGTACGGCCACTGCTCGGAGAGCAGGTCGGGGCGCTCGCGCCGGCCCGCCTTGTACTCGTCGTAGACCTCCTCGCGCCCGGACATGCCGGCGTCCCAGACCACGAGCGTCGGCCGGCTGCCGTACTCGGAGATGATCTTCACGAGCATCGACGCGAAGCCGAAGATCGCGTTCGTGGGCTGGCCCTTCGAGGTCGAGATCGACTCGGGCAGAGCGAAGAAGGCGCGGTAGACGAGGCTGTTGCCGTCGATCAGGAAGAGCTCGCGCGGGGAGTCGTCGGCCACAGGCCAACCCTACCCAGGGGCCGCCCGTATCATCGACCGCTTGGCTACCCCCTCCGCACAGTTCTCGCTCACCCTCCGTGTGGCCCTCCCGGCGAAGTCCCGCGGGGTACTCGGCAAGGTCACCGCCGCGATCACCCGCGCGGGGGGCTCCATCGTGGCCGTCGACCGGGTGGCGACGAAGGCGGAGCGAACGCTGCGCGCGATCACGGTCGAGTGCTCGAGCGTCGACCACCGCGGCAAGGTGATCTCGGCGGTCACGGCCGTGCGGGGCGCCGAGGTTGTGGAGATCACCGACCGCACCTTCGAGGTCCACCGGCGCGGCAAGATCCACACGGGGCTGAACATGCCGGTCAAGTCGCGCGACGACCTCTCGATGGCCTACACGCCGGGCGTCGCGCGCGTCTGCTCGGCGATCGCCGAGAACCGTCAGAAGGCCTTCAAGTACACGATTAAGGCGAACACGGTGGCCGTGGTGTCCGACGGCTCGGCCGTGCTCGGGCTCGGCGACATCGGCCCCGAGGCTGCAATGCCCGTGATGGAGGGCAAGGCGATGCTCTTCAAGGAGTTCGCCGACGTGGACGCCTTCCCGATCTGCCTGAACACGAAGGACCCCGACGAGATCGTGGAGACCGTGATCCGGATGTCGCCCACCTTCGGCGGCATCAACCTCGAGGACATCTCCTCGCCGCGCTGCTTCGAGATCGAGCAGCGGCTCCAGGAGGCGCTCGACATCCCGGTGTTCCACGACGACCAGCACGGTACGGCGATCGTGACCCTGGCCGCGCTCATCAACGCCTGCCGCCTGACCGGCCGGACGATGGAGGGGCTCCAGGTGCTGATGGTGGGCGCCGGCGCCGCCGGGGTCGCGGTCGCCAAGATCCTGATGGACGCCGGCGTGACCTCGATCGTGGCCTGCGACCGTTTTGGCGCAATCCACACCGATCGCGACGATTACGCTGCCGGGTCGATGAACGCTCCCAAGCGATGGCTCGCCGAGAACACCAACACGGCCCGGCGCGACGGCCCCCCGCGCGAAGTGATCGAGGGCACGGACCTGTTCGTCGGGCTGAGCGGCCCGGGGATCATCGACGCGTCGGACCTGGCGCGGATGAACGAGGACCCGTTCGTGTTCGCGATGGCGAACCCGAACCCGGAGGTGCGCCCCGAGGAGGCCTCCCCGTACGTGCGCGTGATGGCCACCGGCCGCTCCGACTATCCGAACCAGATCAACAACGTGCTCGCCTTTCCCGGCGTCTTCCGCGGAGCGCTCGACGCTCGCGCGGTCGCCATCACCGAGGAGATGAAGCTCGCCGCGGCACGCGGGATCGCCGGCGTGGTGGACGACGACGAGCTCGACGAGGACTACGTCATCCCGAGCGTCTTCAACCGCGACGTGGGTCGCGCCGTCGCGGACGCGGTCCAGGAGGTGGCCGAGCGCTCCGAGGCCACCGTGCCCGAGGCGGCTGACCAGCCGACCCTCGACCGCGCCGCCATCGGCTGATGCGCATCGCGATCACCGGCGCGACGGGCACGCTCGGCCAGGCGCTCGCGCGCGAGCTGGCCGGGCGCGGCGACGAGCTCACCGCCCTGTCGCGCGACCCCGCGAAGGCGCGCCGGCTCCTCGGCGCCGACATCGACGCCGCGTCCTGGCCGCGGCCCAAGGACGAGCCGCCGCCCGCCGACGCGCTCGCCGGGCGCGACGCCGTCGTGCACCTGCTCGGCGAAACGATCGCCCAGCGCTGGAACGACGACGTGAAGCGCGAGATCCGCGACTCACGCGTGCTCTCAACGCGCATGCTCGTGAACGCGCTGGCCTCCCTGCCTGACGCCGAGCGGCCACGAGTGCTCGTGTCGCAGTCGGCCACCGGCCACTACGGCTCGCGCGGACCGGAGCGGCTCGCAGAGGACGCCCCGGCGGGCCACGACTTCCTCGCGGAGGTCGTTGTCGCCTGGGAGGCGGAGGCGCTTCGAGCGGAGGAGCACGGCGTGCGGGTGGTGCTCACACGCACCGGCGTCGTGCTCTCCCCGGGGGGCGGGGCGCTCGAGAAGATGCTGCCGTTCTTCAAGCTCGGAATCGGCGGTCCGGTGGCCGGCGGCCACCAGTGCGTGCCGTGGGTCCACCAGGACGACGTGGTGGGCGCCTTCGTGCACTGCCTCGACACGGACGCCGCGAGCGGCCCCGTGAACGTGGTGGCGCCGGAGCCGGCGACGAACGCCGAGCTGTCCAAGGCCCTCGGACGGGTGCTGAAGCGACCCGCCTTCGCCCCCGTGCCGGGCTTCGCCATAAAGGCGCTCTACGGCGAGATGGCCACGATCGTGACCACGGGGCAATGCGCGGTGCCGGCGCGGCTCGAGGAGCAGGGCTACCGCTTCCGCCGGCCGGAGCTCGAGGCGGCCCTGCGGGACGCGACCGGCCGCTAGCTGGACTCGGCGCCGCTGTCGTCGCCGCGCACGGCCTGCTGCTCGGCGCGCAACTCGGCGACGGTCTTGCCGCCCGAGCCGAACGGGCCCTGGAGCTTCCAGCGCGAGTCCTTCTTCGCCGGCCAGAGGATCCAGATGATCGCCCCGACCACCGACAGCAGGAGCCCGAACCCGAGGCCGAGCTTCTCGCCGTAGCCCTTGCGCGCGGAGAGGTAGGAGGCGACGATGGTGGAGAGGAGCCACAGGTACGTGAGCCACAGGGCCTTGGCTCCGATGACTGCGATCAGATCGATCATGCTCCGAGGTACGCCTTCTGGACGTCGGGGTTGGTGCGCAGCTCGCTCGACTTGTCCTCGAGCGCCACGTTGCCGGTCTCGAGCACGTAGCCGCGCTTCGAGACCTCGAGCGCGTAGTTCGCGTTCTGCTCCACCAGCAGGATGGTGGTGCCCTGCCGGTTGATCTCGGCGATCGTCTCGTAGATCCGCTCCACGAGGATCGGCGCGATGCCCATCGAGGGCTCGTCGAGCAGCAGCAGCTTCGGGTTGGCCATCAGCGCGCGGCCGATCGCGAGCATCTGCTGCTCCCCGCCGGACATCGTCCCGCCCTTCTGCTTCTCGCGCTCCTTCAGGCGCGGGAAGAGGTCGAAGACGCGCCCGAGGTCGTCCGTGATGCCGCTCTTGTCGCGCCGCAGGTACGCACCGAGCTCGAGGTTCTCCCGCACGGTCATGCGCGAGAACACGTGCCGCCCCTCGGGTGACAGCGAAATCCCCATCTGCACGATCTCCTGAGGCGGCACCTCGCCGATCTCCTGGTCGTCGAACCTGATCGTTCCCTGCCGCGGCGGCGTGAGCCCCGAGATCGAGCGGAGCGTGGTCGACTTGCCGGCGCCGTTCGAGCCGATGAGGGTCACGACCTCGCCCTCCTCCACGGTGAGCGAGATGCCCTTCAGCGCCTCGATGTTGCCGTAGAAGGTGTGGAGGTCGGCGACCTCGAGCAGCGGCATCAGGCCTCTTCCCGGGGCTGCTGGCCGGACTCCCTGCGCTTGGCCGCGCCGGCCTCGGCCTCGGCGGCTCCCTGCTTGCCGAGGTAGGCCTCGATGACGCGCGCGTTCTCGCGCACCTCCTGGGGCGTGCCCTCGGCGATCTTCTGGCCGTGGTCGAGCACCGTGATGCGCTCGGAGACGCCCATGACGACCGACATGTCGTGCTCGATCAGGAGGATCGTCAACCCGCGCTCGTCGCGCAGCTTGTGCATGAAGTCGGTGAGCTCGCTCGACTCCTGGGGGTTCATGCCGGCCGTGGGCTCGTCGAGCAGCAGCAGCTTGGGGTCGGACGCCAGCGCACGCGCGATCTCGAGCCGGCGCTGCTCGCCGTACGAGAGGCTCACGGAAAGCTCGTCGTGATGGCTTTCGGGGATGCCGACGTAGCTCAGCATCTCGTGGGCCTTGTCCGTGACCGACCGCTCCTCCCTGCCCACGCGGGGAAGGCGAAGAATCGAGCCGAACAAACCGGCCCCCATGCGCGCATGCTGGCCGACCATGACGTTCTCGAGCGCGGACATCGTCCCGAACAGGCGGATGTTCTGGAACGTCCGCGCCATACCGTCCTTCATGATCCGGTCCGGCCGGCGGCCCGTGATGTTGCGCCCGTCGAACGAGATCCGGCCGAAGCTGGGCTTGTACAGCCCGGTCAGCATGTTGAAGAACGTCGTCTTGCCGGCCCCGTTCGGGCCGATGATCGAGACGATCGAGCGCTCCGGGATCTCGAACGTCACGTCCTCGACGGCCACGAGGCCTCCGAAGATCTTGGACACGTTCTGCGCGCTCAAGAGCCCACCGCCGTTCCCGGTGGCCTGCTCCGCGCGCTCGTCCGCGCGCGCCTCTGCGTCCTTGTCGCTGTCGTTCATGCCTTTGCCTCAAACATGGTCTCGGACGTTCCGAGCTCGGTGTCGCCCACGCCGATGCCCTCCTTGAGCTCGAGCTGGCGCCTTCGTTCGGGTATCAGGCCCTCGGGACGGATGATCATCATGATCACGAGCAGGAAGCCGAAGATCCCGAACGACAGCTCGGTGAGGTCGAAGTCGAGCCCGATCTTCGATGGATAGTCGTTGAACACGTCCGGAATGAAGTTGAAGTTGATGAAGGTGAGCACGATCGCGCCGAGCATCACTCCCTCGATCGACCCGAGGCCGCCCAGGATCACCATGGCGAGCACGAAGATCGAGAACGAGAACTGGAACTGGTCCGCATTCACGGTGTTCAGGTACGACCCGAGGAAGACTCCGGACATTCCGCCGAAGGCGGCGCCTGTCCCGTAGGCGAGCAGCTTGGTCTTGACGAGTGGAACTCCCATCGACGCGGCGGCCACCTCGTCCTCCCGAAGGGCGATCCACGCCCGCCCGAGCCGTGAGTCGCGCAGGCGGAAGTTCACGAACAGCACGAACAGCACGAGCGCAAGCGCCACGAAGTACCAGGGTCTGAGCTCGAGCGATTGGAACGGTTCGAGGAACGGCAGGTCGATCTTGTCAATCGGCGTGATGCCCTGGCGCCCGTTCGTGACCTTCTCGCCGGCGATCTTGATCTGGTCGCCGTTGATCACGATGCGCCCGACGATCTCGCCGAAGGCGAGCGTCACGATCGCGATGTAGTCCCCGCGCAATCGAAGCGTCGGTAACCCGATGAGCATGCCGGCGATCGTTGTCACCCCGACGGCGATGATGAGCACGAGCAGAAAGTTGAGGTGGACGCCCGGCAGGGTCGAGGCGGGCTCGCCCACGAGCAGCGAGAAGCCCTCGCCGCCGCCGGCGTTCACGAAGAAGCCCGACATGAACCAGCCGGACGTGAGCGCGCCGAGCGCGTAAAAGGCCACGTAGCCGAGGTCGAGCAGACCGGCGAAGCCCACGATGATGTTCAGCCCGAGCGCCATCACGGCGTAGGCCAAAGCCAGGGTCGCGTCCTCGATGAAGGCGCCGCCCGAATCGTGCGCCAGCGGGAGCACTAGCGCCCAGATGAGCAGCCCGACGACCGTGGCGCGGGTGACCCACGCGTTCTCGTGGAAGATGGTGCGCACGGCGATCAGCACCCAGGCGACGAACGCCATGAACATGTTCATCTCGATCTCGCTGGCCATCCAGAGCGCCAAGGCGAGCGCGAGGGCGAGCACGAGCAGGGTGCGCACGTCCGTCCTGGGGCCGCCCTCCCCAGCCGGGCGTGCTGCGAGCGCGGTCATCCGGCCTCCCGGGTCTCCTCGCCGAGCAGTCCCTGCGGGCGGAAGACCATGATCAGGACGAGGTATGCGAAGACGATCGCCGGGGTCCACTCACCGCCGATCCGGTTGTCGGAGATCTGCTGGATGATCCCGATGATGAAGCCGCCGAGAACCGCGCCCCAGAGGTTGCCGATGCCGCCCATGACCGCCGCGGTAAAGGCGATCAGGCCGGCCTGGAAGCCCTGGAAGAACCAGATCGTCGTCTGGTAGAGCGCGTAGATGAGTCCGGCGGCGCCGGCCATGATGCCGCCGAGCAGGAAGGTCGCGGAGATCGTGGTGTCCACGTTGATCCCCATGAGGCGCGCCGCTTCGGGGTCCTGCGCCGTGGCGCGCATGGCCTTGCCGAGCCGGCTCTGGTTGATGAAGCCCACCAGCAGGAAGACGAGCGGGATGGTGGCCGCCACGGCGAGCACATCGCCGCGCGAGATCGACACCCCGGCGATATCGACGACCTCCTTCTGTGCCTTGATCAGATCGGGGATGCCCTCCGGCGAGCCGCCGATCCAGAGCACGCCGACGTTCTGGAGGATGAAGCTGAAGCCGACGGCCGTGATCAGCGGCGCCAGTTTGGGCGCCGCCCGTAATGGTCGGTACCCCACCCTCTCGATCATCACGTTGAGCATTCCGCTGGCCAGCATCGCCAGGAGCAGCGTCAGGAAGAGGCCGGCCACGAGGCCGCCCGTGCCGGTCGCCGCGGTGAGTCCGATCGTTCCGAAGAACCCGGCGGACACGAGCGAGCCGATCATGAACACCTCGCCGTGGGCGAAGTTGATCAGCTCGATGATTCCGTAGACGAGCGTGTAGCCGAGGGCCACGAGCGCCCAAATGGCTCCGTTGGAGAGCCCGTCGACGACGTTGTTGCCCAGGCGGGCAAGACTCCCGTCGTCGGAGAGGTCCTGGATTCCGTACACGACGGGCATCACGAGCAGCAGCGCGATCAGCCCGTATTCCCCCACGTACGTGCGGATCCGGTCCCAGGTGTTGGTCCGGACGGGCACGCGTGGCGCTTCGCTACTTGCCTCCACAGATCCCCCTCAGTGCGGATCCAATCAGAAACAGGGGGCCCGCGACAAGGTCGCGGGCCCCCCGCATCCAATCATGCAGCGACGATCAGCCGCCTGCGGCCTGGATTGTCTCGTCGAACTCCAGCTCGCCGTTCTTGATCTGGTAGATCCCGTAATCGGTGAGCGTGGTGTCGCCGTTCTCGTCGATGTCGTACGTGCCGAGCACCGACTCGCGTCCCTTGGTCTGGAACATCGCGTCGATCACCGCCTGCCGGTCGGTGCACTCGTCAGCGAGCTTCTTGCAGGTGTCGAGGAACAGATCCATCGCCTCGAAACCGTAGATCGAGTACGGGTCCGGGTTCGGCTCGCCGTACTCCTTCTCGAACTGCGAGAAGAACTTCTTGCCGTCGGGCGGGTACTCGTCCGGCGCCAGGGTGGCCACCGAGACCTTGATGCGGTTGCCCACATCCACCGGCACGCCGCCCTCCTTCGGGTCGGCGAATCCGGACTCGGCAACGCCGTCCGGTCCGTAGAGCTGGGCGTCCGGCAGCGCCGCGGCCACGTCCTTGTACAGCTGGACCGCGCCGTTGGCCGTGATGCCGCTGAAGACGAAGCACTCGGCTCCGTCCGACTTCATCGTGGCCGCCTGCGAGCGGAAGTTCGGCGCCTTCGGGTCGATGCCCTCGTTGGCGAGGATCTCGAGACCGATCTCCTTCGCCGCCGACTCGATGTTCCGCGAGAGGCCCGCGCCGTACACCTCCTTGTCGTTCAGGATGTAGGCGTTACCGCAGCCGTCCTTCTTCATGAGCGAGGCCAGCGCCGCGCCCTGGATCGTGTCCTTCGGCACGATTCGCATGTAGTGACGGCTACCCGTCGGGTAATACTTTTCCGGCTCGCCCTCGTCGGCGCCGGGCTCGTCCGTGGTCAGGCCCACGGCGGTGTTCGCCGGGCTGAGCTGCAGGATCGGGACCTCGTTCAGGATCGGGATCGAGATCGCGCTCGCCCCGGAGTTGAACTCGCCGATATACGCGATCGCGCTGTCGTCCTGAGCGACCTTGCGCGCGTTCGCCGACGTCGCCTCCGGAGTCCAGGTGCCGGCCTGAGCGGTCGAGTCGTCAAGCGAGGTGTACTTGACGGTGATGTTGCCCGCCTTGCCTCCGGCCTCCTTCAGCGCGAGCTTGATGCCGTCGACGAGCGCCGTCGTCTGAGGCCGCGACGCGCCCTGCAACGGGAGCGAGGAGTAGACGGTGACGCTTGAACCACCGCCGCCGCCACTGTCGCCGCCGCCGCCGTCATCGTCGTCGTCGTCGCCGCAGGCTGTCATGCCCAGGGCGAACGCGCCGAGCAGGCAGCTGAGAACTACCAACCAACGTACTCGCAAAACGTCCCTCCTAGTGGATTGGCTCCAACCTGCGCGGCATCCTAAGCACCTAGACCACGACCGTGCACTCCGGTGGGTCGGCTTAACGAGGAGACAATCTGGCTTCACGAAGGCTTCTCACGGCACCACGCGTCTGAACCGAAAGCTCCCGTCTGAGAGCGCGTAGAGCGCGAACCGAGTCTCCTCCACATCGCCGGTAGCGCGGATGCGCAGCGCGCCGAGCGGCGAGGTGCGCTCGCGGATCCTCATCGCCGCGTCGATCACGCGCTCGCGGTCGCGACCGCCCTCGGCCACCGCGTCGAGGGCGAGCCGCATGGCCTCGTAGCCGTACACCGCCTCGGGTCGCGCCGCGCCCCGGCCGCGCAGCGCCTCGACCCGCTCGACCACGCGGCGCGCCCCCGGGCCGAGCTCGCGGTCGGGCAGCACCGCGCCGAGCGCGCGCACCCGGTCCGGGGAGGCGGGAATCGGCACCTTCGGATCGCGCGCCAGCAGCCCGCCGGTCCCGTACACGGGCACGCCGGGCATACGCGCGTCGATCGCGGCGAGCAGCCGGCCGATGCCCGGGCCCGCCACGCCCGCGTAGACCACCGCATCGGGGCTTGCCTCGGCCAGCCCGCGCACGATGCCGGGAATCTCCTTCACGTCCCCGCGGTACTCCTCGTCGCCGACCGGCGCGGGCCCGTCGCGGCGCGCTCGCGCGACCAGCTGGGCCGCCAGCTCGCGCCCGTAGACCTCCTGGTCGAAGAGCACCGCCATGCGGCGCACGCCGTCCTCGCGCATCAGCTCGAGCAACCGCTCCGCCTGAAGCAGGTCGGTCGGGGTGAGCCGCACGAAGCTGCGGCGCTCCGCCGGGCGAAGCCGCACCGGGTTCGAGCGCGGCCTGCCGGGCGGTGTGCGCGTGAGGCTCGTGAGCCCGTCGAGGGGCGAGACCTGCAGGATGCGCGCCTCGTTGGTGATCGGAAGCGAGACCGCGGAGGCGCCGTAGTCGAGCTCGCCGAGGTAGGCGACCGTGCTGGGGTCCTCGGCGGCGCGCTCGGCGTTCTTGCTCACGAGATCGGGATCCCAGACGACCTCTCCCGGCTCGGTCGAGCTGCGCACCACGAGCCGGACCGGAAGCTCCCCCGCGCGCCCGCCGGCGTCGGCGAGCGCGAGCCGCGCGCCGGCCGCCACCGCTTTGGCGGCGGGCGCCGAGACGCCATCCTCGGGCAGGCTCGCGATCACGGTCGCCGCGCGGCCGGTCACGCGCGTGCTCTCGGGCTCGTCGCCGCCCAGGCAGCCGCTCAGCGCGAGGCCGCTCGTGAGCACCGCCAGAAGGGCTGTGGGCTTGCCCGGCACGGGTCTGATTGTGACGAGCGCCAGGTCCCCGCCCGAGCACGAGTACGCTGCGGCGCGTGCGGATAGGAGTGCTCACGGGAGGCGGGGACTGCCCCGGCCTGAACGCGGTGATCCGCGCGATCGTCCGCAAGGGGATCGACGGCTACGGACACGCGATCGTGGGCTTCCGCGACGGCTGGCGCGGCCCGATCGAGAACGCCTACGAGGAGCTCACGATCGAGTCGACGCGCGGGATCCTGCCGCGCGGCGGCACCATCCTGCGCAGCTCGCGAACCAACCCCTTCAAGCACAAGAACGGCGCCGAGCGCATCCGCGAGAACCTCGCCACCCTCAACCTGAACGGCCTGATCGCGATCGGCGGGGAGGACACGCTCGGCGCGGCCGCGAAGCTGCACGGCGAGCATGGCCTGCCGGTGATCGGCGTGCCGAAGACGATCGACAACGACCTCGGCGGGACGGACATGACGTTCGGGTTCGACACCGCGGTGCAGATCGCCACCGACGCAATCGACCGCCTCCACACCACGGCCGAGTCGCACAACCGCGTGATGATCGTGGAGGTGATGGGCCGCCACGCCGGCTGGATCGCGCTGCACTCGGGGCTGGCCGGCGGCGCCGACGTGATCCTGATCCCCGAGCGCCCCTTCGACGTGGAGGAGGTGTGCCGGCTGATCCGCCGCCGCCACTCGCGCGGCCGCTACTTCTCGATCGTCGTGGTGGCCGAGGGCGCGGTGCCGCAGGAGGCCACGATGGAGGCCACGGAGGGCGATACCGCCGACGAGTTCGGCCACGTGCGACTCGGCGGGATCGGCCAGCGCCTCGAGCACGAGATCGAGGCGCGCACCGGCTTCGAGTCGCGCGCCACGGTGCTCGGCCACATCCAGCGCGGCGGCACCCCGACGGCCTTCGACCGGGTGCTCGCCACGCGGCTCGGGCTGGCCGCGGTCGACGCCGCCGACGCCGGCGCCTGGGGCACGATGCCGGCGCTCAAGGGCACCCGCATCGAGCTCGTGCCGCTCTCCGACGCGGTGGCGGACCTGCGCACCGTGCCCGTCGAGGACTACGCGGCGGCCGAGACTTTCTTCGGCTGAGCGCCGCTTAGATTCGGGGCGCCAGCACGGTGCGCGAGAGCTGGGGATAGGTGGCGCGGTAGCCGCGCCGCCGCGCGATCGGAGCGAGCGCGCCGAACACCACGCGCTGGAGCGGGGGCGGCGGTGTGCGGAAGACGATCACGTCGCTGAATTCCTGCGCGGTGAGGGCCAGCTGCAGCGGGTGCGGCATGCCCTTGCCGTTCAGGTGCCCCAGCCTCCCGAGGCCGAACAGGGTCTCGATCATGTGCGAGAAGCGCTCGCCGGGCGTGATCTCCACCCGCACGCGCGCGTCGCTGTCGCTCGCGTTCCACCAGTCGTGCCAGGCTCCGGCCTGGATCACCGCCGTGTCGCCCTCGCGGAGGACGCTCGTCTTCCCGTCGAGCTTCACCGTGAGCTCGCCCTCGAGCGTGGTGAAGCGCTCGATCAGGGCGGGGTGAAGGTGCTCGCCGGCCACGCGCGCGCCGACGAGGGCCGTGAGCTCGGCGGTCACGCGACCCTCGGGGTTGTCCTGGGGCAGCTCGAGGATCGTCGCGCTCTCACCGGTCACCGGGTTGTCCCACACCTCGCCGACCTCTACTGGCCTGAGGTCCGGCGCTTCCCTTGGATCGGGATGCGACAGGCGAGGCTCCTCAGAGGGCCCCGCCGCGATCCTCCGCAGCGGCCGCGTCCCTGCCGAGCACCTGCTCGACGAACGGCTTGACGATCACAATCGCGGCGGCCGCGACGACCATCCCCACGGTGAGCAGGAACGCGTCGAACGAGTTGATCCCGAGCGACCACGCCGCGACCCACCAGACCAGCCCGACGGTGAGCGTGACGAGGATCGCCATCAGCTGCCCGTCCGGGCGGCGATCGCCTGGCGGACCTTGGTGACCGCGTTGAACGCGCCCATCATCGCGCGCTCCGCGCCGGAGCCCTCCGGCGGCAGCATCCCGACCTGCCGGGCGAAGCTCGCGCCGTCGTAGTAGGCCGTAAGGGTCACGATCTCGCCGCCCTCGAGCTCGATCAGGTCGAGCCCGCGCACCTCGACCGGCTTGCCGGTCGGGTCGATGCCCTGGAATGGCGCGCCGGTGAAGTGCCCCGCGAGACGCCATTCGGCCGCGGCCGAGCTGTCGCCCGCGACGACCCGTGTGAGCGTGGTCTCCGCGTCCGGCAGAGCGGCGAAGGTCGCCCGGAAGAACTCCTGGATCTCCTCGCGGCCGCGCAGGATGCCCACCGGCACGATGTCCAGGACGCCGTCCGCGCTCCAGTGCTCCACCATCGCGTGGGTGTCGCGCCGCGCCATGGCCTCGAAGTAGCTGCGTGCCTGCTGCTCGACGGCCTTGCGTTTCGAGATCCGCCTGCGCTTGGGCTTCTCGGCAATCGCGCCGTCGGGTGTCTTCGTCTCGGCCATCGTCGGGCCACCCTACCAGCGATCCCGACGCCCCGCGCACGCTTCAGGCGGGGGCTTCGGCCATTCGTTCTCGGGGGCGCCGAGCGGGCCTCGGGTCGCCCGAGCGAAGGGCCAGGAGGGCGAGGCCGGCAAGGACGAGAGCCGCGCCCGCGGCGGCCGCCAGGCCGGGTCGCTCGCCGAGTGCGATCACGCCGAGCGCCGTGGCCGTGAGCGGCTCGGCCAAGGTCAGGGTCGAGGTCTCCGCGGCGCCGAGCCACTCGAGGCCGCGCGCGAACAGCAGGTAGGCGAGCGCCGTGGGAATCGCGCCGAGGTAGAGCACGAGCGCGAAGCCCTGTCCGCTCACCAGGTCACCGGACGGCGCGAGGAGCAACACCGGCACGAGCAGCAGGCCGCCGGTGCCGAACACCGCCGCCATCACCCCCTCGGGCGTGCCGCCCCGCTCGAGCATGCGCTTGCCGAGCACCGCGTAGCCGGCGTAGCCGAGACCGGAGAGGAGTGCGAGCGCCACGCCGGACGGGGCCACGGCGCTCTCGCCGGAGCCGCCGCCGAGCACGAGCAGGATCACGCCGGCGCAGGCGAGACCGGTGGCCGCCGCCCAGCGCGCACCGAGGGGCTCACCCGTGAACGCGCGCGCGACCAGCCCGGTGAATGCGGGCGCCGAGCCGAGGGCCACGACGGCGCCGATCGCCACGCCGGTCTTGTCGACCGCGGCGAAGAAGCTCACCTGGTAGATGGCCACGAAGAAGCCACCGAGGAGGATCCAGCCGGCTCCGGCCCCCACCCGCAGCCTTCGCGCCAGAAGCGCGATCGCCACCAGGAGCGCGCCGCCGACGACGATCCGGCCGGCGCCCACGACCACGGGCGCGATCGCGGGACCGAGCGCCTGGGCGGTGCCGGTGGTGCCGAACAGGACGGCGGCGAGGAGGACCTGGGTCCGGGCCACCGTTGAATTGTTCCACAATTCTACGAGGCGAGGGCGCCAGCCAGCTCCGCGACCAGACGGCCGACCGCCTCCGCCCCGCCGTCGCCGGCGGCGCGCACCACGCGGCTGCCCACGATCACTCCGTCCGCCAGCTCGCCCACCGCCGCGGCCTGGACTGCCGTGGAGATGCCGAAGCCGACGGCCACCGGCACTTCGGTCGACGCGCGCACCCGCGCGACGGTCTCCTCGAGGCCGGCCGGCAGTCGCTCGCGCTCCCCCGTGGTGCCCGTGAGCGAGACGGTGTAGACGAAGCCGCGCGCGTCGGCGCCGATGGACGCGATCCGCTCAGGGGTGCTGGTCGGAGCCACGAGCGGCACGAGCGCGAGACCCTCCGCGTCGCAGGCGTTCCGCAGCTCGCCCGCCTCGTCGTGCGGGAGGTCGGGCACGATCAGGCCCGCGGCGCCGGCGGAGGCGGCGCGGAGCGCAAACGTCTCGACGCCCGCGGTCAGTACCACGTTGGCGTAGACCATCAGCACCACCGGCACGCGCTCGGCGATGCGCTCGCACGCGCGCAGCACGCCGCGCGGGGTGGCCCCGGCGGCCAGCGCCTCGGTGCCCGCCGCGTGGATCACCGGGCCGTCGGCGAGCGGATCCGAGAAGGGGATCCCGAGCTCGATCAGGTCGGCGCCCTTGTCCGCGGCGATGAGGCCTGCCGCCACGGATCCCGTGAGGTTCGGGTAGCCGCCCATCAGGTACGGCATCAGGGCCGCCCGCTTGCCGTGCCCGGCGAACGCCGCCGCGATGCGGTCGATTCCGGTGGTGGTCACGCTCACTGCGAGTCCTCGAGCGCGAGCACCTCCGCGAGGTCCTTGTCGCCGCGGCCCGACAGCGTCACGAGGTCGACGCCCGGCGCCGGGTTGGCGAGCAGCCACGCCACCGCGTGGGAGGACTCGAGCGCCGGCAGGATGCCCTCCCGCTCGGCCACCGTCCGGAACGCCATGAGCGCGGCGCCGTCGGGCACCGCGACGTAGCGCACGCGGCCCGAGTCGCGCAGCCAGGCGTGCTCGGGGCCCACACCGGGATAGTCGAGCCCGGCGGAGATTGAGTGGGCCTCGAGGATCTGGCCCTCCTCGTCCTGGAGCACCGCGGACATGGCGCCGTGCAGCACGCCGTGAGCGCCGGTGGTGAGCGGCGCCGAGTGCCGCAGCGTCTCGAGGCCCTCGCCGGCCGCCTCCACGCCGATCAGCTCGACCCCCTCGTCGTCGACGAACGGGATGAACGTGCCGATCGCGTTGGAGCCGCCGCCCACGCATGCGATCGCGCGATCGGGCAGCGCGCCGGTGCGCTCGAGCAGCTCGGCGCGCGCCTCGTCCCCGATGCGGCGCTGGAGATCGCGGACGAGCGCCGGGTAGGGCGCCGGGCCCACGCACGAGCCGATGATGTAGTGGGTCGACTCCACGTTCGTGACCCAGTCGCGGATCGCGGCCGACACGGCCTCCTTGAGCGTTCGCGCGCCCGCATCGACACCCACCACCTCGGCGCCCAGAAGCCGCATGCGCTGGACGTTTGGCTGCTGGCGGCGCATGTCCTCGGTGCCCATGTACACGATGCACTCGAGCCCGAGCAGCGCGCAGGCCGTGGCCGCCGCCACGCCGTGCTGACCGGCGCCCGTCTCGGCGATGACCCGGGGCTTGCCCATGCGCCGGGCGAGCAGCGCCTGCCCGAGCGCGTTGTTGATCTTGTGCGAGCCCGTGTGCGTCAGGTCCTCGCGCTTGAGCCAGACCTGGCCGCCGGTCAGCTCCGACAGGCGGGCGGCGTGGTAGAGCGGCGTGGGACGCCCGACGTAGTCGCGCAGAAGGGCGTCGAGCTCCTCGCCGTAGGCGGGGTCGGCGCGCGCCGCCAGCCAGGCCGACTCGAGCTCGTCGAGGGCGGGTACGAGCGTCTCCGGCACGTAGCGGCCGCCGTAGGGACCGAAGCGCCGCTCGATCGCAGGCGCGCTCATGCCGCGGGGACGAGCGCGGCGTCGGCCGCCTCGACCGCTCGGAAGAACGCCTCGAGCTTGGCATGGTCCTTGCGGCCCGGCTCGGACTCGGTACCGCTCGCGCTGTCGACCGCGAACGGCCGGGCCTGCTCGATCGCCTGCCCGACGTTGTCCGGAGTCAGCCCGCCCGAGAGGACCACCGGCGGCGTGCCCGGATGCAGGCGGGCGAGCTCCCAGTCGAAGCTCTCCCCCGTGCCGCCCGGCGCGCGCCGCGAGTGGGCGTCCAGCAGATGGAAGTCGGTCGCGAACGCCTTGAGCGCCTGCACCTGGGCGGCGTCGCGCACGCGCGCCGCCTTCATGACCTTGCAGCCGGTGCGGCGGGCGGCCTCGCGGCAGTAGGCGGGCCCCTCGTCGCCGTGGAGCTGGAGCAGCTCGAGCCGGCAGCGGTCGGCCAGCCCCGCCACCTCGTCGAGGGTCGCGTTCACGAACACGCCGGTGATGGCGGTGCGCCGGTGGAGCTCGGCTCCGATCAGCTCTGCCTCCTCCGGCCGGCAGGCGCGCGGGCTCTTGGGCCAGAAGATCATCCCGAGCGCCCAGGCGCCCAGATCCACGGCCCGGCGAGCATCCGCCGGGCCGGTGATCCCACAGATCTTCACGCGGGTCATGGCCCGCCTATGGTCGCAGGCCCGACGCAGCCGTCTACGGCAGCGGGAAGAGCCCGCCGTCGTCGTCCTGCTCGGGCTGCTGCGGCTGCTGCTGGGAGTCGAGCGAGTCGGGGCGCTCGCCGAGCTCGACCTTGGCCGTCTCCCGGTCGCCGTCGCGGTAGTAGACGACCTCGATCTCGTCGCCGGGGCTGTTGTCGGCGATCGCCGCGGCCACGTCGTCGGAGCTGTTGATCGTGTCGCCGTCGACCTCGACCAGCACGTCTCCGCCCTGCGGCGCACCCTGGTCGCTCGTGCCGTCGCTGCCCTCCAGGCCGGCGTCGTCGGCCGGGCCGCCGTCGGTGACCTCCGCGATCAGCGCGCCCGCGTCCACGGGGAGGTCGAGCTCCTTGGCGACCTCGGCGGTCACGTCCGACATCTGGATGCCGAGGTACGCGCGCTTGATCTCGCCGCCCTTCTTCAGCTGCGGCAGTAGCTGCTTGGCGGTGTTCACGGGCACCGCGAATCCGATGCCCACCGAGCCCTGGCCTCCGCCGGTGGCGATCTGCGAGTTCATGCCGATCACCCGGCCGCGGCTGTCGAGCAGCGGGCCACCGGAGTTGCCGGGGTTGATCGACGCGTCGGTCTGGATCACGTTCGGGATCTGGAAGCCGTTGGGGGCCTGGATCTCGCGCTGGAGCCCGGACACGATGCCGGTGGTGACCGTGCGGCTGTAACCGAACGGGTTGCCGATCGCGACCACCGGGTCGCCGACCTCGACCTTGGACGAGTCGCCGAGCGGGATCGGGTTGAGATGGTCGACGTCCGCCGGATCCACCTTCAGCACCGCGAGGTCGCTCGACGGGTCGACGCCCTTCACCTCGGCGTCGATCTCCTCGCCGCCCTCCTCGAAGTTGACGGACACGGAGTCGGCGCCCTCGACCACGTGGGCGTTCGTGAGGATCGTGCCCTCCCTGTCGACCACGAAGCCGGAGCCGGTGGCGGTCCCCTCCTGGGGCGCGCCGAAGGGGGAGGACTCCTCGCTGCTCACTCCGGTGGCCGAGATGAAGGCCACGCCGCGCCCTTCGTCGTCATAGATGTCACCGACTGTGCGGCCCCCGGCGCTGCCCGTGTCGGAGGCGGGCGCGGTGATCGGGGACTGCCTGACGACGGTCTGGCTGTCGCCGGTCTCGATGACGTCCGTAGAGATCATGATCGCGCCGACAACCAGCACGACCAGACCGCCGAGAAGGCCGGACAGGATGTTCGCGATCGGTGTGTTCATAGGCCCGAGTGTGGTGAGGCAATCTTAGAATCGGATAAAAGCCGCGCCCGGCTGAGCCGGAGCGGCTTTTCCTACACGCGCGGGCCGACCGGAGGGAAGGCCAGAAGGGCCTTCAGGCGGTCGCCGAAGCTGCCGCGGCTGAGCTCGCGGCGCACGTCGCGACGGCGGCGCAGGCTCGGCGCCTCCGGGGCGCGAGGGTCGTAGCGGTGCGCGCGCAGCGCGCCGGCGTAGGCCTCCGAGGCGGGTCCGGCGAAGCGCGCGAGCCGCCGCTCGAGCCCGAGCAGCGTGGTGGACGCGGGCAGCTCCCAGTCGAGACGCTGGAGCGCCCGCCGCAGCTCCGCGAGCTGCGCGTCCGCGATGGCGGCGGGCTCGGCCCCCCGGAGCCGGCGGACCCGCAGGAGTGCGAGCGCGGCCGCGGCCGCGAGCGCCGCGAGCAGCAACAGGACCAGGCCGGCGAGCAGCGGGCTCACGCCCCCGTCGTCCCCGCCGATCGTTCCCCCGGTGTCCGTGCTTCGCTCAGAGGCCCCGAGGCCCGAGCGCCGGACCTCGCCGGCGTCCGCGGCGGCGGCGCTCGTGGCGAGCGCGCTCGACTGCGACTGCGCGGGCGCCAGCGCCGGCGTTGGGTCGAACGGCACCCAGCCGATGCCGGTGAACCAGACCTCGACCCAGGAGTGAGCGTCCAGGTCACGCACGCGGTACTCGCCGCTGTCCTTGTTGTAGGAGCCCGGCGAGAAGCCCGCCGCAACGCGGGCGGGAATGCCCGCCATGCGCAGCATCAGCGCCATCGCGCCGGAGAACTGCTGGCAGTAGCCGCGCTTCTCCTCGAACAGGAAGCCGTTCAGCGGGATCGCACGCGTAGGCACGCGCTCGCTGTAGTCGTAGTTGCGCTGCAGGTGGGTCTCGACCGCCTTGACCGCGTCGTACGCGGTCGGCTCGTCGGCGGTCAGCCTCTGCGCCAGCTCGTACATGCGGCGGTACGGCGAGTCGGCGAGCGCCTGCTCGGCGCCCCGGGTGCCCGTGCCCGGCTCGCCGCGCATCGGCATGAACACCTCGTCGCGGCTGAAGAGCTCCTCCTCACGGGCGGGACCGCCGAGGCCCACCCCGTCGATGGCGCTGTCCCCCGGCTCGGGGAGGTAGATCGCGGTGTACCTGATCAGGTCGCCCGAATAGCCGTCAAGCGTGCCGCGCATCTGGTCCGCGCTCGGGTCGGGCGCGTAGGCCTTCACCGCGTACGAGTCGCCTCGCTCGAGCTGCTCCCCGATCAGTCGCGTGGTGCCGTCCCCGCTCGGCTGGGCGGTCAGGCCCTCCACGTCGTAGGTGATCCCCGCGCCCACCACCAGCTCCGTCGACAACGAGCGCACGGTGAACCTGATCGTCTCGTTCCACTTCGGGTTGAACTCGAAGTAGTCCCAGGGCGGTGTGAAGTCGCTGTCCTTGAAGGCCAGCTCAGAACCGGTGCCCTCGTTGTCGCTCTGGCGGGTCCGGATCCAGCGCAGGCCGTCGAAGGTGTCGAGCGCCTCAGCCTTCCAGTAGTGCGGGCGGTCGGACTCGACGTTCAGGAGTGTCGTGCCGTCGCGCGGCCAGTCGAGCGGGCCGTACTGGTGGGTCCACTCGAAGGTCACGGTCTTGCCGCCGCCGAAGAGGGTCCAGGCGCGGTAGTCCCACCATGGGCGGTCGCCGTCGAGCGCCGCGGCGAGCGGGAGGCTCAGGAGCCCGACGCCCGCCACCACGGCGGCGCCCACCGCGGCCTCGCGCGCGGGCAGTCGCGGCAGCCACAGCCACGCGGCCACCAGCCCGAGCAGCGCGAGCCCGCGCAGCAGCGGCTCGCCCGGGTCGTACTCGGTCACGGCCATTCCGTACAGCAGCAGCAGTACGGCCAGCCCGGCCGCGCGCAGCATCGGGGCCGCCCGGCGCGCGGGCCAGAACGCGAGACCGGCCGCGATCGCGAGCAGGAAGGGCGCCCCGAGCAGGAGCGTCAGGCGGATCCACTCCTCGGGTCCGTCGTACGGCCACTCCACGCCCTGGATACCGGACAGCCCCCGATCGAGGCCGTCGGTCAGCTCGTCCCAATGAGCCGGGAGGAACAGCCGCCCCTCGAGTCCGGCGGCCATCAGCCCGAGGAGGAGGGTCGCCACCACGATCCCCGCGGCGCCGAGCTGGACCGCCACCGGGGGCAGGCGTCGCCCTGCTCGGCCGAGCAGGGCGAGCGCGGCCGCACCGGCGGTCCCCACGAGCACCACAAGCAGGAGGCGGCCCGCCGGCGCCCCCTCTACCAGAAGCGCCCAGTGGGCGACTGCGAAGGCCGCAAGCGCCGCGAACGCGGCCAGGCGCACGGGGATCGAGTCGGTGGCGGTGGCCGCGAGCGGGGTGGTCCCCGGCAGCGGACGCACGGGGCCCTCGGCGGCCGGCCTCGGCGCGAGCGGGCTCATGCGGCCGCTCCCCGGCGCATCCGCTCGACGATGCAGCCCGTGCAGCCCGCGACCTCGAACTCGGGACGCACCCCGGGCATCCGCGTGGGACTCACCACGTAGCGCGAGCCGGCAGGCAGGCGCTCGAGCGCGCGCGGCGTGGCGCGCAGGTCGGCGCCGGTGACCCAGATCACGGCGCCGCCGCGCGGGCCGAGCGTGCTGCCGAGCGGGGCCGGCCCCTCCTCCACGAGTGCCAGCCGGTGATGGACGACCGGCCACGCGCCGAGGTCATGGGCGATGTCGATCGGTCGCCGGTCGCCCGGCAGCAGCACGGCGCAGCCGGAGTCGCGTGCGAGCCAGACGCACACCGAGGCGGCCGCGCGCACGGCGCAGTCGAGCGCCTCGTCGCTGGCCGGCGCCGACGGGTCGAGCACCACGAGCGGCGCGGAGTCGAGCTCGGCCACCAGCCTGCGCTCGAGCATCTCACCCCGGCGCGCCACCGACGGCCAGTGGATGCGCGAGGCGGGCGCGCCCTCGCGATAGGGCCGCAGGCCGTCGATCTCGAGCTCCGCGATCGAGGCGTCGAGCCGGCGTCCGGAGATGCCCGGCGTGTCGCCGAGTCCCGCGCTCCGCCCGGCGCCGGCGCCGCCCCCGCCCGGCGCGGTCACGGGCTCGATCCGGGGGAGCACGATCACCTCCTCGCCACCCTGTCCGCGCACCTCGCGGGCGAACAGCCGGAGTGGGTCGCGGACCACGAGCAGCCCGGGCGCGAGCACCCTGCGACCGCGGCGCTCGAATCGCACGTTGATGCGAAGCCGGCGCGTCACGTGGCCGGCGATCGGCACCGGCCAGCCGAGCAACGGCTCGAGCAGCTCACCCCCGGGCGGGGGCAGGAGACCACTCTTGAACTCCACGTGCAGCGGGTAGGGCTCCTCCTCGAGGATGGTGTGGGGTCCGGCCTTCCGCGCGAGCCGCGCGCCGCGCGCGGCCAGCAGCACCCAGGTGACCGAGCCGGCGGCGAGCACGATCAGGCCAACGCCCGGGACGTAGAGCGAGGCCGCGTCGAAGGTGGCCCCGGCCAGGCAGAGCGCGATCCCGAGCAGAATCGTGACCGCCGCTCGCAGCATCAGAGCGCCGGGACTCGCTCCAGGGCGTCGCGCACCACGGCCTCGCGCTCGTCCGCGCTCGCTCCCGGCGCCAGCAGGAGACGGTGCGTGAGCACGGCGCTCGAGAGCTTCTGCACGTCGTCGGGAAGCGCGTGGTCGCGCCCGTCGAGTGCGGCGTACGCCTTTGCCGCGCGGAACAGCATCAGCCCCGCACGCGGGCTTGCGCCGAGCTCGACCCGCGGGTCCGAGCGCGTGGCCTCGAGGATCGAGACCACGTAGCGCCGCAGCGCCTCGCTCCCGTGCACGGCCCCTGATGCGCTCTGAGCGGCGAGCACGTCGCCCACCTCGGCCACCGGCCCGAGATCGAGCACGCGGTCGCTCTCGGCGTGGTCGAGCAGCATCTGGGACTCCTGGTCGGCGGTCGGGTAGCCCAGCGACACGCGCACCATGAAGCGGTCGAGCTGCGCCTCCGGCAGCGGGTAGGTGCCCTCGTACTCGACCGGGTTCTGCGTGGCGATCACCACGAACGGCGCCGCCAGCTCGTGCGTGTGCTTGTCGACCGTCACGTGGCGCTCCTGCATGCACTCGAGCAGGCCGGACTGGGTCTTGGGCGAGGCGCGGTTCACCTCGTCGACCAGCACCACGTTCGCGAACACCGGGCCGGGCCGGAACTCGAAGCGATTCTCGCGCTGGTTGTAGACGTTCGTGCCCACCACGTCGGCCGGCAGCAGATCGGCCGTGCACTGGATCCGCGCGTACTCGGCGTCGACCGACCGCGCGAGCGCCCGCGCGACGTTGTCGCGCAGGCGCACCCCAAGCTCGGCAACCTTCGAGGGGTCGAGCTCAGGCACGGTCGACATGCAGCACCATGGTAGGGGTACGCCGCAACCTGCCCCAACGGTTCGGTCAGGCGTCGGCCGGCGGGCGCGTCAGCTCGCGCACGGCGGCTTCGGGATCGGCCGCGCGCATCAGC
>DASRIC010000075.1:0-10293 GCA_035650215.1 Thermoleophilaceae bacterium
ATCGCCGCGGCTATGTGCTCTGCACGCTCGACGAGGAGCAGTGGCGCACGGACCTGCGGATGGTCACGACGGTGTCCACGCCGGACGCCCCGGCCTACACGTTCGCCTCGTTCGTGGTCGAGGACGGCCGGCCGGGGGCGCGGCAGGTCTAGGGCAATCCGGCGCCGAGGTTGGCTCGCCGTGGGCCACGTCGGCTACTATAGACAGGCTACCTGTCTACTTCAAAGGATCGCTCCCGTGCACACACCCACCGACCCGACGGCCTACCTGACGATCACGCGGATCTCCGGCGACCCGGACCGGCTCCTCGACGGCTACCGCCAATCGGCCGCGGTGATGGAGGGCGTGGGACGCGATCACGGCCTCATCGTCCATGCCGCCGCCCCGACCGACGACGGGCTGCTGATCCTCAACCTCTGGCCCTCGAAGGACGGCTCGGAGGCCGCCGCCCGCGATCCGCGCCGGCTGGGCACGATCGGCCGCCACGGCCTGAGCCCGGACCAGATCCGCCCCGAGCACCACGACGTGGCGAGCTACGTGCTGTTCGGCCGGCCCTGACCCTCGAGCGACTCCGCCAGCAGCGTCGAGACGTCCGCCACGCGCAGCTCGTCGCCGTTCGCGCGCACGCCGTCGTCGAGCATCACCGTGCAGAAGGGGCAGGCCACCGCCAGCGTCTCCGCGCCTGTGGCGGCGGCCTCGCGGGCGCGCTCCTCGTTGATCAGCCCGCCGCGCTCCTCCATCCACATGTGCGCGCCGCCGGCGCCGCAGCAGAAGGTGCGCTTGCCGCTTCGCTCCATCTCGACGGGCTTGCCCACCGCCTCCACGAGCTCGCGCGGGTCGGCCATCACGTCGTTGTGGCGTGCCAGGTAGCAGGAGTCGTGGTAGGTCACCCGGCCCTCGCCCGCAGCCGGCGAGAGCCGCCCGTCGCGCACGAGCTCGGCGAGCAGCTCCGAGTGGTGTACGACCTCGTAGTTGCCGCCGAAGTCCGGGTACTCGCCGGACAGCGTGTTGAAGCAGTGCGGGCAGCTGGCCACGATCTTGGTCACGCCGGCCTCGTTCAGGGTGCCCACGTTCTGCTCGGCGTGCGCCTGGAAGAGGTACTCGTTGCCCATCCGGCGCGCGGGGTCGCCCGTGCACGACTCGCGCGGGCCGAGGATCGCGAAGTCCACGCCGGCGGCCTTCAGGAGCTTGGCCGTTGACTGCGCGGAGGTGCGGGCGCGCTCGTCGAACGAGGCGGCGCAGCCCACCCAGTACAGAACCTCCGGCGCCGGCTCGCCGGGCTGGAGCACCCGCACGCCCAGCTCCTCCGCCCAGTCGGCGCGCTCTGTCTGCGCCTTGCCCCAGGGGTTCGAGGCGCGCTCCACGTCGCGCAGCATCTGCTCCGACTCGGTCGGGAAGCGCGAGTCCATCATCACCAGGTGGCGGCGCAGGTCGATGATGTGGTCGATGTGCTCGATCGACACCGGGCACTCGCGCACGCAGGCGCCGCAGGTCACGCAGTCCCAGACCACGTTGTCGGTCACCGCGTTCGGCACGAGCGGCGAGAGCTCGAAGCCCTCCTCGCCGCGCACGAGCGGCGGGCCCTCCTCGAACACCTGGTCGCGCAGCGCCATGATCAGGAGCTTGGGCGACAGCTCCTTGCCGGTGTTCCAGGCGGGGCAGACGTCCTGGCAGCGCCCGCACTCGGTGCAGGAGAAGGTGTCCACCATCTGCTTCCAGGTCAGGTCGGGCACCGTGCCGGCGCCGAAGCGCATCTCGTCGTCCGGCACGTCGAAGCGCAGCGGCTCGATCCGCCCGCGCGAGCGCGTGCGCCCGAACCAGACGTTGATCGCGGCCGTGGCGATGTGCAGGTGCTTCGAGTGCGGCAGGTAGGCGAGGAAGCCGAGGATGATCAGCACGTGCGCCCAGACGAACACGCGCTCGAGCACCTCGGTCACCGAGCCGTCTGAAAAAAGCCCCGACAACGCGTCCGACACCGGCGACCACGACGCCGGCCACTCGTTCAGCCCGAGCGCGATCCGCGCCGCGTGCCACAGGAGCAGCGTGGTCACGATCCCCGCGATCAAGGCCAGGATCAGATCCGCCTCGCCCAGGTGGCTGCCCTGGAAGCGCGCCGGCCGCTGCACCTTGCGGATCACCACCGCTCCGACCACGCCGCCCAGCACCAGCACGCAGAAGACGTCGACCATAAGCGCGAACCAGCCCTGGTGCCCGAGCCAGGGCAGGGTGGCGTGCTTGTCGACCGCGCCGATCATCGCGATCACGATCGTGGGGAAGAGGACGACGAAGCCCCAGAAGATCGCCGCGTGCACGAGGCCGGGAACGAGCCGCAGCAGCAGCTTGCGCTGAGCGACCACGATCACGGCCTCGTTGCGGAGGCGCGCGGGCACCTCGCCGGACCGCTCCGCCGGGCTGCCGACCTTGACGAGCCCGACGAGCAGACCCACCCGGCGCGCGAACAGGAAGCCGGAGACTCCCAGCGCCGCGGCGAGAGCGAGCGCTCCAGCGAGGACGTCTATGCCGATCGCACCTTTCGCAGCTCGGCGGTGATCGCGGGCACGATCTCGGCCAGATCGCCGATCACCGCGTAGTCGGCGCTCATCAGGATCGGCGCCTCGGCGTCGGTGTTGATCGCAAGGATCTTCTTCGCCCCCTTGCAGCCGGCGATGTGCTGGGTGGCGCCGCTGATGCCGCACGCGATGTAGAGATCGGGGGAGACCTTCGTGCCGGTCTGGCCCACCTGGTCGGTGTGCGGGCGCCAGCCGGCGCTCGTGACCACGCGCGAGCAGCCGACGGCTGCCTCGAGCAGCTCGGCCAGCTCCTCGAGCATCGCGAAGCCGTCCGCCGAGCCCACCCCGCGCCCGCCGCTGACCACCACCTTGGCGTCGGCCAGCGAGACGCCGCTCGTCGTGGTCTCCACATGCTCGCTCACGCGCACCGCGAGGTCCGCGTCGTCGAGCGCCGGCTCGAGCGCCTCGACGGCGGGCGCGCCGGCGCCGTTGGCGCTGGTGGCGGCCACCATGTGCGGCGCCACGGAGAGCAGCGGCAGCTCACCGTGCACGCGCGCCTCCTCGAGCAGCGTGCCGCCCCAGCGCACGCGGACCACCGTCAGCGGATCCTGCGAGCGCAGCTCCGTGCAGTTGGCGGCGAACGTGTGGCCCAGGCGGGTGGCCACGTGAGCGAGCACCTCGTTGCCGCGGTTCGAGCCCGGCGCCACCACGGCGCTCGGCGCGGCGCGCTCGATCGCATCCGTCACGCAGCGCGCCCAGGCGCCGGGCGCGTAGGCCGCGAGCCGCTCGTCCTCGGCCGCAAGCGCGCTGGACACGCCGTAGGCGCCGAGGCCGGCCGCGGCGTCGCTTGCGCCGGCGCCCACGAGCAGGGCGGCCACGGGCTCGCCGCCCGTCAGCTCGCGGGCGAACGTGAGCGCCTGGAGCGAGAGCTCGTCGACGGCGCCATCGGCGTGCTCCACCAGCACGAGCGCGCCGGCCACTACGCCACCCCCAGGTCGCGCATGACCTCGACCACCGCCGGGGCCGCGTCGGGCCCCTCGCCGAGGATCTCGGCCTGCTGACCCGCCTGGCCGGCGGGCACGAGCAGCCGTACCTTCTCGAGGCGCGACTCGGGCCGTTCGGGAGCGCTCCGTTCGACGGGCTTCTGGCGCGCTCGCAGCTTGGCGGGCACGGACGGGTAGCGCGGCAGGTTGATGCCCTCGAGCACGCTCACCAGGGCGGGCAGCGCCAGCTCGTAGACGTCACGCCCGCCCGGCACCTCCTGCTCGCAGCGGGCCCGGTCACCGTCGACCGAGAGCCCCTTGAGCCCGGTCGCGACCGGCCGGCCGAGCGCGTAGGCCACTCGGATGCCGACCTGGAAGTTGCCGGCGTCGGCCGACTCGTTGCCGCACACGATCAGGTCGAAGCCCCCGTCGGCCTCCTCGGCGGCCGTGATCGCGGCCACGATTGCCTGGGCGCTCGCCTCGGGGTCCCACTCCTCGCCGCCGTCCTCGAGCAGGATGCCGCGGTCCGCCCCGATCGCCATGCAGTCGCGCAGCTGCTCCTCCGCCTCGGGCGGGCCGAGCGTGAGCACGGTGACCTCGCCGCCGTGCTGCTCGATGAGCCGCACCGCCTCCTCCACGCCGCACTCCTCGTGGGGGCTGATCGTGAAGCCGAGGTGGCGGGTCTCGAGCGCCTGCTCGTCGGCCGTGAGCACCATCTTGCCGCCCGTGAGCGGCACGCGCTTGACGCACACGAGGATCCTCACGAGCGCACCCGCCTGTTCTCGGGATCGAAGACGGCGGTCGAGTCGGCGCTCCCCACGGTCACCGGGTAGCGCTCGGTCATGTACTCCACGGCCAGCTCGCTGCCCACGTGCGCGTGCTCGGGCGGCAGGTAGGCCATCAGGATGTGCTTCCCGATCGAGGGGCCGGCGCCCGCGCTCGTGACGAACGAGCGGCGGCCCTTCGCGTCCACGAGCGGCTCGCCACCGTCGCGGGTGACGATCGGCTCGCCGCCGAGCATGTAGCGCTTCTGGCCGTTCGCCCCGTTGTGGTCGTCCACGGTGAGCGTGCACATCCGGGCCACGGGGTCGGACTCGCGCTGGCGCACGTGCGCGTCCTTGCCGATGAAGTCCTGCTCCTTGACCTTGCCCCAGTCCATGCCGGCCTCGACCACGTCGTACTCGCCGTCGAGCTCGAATCCGAACGCGCGATAGCACTTCTCGAGCCGGCCGGTGGTGGCGTACACGCCGATGCCCGCCGGCACCACGCCGTGCGGCTCGCCGGCCTCCCAGACGATGTCCCAGAGCCGGGCGCCCTGCTCGATCGGCACGTACAGCTCCCAGCCGAGGTCGCCCACGTAGGAGATGCGCGAGGCGAGCACGCGCAGCGAGCCCATCTCGATCGTCCGGCAGGTGGCGAACGGGAAGCCCTCATGCGACACGTCGGCGCTCGTGGTGCTGGACAGGATGTCCCGCGCGCGCGGCCCCCAGAGACCGAGCGTGCACCAGCTCGAGGTGAGGTCGACCACCTGGGCGTCGTGGCCGGCCCCGTCGCGATAGGCCTTCAGGTCGGCCATGCCGTGGGCGCCGCCCGTGACCACGCGGAAGTGGTCGTCGCCGAGCCGCATCACGGTGAGGTCGGAGCGGAAGCCGCCGCTCGGGCTGAGCACGGGCGTGTAGACGACCTTGCCGTGCTTCACGTCCATTTGGCGCATCGAGACCTTCTGCACGCAGTCGAGCGCGCCCGGGCCCACCACGTCGAAGACGCAGAACGCCGTGAGGTCGAACATCGCGGCGCGGTCGCGCATGGCGAGGTGCTCGGCGTTGATGATCGGCGACCACCAGCGCGAGTCCCACTCGGCCTCGCGGCCGTTCACCCGGTCGTGGAACTCCTCGAGCAGCTTCTCGTTCGAGGCGTACCAGTGCGGGCGCTCCCAGCCGGCCGCCTCGAAGAAGACCGCGTCGAGCTGCTCTTCGCGCGCGTAGAACGGCGACAAGCGCACGAGCCGGTTGGATCCCCACTGCTCGCCCGGGTGCACGATCCCGTAGGTCTTGTTGAAGCCTTCGGCGGCCCGCGCCCGCACGTGCTCGGTGGCCTTGTGGTGCTCGTAGAAGCGCGCGATGTCGGACGCCTGGAGGTCGATCTCCGGCTCCCCGTGGACCATCCACTCGGCCACCGCGCGACCGACTCCAGGACCCTCCTTGACCCACACTGCGGCGGCCGACCAGAGGCCCTTGACCTCGGGGGTCTCGCCGAGGATCGGCAGGCCGTCGGGCGTGAGCGAGAGCAGCCCGTTGATGGCGTACTTGATGCCCACCGACTCGTCGCCCACGATCTCCGGCATCAGCTCGAGGGCGTGCTCCATCTGCTGCACGAAGTCGTCTTCGGTGAACGGGAACTCGGTGGGGGAGAGCGCCGCCTCCTCGACCGACGGGATCTCGTCCGGATCGTGCAGGATCGGGCGGTGGGCGTAGGAGCCCAACTCGAGCCCGCTGCCGTCCTGGCGCTCGTACATGTTCGTATCCATGTCGCGCACGATGGGGAACTCGATCGCGCTCTTCGCGCCCGCGAAGTGCGGCACGGGGCCGATGTCGATCATCTGGTGCACGGCCGGGGTGAGCGGGATCGAGGCGCCGGCCATGCGCGCCAGGCGCGGGCTCCAGACGCCGCAGGCGATCACCACGGTCTCGGCCTCGATGTCGCCGCGCGTGGTGCGCACGCGCTTCACGCGGCCGCCCTCCACGTCGATGCCGAGCACCTCGGTGTTCGGGGACACCGTGAGCCTGCCCGCCTGCTGCGCGCGCTCGCGCATCAGCGTGCCGGCGCGCAGCGAGTCGACCACGCCCACGCCCTCGGAGTAGAAGCCGCCAATGATCACGCTCTCGTCGATGAAGGGCACGAGCTCCTTCACCTCGGCGGGGGTCACGAGCCGGACGTCGTCCACGCCCCACGACTTGGCCGACGCCATCCGCCGGCGCAGCTCCTCCATGCGCTCCTCGGTCCGGGCAACCTCGATTCCGCCGGGCACGGTGAGCACCCCCAGCTCTTCGTACTGCTTGACGCTGTCGCGCGTGAGCGCCGTCATCTCGCGCGAGTGGTCGACCGGGTAGATGAAGTTCGAGGCGTGGCCGGTCGAGCCGCCGGGGTTGGGGAGCGGGCCCTTGTCGATCAGCACGAGGTCGCTCCAGCCGAGCTCCGCCAGGTGATAGGCGAGGCTGTTGCCCACGATGCCGGCGCCGATCACGACCGACTGCGCCGTCGCCGGCAGAGAAGATGCTGTTGAACCGTCCACCGCTGCTACCTCGAGGGTTGGGAACGCGCGAGGGGTCTGATATATCACACTCGTGCACTCGGCGCGGGAGCTCACGAGCTCGGCGTTCGCTATCGACGTGGACGGCCGGCGCGCCGGGATTCCGGAGCTGTTCGAGGGCTTCGGCGAGCAGGACCGGCTGGGCGTGGTCATGAGCGAGCCCTGCGGCGCGGTCGGCGCGAGCGCGCTCATCAGCGCCACCGTCACGGCCTTCTACGACATCCAGCGCTCCCGCGGCCCCGACTTCTTCGTTTACCCCGACTACTTCCTCTTCCACGTCGGGCGCCCGCTGGGCGACCACGCGCGGCTCGACGTCTGGCCGCGGCGCAAGGAGGTGGTGGTCGCGGCCGACCCGCAGGAGATCCTGGAGGCGATCGACGACCGGGGGATCACGCGGCTCGTGGTCGAGGACGGCCGGCCGAGCGAGCCAGAGCTCGACGAGGAGGTACTGGCGAGCGCGCGCGGCCGCATCGTGAGCTGCCTCGCCTACTCGCCCGCGGGTCGGGTGGCCGGCGCCGACGTGCGGATCGAGAGCAACCCCGTGACCGAGGGCTATGTCGAGGCGATCCTCGACCCGGAGACCCGTCTGGCCCGTTTGCGCGCCGAGGGCGGCCACGAGGCGCTCGTGGCCGCGATCGAAGGGCGCGCGAGGGAGGTCGGTTCGGACGTGCGCAGCCGTATCGCGGCGCGGCGAGCAGGGCTCGTGGAGAGCGGGACGGTGGTGGAGACCTACCGCCGCCTCGAGCTCGACGAGGCTCTGGCGCGGCTGGGCTCGGAGGCGTAATCACCCACGGGCGGGCGACCAGGTTGACCCCACCCCTCCCGGACTGATATATCACCACGTCGGGCTCGTTACGGAGAGAGCCCGCTCATGACCCGATCTGGAGGTAGACGTTGTCACAGGTGAACGAGAACCCGGGGATCCTCCTCTACCCCCGGATCAAGAGGTCGCCGTACTTCTACGCGTCGCGCCGGCACGGCGTCGAGCTCTACAGCGTCTACAACCATCACTACCACCCGCGCCACTACGGCGACCCGATCGAGGAGTACTGGCAGCTCCTGAACGGCGTGACGCTCTGGGACGTGGGCGGTGCCGAACGCCAGATCGAGATCAGCGGCCCGGACGCCTTCGACTTCACCAACCTGATCGTGGCCCGCGACCTGAACAAGTGCCAGGTGGGGCAGTGCAAGTACGTGTTCAACACGCTCCCGGACGGCGGGATCATCAACGACCCGGTGCTGCTGCGGGTGGAGGAGAACCGCTTCTGGCTCTCCCTCGCCGACAGTGACGTGGAGCTCTGGGCGCGCGGCGTGGCGCACGGCTCGAAGTACGACGTGACGGTCAAGGAGATCGACGTCGGGCCGGTGCAGGTGCAGGGGCCGAAGTCGAAGGACGTGATGGTCGATCTGTTCGGCGAGAGCATCCTCGAGATCCCCTACTACTTCGTCCGCCCGTTCGAGGTCGACGGCATGAAGGTGCTGGTCTCGCGCACCGGCTACACGGCCGAGCTCGGCTACGAGATCTACCTCTACGAGGCGAGCAAGAACGGCACGAAGCTCTGGGAGGCGGTGCTCGAGGCCGGTAAGCCGCACGACCTCGCCGTGATCGGGCCGTGTCACATCCGGCGGATCGAGGGCGGCATCCTCGCGCTCGGCTGCGACATGTGGTTCGACACGAACCCGTACGAGGTCGGCATGGGCTACGACTGGATGGTCGACCTCGAGCAGGGTGCGGACTTCATCGGCAAGGACGCCCTCCACAAGATCAAGACCGAAGGCCCCAAGCGCCAGCTCGTGGGAATCGAGCTGGAGGGATCGAAGCTCGGCTCGTACAACGACGGCTCGATGATCGACGTCTACCCGGTGCACCTGAGCGGGCAGCGGATCGGCGAGGTGACCTCGGCCTGCTGGTCGCCGCAGCTCGAGAAGAACATCGGCTTCGCCATGGTCCCGACGGAGCACTCGGAGCTCGGCACGCAGTTCGAGATCGAGAAGCCCGACGAGACCGTGGCCGCCGTGGTGGTGCCCAAGCCGTTCGTCGATCCCGAGAAGGAGACCCCGAAGCAGGAGCTCGCGGCGAGCGCCGAGTCGTAGCCGGAGGGGGCGCCCGACCTGAGCACGTCGCTCCACGTCCTCCAGGGCCCGCTCGACGACGAGCGGCGCGGCGCGCTCGTGTTCGGGGGCGACCTGGTTGTCTTCAAGGAGGTGCCGCCGCTGCGCGAGGCGGTGGAGATCGGCGAGCGGCTGATGCGGGAGCTCCTCGGCCCGCCCGGGGAGGAGGACGTGGGCGCGGTGGAAGAGCTCCAGCGCCGTTTCTGCGGCGATCCCGAGGTCATGCGCCTGCTGCGCGCGACGCTGGAGCACGCCGGCGTCGCCCCCGGGCGCACGTACTGGGACTCGCCGTTCCTGCGCTTCGTGCCTCCGCTCGAGGAGGGCAGCGAGCAGGTCGGAGGGATCGGATGGCACCGGGACACCTGGTCGTCGAACGTGCTCCAGCAGATCAACTGGTGGATGACCATCCGGCCGCTGTCAACGGACCGCACCCTCGCGTTCAGCCCCACCTACTGGGATCGCGCGATCGAGAACACGAGCGCCGGCTGGGATCTCGCCGCGATGCGCGAGCGGCGGCGGGCGGGCGAGCCCGACGACAGCCCGATCGTCCCCGCGCCGTCCGAGCCCGTCGACACGAGCGCCGAGCTGCGCGTGGTGATCGAGCCCGGGGACCTGCTCTGCTTCTCGGGCGCGCACATGCACGCGACCGTGCCGAACGTCTCCGACAGCGCCCGCTGCAGCGTCGAGCTTCGCACCGTGAGCCTCGAGGACCTCGATCATGGCCGCGGCGCGCCCGACCTCGACGGACGGGCGCCGGTCGTGCCCTACGAGTGGTTCCGCTCGATGGTGGACGGCGCCCCGCTGACGCGGGATGATCCCCGACCATGAGCACGCACTACGACTTCGTAATCATCGGCGGCGGCTCCGCGGGCTGCGCCCTCGCGAGCAGGCTCTCGGAGGACCCCTCGAACCGGGTGCTCGTGCTGGAGGCGGGCCGGCCCGATTGGTCGCTTGACGTCTTCATCCACATGCCGGCGGCGCTCGCCTTCCCGATCGGCAGCCGCTTCTACGACTGGCGCTACGAGTCCGAGCCGGAGCCCTACATGAACGGCCGCCGCGTGTTCCACGCGCGCGGCAAGGTGCTCGGCGGCTCGAGCAGCATCAACGGGATGATCTTCCAGCGCGGCAACCCGATGGACTACGAGCGCTGGGCCACGGTCGCGGGCATGGAGAAGTGGGACTACGCCCACTGCCTGCCCTACTTCAAGCGGATGGAAAACTGCCTGGCCGCGGATGTCGACGACCCCTTCCGCGGTCACAACGGCCCGCTCGTGCTCGAGCGCGGCCCGGCGCGGGGCCCGCTCTTCGACGCCTTCTTCGCCGCCGTCCAGGAGGCCGGCTATCCGCTCACGAACGACGTGAACGGCTACAAGCAGGA
>DASRIC010000076.1:0-48297 GCA_035650215.1 Thermoleophilaceae bacterium
TGGCACCAGGCTCGCCGGATCGATGGATCGCCGGCGTCCCGTGTGCATTCGGAGCACCATCGCGAGACGGCCGGCAAGAATGCTGAGCTCCCCCCGCAGCAGGGGCCGGGCGAGTGTCAGGCATTCCCGAGCGGTCAGCACCCCCCCGGTGCGTTCGGTCCACCCAATGGATCCGATCGGATCGGAGGGTCGCGGCTGGCTCATGGGGCCTCTCAGTTCGGTGGTGTCGCGGTGAGGTGGCGGGGGACAAGCATGCCGATGAGTCCCCAAGCCGGCGCCGGGGCCGAGAGCCCTGGTCAGCATCTCAGTGTCGCCGATAGAAGTGCTCGAGGGCACGACTGGGGGACCAATACCTGCGGCGGCTGCTTACTGGTGCCGGACAAGTTCGCGCCGTCGCCCGGGTCAGGGCTCGGCCTTGCCGCGGCCAACGAGCGCCGCGACGGCTGGCCGGCGGGTCCAAGGGCACATAGCCTGGTGCGGCTGCCGCATTTCCTCCCACTCCCTTCTTCGCCACCTCGATGATGCACTCGCGATCGGCCGCGCCGTGCACCGCGGTCCTCCTGCTCGCGGCGGCGCTCTGTGCGCCGCCGGTCGCGCAGGCCCACGACGTGCGCACGATGGCGGGACATCGGGCCATGGACCGCGTGATCCACAGCGCTGGGATGGAGCGGCGGCTCAACCGGATAACGCGCCGGCGATCGGCTGTCGCGTCCCTTGCGAAGGCGGCCGCGAGCGCTGACGATCCTGCGCGGGTCGGGCGGTGGGGTCCGGTCGAGGACTGGCCGGTCGTCGCTGTCCACGCTGCCCTCCTTCCGAACGGCAAGGTGCTCGCGTGGGACTCCGTGGGAGACGGAGCCACGGAGTCCTACCCCGTCCACGATTCCACGCGTGCGACCGTCTACGACCCGGTCACCCGTTCGCACGAGCCGGTCACGGTCGACACGGGCTTCAACATCTTCTGCGCCGGTTTCGCGCACCTCACGGACGGTTCACTGTTCATCGCGGGCGGCAACAAGGACGAGCATCTGAACGGTCTCGTCCAGACCCATCTGTTCAACCCGACCACCAACACCTGGAGCCTCGGCCCGGACATGGCCGCCGGCCGCTGGTATCCCTCCGTCACGCCGTTGACGAACGGCGAGATGCTGATCACGGAGGGCGGCCCGGACACCCCGGAGGTGCGCCGTACCGATGGCACGCTGCGGTCTCTGGACTCGGCCTCGCTGGACCTGCCGCTGTACCCATGGCTCGACGTGGCGCCCGACGGCAGGGCGTTCTATTCCGGACCCGACCCGACGCTCCGGGCGCTTGACCCCGCCGGGGGCGGCTCCTGGCAGACGTTCGGGGACCGCGATGCGATCGACCGGACCTACGGCAGCCACGCTGTGTTCGCAATCGGCAAGACGCTCGTCGCGGGCGGAGGCGAGTCGTCCAGGGACGCGCGCGTGATCGACATGAACGGCGTGGATCCGCGGGTGTCGGCCTCCGCCCCGATGACATTCGGACGCCGCCAGCACAACCTGACGCTGCTGGCCGACGGGAGCGTTCTCGCGACGGGAGGCAACTCGACCGGGGCTCCGACCATCGACGTGAACGGCGGGGTCTACAACCCCGAGCGCTGGGAACCTGTCAAGCGGCGATGGACGACGCTCGCGCCGCAGGCGGTCACGCGCCAGTACCACTCCACGGCGCTGCTGCTCCCCGACGGACGCGTGCTCTCCGCGGGCGGCGGTGTCTGCGGGACCTGTGACGAGGTCGGCTACCTCGCCAAGAACGCCGAGGTCTTCTCGCCGCCGTACCTGTTCAAGAAGGGCGGGTCGGGAGAACTCGCACCGCGCCCGCAGATCGTGGCGGCGCCCGGAACCGTGAGCCACGGCTCATCCTTCGCGATCTCGACGCCGGACGCCGCCTCGATCCGGAAGGTGGGCATGATGCGGCTCGGGTCACAGACGCACTCGGTCGAGATGGAGCAGCACTACGTCCCGCTCGACTTCACGAGAGGCGACGGCGTGCTGACCGCGAGCGTCCCCGCGAACCCGAACACCGCCGTCCCGGGCGTCTACATGCTCTTCATCGTCGACTCCGCGGGCGTCCCGTCCGTGGCGAGGATGGTAGGCGTCGACTCTGCCCCGAAGCCGCCACCACCACCGCCGCCGCCAAATGAGCGGCCGACCGTCTCGCTCACCCGGCCGTTGGACGGGGCGAGGTTCACGTCCCCGGCGCGGATCGCACTGACCGCGACCGCGTCCGACGCGGACGGACGCGTGGTCAAGGTCGAGTTCTTCAACGGCGCCACGAAGCTGGGCGAGGACACGACCGCGCCGTTCAGGAGCCGGTGGAAGACCGCAGCCACCGGCACCTACTCGCTCACCTCCCAGGCCACCGACGACGCCGGCGCCGTCGCGGCCAGCACCCCGGTCAGCATCACGTTGAACAGGAAGGCGCGCAAGCACAGGCGGCCGCGCTGAGCGCCCGGCTCCGTCAGAGGATCGGCACGAGCGGGATGTTCCACATGATCGCCGCCGCGACGAAGGCGGCGAGCGCGAGCGCGCCCAGCACGCCCACGATCACCCGCTGCGTCGTGCTGGTGTTCTCCGCGCGCTCGGCCGCCCGCTCCGCCCAGATGACAGCCCGGTGAAGGAGCCGCTCGGCGCGATCGAACTCGAGCGCGAGGAAGCCGAGCCCGATGAGGATCACGGCGATGCCGGGTCCGGGCACGCCCGGCCCGGACATCACGATCCCGGCGCAGACGATCAGGAAGCCGACCATCACCACGCCCGCCCGGTAGACCGGATGGCGCTGCTTGTGGCGTACCTTGCGCTCTTGGAGCTTGCGGATCAGGTCCGGGATGTCCTGCGCATCAGGTCCCGGCCTCGATCCCAGATGCTGCGGCGGCTCCTGCTCGGCCATCCGCTCCAAGGTACACGCGCCGGCTCCTACAGCCAGTCGTTCAGGGGGAGCGCGGCGCCGGCGGCGGCCAGCGAGCCGGGGTCGCAGCGCGGCAACCCGCTAACGGGCACGGCGGCGAGCCGCTCGACCGTAGCGCGGTTCGAGCGCTCGATCGGGCTCGGCTCGGCGGGCCAGGGCGTCATCACCACCCCGCGCACGTCGAGGCTCACCGCGCGGGCGGCCTCGACGGTGAGCAGCGTGTGGTTGATCGTGCCGAGCCCGGTGCGTGCCGCCACCAAGAGGGGGAGGGCGAGCTCGCGAGCCAGGTCGCGGACGAGGTAGCCGGTGGTGATCGGCACGAGCAGTCCGCCCACTCCCTCCGCCACGAGCACGTCGGCCGACTCGCCCAGCGAGCGGGCGAGCGCAACCAACCGCGCCGGCTCGATCGGCTCGCCCGCCAGCTCGGCGGCGAAGTGGGGCGACACCGGCGGCCCGAAGCGGTAGGGCGCCACCTGCTCGGGCGCCTGCGCGCCACCCGCGGCCGCAGCCAGCAGCTCGTGGTCGCGCGCGAACTCGCCCGCCGGCTCGTCGGTGCCGGTGACCACCGGCTTGAAGGCGGCCACTCGCTCGCCGCGGGCGCTGAGCGCCGCGCACAGCGCCGCCGCCAGCACGGACTTGCCGACCTCGGTGTCGGTGCCGGTGACGAACAGGCCGCGCACGCGCCCGGCTCACACGCGCAGCAGCGAGAGCCGCCAGCGCCGCACCGCCCAGCAGTCGCGCCGCCGCCCCCGGCGGGGCACGGCCACGGCGGATCCGAGCGCCGGCGGGCGGCGGACTGCGAAGCGGCCCGAGCGCACCCTACGCGGCGTCGCGCAGGGCGTCGAACACGCGCCCGCGCGCAGCCGCCGCCTCGGGCTCGGCGGCCGGGACGCGGTTAGCGGCCTCCTCGCGGGCCGAGGCCGGCACGCAGCCGGCCAGCACCTTCGCGGCCTCGCGCAGCTCGGACTTCGTGTGGGAGGCCATCACGGCCAGTCGCAGCCGGGACGTGCCGGCCGGAACCGTCGGCGGGCGGATCGCCTGGGCGAAGATGCCACGCTCGAGCGCCCGCTCGGCGGCGGCGAGCGCCGGCCCCGCCTCGCCGACGATGAGCGGCACGATCGGCGTCTCGTCTTCTGTGGCCGGCAGCCCCTCGGCGCGAAGCGCCTCGCGCAGCACGCGCGCGTTTCGCTGCAGCTTCTCGACACGACGGGGCTGCTCGCGCAGCAGCTCCAAGGCGGCCATCGCGGCGGACACGGCGGGCGGGGAGAGGGCCGTCGAGAAGATCAGCGTGCGCGCGGCATTGATCAGGTACTTGGCCATCGTCGTGTCGCAGAGCACGTAGGCGCCGTAGGAGCCGAGCGCCTTGCCGAGCGTGCCAACCACCACGTCGACCTCGTGTTCGAGCCCTGCGGCCGCCACGGCCCCGCGCCCGTCCGGCCCGATCGTGCCCGTGCCGTGGGCCTCGTCGACCATCACGCGCGCGTCGTAGCGCTGGGCGAGCTCCACGATCCGCTCGAGCGGCGCCACGTCGCCGTCCATCGAGAACACGCCGTCGGTCACGATCAGGGATCCGCGGCCGGCCGCCTGGCGCAGACCCCACTCGAGGTGATCGGCGTCGCAGTGGTCGTACACGAACGTCTCCGCGCGGGAGAGGCGGCAGCCGTCGATGATCGAGGCGTGGTTGAGCGCGTCGGAGAAGATCACGTCGCCGTCGCGCGCGAGCGCCGACACCACGCCCGAGTTGGCGAGGTAGCCGGAGCCGAACAGCAGGCACGCCTCCGCGCCCTTGAAGGCCGCCAGCTGCTCCTCGAGGCGGCGGTGGATCGTCATGTTCCCCGAGATCAGGCGCGAGGCGCCCGCCCCGGCGCCGTAGCGCATGGCCGCCTCGGCGGCCGCCTCACGCACGCGCGGGTGGTCGGCCAGGCCGAGGTAGTTGTTCGAGCACAGGAGCAGCACCGGCTTGCCGTCGAGGAGCACGCGCGGCCCCTGCGGGCCGGACACGCAGCGCAGCTTGCGATACAGGCCGCGGTCGCGCAGCTCCTCGAGCCGGCTCTCGATCTCCGTGCTCACGCGGCCTCCGCGCCCGGGTCCACAGTGATGATCTCGGGGAACGTGTTCGGGGCGCCGTCGGGCCGCGGCGGTACCGAGCTCTTCTTTGCGTGACGCAGCTGGGTGGCCGGGTTCCAGAAGTTGGCCTCGTCCCGCGAGTCCACCAGCTCGTCGAGCGGCGTGCGCGGCGCCTGGCCCTCGAGCCAGCCCGAGCGGTTGTCGGGCCTCGGGTTCGATCCGTTGTCGTGCTGGCGCGCGACGTTCAGCCCGAGCTCCTCGAACAGCTCGCGGTCCCATTCCGGGTCGGAGCCGAGCGTGGTCAGGAAGTTGCCCATCATCACGCCGTTCAGCCCCGCCTTCACCGCGAGCCTCTGGAACTCGCCGGCGCCGAGGTTCTCGTTGCGCCCGCCGCAGAGCCGGAACAGCGCCCCAGGGATGATCAGGCGGAAGATCGCCACCCACTGGACGGCCTCCCACGGATCCATCAGCCGGCGGTCGCCGAACTTCGTGCCGGGCCGCGGATTGAGCAGGTTGATCGGCACCGAGGTGGGCTCGAGCTCGGACAGCTGAAAGGCCATCTCCACGCGCTGGGCTGGTGACTCGCCGAGGTTGAGGATGCCGCCCACGCAGGTCTCGAGCCCCGCGTCGCGCACCGCCTCGATCGTGCGGATGCGGCCCTCGTAGCGGACGGTGCTCGACACCTCGGGGTAGTAGCTCTCCGCGGTCTCGACGTTGTGATGCACGCGCTGGACGCCGGCCTCCCGGAGCGCGCTCGCGCGCGCCGCCGACATGTGGCCGATCGAGACGCAGCGCTTGAGGTTGGTGTGCTCGGCTACGAGCCGGGCGCCGTCGAGGATGTTCTGGAAGTCCCGCTTGGAGAGGCCCTGCCCCTGGGTGACCATGCAGAACCGGTGCGCGCCGGCGGCCTCGGCCGCGCGCGCGTGCTCGAGGATCTGGTCCGGCTCCATCATCGCGTGCATCGGCGTGTCCGCCTCGGCGAAGCGCGACTGCGCGCAGAAGCCGCAATCCTCGGCGCAGCCGCCGGACTTGGCGTTCACGAGCGAGCAGAGGTCGGTGGAGTCGCCGAAGCGCTCGAGCCGGACCTTCCAGGCCCGGTCGACCAATGCCTCGATCTCGGCACGATCCTCGATCTCGCCGAGCCTGAGCGCCTCTTCACGGGAGATGAGGGGCGGCACGCTGAGGCCACCGTACGTGGCCCCCCGGACGTCACCCGCCAGGGGCGGGCGCGAACGTCGAGATGGTGACCGACACCGTCGCCTCGAGCGGCTCGGCAAGCTCGGCGAGCCGCCGCCCGAGCGCGCCGGGGCTCATGTGCCACTCGCTGGGGCCCATGCGCACGAGCGCGGCGGCGTCCGCCCGCGACAACGAGAGGCCGTGCTCGAGCTCCGTCCGCGACACCGGGGCGAGCGCCGGCGCGAGCTGGGCGGCGAGCCGCTCCTCCTTGCGCGAGGGCACGCTCAGCAGGCCGAGCGCGGCCACGAGCTCCGCGAGGTGGGCGGGGGTCGGGGTCACGGTGAGCAGCGCGCCGCCGGGACCGATCACGCGAGCGAGCTCGCTCCCGTTGCGCGGAGCGAACACGTTCAGCCCGAGCGCGGCGGCGCCGTCGCGCAGCGGCAGCGGGTCCCAGACGTCGCAGCCGACCGCCGCCAGCCTCGGGTGGGCCGCCGCGGCGCGCCTGAGCGCGGCCGGCGAGCTGTCGAGGGCGACCCCCCGCGCGTCCGGCAGCGCCTCGAGCACGCGGGCGAGATGGTGTCCTGGCCCGGCGCCCACGTCGACCACGGGTCCGCTCGCGGTCCAGCGGCGCGACTCGGCGGCCAGCGCGGAGCTGAGCGGCTCGAAGTGCCCCGCACCAAGGAAGCTCGCCCGGGCCTCGACCATCGCCGCGCTGTCGCCACGAGCCCGCGCGCCCGAACCCGCGAACAGGCTCACGTAGCCCTGCCGCGCCACGTCGTAGGCGTGGCCGGAGTCGCAGCGCAGGGCGCTCTCCCGCAGCTCGAGCGGCGCGTGGCAGGCCGGGCAGCGGAGCAGCGGCACGGCGTCGCGCAGCATTGGTCCGGCCGCGCCCCGAGTCAGCGCCCGCGCCAGACCGGCGGGCGCTTCTCCGCGAAGGCGCGCACCCCTTCGCGGAAGTCCTCCGAGCGGAAGCACGACTCGCGCAGCTCGATCAGCTCGCGCTCGACCTCCTCCGGCAGGGGCCGCGAGCGGAGCGCCCGTATGACGCGCTTGTTGCCGGCTAGAGCGAGCGGAGCGTTGCCGGCGATCTCGCGGGCGACCGCCAGCACGCGCTCGCCGAGCTCGGAGGGATCCACCACCTGGTTCACGAGCCCCATGCCCTCGGCCCGCTCCGCGTCCACGGTCGCGCCCACGTGAAAAAGCTCCGCCGTGTTCGCCACGCCGCACACGTCGATGAACTTGCGCAGGCCCGTGTGCGAGTAGATGAGGCCGAGCTTGGCCGGCGGCATTCCGAGCTTGATCCCGCGGGCGGCGATCCTGATGTCGCAGGTGATCGCCAGCTCGAGCCCGCCCCCGATCGCGTGGCCGCCGAGCTCCCCGATCACGGGGTAGGGATAGGCCTCGAGCGCCTCGATCGCCTCGTGGAAGGGGTGGGCCACGAGCCGCTCGGCCGACTCCTCGAAGCTCTGTCCCTCGAGGTTGCCGATGTCGTAGCCCGCCGAGAACATCGACCCGGAGCCGCGGACGATCAGGCAGCGGGCGTCGAGCTCGCGGGCGTGGCGGGCGAGCGCGTCGAGGATCTCGTGGTCGAGGGCGCCGCGCCGCTCAGGGTTGTCGATGGTGAGTCTGGCGATCCCCCGGTCGGGCTCGTCAAGTCGGAGCCGCTCGGTCATTCACTCCAGGACGACGAGCGTGTCGCCCTCGGAGACGGACTGGCCTTCCGCGCACACGATCTGCGCGACGGTGCCGTCGTCCTCGGCCTCGACCGGCATCTCCATCTTCATCGACTCGAGGATCACGAGCGTGTCGCCCTCCTCGACCTGTTGACCGACCTCACACTCGACCTTCCACACCGTTCCCGTGATGTGGGCCTCGACGTTCGGCACGTGCTTGCCTCCTGGGTTGGCTTCGCGCGTCGCGGCACGATATAGCCTGCCCCCGCCGGTCATCCCCCGCACGTAACGAAGTCGCGCGCGCCGGGTAGGAGGCAGGGTGAGGGAGCAGGTCTATAAGGATGCGCGGCCGGCGGAGCACTTCGAGCGCTTCCATCGCCGCACGCGCACGAAGCGCCCGAACTGGATGTACGACGCGGTGCGGATCGTTCTCACGCCGTACCTCATGCTGTTCTACCGCGCGCGCTGCATCGACTCGCACCTGGTGCCGGCCGACGGGCCGGTGATCATCGCCCCGAACCACTTCTCCTTCCTCGATCACTTCTTCGTCGCGGTCTACCTGCGCCGGAAGGTGAACTTCATGGCCAAGTCGCAGCTTTTCAGGCTGCCGCTCGAGATCGTCTTCAACAACGGCGGCGTGTTCCCCGTGCGCCGCGGCCACCACGACGAGGAGGCGTTCGTTACCGCGCACGCGATTCTCGAGCGCGGCGGGATCGTGGTGATGTATGCCGAGGCGGGCCGTTCCCGCAGCGGCGAGCTCGGCAAGCCGCGCCACGGGATCGGCAGGCTCGCCCTCGAGTCGGGCGTGCCGGTGGTGCCCACCGCGATCGCGGGCACCGACCGGGTGCGCAACTGGAAGCGGCTCCAGTTCCCCAAGGTCACCGTGCAGTTCGGCGAGCCACTCCAATTCGAGCGCGTGCCCGAGCCCGACAAGGACCAGGCGCAGGCGGCGTCCGAGATCGTGTTCGACCGAGTTCGCACCATCCACTCTCGCCTCCGCGGCGAGGGCAGGCGCGGCGCCGTGAAGGCCGCCCGCGCAGCGCGCCGCGCCGGCCGGGCGGCCGGCCGCCGGCCGATCGACGTCTGAGCCTCTCGCGCGCCTGACACCCTTGGGCGGGTGCGTACCTGGCTGCTCGCCGCGCTCGTCTTCGTGCTCGCCACCGGCGGGGGCCTCGCGCTGCTCGCAGCCACGGGCCCGAAGGACCGCTCGCTCCCTGGAGTTCCCCAGGTGACCGTCGACAAGGACGAGCCGGACCCGCTGGCGTTCGAGCCGGGCAGCGAGGAGGACCTGGCGGCGCGCGCGGCCGCCGGCCACAGCCACATCGTCTACGCGCTCAGCCCGGGCGGGGTGAGCGCCACGGCGCGCCGGGTGGCGCGCTATCGCGACCAGATCGAGAAGGCGGCCGCCGGCGCGGGCGTGGATCCCGACCTCGTGGAGGCGATGGTCTTCCTCGAGAGCGCCGGTCGTCCCGAGGTCGCGGCGAGTGCCGACCTCGAGGGCGCCGTGGGGCTCAGCCAGATCCTCGCCGGAACGGCCAGCGAGCTGCTGGGGATGCGGGTGGACGTGCGCGAAAGCGAGCGCCTTACGCGCAAGATCCGGCGCGCCGAGCGGCGTGGCCAGTCCGCCCGATCCGAGCGGCTGCGGGCGCGGCGCCGCCGGGTCGACGAGCGCTTCGACCCGGCCAAGTCGCTCGAGGGCACCGGGCGCTACCTGCGCACCGCGATGGAGAGCTTCCGCCGCGAGGACCTCGCCGTGGTCTCCTACCACATGGGAATCGGCAACCTCGGGGACGTGCTCGCCGCCTACGGCGACCCCGGCGCGAGCTGGACGCGCGTGTACTTCGACGCCACCCCCGACCGCCATCCGCGCACCTTCGCGCTGCTGTCGGAGTTCAGCGACGACTCCGCCACCTACCTGTGGCGAGTGCGCGCCTCGCAGGAGATCATGCGGCTCTGGCGCGACGACCCCGCGGAGCTTGCGCGTCTCGACGCGCTGCACGCGGCCAAGGCCTCCGGGGAGGAGGTGCTCCACCCGCGGGTGCAGACCACGGTGTACGGAGGCCCCGACGACCTGGCCGCGGCCTACGACGAGGGCGAGCTCGAGCGCTTCCCGAACGACCCGCGAGGGCTCGGCCTGCGGCGCGACCCCGACATGGGAGAGCTGGCTCGCAAGGACCGCTGGCTCTACCGGGGCCTTCGCCCCGAGGCGTTCGCGCTGGCCGTCTACATCGGGGCGAACGTGCGCGAGCTGTCCGGCTCGCGCCGGCCGCTCATAGTGACCAGCACGGTGCGCGACGAGCGCTACCAGCGCCGCCTCGCTCGCCGCAACTCCGAGGCCACACGCGCCTACTCGCTCCACACCACCGGCTTCGCCTTCGACGTGCGCCGCAGCTACGCGAGCAAGCGCCAGGCCGTCGCCTTCCAAACGACGCTCGACCGCCTCCAGTCGCTCAACCTGATCTCGTGGGTGCGCGAGCCGGGGGCGATCCACATCACCGTGTCGAGCGACGCCCGGCGGCTCCTGCCGCTGCTGGACTAGAGCATCTAGTACTCGGGGTCGAGCTCCTGCCAGGCGTCCCAGTCGTGCCCGGGGATGATCAGGGCGTCCGGGGTCTGCTTGCGGTACTGCGCGATCTCGCGCAGCGAGCGGCGGAACAGGTGCTCGTCCTCCGTGCGGTAGGGAAGGTGGCTGTCGTCGAGGCTCTGGCGCATGTAGATCGCGTCCGAGGCCACCAGCACCTCGCGGTCCCGGGTGCGGAGCACCACCGACATGTGCCCGAGCGTGTGCCCCGGCGTGTAGACGCAGCGCACGCTGCCGTCGCCGAACAGGTCGAGGCCCCGCGCGAACCCCGCGAACGACGCCACCGGCGGGCGATCGAAGTCGAGCAGCCGGTACTCGAACGCGTGGTCGAACTGGCGCTGGACGTAGCCGTGCATCGGCCCGTCGTCGGTTGCCGCCTCCCACTCGGCCTTCGACACCACGAAGGTGGCACCCGGGAACTCCGCGATGGCGCTTGCGCGGTCGGTGTGCAGGTGCGTCATCACCACGACCTTCACGGCGGCGGGCTCCATCCCCCGTGCGCGCAGCTGGGCCGAGACCGCCTGCTCGGGCTCCATCTGGAGGTCCTTGAAGGCCGTGAGCGAGATCCGGCCGAGGTTCTGGCTCGGGTTGACCGCCACCGAGGGGTGGAAGCCCGTGTCGATCAGGATCGCCCCGACCTTCGGGTGCTCGACCAGGAAGGCGGGCACCGGGACCTGGAGCCACTCCCGCCTCGGAACGCCGAAGCCGAGCGCCTTGCGCCAGGCGAGCCGGCCCTCCTCGCGCAGGAACCAGCCCGGCGGGGCGATCATCCGGCCCGTCAGGAGCGGGGTGAGCTTGAGGGTCGCGCGCGAGCGCCCTCCCGGCAGCGGCAGCTCGGCAGGGCGCGGTTCAGCCGCTGTCGCCATCGCCAGCCACCATAGCCTGCTTCCACCACGCGATCTGCTGGCGCTCGTGGTCCATGCCGGCCTCGAGAGCGAGCCGCACGCCCGCCGGCACGTCGTCCGGGAGCGACGCGCGGATGCGCTCGTACTCCGCGAGCTTCGCGTCGTGCGCCTCGATCTGGGGAGGGCCGAGCGCGGCCGGGTCGGCGCCGAAGAACAGCTTGAGGATCGCCTGGTCGCGCAGCTCGGCGACCTCGCCGGCGGGCTCCGCGCGCCAGTGCCCGAGCGCCTCCCGGCCGAGGTTGGTGATCGCGTAGAGCTTGCGCCGGCGCCCGCCGCGCTCGCGCTGCACGGTCACGTACCCGGCGGCGGCCAGGCGCTCGGGCTCCGTGTAGAGCTGGGCGTGCTGGAGCGTCCAGAAGTTGCCCACCGAGGTGGCCGCGACCTGCTTGAGCCGGTACGGCGTGGAGTCGCCGAACCAGGCGAGCAAGCCGAGCACGATGTACGAGGTGGGGGTGAGCCGCGGCCCGTCGTGTTGCATTAGTCCAGACTAGACGGTACAGTCTTGACCATGAGCACCGCAATATCGCATGCGAAGAAGACGGACGTGCGGCTCGGCTTCACGAGCCAGGAGGAGGAGGTGGCGGTCGACTCGCTTCCGGTGGAGGGTGAGCTCCCCGCCTGGCTCACCGGCGCCCTGATCCGCGTCACTCCCGCGAAGCTCGACGTCGGCGAGCGCCGCGTCGACCACTGGTTCGACGGCCTGGCCGCGCTCAACCGCTTCGGCTTCCACGAGGGGCGCGTGTCGTACCGCAGCCGGCTCGTCGAGAGCAGGGTGCTCGCCGCCGCGCGCGAGGGGCGCCTCGTGCCCGGCTTCGCCACCGACCCCTGCCGGTCGATCTTCAAGCGCGTGCAGTCGATCTTCTCGCCCGAGCAGACGGACAACCCGAACGTGAACCTCGCGCGCATCGGGCAGCGTTACATCGCGATGACGGAGACGCCGCTGCCGGTCGAGTTCGACCCCGAGACGCTCGACACGATCGGGCAGGTCGAGTATGCCGACTCGCTGCGCAGGGCGCACGTGACCACGGCGCACCCGCACCACGACGGCGAGCGCGACGAGCTCGTGAACTACGTCGCGCGCTTCTCGAGGACGAGCGAGTACGTGCTCTACGGCTTGCCCGCCGGCTCGTCGGCGCGCCGCGTGATCGCTCGCCTGCCCGTGCGCGAGCCGGCCTACATGCACGCCTTCGGTATGAGCGGCCGCCACCTGATCCTGGCCGAGTACCCGCTGCGGGTGAACCCGCTGCGGCTGGCCTTCTCCGGCAAGCCGTTCATCGAGAACTACCGCTGGCGCCCCGAGGAGGGCACGCGCTTCCAGGTCTTCGACCGCGAGAGCGGGGAGCTGCGCGGCACATACGAGACGGACGCCTTCTTCTGCTTCCACCACGTGAACGCCTTCGAGCGCGACGGCGAGCTGGTGGTCGACCTGGTCGCCTACGACGACCCCGGGATCATCGACGCGCTCTATCTCGACGCTGGCGGCACGCGCGGGGCGATCCCCCGCACGGAGCTGCGTCGCTACACGATCGACCTCGACTCGGGTTCGGTCAACCGCAGGGTCCTCGGCGAGAACGTTGAGCTGCCCCGGATCGACTACGCGCGCCGCAACACGCGCGAGTACCGCTACGGCTGGTTCACCGGCCACGGGAGCGAGTGGATCGACCGGCTCGTCAAGATCGACGTGAGCGACGGCTCGCGCCGTGAGTGGAGCGCCGAGGGCTGCTATCCCGGCGAGCCGATCTTCGTGCGCGAGCCGGGCGAGGAGGCCGAGGACGGCGGCGTGATCCTGTCCGTGGTGCTCGACGCCGCGGCCGGCCGCTCGTTCCTGCTCGTCCTCGACGCGCGGACGATGGAGGAGCTGGCTCGCGCCGAGGCGCCCCACCACATCCCCTTCGGCTTCCACGGGATGTACACACGATGAGCGCGCTTGACCTCAGGGCATCGGACGCCGACCGCGAGCGGGCCGCCGAGCGGCTGCGTGCGGCCACCGCGGAGGGGCGGCTGAGTGCCGAGGAGCTGGAGGAGCGGCTCGAGCGGGCGCTCGCGGCGCGTACCGAGGGCGAGTTGGCGGCGCTGGTGGCGGATCTGCCGCCCGCCGCCGAGCCGGCGCCGGCCCCGGGCGCGTCGCGCTCGCGCGGCTGGGGCGGGCGCGCCCGGTTCGTAGCCGTGAGCGTGCTGCTCGTGGCGATCTGGGCGCTCACCGGCGCCGGCTACTTCTGGCCGGTCTGGCCGATCCTCGGCTGGGGCCTGTTCGCGTTCGGCCCGGGCTCGTGGATGCCGGCGGGGCGCTGCGCCCCCCGGCGCCGCTCGGCACCGGGCTGACGAGGACCCAGGCCCGGGACCGGCGACCCATCGGGCGTTACGCTGGCGCGGCCATGCCATCGCGGATCTTCCAGCCGGGCCTGCTGGACGGCCAGGTCGCGATCGTGAGCGGAGGCGGCTCGGGCCTCGGCCGCGCGAGCGCACTCGAGCTTGCTGCGCTCGGAGCCGAGGTGGTGGTATGCGGGCGCCGGGAGGAGCCGCTTGCGGAGACCGCGGCGGCCGCCGAGGGCGGACGCTGCACGGCGATCGCCTGCGACATCCGTGAGGAGGATCAGGTCGACGCGCTCGTGGGCGAGGTGCTCGAGCGCCACGGTCAGGTCGACCTGCTCGTGAACAACGCCGGCGGCCAGTACCTGACCCCGGCCGAGGACATCACGCCGAAGGGCTTCCGGACGGTCCTGCGGCTGAACGTGGAGGGCACGTGGCTGATGACCCACGCCGTGGCCACCCGGGCGATGATGGGCGGGCGGGACGGGAGTCCCCGCGGCGGCAGGATCGTGAACGTGACGCTCTCCCCGCACCACGGCCTGCCCGGGATGGCGCACTCCTCGGCCGCGCGCGCAGCGGTCGAGAACCTGACCCGTGTGCTTTCGATCGAGTGGGCGCGCTTCGGCATCCGGCTCACCGCGCTTGCGGCGGGGCCCTTCGCCACCGACGCGCTCTTGACGAAGTACCCGAAGCCGGTCGTGGAGGGCGTGGCGGGAACGGTGCCGCTCGGGCGGCTCGGCAGCGAGGAGGAGTTCGCCTGGCTCGTGGCCTACCTCGCCTCGCCGGCGGGCGACTTCTTCTCCGGCGCCGTGCTCACGATCGACGGCGCCCGCGACAACTGGTTCGGCCCCTGGCCGCCCGGCGGGCTCACGGGCGAGGGCGGAAAGCCGCTCGCGGAGGAGCGCAGGCCGCGGCCGTGAGCGTGCCCGAGCTGCGCACCGAGCGGCTGCTGCTGCGGGGATGGCGCGAGGAGGACCTCGGCCCCTGGGCCGTGCTCTGCGCCGACGACGAGGTGATGCGCTCGCTCGGTCGCGACGGCGGCCTGACCCTCCCCGACGCCTGGCGCGAGATGGCCACCTTCGCCGGGCACTGGCAGCTCAAGGGCTACGGCCACTGGGTGCTCGAGGAGCTCGACGGCGGAGCGTTCGTGGGACGAGCGGGCCTGCAGCGTCCTCCGGACTGGCCCGACCTCGAGGTCGGTTGGACGGTGGCCCGCTCACGCTGGGGGCGCGGCTACGCGGGTGAGGCGGCACGAGCGTCGATCGCCTGGGCCCGGGCCGAGCTGGGCGCCGCCCATCTGATCAGCCTGATCGCCGACGAGAACCGGCGCTCGCAGCGGGTCGCGGAGAAGCTCGGCATGCGCCTCGAGGGCCTGGAGCGTCTTCGTGGAGTCGACCTGCGCGTCTGGGGGCTCGACCTCTAGAGGCGGGGCTCAGCCGTCGGGATTCGGGTCGACCTGGTCCGCCTCGCCGTACTCGGCTGTCGACTGGTCGGAGGCCTCCTCGGGCGGGAACTCGTCTTCGGTCGGCATGTGACGGTGCTCGCCGTGCTGGGCGGCCTCCACAAGGCCCTCCTCGGCCTGCTCGAAGCCCTCGGACTCGCCGCCGCCGCCCTCTTCCACGGCCCGCTCGTCGTCCGCGCCCTCGTACTCGGGTCCCGGCCCGCCGATCTCGGCGGCCTCTTCCGCGGCCGCGTCCTCCTCGTGGCGCTCGAAGTCGCGATTCGTTTCCATGGAGGCGTCTGTACCCGGCGCGTCAGCGGTCGAACAGCGTCGAGAGCACGACCTCCGTGACGGTGCGGCTGATCCCTTCGGTCGCCCGGATGCGCTCGAGGCAGAGCTCGAGATCCTGCGTGTTGGTTGCCATCACGTGCAGGAGCGCGCTCGCCTCGCCGGCCACGGTGTGGGCCGACTTGACGCCGGGCTCGCCCTCGACCGCGCGCCGGATCGCGTCGGCCGGCATGCCGCCCTCGCAGTAGAGGTCGACGAAGGCCTCCGCCTGCCAGCCGAAGGCGCGCGGGTCGACCGCCGCGCTGTAGCCGCGGATCACGCCGTCCGCCTCGAGTCGGTCGACCCGTCGCTTCACCGCGGGGGCGGACAGGTGCACCCGGTCGCCGATGTCCTTGAACGAGCGGCGGGCGTTCTCCTGTAGCAGCGCAACGATTCTCCGGTCTGTATCGTCCATCTGCGCGGGAACTTTCGCAGTTCTGCAATGAATCGGCGTTGAAGCGTCACCCGAACCGGGCAATCATTTCGTTGAACCCGTGAGAGAGGAAACCGATGGCCACTGAGCAGCTCGCTCCAGGCACCGTTACCCCGCCCATACCCGAGAACGACCGCATGCCGGTGCACGGCATCGACCACGTGGAGCTGTTCGTTGGCAACGCCGCCCAGGCGGCTTACTACTACACGCACGCCTTCGGGTTCACCGAGACCGCCTACCGCGGGCTCGAGACCGGCAGCCGTGACCGCGTCTCCCACGTGCTCGAGCAGGGCCGGATCCGGCTCGTGCTCACCGGCACGCTGCGCGGCGGCGACGAGATCGCCGACCACCACGCGCGTCACGGCGACGGCGTGCAGAAGATCGCGCTGAGCGTGCCCGACGCCGCCGGCGCCTACGAGCACGCGGTCTCGCACGGTGCTCGCGGCGTGACCACACCGCGCTGGGAGGAGGACGAGCACGGGCGCGTGCAGCTCTCCGCGGTCGAGACCTACGGGGACACGCTTCACCTGTTCGTCCAGCGCGAGGACTATCGCGGCCCGTTCCTGCCCGGCTTCGAGCGGCGCGCGGACGCGCCCAGGGATCCGGATGACATGCGGCTGATGGCGATCGACCACATCGTCGGCAACGTCGAGCTCGGCCACATGGAGGAGTGGGTCCACTACTACGAGCGGGTCTTCGGGATGACCGAGATGATCCACTTCTCGGACGAGGCGATCTCGACCGAGTACTCGGCGCTGATGTCCAAGGTCGTCACCGACGGCAGCGGCCGCATCAAGTTCCCGATCAACGAGCCCGCGCAGGGCAAGCGCAAGTCGCAGATCGAGGAGTACATCGACTTCTACAACGGCGCGGGCGCCCAGCACATCGCGATGGCGACGCGCGACATCGTGCGCTGCGTGGCCGACCTGAAAGAGCGCGGCGTGGAGTTCCTCACGATCCCGGAGTCGTACTACGAGGAGGTTCCGGGGCGCATAGGCGAGATCGACGAGGACATCGCCGACCTCAGGCGGCTCGGGATCCTGGTCGACCGCGACGACGAGGGCTACCTGCTCCAGATCTTCACGAAGCCGGTGGGCGACCGTCCCACCGTCTTCTTCGAGATCATCGAGCGCCACGGCGCCCGCGGCTTCGGCGAGGGCAACTTCAAGGCCCTGTTCCAGGCGATCGAGCGGGAGCAGGAGCGGAGAGGAAACCTCTAAGTCATGCGCTACGCCAGCCTCGGAAGGGTTCCCCCCAAGCGCCACGTCCAGGTGAGGAGGAACGGCGAGCAGGCGGTGCCTGCGAGCCTTCGATCTCCGGACGGCGCGTCGTCGCCGCTGCTCGTCGAGGAGGTGATGGGCTACGAGGGGTTCTCGGGCAACGAGTCGATCCTGCTCCACCTCCAGTCGCCCTGCCGGCTCGACCAGGTCGGCGCCTTCCGGCCGATCGAGCGCGAGGAGTGGGTGCCGGAGGCCCACGTGCACCGGCTCTGCGACACGAACCCGGTGAGCCCCGGGGGGGACCCGCTGTCCTCCCGCACCCTCCTGATGTGGAACGGCGACATCGAGGTGTCGGTGGCCAAGCCCACCGAGGCGCTGGACGGCTACTACCGCAACGGCGAGGGCGACGAGGTGCTCTACATCCACCGCGGCAGCGGTGTGCTGCAGACGGTGTTCGGGCGCGTGCCGTTCCGCGAGCGCGACTACGTCGTGATCCCGCGCGGCACCACCCACACCTGGGAGCTGCCCGAGGGTGAGGAGCAGTACTGGGTCTGCTTCCACACGCCGGGCGAGATCGAGACCCCCAATCGCTACCGCAACCGCTATGGCCAGCTGCTCGAGCACTCGCCCTTCTCGCAGCGAGACTTCCACCCGCCAGCGGAGCTCGAGACCGTGGACGAGGTGGGCGAGTACCAGGTCACCGTGCGCGTGCGCGACGGCCATCAGGACTACCTGCTCGACCGGCACCCGTTCGACGTGGTGGGCTGGGACGGCTATGTCTGGCCGTACACGTTCAACGCGGACGACTTCGAGCCGCGCGCCGGCCGCTTCCACCTGCCGCCGCCCGCGCACCAGACCTTCCAGGGCCCGAACTTCGTGATCTGCACGTTCGCGCCGCGGATGCTCGACTGGGACCCGGAGGCGGTCGTGCTGCCCTACCACCACTCGAACATCCAGTCCGAGGAGGTCATGTTCTACGCGGACGGCAACTACGCGGCACGAAAGGGCGTCGACGTGGGTTGCATCACCCTGCACCCCTCGGGCCTGCCGCACGGCCCGCAGCCGGGCGCGGTCGAGAAGGCCCTCGGCAAGACCTCGACCGACGAGCTGGCCGTGATGTGGGACACCTTCCGCCCGCTCAAGCTGGCGGCCCTCTGGCGGCAGCTCGACAAGCCGGAGTACGCCTACAGCTGGAACCCGGATCGCCACCCGCACCCCGATCCCGCCTCGAGCGATGGGGTGCACGAGGGGTCGGATTCGGTGATCACCGGCCCGTCGGCCTGAGGGTGGCGTACGACGAGGAGCTCGCCGAGCGGATCCGGGAGCAGCTGGCGGACGAGCCGGACCTGACCGAGAAGCGGATGTTCGGCGGCCTTGCCTTCCTCGTCGCGGGCAACATGGCCGTGGCGGCGAGCGGTCAAGGCGGCCTGCTGGCCAGGGTGGACCCGGAGGAGGGTGAGGCGCTGCTGCGCAAGCCGCACGTATCGCCGATGGAGATGCGCGGCCGCGAGCCGCGCGGCTGGCTCCGGGTCGGCCCGGAGGCACTGCGAACGAAACGCATGCTCGGGCCGTGGGTGCGGCGAAGCGTGGCCTACGCGCGTTCGCTTCCGGCGAAGGGGCGGTGAACCGCAGGGCCTGATCGCGCGTATCACAGGGCCAGTCGACAGAGGGGAGACTGACCATGAAGATGCGCTGGCTGGCGCTCGCGGCGGCGATCGGCGCCGCGTGCACGGTTGCCGTGACGACCGCGGTGGGGCAGGGCTCCGACCCGGGCACGCTCCACGCGACGATGCTCGGGACCAAAGAGGTCTCGAGTGAGGGCGACAAGGGGGCGGGCGACCAGGACGGTCGCGGCGGGGCGACCGCGGTGCTCGACGGCCGCAGGATGTGCATCGCCGTGGCGGTGAAGAACATCGCCAAGCCGGTGCAGGCGCACATCCATCGGGGCGGGGCGGACGTGGCGGGCCCTGTGGCGGTCACCATCGCCACGCCGAGCGGGGGCGACCCCGGCGCGGGGAGCGGTTGCGTGACGCTCAGCCGCGCCGACGCCCGAGCGATCGCCGCCAACCCGGGCAGGTTCTACGTGAACGTCCACACGGGGGACTTCCCAGGCGGCGCCGTGCGCGGCCAGCTCTTCGCCCGGAGCCGGTAGCGCGCGCAGGACGGGCATCCGGGGGCGCCGCCCCCGGATGCCCCGCGCCCGCCCGGTTTAGAGAACGTTTAGAGCGGAGAGATTCCGGAACAGGGGCAGATTCTCTTCGAGGGGAGCAGCAGCATGCAGCGTTGGTTCGCCGTGGCCGCTTGCGCGGTCGCATTCTCGTTCGTCGCCGTGCCGGCAGCCGCCGCCAAGCAGCGGCCACAGGACCGGCTCGACGCGTACACGGTCGTCACGACCGCGGGAAAGCTCGCGGCCTTCGAGGCGAAGGGCTTCGACGTCGCGGAAAGCCAGGTCACGCTCTCCGGCGCGAAGGCGCAGATGATCCTGACGCGCAGTCAGGCGCGGGAGGTCCGCGCCGAAGGGGCAAGCGCGAAGCTCACGCGCGTGAAGGGCGGCCAGACGGTCAAGCAGTTCGCGGCCGCGCAGGCGGCGAACGGCTTCACCGTGTGGAAGTCCTACGACGAGCCGGGCGGCTACCGCGACCAGATGTACGAGCTGGCGAGCAAGTACCCCGGCGTGACCAAGCTGGTCAGGATCGGGACCACGCTGCAGGGCCGCGAGATCCTCGCGCTCAAGGTCACGCAGGGCGCGCGCGGCCAGCGGGACGGCCGACGGCCGGCGGTGCTGTTCAGCGCGACCCAGCACGCGCGTGAGTGGATCGCGACCGAGATCGACCGTCGCCTGATGTACCACTACATCGAGGGCTGGGCCAACGAGGACCCGCAGATCGTGAAGCTGCTCCAGTCGACCGAGCTCTGGTTCGTGCCGGTCATGAACCCGGACGGCTACCAGTACTCATTCGACGCCGAGCGGCTGTGGCGCAAGAACCTGCGCAACAACGACGGCGACCCCGCGACGACGATCGCCGACGGCGTCGACCCGAACCGCAACTACCCGGAGCACTTCAAGTACGACGAGGAGGGCTCCTCGAAGATCTTCTCGAGCCAGACCTATCGCGGTCCCGGCCCGGCGTCCGAGCGCGAGACGCAGGCGATCATCGGACTTTCCCAGCGGGTCGGCTTCGAGTTCAACATCAACTACCACTCGAATGGTCGCTGGCTGCTGTATCCGGAGGGCTGGCAGACCAGCTCGCCGACCGCCGACGACCCGATCTACTACGCGCTGTCGGGCAACCTCGACCGGCCGGCGATCGACGGCTTCCATCCGGGTCTGAGCTCGGACGTGCTCTACGTGACCAACGGCGAGGCCAACGACTACCTGCACAAGCAGGGCCGCGCGCTGGCCTGGACCCCGGAGCTCAGCCCGGGCTGCCCGACCTGCGGGTTCGTGTTCCCGGACGACGAGGGGCTCGTCCAGGAGGAGTTCGAGCGCAACCTGCCGTTCGCCGAGTCGGTCGCGAACTCCGCGAAGGACCCGGATGACCCGAAGTCCTCGCTCGGAATCGAGACCAAGCCGTTCTACCTCAAGAGCGACGACCCCTACAAGGACGGGCTGCCGGGCTCGAACTTCACGTTCAAGTACTCCTACGGCGACCCGCAAACGGTGCAGGTGCTGGCCAAGCGGGCGCTCGGCGCGGTCACGGTCAAGTACCGGGTCAACGGCGGTGCGACCCAGAGCGCTCCGACCTCGGAGTGGGCCGGCGGGCAGCGCTACAGGCCCGCGTCGGTCTGGTACCACGTGATGCGCGGCACGATCACAGGCACCCAGCCCGGTGACGAGGTGGAGGTCTGGTTCGAGGGCGGCGGCCAGAAGAGCGGGTCGTTCACCTACGACATGATCTCCGACTCGAACAACCAAATGCTCCTGGTGGCGGCCGAGGACTACTCGGGCGCCTCGCCCAACCAGGCGGCGGGCCCGCACTCCGCTCAGACGTTCCTCACGGCACTGGCGGAGAACAACGTCCCCGCTGACCTCTACGACGTGGACGAGCGCACTCGGACGGCGCCGGACGCCCTCGGCGTGCTCAGCCACTACAAGGGCGTCATCTGGTACACGGGCGAGGACATCGTGACCCGCGAGTTTGGCCGCGGCGGGGGCAACGCCGACCGGCTCGCGTACGACGAGATGCTCGAGATGCGCGCCTACATGGACGAGGGCGGCCGCGTGGCCTACTCGGGCAAGACCGCCGGCATGCAGTACACAGGCGCCGGGGTCGGCACCCAGTTCTACGACCCGAAGGACGAGGCCGTCTGCCGGATCAACGGCGCCGCCAATCCGGCGCTCGACTCACGCCGCTGCCTGCTGCTGCGCGGCTCGGTGTTCGGCGGCGACCTGATCAACGACGTGCTGCAGTACTGGTTCGGCGGCATGGTCCAGATCGCCGGGGACGGCCAGGCGGGGACCACCCCGTATGCGCTCAACGGCATCGGGACCCCGTTCGCCGGGCTCCCGCAGTGGTCGCTGACGGCACCCCAGACGGCGGGCCTCAGCACATCGTCGTTCGTAACGACCAGCGGCGTGCTGCCGGTCGACGAGTACCCGCAGTTCGAGAGCAGCGCGTCGGCGCGCTGGGCCAAGCCCGGGGGGCCGTTCGACCCGCACACGGGCAGCAGGTACGTCTACTCGCAGATCGCCGACGTGAGCTACAAGCGGCTCACGCGTGAGATCCAGGTTCCGGCCGGCGGCGGTGAGCTCACGTTCTGGACCTCGTACGACACCGAGCCGGACTGGGACTACCTCGCCGTGGAGGCCAGGACGGCCGGCGGCGACGACTGGACGACGCTGCCCGACCTCAACAACCACACCACCCAAGGCACGGGCCAGAGCTGCACCGGGAGCACGTCTGGATGGGCGGACGAGCTGCATCCGCAGCTCACGCACTATCAGACGTTCCAGGCGGGCCCCCCGAAGACGTGCACGCCTCAGGGCACGACGGGCCAGTGGAACGCCGCGACCGGCAACTCGAACGGCTGGCAGCAGTGGCGGATCGACCTCTCCAAGTGGCAGGGTCAGACGGTCGAGATCTCGATCGCCTTCATCAGCGACTGGGGCACGCAGAACCTCGGCGTGTTCCTGGACGACTTCGCGTGGCCGGGCGGGTCGACGTCATTCGAGGGCAGCGACACCGGCGGCTGGCAGATCACCGGGCCGCCTCCGGGCAGCGGGGCCAACGCGAACAACTGGGCGTTCACCGACGCCGGTGGATTCCCGGTCGGCGCGGCGATCACGACGCCCAAGTCGCTCCTGATGGGCTACGGGTTCGAGACCATCTCCACCGCGGAGCAGCGCAAGGCGGTGATGGGCCGGATCGCGGGCTACCTGCTGCGGTAGACGCTGCTCGCCGGGCTCGCCGCAAACGTCCTCGCGGTGGGCGGCGCCGCTCGTCCTGGTGTTGATCGCGAGCAGCGGCCTCGGCTACCTCGCCTCAAGGCGGCCGCACGAGCTTCTCTCGGAATAGACTGCCCGCGGGGAGTCTGCGTGGCGGCACCGGCCCAACGCATAGTGGGGCGCGAGCACGAGCTGACGCTGCTGGGCCGAGCGCTGGCGGGCCTCGAGGAGCGTGAGGGCCCGCGCCTCGTCGAGCTGTCGGGTGAAGCGGGCATCGGCAAGACCCGCCTGCTCGACGAGCTGTGCGCTCGGGCGGAGAGCAGCGAGTTCGTAGTGCTGCGGGGCGCCGCCGCCGAGTTCGAGCGCAACGTCCCGTTTGCTCCGGTCGTCGATGCGCTCGACGCCCATCTGGCTGGCCTCGATCCCCACCGTCTGCAGCTCCCCGCGGGTGAGCTGCGCGAGGAGCTCGGGTCCATCTTCCCGGCTCTGCGGACGCGGCGCACGCCGACGAGCGGCGTGCACGACGAGCGCTACCGAGCGTACGTGGCCGTGCGCGAGCTGCTCGAGCGCCTGGCAGCCGCGCGGCCGCTCGTGATCGCCATCGACGACATGCAGTGGGTGGACGACGCCTCCGCGGAGCTGATCGCCGCTCTGCTTCACAAGCCGCCGCGCGCCTCGCTCATGCTCGCTCTGGCCGGTCGGTCGGGGCAGATTCCCGAGCCGCTCGAGCCGGCCCTGGGCCTCGTGGAAAGCCGCCGCGGGGCGCATCGCCTCCGGCTCGAGCCCCTCGATGAGGAGGACTCGGAGCGGCTCCTCGGAGACCGGCTGGAGCCACGGGTGCGGCGGCGGATCTTCGAGCTGGGCGGTGGCAACCCGTTTTACATGGAGCAGCTCGCCCGGACGGCGACGGAGCCGGCGAGCGCGACGAACGGCCATCCGGAGCGCGGGCTGCTCGAGCTTCCGTCGGCGATCTCCGCCGCGCTGGGGCAGGAGATCGGCGCCCTGCCGGATCGGAGCCGGCGGGTGCTCGAGGCAGCCGCAGTGGCCGGCGAGCGCTTCGAGCCCGATCTCGTGGCTGACATCGCCGGGATCGACGAGGGCGCTGCGCTCGAGGCGCTTGACGATCTGCTCGACCGCGAGCTCGTGCGGCCGACCGAGGTGCCGCGACGCTTCGCCTTCCGGCACCCGCTCGTGTGGCGCGCCGTCTACGAGAGCACTCGCGGCGGCTGGCGCCTCGCCGCTCACAGGGCTGCCGCTGAAGCGCTCGAAGCGCGGGGGGCGGGGGCCGCCGAGCGCGCGCATCACGTAGAGCACGCTGCCCGGCGAGGTGACCTCGAGGCGGTGGCGACCCTGAATGAGGCGGCCTCGGCGATCGCGCATCAGGCGCCGGCCGCGTCGGCACGCTGGCTTCGGAGCGCGATTCGCCTCCTGCCGGCGGGGTCCGAGCACGACAAGGATCGGCGCGTGCTGCTCGAGAAGCTCGCGTCGGCGTTACGCGGCAGCGGCGACCTGGACGGCTGCCGTGAGGCGCTCCGCGACGCGCTCGACTTGCTGCCGGCGACGGACAGCGCGGCGCGTGCGCGGCTGAGCGCGGCGTGCGCCACCGTCGAGTCCTGGCTCGGACGCTCCGACGACTCCCGCCGCAGGCTGCTCAGAGCGCGAGAGGCCGTGGGCCCGGAGCGCTCGCCCGAGGCCGTGATGCTCGACGTGCGCATCGCCCTCGACGCGCTCAACGAACTGGAGTTCGAGCGGGGTGCCGAGGTCGCCGCGGGCGCCCTCGCGATGGCCCGTGAGCTGAACGAGTCCCCGCTCGTAGCGGAAGCCGCTGCCGCCCTGTCGCTTGCACACGGGTTGGCCGGCAACGTTCAGGCCGCGCAGAGGTTCCACGCAGAGGCCGTGGGGGCGCTCGAGGGGCTCGATGACGACGTGCTCGCCGAGCGCATCGAGATCTTCTTCTACCTCGGCTGGGCCGAGATCTACATCGAGGAGCTCGAGCGGGCGATCGCGACAGCGGAGCGCGGCATTGCAATCTCGCGTGCCTCAGGGCAAGGCCATCTGCTCGTGCCGCTGATGCTCACCCGCCCACTCGCCCTGGATGCGCTCGGCCGGCTCGCGGAGTCGATTGCCGCCGCCGAGGAGGCGATCGAGTCGGCTCGAACCTCGCCCAACCCGCAATACCTGTTCTGGGCGCTCTGGGAGTGCGCGTACTCGCACGCGATGGCGGGAAATCTCGAGCGCGCGCTCGAGCTCTGCGAAGAGAGCGAGGAGCGCTCGCGGGGGCTGGCGCCGAACTTCCTGTTTTGGTCGCAGCCGGCGTCGACCTACGGCCACCTGCTCCGCGAGGCGGGTGAGCCCGAGCGCGGCCTGGAGATCGAGCTGGAGGCCCTAGGTGGCCCGGAGCTGCTTCGGATCTCGGCCTATGAGCGGGCGATCGCGCTCCAGCAGCTCGTCGACGCGCTGCTCACGCTCGGTCGCGTGGAAGAGGCCGAGGGGTATGCCGCGCGCGGCGCGGAGCACGCCGAGCACCTTGGACTGCCTGGCGCCAGGGCCCTTGCCGCCCAGTCGGAGGCGGCCGTGCTGTTGGCTCGTGGCCGGCACGACGAGGCGGCACGGGTGGCCGCGGAGGCCTACGGGCCGGCTGCCGAGCGCGGGCTGCGGGTCGAGGCCGCGCACCTGCGGAGGCTGGAGGGAACTGCGCTGGCAGCTCTGGGTCGCCGTCGGGAGGCGGTCGCCGCGCTGGCCCAGGCTGAGCAGGAGTTCGACGCGTTCCCGTCCGTCCGGGCGCGCGACCAGGTCAGGCGTGAGCTGCGCCGGCTCGGCGCCCGCACGGAGCGCCGGGGCCGCGCGACGCGCGAGGCCGGCGGCGTCGTGGCACTCAGCCCGCGGGAGCGCGAGATCGCCGACCTGGTAACCGATCGAAAGACCAATCGCGAGATCGCCGCCGAGCTCTTCCTGTCGGAGAAGACGGTCGAGAGCCACCTGCGCAACGTCTTCGCGAAGCTCGGCGTGACCTCGCGCGTGCACGTGGCACGCGCGATCGAGCGCGAGCGCGCCGGCGAGTAGCGGGTCCCGAGCTTCAGGGGGCCGGTTCAGGGGGCTTCCCCGATGTGGCCTGAGCCCCGGCGGATGAGCATGGGCGCCATGACAGGCCTACTCCCGCTTCTCCCTCCTCGCCGCCACCCGCGGCTGAGGGACCGCGAGCAGGCGATCCGCCGATCCCCACACAGGAGATGACCATGAGTCTCAGGACCAACAAGCCCCGACTGGAAAGCGCGACCCGCCTGCCGGTCCTCATCCTCATCCTCTGCCTCGCCGCAGCGCTTCCCGCAAGTGCCCAAGCCGCGACCGGGTTCCACATGACTCGGGACTTCAGCGCCAACGGCGACCACGCTCGCGCCTCCGGCAAGATCTGTGGAGGGTCCAAGTACGGCGAGTGGAGCTGGCGCGTGACGACCGGGTCCGGTGACTTGCGTTCCACCTACCGCTGGATCGAGACCATCCGGCCCGACGGCAAGCCACGCAACCTGCGCTTCACCTACATCGGCGGCCCGATCGTCGAGTCGCAGCCGGAGTCGCTCCAGCCACCGTTCGTCGCCGCCGTCAAGCGCGCGCTGAACAGGATCACCGTTCGGACGGTCGCCGGCGCGACGAAGCTGCGCTACACGACGCACACGGGCGGTACGTCGACGGTCCCCTTCCGACCCGTACGCGGCTGCTGAGCGTACCCGCGATCCCAAGGAGGAGATCACCATGGATCTCAGCGCAGAACTTCCCTTGCGCGACAGGCGACCCGCACGCCTTCTCGGGCCGGCTCTGGCGCTTGCCGCCGCGGTCGTGCTGTCGGCGGCGCCGGCCGCGCAGGCGCAGACCGGCGGTCTGACAGCGTCGTTTGACTACACCCCCGCCACCCCGAAGCCGGCGGAGGAGATCACGTTCACGGCCACGACGACATCGCCTTCGACCGCTCCGATCAGGCACGTATGGGATCTCGACGGCGACGGCCAGTTCGACGACGCCGCGGGCGCCTCGGCGGAGACGTCTTTCGCCGTCGCCGGCAGCTACGTCATTCGGCTGAAGGCCGAGCAGCCCACCGCCACGGGCACGGGCCAGAGCATCGCCGAGCGGACCGTGAGGGTGAGCGACGCCTCGAGCCCGCCGCCACAGCCGCAGCCCGCGCCGGCGCCGGACGCCGGGCCCGGCAACCAGGCTCCCGAGGCCGTCTACGACAACCAGTGCAAGAAGGTCGGCACGCTGCTCATGTGCCCCGGCCTTCTGGCCAGGGAAGGCACACCCAAGGTGCTCGACGCGTCTCCGTCCCACGACCCGGACGGCCAGGTCGTGAGGTACGAGTGGGACCTCGACGCGAACGGAAGCTTCGAGCGCGACACCGGCGCCACGCCGACCACCACGCACACCTTCGAGGCCTACACGGGCCTCGTGGACCCGCGCAAGCGCGTCGTGCGGGTGCGCGTGACGGACAACAAGGGCGCCGCCGACGTCGTCGAGGTCACGCTGACGCTCTTGGAGCCCGCCTGCCAGCCGGGCATGGGCCACGGGAGCCTTACGGCGAAGTCGGTCTGCCTGCGCCAGCGCACGCTCGACGGCGGCGCGGTCACGCGCTGGTACGCCAAGCACCCCGTCGTGATCAACGGGATCACCGTCGTGCCCATGTCCCGCAGCACCCTGGTGATCGACATCCCGCAATCCGGCAGCCCCGAGATACGGGCGAACCGGGCCGTGGTGAGCGCGCCCGCCAAGGGCTCGACGGTGAAGCTCCTCGACGGGCGGATCTCCTGGCGGGTGTCCGGCTCGCGGCTCACCGGATTCGAGGTCGACGGCCAGGCGAAGCTGAACGGGCTCCGCGTGACTGGGATGCCGGCCGTGCCCGAGCTGCTCCCCGACGGCACCTCGAAGATCGAGTTCTACGTGGCCCTGCCGCAGCAGTTCGGGGGCTCGACGTCGGACACGCCGGTCACTCTTCGGCCGGGCGCGGCCACGGCCTCGGCGGACGCACTCTCGTTCGGGGTGACGAACGCCAGCCTCGGGCCGATTGGCCTAAAGGAGCTCAGGGTGAGCTACGACGGCGTCGACCTCTGGGAGATCGCCGCCAAGATTGCCCTGCCGGATCCAGTCCCGTACTCCATCTCAGGCGGCGCAGGCATTCGCTCGGGTGATTTCGAGTACGCCGAGGCCGGCCTCGACCTCGGCAGCCCGGGTGTCGGCCCCTTCGGCCCGGTCTTCCTCCAGAGCATCAACTTCCGGATCGAGATCAGCCCGAAGGAGAGCGAGTGCGTGCCCCACGTGGGCAAGAAGACGTATGACATGGAGGCCGAGATCGCAAAGGCCGGGGTCAACGTCGACCTTCCCGAGGAGGACCGCTACTTCACGATCGACTACGGCGTCCCGACGTTCGCCCTCTGCGGCGGCGTCGGTCTGACCGCCGGTCCGGAGCTGTTCGGGGCTGCCGCCATCCGCCTGGACGCCGGTCTCGGCTTCGCGACCTATTCCGACCGGCCGCATGTGATGCGCGCCTTCGGGGAGGTGGCGCTGGTTGAGATTCCGCTTGCCAATGCGGACTTCGAAGTGCACACCGACGGCTACGTGAAGATGTTCGCTCGCTTCGACTGGGGGATCGAGGATCTCGCGTCGCTGAGGGGCTTCATCCGCTTCGAGATGCTGGCCCCGAAGTTCAACGCCGAGGGCCGTGTAGAGGCATGCCTCGAGTTCGTGGATTGGTGCGCGGGAGCGCGCGCCCTCGTTTCGAGCAAGGGCGTGGCCGTCTGCGCAAAGATCGACGTGCTGGTCGACGACTGGGAGCCCGGCTTCGGCTACCGCTGGGGCGACGCCTTCCCCGACCTCTACTTCGCCGGCTGTGACCTGGGCCCCTACCGTGAGCACATCGCACGCGCCTCGGCGAGCCGGTCACGGGCCGTCGCGGCCGGTGACAGCCGGACGATCGACCTTCCGGCTGGCCTGCCCGGGGCCGTGGTGGCGCTCCAGGGCAAGGACGCGCCGCCGAAGTTCACACTCGTCGGTCCGAACGGGGAGCGCATCACGACGCCCGACGGCCTCATGCCGGTCGAGCAGCGCCCGTTCTTCGTGCTCAAGGACCCGCGAGCGAAGCTGACCCAGATCGCCATCTCGAAGCCGAGCGCCGGGCGCTGGACGATCGAGATCGAGGAGGGCTCCTCGGAGGTCATCTCGCTGCGCTCCGCCGAGGGGCTTGACGAGCCCCGGATCAAGGCGCGGGTAACGGGACAGGGCCACTCGCGGAAGTTGAGTTACCGGGTCGAGCCGGTCGAGGGACAGAAGGTCACCTTCACGGAGACCGGCCCGAGCACCGGTGGCGCGATCGGCGTGGCGAAGGGGAGCAAGGGCACGCTCCGCTTCACACCGGCCGACGGCAAGGCGGAGCGCCGCGACATCGTAGCCCTGGTCGAGCATGACGGCCAGGTGCGCGACAAGTTCACGGTGGCGAGCTACCGCGCTCCGTCGGCCCGCCGGCCCGGGCGACCCGCCGGGCTGCGCGTGCGGCGGGCGGGCTCGAGCCTGACGGTCACTTGGCGTGCGCCGGCCGGCGCACGCCGCTACCAGGCGGCCGTGCGCCTGAGCGACGGACGGCGGGTGACCCTCGCCACCGGCCGTCGCCGGATAGTGGTCCGGCGTGTCGTCCGGAAGGTGCGGGGCTCCGTGCAGGTGCGCGCGTTCAGCGCCGCGGGCATGAGGGGATCGGCGGCGGTGGCGAAGGTCCGGCCGGCGCGGACCCGCTGAGCCACGAGCTCGGCCGACGCACGACGAGGGGCGGCCGGCATCGGCCGCCCCTCGCCTACGAGCCGGGCACGGCCAAGCTCACGGCTCCCGCCGCGGGGCCGGCAAGCGCCGTGGCCCTACGTGTACATCCCGCCGAACTGTCCGCCGGTCACGTTCAGCACCTGGCCGTGCACGTAATCGGACCAGGGCGAGCAGAGGAAGAACACCGGTCCGGCCGCCTCCTCGGGTGAGGCCGGGCGGCCGATCGGGATGATCATCGCGGCCATCGCCCGCATCTGCTCGGGGATGCCGAGCTGGATCTCCTCGCCGTCCTTGACCATCGTGTTGCCCGACTCCTTGGCGGCCGTGAGGCGCGTCTCGACGAAGCCGAAGGCCACCGCGTTCACGTTGATCTTGAACTGGCCCCACTCCTTGGCGAGCGTCTTCGTCATGCCCACGACGGCCGCCTTGCCGGCCGAGTAGTTGATCTGGCCGGCGTTGCCCATCGTGCCCGAGATCGAGCTCACGTTCACGATCTTGCGGAAGACCTCGTGGCCCTCCTCGCGCTCCCGTTTGGCCGGCTCGCGCATGTGGGGTGCTGCGGCGCGGATGATCCGGAACGGCACCACCGTGTGGATGTCGAGCATCGCCTGGAACTCGGCGTCGCCCATCTTGTGGGCCACGTTGTCGCGCGTGTAGCCCGCGTTGTTGACGATGATGTCGATCTTTCCGAACTCGTCGATCGCCTTCTGCACGAGCTTGTCGGGCACGCCGTCGGCGGTCAGGTCGCCGCCGAACACGGCTGTCTCGCCCGCGATCTCGGCCGAGGCCTCATCGGCCACGTCGGCGTCGAGGTCGTTGATCAGCACCTGCGCGCCCTGATCGGCGAGCAGCTCGGCCGTTGCCCGGCCGATGCCCCGGGCCGATCCGGTGACGATCGCCGACTTTCCATCGAGGACTCCCACGTGACGGTCTCCTTGCTTCAGTTCTCGTTGACGGGTGGAGCGGGGGGATCATGACGATCGGCGGCCCCCGGATGCGCGCGTGACGCCGGAATGGCGGCTATGGTCATCGTGAGATGGGACGCATCAGCCGCGGGTGGCAGCTCACCAAGCAGAGTTGGGCGATCGTCAAGCAGGACCGCTCGCTGGCGGCGTTCCCGATCCTGGCGACCATCGCCGGGCTGGGCGTGATCGCGATCTTCGGAGGCGGCGGCGCCGCGCTCTACACCTCAACCGACAGCGAGCCCGCGGCGATCGTGGTGCTCGTGATCGGCGCGTACGTGCTGATCACGGTGTCGATCTTCTGCAACGTGGCGGTCAGCGCCTGCGCGGCGCGCGCGCTCGAGGGTCACGACACCACCGTCGGCGAGGGGTTCGCCGCTGCCCGCAGCCGCTTCGGCGTGATCCTCGGCTGGGCCGGCCTTCAGCTCGTGGTCGGCGCGCTGATCAGCATCATCCAGGCGCTGCTGCGGGAGGGCGGGGGACAGCTGATAGCGGCGCTGGTGGGCGGCCTCGCCAACTTCGCCTGGACGGTGGCCACCTTCTTCGTGGTGCCGGTGATCGCGCTCGAGGGGCTCGGGCCGAAGGATGCGCTCAAGCGCTCGATCGCCGTGATCCGGCAGCGCTGGGGCGAGGGCGTGGCGGGCACGTTCGCCATCGGCGGCCTCGTGTTCCTGCTGGCGTTCCTCCCCGGTGCCGCGCTGGTCATGCTCGGACTCGCGGCGAGCGGCTCGTCGGGCGCCTTGGGCGGCGTGCTGATCGGGCTAGGCGTGGTGGTGTTCGTGCTCGGCGCCCTCGTTCAGACGCTCCTGATGGCGGTCTTCCGGGTTGCGCTCTTCCGCTTTGCCACCGAGGATCGCGTCCTGGGTACCTACGAGCGCGAGGAGCTCGAGACCGCCTTCCAGCCGCGCCGGCAGCGCGCGGCCCTCTGAAGTAGCCTCGAGCGCGATGGTCCTCAACGCGGTCCGCTACGGGCTGCCGCTCGCGCTGCTGCTCGCCGGGATGGTCGTGTGGGCCACCTCGGGCCGGATCGGGGTGGCGGTGGGGGCGATGTTCATCAGCTCAGCCACCGCCGTGCTGCTCCTCAACCTTCTCTACCGGATCGGTGTCGAGGGCGACGAGGAGCGCGACCGGGAGGAGGCCGCCCGCCGCTACTTCGACGAGCACGGGCGCTGGCCGGACGAGTAAGCCGCGGCCGGGCTCAGAGCCCGAGCCGGCGCCCCAGGATCTCCTTCATCACCTCGTCGGTCCCGCCGCCGATCGGCCCCAGGCGGGTGTCCCTGAGCGCCCGGCCGATCTCGGGGTCGTCGCCCACCACCCGGAGGGCCGCCTCCGCCACCTCTACCGCGCTCCGCTGCGAGAGCAACTTGGCCTCGGTCACCTCACGGAGTGCGTCCTCACGGTCCGCGAAGAGCCGCAGCGCGTGGTAGGTGAGGCAGCGCGCAGCCTCGTGCTTGATCGCCATCTCGGCCACCAGCTGGCGGAAGACCGGGCGGCCCTGCGCCTCGGCCACGGTGCGCTCGAGCACGCGCTTCATCGACGCGACCGCCCCGAGCGCCATCACCAGCCGCTCCCACTGGAAGCCCGCCATGATCAGGTAGAAGCCCTGGTTCTCCTCGCCGAGCAGGTTCTCGTCCGGCACGAACACGTTGTCGAAGGCGAGCTCGCCGGTGTCGGAGGCGTGCCAGCCGAGCTTCTCGAGCTTGCCCGCGACCGAGAAGCCGTCCATGCCCTTCTCGATGATCACGAGTGAAATCCCGTGATGACGTGGGCTCGCACGCACCGCGTGCTCGCGGTCCGGGCCGCCCTCCTCGGCCGTCTTGACCGCCGTGACCACGAGGTCCGCGCGCACGCCGTTGGTGATGAAGGTCTTGGAGCCGTTCACCAGGTAGCCGCCGTCGACCTTGCGCGCGGACGTGCGCAGGCCTGCCACGTCGGAGCCCGCGCCGGGCTCGGTGATGCCGAGCGCCGCGATGCGCTCGCCGCGGATGGCGGGCCGAAGCAGGCGCTCCTTCTGCTCGGGTGTCCCGAACCTCCAGATCGGCGGGGTGGCGATGCCCACGTGTGCCCCGATGCCGGCCGCCAGCCCGCCCGACCCGCAGCGCGCGAGCTCCTCGGTGAGCACCGCGTCGGCGAGGTAGTCGCCGCCGCGGCCGCCGTACTCGACCGGGTACTTGAGCCCGAGCAGCCCGCGCTCGCCCATGAGGCCGAACACCCCGTCCGGGAACCAGCGCGCCGCCTCCCACTCGGCGGCGTGGGGGCGCAGCTCCTCCGCCACGAACGCGCGGATCTCCTGTCGCAGCGGCTCGTGCTCCTCGGTGAGCGGCGGCAACGGCCGCCGGGGCGCCGCGGAGGCGCTCACGGGCGCCGTCAATCGAGCTCCTCGTCCCAGTCGTCCGACTCTTCCAGCTCCTCTCGCTTCCACACTACGAACGTCCCGGAGTAACTGCCCCGGCAGGCACTCCGGGACGTTCATCATGGAGGCCAGGGGCCGCGGGCGTTGAGGGCAGGCTACTGCGACTCGAACACGTCGAGCGGGAGGGCCGCCGACACCAGCGCGTTCGGCGCGTCCACGAGCTCGGACACGCGCAGCTCGGCGGCCACGCTCATCAGGACGTACGCCGGCTCGCGGGCGAGCCCGCGCTCGTGCTCGAGCCAGTCGAGCAGCTCGAGGAGCGCACGGCGCGTGGCGAGCCCCAGGTCGAGGTCGCCCTGCGTGCCGTCGTCCGCGAGCGGGATGCCGGTGGTCGCGAACACCGCCCGCGGCGGTCGCGCCGGCGCCTCGTACGCCGGGAAGGTGGGCCGCCAGCCGTCGCGGCGCAGGGCAACGCGTACGGTGGCCGAGCCGCCGGTCTCGATCGCCGAGATGCAGACCTCGCCGTCGCCCTGCGCGAAGTGCAGGTCGCCGATCGAGAGCAGCGCGCCCGGCACGTGCACGGGCAGGAACAGGCGCGCTCCCGGGCCGAGGTCGCGGATGTCCACGTTGCCGCCGTTCTCGCGCGGGGGATAGGTGCGCAGGCCGTCGGCCGCCTCGGGCGGCCAGGCGAGCTCGGGATCGGGGAGCGGCACCCGCCCTCCGCGCGCCGCGAGGTCCCGCTCGCGCGCGAGCGCCCGCTCGAAGAGCGCGCGCGAGGGCGCGACCCCGATCGTGCCCGCGTGGGTGCAGGCGGGCACCGCGACGCCCGGGATCTCCTTGGAGCGCGCCAGGCCGCCGGCCAGCTCCCAGCGCGCGAGATAGGGCCGCCCGAACAGGTCGCCGAGGTAGCCGGAGCCCGGCCAGATCGCGGTCCAGGCGAAGTCGTCGGTCGCGTAGCCGAGCACCTCCACCTCGAGCACGTCGCCGGGCCGCGCGTCGCGGATCTCGAGCGGGCCGGTGAGCGGATGGGCCAGCGAGGGGACCGCGAGCAGGTCGTCGTGGCTCGAGCTGCGCAGGATCTCGCGGTCGCGCGAGTCGCGGATCTCGAACGTGACCTCATCGCCCGGTTCGCACGAGGCCACCGCCGCGATGTCCGGATGCCAGCGGTTGTGGCCGCCGGCGGCGCCCCGGTCCAGGCGCAGCGCGCGGTCGATCTCGATCCTCACGGGCACGCGCGAAGCGTGACGGATCGCACAGATGAGGGCCGTAAGGAAGCCGCTGCTCCTTGCTCTCCATGGCAAGTCCCAAATTTGAGATCGAAAGGATTCGCGTGTCACCTCAGGCTCTCCGCGCCGTCCCCACCGAGTTGCCCGCGGCAGACCCGGCCGCCGCAGCGCTGCTCGACCTCCTCGACCACTACCTGCCGGGAGTGACCGCCCACATGGAGCGCACCGCCGGCCTGACTCGCCGGGTGGGGGTGCGTATGGGGCTCTCCGAGCCGATGATCCAGCTCGCCGTCCGCACCGCCTGGCTGCATGATGTCGGCAAGCTCAAGGTCCCGACCTGGGTGCTCGAGAAGCCCGGGGAGCTGAGCACGCTCGAGTGGAGCATGCTGCGCGAGCACGCCGTGCTCGGCGAGCGATTGCTCGAGCGCACGCCCGGCCTGCTCCAGCTGGCGCCGCTCGTCCGCTCAACCCACGAGCGCTGGGACGGGTCCGGCTACCCCGACGGGTTGGCCGGTACGGGGATCCCGCTGCCCTCCCGGCTGGTCACGGTCTGCGACGCCTTCGACGCCATGACCCAGGACCGGATCTACAGTCCCGCGCTGCCGCTGAACCGGGCGATTTGGCAGCTGCACAAGGGAGCGGGCACGCAGTTCGACCCCGACATCGTGGACGCGCTCTGCGACGAGCTGGCCGACGGGTTTGACCTACTGAGCTGGCAGGCGTAGCGTGACGGGAGATCGTGAGCATCGTCTCGATCCCCCGCAGGCGGGCTACGGGCGCCCCGGATGGAGTGCTGGTCCAAGAGGCTGCCGCCGGCAGCGGCGCCGCGTTCGCCACGCTCTACGACCGCTACGAGACGCCGGTCTACAACTACTGCCTGCGACTCCTGAACTCGGCGGACGACGCCGCCGATGCCACGCAGGAGGCGTTCGTGGGGGTCCTGCGGCGCCTGCAGGCCGACGACGCGCCCGTGCTCGACTTCGCGGCTTACCTGTACACGGCGGCGCGGCATGAGAGCTACGCGGTCATGAGACGCCGCGACCGAAGCCGGCCGACGGACAGCGTGCCGGAGGAGCCGAACCGCGCCGTGGCCGTGGAGAGCGACCCCGAGCGCTCGGCGCTCCTGCGCGACGCCCAGGAGGAGGTCCGCGCCGCGAACGCGCTCCTGGCGCCAAGGCACCGCGAGGTGCTCGCGTTGCGCGAGGTCGGCGGCCGCTCCTACGAGGAGATCGGGGCGATCCTCGGCATCTCGGCCAACGCTGCCGCCCAGCTCCTGTGGCGCGCGCGGTCGAACCTCCGCGACGAGCTGCGGATCGGAGCGGTGGCCTCGGTGACCGCCACGAGCGAGGACTGCGAGCGCGCGCAACTCCTGATCGGCATGCGCGAGGACGGCGAGACGCTCGAGGAGGTGGACGACCGCTGGCTCGACGAGCACCTCGACGAGTGCGGCTCCTGCAGGGCCTCGCGCGCGATGCTGATCGAACTGGGCGCGATCTACGGAGCCTGGGTGCCGGTCGCCGCGCTGGCGGGCATGCGCGCGGACGTGCTCACGAGCGCCGGGAGCGTGATCGGGGCCGACTGGAGCGGCGTGGCCGCCGCCCCCCGCCACGCGTCGAAGCTGAGCTCGAACACGGGCGCCGCCGCGGCCGCCGGCGGGGTGGCCACGATCGCCGCGGTCGGCCTCGCGCTCGGAATGTTTCAGAGCGACTCGCCGTCCGGGGAGCGCTCGTCGACGGCCACGCCCGCGCGGGGCAGCCCGTCGGCCGCGAGCGCCGCGGCCCCCGCGGCAAAGGCGAAGGAGAAGGCCTCGAAGGCACGCCGGCTCGAGCGGGCCACCCGCGCGGCGAGCGCGGGGAGCGCCGCCGCCCGGACGGCTGGGCCCGGCGGGCCGGCGGCGGGAGTCCCCGTGACCGAGCGCGCGGCGCCGGTCTCGGATGTCCCGCGCCCGCCGTCGCCGCGCGAGCGCACCCCCGGCCAGCCCGGCCCGGGAGCGCCTCCGCGCGAGGCGCCACAGCAGCCGCCCGAGGCGGTGTCCGAGCCGCCGGCGGCGCAGACGCCCGCGCTCCCGCCGCCGGCAGCGCAGACGCCGGCCACGAGCTGCAGCCATCCGACCGGCGCCACAGCGGGTTGTCCGCCCGGCCACGGCGGCACCCCTCCCGGCCAGGACGGCGTGCCGCCCGGCCTCGGGGAGCCCCCGTCGGGGCAGCGGCCGTAGCTACAGCCCGTACGAGCGGCCGATCACGTCGAGCATCACCTCGTCCGTGCCCGCGCCGATCCGGTTCAGGCGCATGTCGCGCCAGGCGCGCTCGATGCCGTACTCCTTCATGTAGCCGGCGCCGCCGTGGATCTGCAGGCACTCGTCCACGACCTCGCACGCCATCCGAGCGGTGTAGAGCTTGGCCATCGAGATCTCTCGCACGGGGTACTCGCCGCCCGCGAAGCGCCAGGCGGTGCTGTAGACCATCTGCCGGCCGGCCTCGATCTTCGTGGCCATGTCGGCGAACTTGTGGCGGATCGCCTGGAAGCGGCCGATCGGGCGCCCGAATGCGGTGCGCTCGGTGGCGTACTGGAGCGTGCGGTCGAAGCACTTCTGTGCGCCCGCCACGCAGCCCGCGGCGCCGATAAGGCGCTCGCCCTGAAGCTCCCACATGATGTGGTAGAAGCCCTTGCCCTCCTCGCCGAGCAGAGCCTCCTCGGGCACGCGCACGTCCTGGAAGGCGAGTAGCGCGGTGTCCGAGGAGTGCATCCCGAGCTTCTCGAGGCGCTTCTCGCGGATCACCCCGGGCGCGTGCATGTCCACGAGGAAGAGCGAGAAGCCGTCGTGCGGCGAGCGCTCGGCATCCAGCCTCGCCGTGTCGCTCGCCGCACGACTCGTCCGGTAGCCGGCGTCCGGGTCGGTCTTCGTCAGGAGCACGATGAAGTCGGCACGGTGGCCGTTCGTGATGTAGGTCTTCGAGCCGTTGATCACCCAGCCGTCCTCGTCGCGTACCGCGCGGGTCTTGATGCCGGACACGTCGGAGCCCGCGTCCGGCTCGGTGATGCCGAGACAGGAGATCTTCTCGCCGCGGATCGCCGGCACGAGGTACTCCTGCTTCTGCTCCTCGGTGCCGAACAGATGCACGGGCGGCGTGGCCATGTCGGTGTGCACCGCCACGCCCATCGCGAGGCCGCCGCTGTTCGCGTGGGTCATCTCCTCAGCCAGCACGAGGTTGCAGAAGTAGTCGCCGCCCTGGCCGCCGTACTCCTCCGGGTAGGACAGGCCGAGGAAGCCGAGCTCGCCCATGCGCCGGAAGAGGGAGTCCGGGAAGGTCGTCTCCTCCCACTCCTCCGCGTGCGGCGCGAGCTCCTTGGTCACGAAGGCGTGGATCGACTCGCGGAGCTGCTGGTGCTCGTCGGTGAAGATGAAGTGCCTGCGGTGAGCGCCGTGGTCCGGCTTGAGGAGCGTGTCTGCGGAGGCCATGGAGCCACGCTAGCGCGAGGCATTCCAAAAGTAAACAGTGGCACTTCCTACTTTCTGCTCGAGGCCCGCGCCGCGCTTGGCGGCGCGCCGCCTGCCGGTACCGTGCGCGCATGAGCGAGCGAGAGTTCGATGTGATCGTTGTGGGGGCCGGCCCGGCGGGCGAGGTCTGCGCGGGGCGCCTGGGCGACGGCGGCCTGTCGGTCGCGGTCGTGGAGGAGCACCTCATCGGAGGCGAGTGCTCGTTCTACGCCTGCATGCCTTCGAAGAGCCTGCTGCGCCCCGGCGAGCTCCTGGCCGAGGTGCGCCGCATCCCCGGCGCCCGCGAGGCGGTGAGCGGCGAGCTCGACGTGGCTGCGGTGCTCTCCCGGCGCGACGAGATCATCCACGACCTCGACGACTCCGGCATGGAGCCGTGGCTCGCCGAGCGCGGCATCGAGCTGGTGCGCGAGCGCGGGCGGCTCGACGGCGAGCGCCGCGTGCGCGCCGGCGACGACGTCCTGGTGGCGCGCAGGGCGGTGGTGGTGGCAACCGGCACCTCGGCGCTCGTGCCGCCGATCGAGGGGCTGCGTGAGGCGGAGCCCTGGACCAACCGGGAGGCCACCACGGCGAAGGCGGCACCCGAGCGGCTCGTGATCCTCGGCGGCGGCGTGGTCGGGGTGGAGATGGCGCAGGCCTGGCGCGTGCTCGGCTCCCAGGTCACGCTCATCGAGGCGGCCGACCGGCTGATCGCGCGCGAGGAGCGGTTCGCCGGTGAGCAGGTGGCCGAGGCGCTCTCCGAGCTGGGCGTGGACATGCGTATCGGCGTGAAGGCAACCGCCGTGCGCGCCGGCGGCGGCGAGGTGACCGTCGAGCTCGAGGACGGCATGCAGGCGCTCGGCGACGAGCTGCTCGTGGCCATCGGCCGGCGCCAGAACACGGACGACCTCGGGCTCGAGACCGTCGGCCTGGAGGGCGGCGGTCCGATCGAGGTCGACGACCGGATGGCGGTGAACGACTGGCTCTACGCGATCGGGGACGTGAACGGGCGCGTGCTGCTCACCCACATGGGCAAGTACCAGGGCCGGATCGCGGCCGACGTGATCCTCGGCAAGGACGCTCACGCGATGCACGACGACGGGCGCTCGCCGCGCGTGATCTTCACGGACCCGCAGGTGGCCGCGGTGGGACACACGCTCGACTCGGCCCGGCAGGCGGGGCTGAGCGTTCGCGCCGTCGACGTGCCCACGCAGGGGAACGCGGGCGCGAGCTTCTACGGTCGCGACAGCGCGGCGGGGACGGCTCGCCTCGTGGTCGACGAGGACCGCGGCCTGATCGCCGGTGCCACCTTCACCGGCCCCGAGGTCCAGGACTTCCTGCACGCGGCCACGATTGCCGTGATCGGCGAGGTGCCGATCGAGCGACTCGCCCACGCGGTGCCGTCGTTCCCGACGCGCAGTGAGGTCTGGCTCTACCTGCTCGAGGGGCTCGAGGCGTAGCGCTCGGCCACGATGCTGGGCTGCTCGACCGGACGCCCGGCGTCGATCGAGTGCGCCAGGCGCACGCATTGCGCATGCGACCAGGCGAGCGGGGTGGCGGAGAACGTGCCCTCGCCGAGCGGGAACGCCGGGGCGCCCGCCGGCGGGAAGTCCGGCGCCCACACCTGCTCGGGCAGCATGTAGCCCTGCTTGCCGGCGGCGGCGATGTGGCCGAGGCGGCTCTGCGCCGCCGCGGCGTTGCCGCGCAGCAGCTCGTACTCGCCGCGCTCACCGCCGAAGATCGGCCAGTTGCGTCCGATCGCCGAGTAGCCTCTCGCCAGAATGGACGTCGTCGTCGCCGGTGGCCACGGACAGATCGCGCTGCACTTGCTGCGGCTGCTCGCCGAGCGCGGCGATCGCGCTCGCGGGCTGATCCGCAATCCCGCTCACGCGGCCGACCTCGAGGCGGTCGGTGCCGAGCCGGTGCTCTGCGACCTCGAGGCGGAAGACGACATCGCGCGCTTCGTGGAGGGCGCCGATACGGTGGTGTTCGCCGCCGGGGCGGGCCCGGGCAGCGGGCCGGCTCGCAAGCAGACGGTCGACCTGGGCGCCGCGGTCAAGCTGATCGACGCCGCGCGGGCAAACGGCATTCGCCGTTACGTGATGGTGAGCGCGATCGGCGTGGGTGACCTGGACGCCGTGTCGGAGGAGATGGGGCCCTACTACGACGCCAAGGCCGCCGCCGACCGCCGCCTCGAGGAGAGCGGGCTCGACTACACCACCGTCAGGCCCGGCGCGCTGACCAACGACATCCCCAGCGGCCGCGTGCAGGCCGGGCTCGGGATCGGGCGCGGCTCGATACCGCGCGCCGACGTGGCCGCCACACTGCTTGCCGTGCTCGACAGCCCGGAGACCTCCGGCGTGACCTTCGACCTGATCGCCGGCGACACCCCGATCGACGAAGCCGTGCGGTCCCTCGGGTGAACGGGGACGCTCCGGTCCGGGCCAAGCCCGGCCCCTCGCGCACGGCGCCTATCGATGAGGCCGTGCGCTCGCTGGGCGAATGAAGGAAGCGCGCGCGGCGGCGGTCCTCGCGCGCGTACGCACCATTCCGGAGGGCTACGTCACGACCTACGGAGACGTGAGCCCCGGCGCACCGCGCTTCGCCGGCGCAGTGCTGAGCGACTGCGACGACCCGGACGTCCCCTGGCAGCGCGTGGTCCGCGCCGACGGCTCGCTCGCCAAGGGGGAGCGCCAGCGGCGGCTGCTCGAGCGCGAGGGCGTTCCGTTCAGGGGCGCGCGCGTGGACATGCGCGAGGCCTGGGCGCCGCCGCAGGGCTGAGCCCCTCAGGGCCTCAGGCCGTGGTGTTCACGATCAGCACGTCGCAGGGGGCGTGGTGGGAGATCTTGTTCGGCACGCTGCCGAGCACGCGCCGGGCTCCCTGCATCCCCTTGCTGCCGACCACGATCAGGTCGGCGTTCTCCTCGATCGCCACCGCCACGATCGAGTCCGCGGCGGCGCCGCTCGGGGTGTGCTGCACGATCTCCACGCCCTCGCCGCCCACACGCTCGAGCGTCTGCTCGAGCGCGACGTCGGCATGGAAGTGGGGGCTGCCCGTGGCCGCGGCTCCCGTCACGCTCACCGGCGAGGCGGTGCCCTCGTCGACGCTCACCACGTGCAGGCGCGCGCCGCTCAGGCGGGCCAGCTCGACCGCGCGCGTGACGGCCAGCTCGGCTGTCCCTGACCAATTCGTGCCGACGACGATGCTCGTGAACATCAGCTGCCGACCTGAGCGGTCGTATTCACGATCAGCAGGTCGCAGGGTGCGTGGTGGGAGACCTTGTTCGGCACGCTGCCAAGTACGCGGCGCGCGCCCTGCATGCCCTTGCTGCCCAGCACGATCAAATCGGCCTGCTCGCGGGTGGCCACCTCGATGATGCCGTCCGCCGGGTCGCCCTTGGGCGCGTGCTGCGCGATCTCGATCCCCTCGCCGCTCAGGCGGGCGATCGTGGATTGGAGCACGGAGTTGACCTTGTAGTCGGAGCCGATCGACCAGTCAGAGGCCTCCGGCCCAGGGCCGCCGGCAAGGCGCACGTTCTCCGGCGAGTACGCGCTCACCACGTGAAGGCGCGCGCCCGAGAGCCGCGCCAGGCCGGCCGCGCGGTTGACGGCGCGGTCGGCGGTGTCCGAGCCGTCCGTTCCAACGACGATGGTGCTGAACATGGGAGGACCGTAGCCGCCCGGCGGGTCGTAGTACAACTCGCCGCGTGCCCTACGAGACCGTGACGCTCGAGGTGCGCGACGACGGGGTCGCCACCATCACCCTCGACCAGCCCGAGACGCGCAACGCGCTCTCGAACGAGTTGCTCTCGGAGCTGATCGATGCGTTCGAGTCCGCGCGCGACGACGAGCGCGTGCGCTGCGTGGTGCTGACGTCCTCGCACCAGACCGTCTTCTCCTCCGGCGGCAGCCTCGACCAGTTCGCCGGTGAGGTCGCGCCGGTGCACAAGCACTTCGGCACCGAGCGCTTCCCGCGCCTGTTCAGGACCATCATGCAGCTCGGCAAGCCCACCATCTGCGCTGCCAACGGGCACGTGCTCGCCGGCGCGCTCGGCGTGGCGTTGGCCTGCGACCTGATCGTGGCCAAGGACACGGCCAGCTTCGGCACGCCCGAGATCAACGTGGGCGTGTTCCCGTTCATGATCATGGCGCTGATCTACCGCAACGTGCCGCGCAAGAAGACCAACGAGATGCTGTTGCTTGGGGAGCGGATCTCGGCGGAGGAGGCGCGCGAGGTGGGGATCGTGAACCGCGTAGCGCCGGCGGAGGAGTTCGACGCCGTCGTGGACGAGTGGGCGCGCTCGCTCGCCGGCAAGTCGCCGGTGCTGATGAAGCTCGGCAAGGACGCGATGTACCGCCAGCTCGACATGCCCTTCGAGGACGCCCTCGACTTCCTGCGCGCGCAGCTCTCGCTCGCGTTCACGACCGAGGACATCCAGGAGGGCGTGAAGGCGTTCTTCGAGAAGCGCGAGCCGCGCTGGAGCGGGCGCTGAGCGTGGCCGTCTCCCTGGTAGCCATGCGCTGTCGCACCGCGGACCGCTTCCCCGGCGCCCCGCGCGGCGTTGAGACGCTCGCCCCGCTCGTGGGCGAGGCGCTCGACGTGGCCCCGCGCTACATCGGCAGCGGCGGCGGGGTGCGCGAGACGCGCTTCGACGACGACCTGCGCGAGTCGCGCGGCTGCCTGCTCGAGGCGGGCGGGCAGGTCGACGACGCGCTGGCCGCCGGCGATGCTCCGCTGCTCCTGGCCGCCGACTGCGCCGTCTCGCTCACCACCCTCCCGGCGGTCATTCGCAACCGCCCGGAGGCCCGGCTGCTGTGGCTCGACGCCCACGGCGACTACAACACGCCCGGCACCACCGGCAGCGGCTACCTGGGCGGGATGTGCCTGGCGGGCGCCTGCGGCGAGTGGGACGCCGGGCTCACCGACACCGTGCCGCCCGAGCGCGTGGTGCTCGCCGGCATCCGCGATCTCGACCCGGGCGAGCGCGAGCTGCTCGAGGGAAGCCCGGCAACGGTGATCGGGGCGAGCACCGTCGAAACACTCGTCGCGGTGAAGAACGCGCTCGACGGAGCGCCAGTGTTCATGCATCTCGACCTCGACGTGATCGATCCCGAGCACTTCCCGGCCGCCGTGCCGGCGCCCGGCGGCCTGCACCCCGACAAGCTCTACGACCTGCTCGACTCGGTGATCGAGGACTGCGAGTTGGTTGGCGTCGAGGTCACCGCGTTCGAGGCGCCCGAGCCCGAGCAAGAGCGGATCGCCGCATGCGAGACCGCGATGCACGTGCTCGAGCCGCTGCTTGACCACCTGGCGGACGATCGGTCAAAGTAGGAAGTAGGACTTCCTACTTTCTTTTCGGGAGCCTCCCCCATGACCACGCGTGCAGCGCCAGACACCCTCGTCGAGCGACCGTCGCTGCGCTCGCTGGTGGACGACCTCCAGGAGCGCCGCGAGCGCGCAAGGCTCGGCGGCGGCGAGGAGCGGATCGCCCGCCAGCACGAGCAGGACAAGCTCACCGCGCGCGAGCGGCTCGCCCTGCTGATCGACGAGGGCACCTTCACCGAGCTCGGCATCCACGGCCGCCCGCACTTCTCGCAGCGCGCAATGGAGGGCAGGGAGGCGCCGGCCGACGGCGTGATCACGGGCTACGGCAAGGTCGGCGGCCGCCTGGCGGCCGTGGCCGCCTACGACTTCACCGTGATGGCCGGCTCGATGGGCATGACCTGCGAGCTCAAGGTCGCGCGGCTGCGCGAGCTCGCGCTCGGCAAGCGCATCCCGCTGATCTGGCTCCTCGACTCGGCGGGCGCGCGCATCCAGGAGGCGGCGGGCTCGCTGTTCGCGGGCTCGGGGCACCTGTTCCGCGAGGAGGTCACGATGAGCGGCGTGGTGCCGCAGATCGCGGCGCTTATGGGCCCCTGCGCGGCCGGCACCGCGTACATCCCGGGCCTGGCCGACTTCGTGCCGATGGTCAAGGGGCGCGGCTCGATGGCGCTTGCGGGACCGCATCTCACCCGCGCGGTCACGGGCGAGGACGTGACGCAGGAGGAGCTCGGCGGCTCGCGCGTGCACACCCGTGTGTCGGGCGTGGCGGATCTCGAGGTGGACTCCGACGAGGACTGCATCCAGGCGATCAAGGACTACCTCGCCTTCTTCCCGCAGAACTGCGAGCAGCCGCCGCCGCGGCGTGAGAGCGCCGACCCGGCCGAGCGCATGGACGAGGAGCTGCTCGACGTGCTGCCCGCCTCCCCGCGGCACCCCTACGACATGTACGACGTGATCCGGCGCATCGTGGACGACGGGCGCTGGTTCGACCTGAAGCCGCGCTGGGCGCGCACCATCATCACCTGCCTCGCACGGATGGGCGGACGGCCGGTGGGCATCGTCGCCAACCAGCCGCGGCACCTCGGCGGGATCCTCGAGAACGACTCGGCCGACAAGGCGGCCCGCTTCGTGAACCTGTGCGACGCCTACGGCATCCCGCTGCTCTTCCTGATGGACGTGCCGGGCTTCATGGTCGGCACCAAGGTCGAGCAGGCGGGGATCATCCGGCACGGCGCCAAGATGCTCTACGCGGTCTCGCGCGCCACCGTTCCAAAGGTCACGGTTGTGGTGCGAAAGGCCTACGGCGCGGGCTACTACGTGATGTGCGGCAAGGCCTACGAGCCGGACCTGATCGTGGCCTGGCCGAGCGCCGAGATCTCCGTGATGGGCCCCGAGGGTGCCGTTAACATCATCTTCCGCAAGCAGATCGAGGCGTCCGCGGACCCCGACGCCACGCGCGCCGAGATGATCGAGGGCATCCGCCGCACGATCGACCCCTACATCGCGGCGGGCAACGCGATGATCGACGACATCATCGACCCGCGCGAGACCCGGCCGACCGTGATCCGGGCGCTCGAGATGGCGGAGACGAAGCGGGTCGACCGGCCCTGGAAGAAGCACGGCGTGATGCCGGTGTGAGCGAGCCGATCTTCTTCGAGAGCCCCGAGGCCTTCTACGCGTGGCTCGAGGAGCATCATGAGACCGAGACCGAGGTGTCGGTGGGCTACTGGAAGAAGGGCACGGGCAGGCGGAGCCTGACCTGGTCGGAGGCGGTCGACCAGGCGCTCTGCTTCGGCTGGATCGACAGCCGCGCGAACACGATCGACGAGGAGCGCTACCGGCAGCGATTCACGCCGCGCAAGCCGGGCAGTAACTGGAGCAAGGTCAACATCGCCAAGGTGGCCGTGCTGACGGAGGCCGGCAAGATGCGGCCGGCCGGGTTGGCCGCCTTCGAGGCGCGCACGGAGGCCAAGTCCGGCGTCTACTCGTTCGAGCAGGAGAAGCCCGCCGAGCTGCCGCGCGGATTCGAGAATCAGCTGCGTGCGGACGCCGCGGCGTGGGAGTACTGGCAGGCGCGCCCGCCGAGCTACCGCCGGACGGCGACCCATTGGGTGGTGAGCGCCAAGCGCGAGGAGACGCGCGAGCGGCGGCTGGCGCAGTTGATCGAGAGCTCGGCCGCGGGGGAGCACGTGCCGCCGCTTCGCCGCTAGTCAGCGGATGCGCAGCGTGTCCGGCTCGGAGAGCTCGACGACCTTGTTCCCTCGGAGCCGGCGCATCGTGATCTGGTAGCGGCCCGGGGCGAGCACCCGGCCGTTCACCTTGCCGTCCCACGGGATTCGCGCCCGCCCGCGGCGCTGCTTGCCGAGCGGCACCCCTCCGACCAGCTTCAGGCGCGGCGCCCGCTTGCCGAGCAGCCGTCGCGCGCCTCATCAGCGGTCGAGTTGACGACGGACTGGGTGATGAACCCGACCCCCGAGGATTCGAAGGGGTCGAAGAAGGTGAGGTCGAGGTCACCGCCGAGCGGCCGTCACGAGCACGGCGATCGTCGAAAACACGGCCAGGGCGAGCCTCGCCGGGCCGGCGCGAGGCGGGGTTCCCATCGCGCGACGATAGCCGCGGCGATCACAGACCGCCAGCGCTTGACGCGACCAAACCTGCCGGTCAAAGTGAGAAGTAGAACTTCCCACTTTCGACGGAGAGAACCAGCGAGTGAGCCGTTTCGAGGATCCCTGCATCGTCACCTGCTCGATCTCGGGAGCGGTGGCGAGCCGCGAGCAGTGCCCGGCGATCCCCTACACGCCGGAGGAGTACGCGGCGGAGGCGGCCCGCGCGGTGGACGAGGGCTGCTCGATGATCCACATCCACGCCCGTACCCCGGACGGCGTGCCGAGCTACGAGGTCGAGGACTTCCGAGCCATCACCGGGGCGATCCTCGGCGCCGTGGACGACGTGATCGTGAACTACTCGACCGGCGCGATCGGGGTGCCGATCGAGAAGCGGATCGAGTACCTGCGCGCGCTGCGTCCCGACGTGGCCGCGCTCAACATGAGCTCGATGAACTACGCGAAGTACTCGCGCTCGCGCAGGGACTTCGTCTTCAAGGCGGTATTCGAGAACTCGTTCGACACGATCATCGAGTTCCTCCGGGCCATGAACGAGCTGGACATCCGGCCCGAGCACGAGTGCTTCGACACGGGGCACGTGGCGAACCTCGACCCGCTGATCGACATGGAGCTGCTGTCGGCGCCGCTGCAGATCTCCTGCGTGATGGGCGTGACCGGGGGCGTGCGCCCGACGCCCCGCAACCTCGCGCACATGGCCGATCAGGTGCCGGGCGGCGCGGAGGGCCCGAACAACTGGGGCGTGATCGGCATCTCGCGCGACCAGTGGCGGCTCGTGGCCAGCGCGGCGGCGCTCGGCGGCAACGTGCGCGTCGGCCTCGAGGACAACTTCTACCTGCCGGACGGCGAGATGGCGCGCTCGAACGGCGACCTGATCGCGCGGGCGCGCCGCATCGTGGAGGACACCGGCAGGCGGGTGGCCGGCGTCGCCGAGGCGCGCGAGCTGCTCGGCACTCCAAAGCGGGTGGGCGCGTGAGCGGCGCGCTTTCGGGCATCCGCGTGCTCGACCTGTCGCGGCTCCTGCCGGGCGGCTTCTGCTCGCTGCTACTGGCCGACTTCGGCGCCGACGTTCTGAAGGTCGAGGACACCGGGATGGGCGACTACGTGCGCTGGTCGGCGCCCGGCTACGAGGGCGCCGAGGACTCCGCCAAGTCCGCACCCTTCCTCTCGCTCAACCGCGGCAAGCGCTCGATACGGCTGAACCTCAAGGAGGAGGCCGGGCGCGAGGTGCTGATCCGGCTCGCGCGCGAGTCCGACGTGCTGCTCGAGTCGTTTCGCCCAGGTGTGATGGAGCGGCTCGGGGTGGGCTACGAGCGCATGCAGGAGGAGAACCCGCGCCTCGTGTACTGCGCGATCAGCGGCTACGGGCAGGACGGCCCCTACACCGCGCGCTCCGGCCACGACATGAACTACCTGGGCCTGAACGGGCTGCTCGGGCTGACCGGCGACGCCGGCGGACCGCCGGTGCAGTCGGCCGGCCAGATCGCCGACCTGGGCGGCGGTGCCCTGATGGCGGCGTTCGGCATCCTCGCCGCGCTCCGCGAGCGGGAGAAGAGCGGCGAGGGGCAGTTCGTTGACGTGTCGATGTTCGACGGGTCGCTGGCGTGGCTCGCGATGGTGGCCGCCAAGTACCTGTGCGACGGGCACTCGCCGGCGCGCGGCGACGGCGAGCTCAGCGGGCGGCTGATCTGCTACCGCCCGTACGCCTGCCGCGACGGCTGGGTCACGCTCGGCGCCCTCGAGCCCAAGTTCTGGCAGGCCTGGTGCCGCGGGGTCGGGCGCGAGGATCTGATCGAGCGGCAGTTCGACCCGCCGGGCTCGGATGCCCACGCGGAGGTGGAGGAGATATTCGCGGAGCGGAGCCGCGACGAGTGGCTCGCGTTCGCCGAGCAGCACGACTGCTGCCTCGAGCCGGTGCTCGACCTCGGCGAGGCGCTCGACTCGGAGCTGGTGCGGGCCCGCGAGATGGTGGTGGAGGTCGAGCAGCCCGGCACCGGCGGCGTGCGGCTGCTGGGCGTGCCGATCAAACTCTCGCGAACGCCCGGCGCGCCGGCCGGCCCCGGACCCGCCCTCGGCGAGCACACGCGCGAGGTGCTCGCCGGCCTCGGCTACTCGCCCGGCGAGGTCGAGGCGATGGAGGCGGAGGGGGCGGTGGCGTGACCGAGAACGGCCTGCTGAAGATGAAGGAGCTGGCCGAGGCGAGCGGCGTGAGCGCTGGCACGATCAAGCACTACCTGCGCGAGGGCCTGCTGCCGGAGCCGGTCAAGACCTCGCGCAACATGGCCTACTACCCGCCCGAGTTCGTGGAGCGGATCCGCCTGATCAAGCAGCTCCAGGAGGACCGCTTCATGCCCCTGAAGGTGATCAAGTCGATGCTCGACGACGATCCCGAGCGGGCGCGGGCGCTCGTCGAGCTCGAGGACCGCATTCTCGAGCGGGCGCTTGCGGGCGACCAGGCGCGCGTGTCGGCCGCCGAGCTGCGCCGGCGCTACGAGTTGCCCCAGGAGGTGCTCGACCGCCTCGGCGAGCTCGAGGTGCTGTCGCCGAGCTCACGGGGCTACGGGCAGCGCGACGTGGAGATCGTGGAGGCGATCAGCCGCTTCCGGGCGGGCGGCTACGACGAGCGGATCGGCTTCACGGTCTATGACACGCTGCGCTACAAGCGGGCGCTCGAGGAGCTCGTGAAGGAGGAGGTCCAGGTGCTGATGGACCGGCTCGCCGGCGAGCTCGAGCCGGAGCGCGCGGCGGAGCTGATCCAGGCCGGCGCCGAGCCGCTCCGCGACCTGATCGCCGCGCTCCACCAGAAGCTGCTGGTGGCCGAGCTCCAGCGCCAGCGTGCCGCCCGCAACTGAGGGGCCGGACCTGCGCGCCGTCCCGGCGCGCATGCGGTGGCAGGCGGAGTGGTGCGACAAGCTGGGCTCGCCGCTGTACGGGTCGCTCCTGCGGCACGCGGCGCGCGACGCCGAGACCGGCGGCCCGGTCGGCGAAGCGCTCGCCGGGCGCGAGGAGGACCCGCTCGAGTCGATGCTGCAGCTGCGTTTCATGGGGGCGGTGCACCGGCTCGCGCTCGCGGGCCGCGCCCCGGCGCTCGCGCGTGT
>DASRIC010000077.1:0-9059 GCA_035650215.1 Thermoleophilaceae bacterium
CGCCTCGCGGAGCGCCTTGGCCCCGGTGGAGTCGAGGTCGATCGGCGCCACCGCCAGCCGCCCGCCGGCGAAGTCCACCGTCCGCGCACCCGCGCGGCCGAGCTTGATGCGCGCGTCCTGGAGCCGGATCAGGTTGTCGAGCGGCTCGGGCACCGGGCCGAAGCGGTCCTCCAGCTCCTCGCGCAGCACGATCAGCTGCGCCACCTCGCGCGCGCCCGCCACGCGCCGGTGGATCTCGATCTTGGCGGCCTCGTAGGGCACGTAGTCGCCCGGCACGTAGGCGTTCACCGGCAGGTCCATCCGCACCGGCTCGACCGCCTCGTCGGCCGCCTCGCCCGCCAGCAGCCGCACTGCCTCGTCGAGCATCCCGACGTACAGCTCGAAGCCGACGGCCGCCACGTGACCTGACTGCTCCTCACCGAGCAGGTTGCCGGCCCCGCGGATCTCCAGGTCGCGCATGGCGATCTTAAACCCGGAGCCGAGCTCGGTGTAGTCGGACAGCGTGGCCAGGCGCTTGCTCGCCTCCTCGCTCAGAGCCGCGTGGCTGGGGTAGAGCAGGTAGGCGTAGGCGCGCTCGCGCGAGCGCCCGACCCGGCCGCGGATCTGGTAGAGCTGCGCCAGCCCGAACAGGTCGGCGCGCTCGACGATCAGCGTGTTGGCGGTCGGGATGTCGAGGCCCGACTCGACGATCGAGGTGCAGACGAGCACGTCCGCGTCGCCGCGCAGGAACTCGAGCATGTGGTCCTCGAGCTGGCCCTCGGCCATCTGGCCGTGCGCGACCGACACGCGCGCCTCGGGGACCATCGCCCGAATGCGCTCGGCGGTCTCGTCGATCGTGTCGACCCGGTTGTGCAGGAAGAACGCCTGGCCCTCCCGGGCCAGCTCGCGCTTGATCGCCGAGGCGACCAGCTCCTCGTCGTAGTCGCCGACGTAGGTCTTGACCGGCCGGCGGCCCTCGGGCGGCGTCTCGATCACCGAGATGTCGCGCAGCCCGGCCAGCGACATCTGCAGCGTGCGCGGGATCGGCGTCGCGGACAGCGAGAGCACGTCGACCCGCAGCTTGAGCTGGCGCAGCAGCTCCTTCTGCTTGACGCCGAAGCGCTGCTCCTCGTCCACGATCAGCAGGCCGAGGTCCTTGGGGCGCACGTCGCGCGACAGCAGGCGGTGGGTGCCGATCAGGATGTCGACCTCGCCGCGCTCGAACGCCGCGGCGGTCTCGCGCGCCTCCTTCGGCGAGCGGAAGCGCGAGACCATGTCGATCTTGAAGGGGTAGTCGCGCAGGCGCTCGCTGAACGTGCCGAAGTGCTGCTGGGCGAGCACGGTCGTGGGCACCAGGAACATCACCTGCTTGCCGTCCTCGGCCGCCTTGAACGCGGCCCGCAGGGCGACCTCGGTCTTGCCGTAGCCGACGTCGCCACAGATCAGCCGGTCCATCGGGCGCGCCTCCTCCATGTCGGCGCGCACGGCCTCGATCGCGTCGAGCTGGTCGGGCGTCTCGCGGTAGGGGAAGCTGCCCTCGAAGTCGAGCTGCCACTCGCTGTCGCGCGGGAAGGCGTGCCCGGCGCGGCGCTTGCGCTCGGCATAGAGGTTGATCAGCTCGCCGGCGAGCTGCTCGGCGGCGCGCCGCGCCTTCAGCTTCATCTGCTCCCACTGCTTGCCGCCGAGCTTCGAGAGCGGCGGGTCGCCGGCGTCGGCGCCCACATAGCGGCTCACTTTGTGCAGCTGGTCGCTCGGCACGAACACGCGGTCGCCGTCGCGGAACTCGAGCTCGAGGTAGTCGCGCGTCACGCCGCCGACCGTCTTCGTCTCGAAGCCGCTGAACAGCGCGATGCCGTGATCCTCGTGCACCACCGGGGAGCCCGCGCGCAGGTCGGTGAACGAGGTCAGCGCGCCTGCCGCCGGCCCGCTGGGACGCACCGGCCTGCGGCGGCGCAGCAGGCGGTGCTCCGGCACCACCGCCAGCTTCAGCTGGGGCGAGATGAAGCCGTCGCGCAGGCTCGCGTGGGCGAAGCTGAGCCCGGCCTCCTCGGGCGCCGGCCGGCCGTCGAGGAAGGCGGCCTGGAGGCGGTCGAGGTTGAGCTGGGCGCGCTCCGCCTCCCCGCGGCGGGCCCACGCGACCACCGTTCGGTAGCCCGAGCGCACCAGCTTCTCGAGCTCGGGCTCCGCGTCGCGCAGCGACCGCGCCGCGGTGTCGGCGGCCTGGGCGCGGAACTCGTGCGGCTGGTCCTGGGAGATCGCGGACAGGCGGAGCGCCGCGCGCGCCTCGAGTGCGGCGTCGAGCTCCTCCGGCTTGACGTAGAGGTGGTGAGCGTCGTCGTCGTGGAAGCTCGTGGTCACATCCTCCCAGTAGTCGCGCAGGGCGGGCGCGAGCTCCTCCTCCGCGGCCACCGCGATCAGGGCCTCGGCCGGCACCAGCTCGAGCAGCTCGCGGAAGCGGTCGACCGGCAGCACGTCCGCCACGTCGGGACGCTCCTCCGCATCGGTCGCCGCGGCGATCTCAGCCAGCTCGCGGTGCTCGGGGGCGAGCTCCGCTGCCGGAGCGATCTCCACCCGGTCGGCCTCCTCGAGCGAGCGCTGCGTGAACGTTGAGAAGTAGGTGAGCCGCTCCACCTCGATGTCGAACAGCTCACAGCGCACCGCGCGCTCCTCGGTGGCCGGATAGACGTCGAGGATGTCGCCGCGGATCGAGAATTGGCCGCGCTCCTCGACCTGGTCGACGCGCTCGTAGCCGCACGCCACCAGCTGCCCGGCCGTCTCGTCCAGATCGAGCAGGGCTCCCTTCTCGATCTCGAAACCGTGCGGCCGCAGGTCGGGGTCCGGCACCTTCTCGGCGAGGGCCACCGCGCTCGTGACGAGAACCGCGTCGGCATCCCTGGGAGAGGGTTCGCTCGCGCTCACCGGGCGCTCGCGGTTCAGCAACGCATCGAGCGCGGCGATGCGGAGCCCGACCAGGTGGGGCGGCGGCGCCAGGTGGGACTCGTACTGCATGCCGCGCGCCGGGTAGAAGCGCACCCGTCGCGGGCTCAGGAACTGCCTCAGGTCGGCGGCGAGGTCGCGCGCGGCCCGGTCGTCCCCCGCCACCACCAGCGCGGGCCGCTCGGGGTCGCGGTCGATCAGGCTCGCGAGCAGGTACGGGCGCAGGCTGGCCGACACGAACGCGCGCTGCGGCTCGCGCCTGGCCGCCTCGGCCAGGGCGGTCACCGACTCGTCGCGCTTGGCGTATGTGAGTAGCTGTCTGAGCATGCGCCGCGGCCGCCCGGCGGTGCCGCGCGGCTCGTTTCTCCGAGTCTAGATGGCTGATTCCGAATCCCCGTGGGGGCCATCTAAATACCCGAGGTCACGAGCCGGTCGAGCTCGTCGACTGCCCGCTCGATCAGCGCGCGCACCTCGTCCGTCGACTCGCTGAAGCGACCCAGCACATGCGCCGACACGATCTCCGGGTCGGTCGAGTCCGGGCGGCCCACGCCCACCCGCACGCGCCGGAAGTCGGCGCTGCCGAGCCCGCGCTTCAGCGACTTGAGGCCGTTGTGACCTGCGAGCCCGCCGCCGAGGCGGACCTCGATCCGGCCGAAGGGCAGGTCGATCTCGTCGTGCACCGCCACCACGTGGTCGAGCTCGACGCCGAGCGCTCCGCGGGCCGGGCTCGCGGCGCTGCCGGACTCGTTCATGAAGGTCTGCGGCAGGAGCACGCCCACGCGCGGACCCCCAGGGCCGGTGCGGCCGTCGGTGTAGAGGCCCGCGTAACGCTTCTTCGCCCGCGGCAGTCCCCAGCGCTCGGCGGCCAGGGCGGCCACCTCGAAGCCCACGTTGTGGCGAGTGCGCGCGTAGCGGTCGCCCGGGTTCCCGAGCCCGACCACCAGCCAATCCACCCGGCCGCCGTCCGAGCGGCCGCGGCGGAAGAGGCTCACTCGGAGTCCTCGTCCTCCCCGGACGCTTGCTCGGTACCCCCGCCCTCGCCCTCGGCGCCCTCTTCTGCCTCCTCGCCCTCCTCGGGCTCGATCGGCTCGCCGTCCTCGCCGATCAGCACCGGCTCCTCCTCGATCTCCGGCTCCTCGACCTCGGTCGGGACGACCACCGTGGCGAGGATCGTCTCGTCGGGATCGTCGAGGAAAGTCACGCCGTCGGGCGCTGAGATCTCGGAGAGCTGCATGGTGCCGGCGATCTCCATGCTGGAGACGTCGACCACGATCGCCTCGGGGATGGCGGTGGGCAGCGCCTCGATGTTGAGCTGGTGGGTCACATGCTCGAGCACGCCACCCTCCTTCACGCCGGGCGCCTCCTCGGTGCCCTCGATGTGCACGGCAACCTGGGTCTGGATCTTCTCGTCGAGGCGGACCTCGAGCAGGTCGATGTGCAGCAGCTCCTCGCGCACGGGGTGGAGCTGTTGGTCCTTGACGATCACCGGGCGGGTCTTGCCGCCCACCTCGAGGTCGATGAGCGCCGATCCGTCCACCAGCACCTGGCGCAGCGTGCGCGAGTCGACCTTGAAGGCGGTGCACTCACCGTCGCCGCCGCCGTACACGACCCCTGGCACAAGGCCCTCGCGGCGCAGGCGCTTGGTGGCGCGCGTGCCGCGCTCGGAGCGCTCGTCAGCGGTGAGAGTGGGTCGCTGTGCCGATGCCATGACGGCTGGCCAGTGTAGCGAGACGCCTATCCTCGAAGCAGTGGCGCGGAAGGACGACAGCGCGATACCCACCGGCCGCGTCCGGCGTACCGCTGGGCTGGGCTCCGTGGTCGGTGCCCAGGGCGCCCGGTACGCTGGCACGCGCGCCGCCAATCTCGGGCGATCGCCCGAGCAGGCCTCGGGGGCGCTCGAGCAGCGGCATCTCGAGGCGGCGGAGAAGATGGTGGCCACGCTCGGGCGCATGAAGGGCGCGGCCATGAAGATCGGCCAGCTCGCCTCCTTCATCGACACCGAGTTCCTGCCGCCTGAGTACCGCGAGCTGTACCAGACCCAGCTCGCCACGCTGCGCTCCACGGCGCCGCCGATGCCGTGGGAGAAGGTGCGCTCGGTGCTCGACGAGGAGTGGGAAGAGCCGGTCGAGGAGCTGTTCGAGGACTTCGACCACGACGCGGCCGCCGCCGCTTCGATCGGGCAGGTCCACCGCGCCTCGCTGCCCGACGGGCGCCGAGTGGCGGTCAAGGTGCAGTACCCGGGCGTGGCGGCGGCGATCGCGGCCGACATGCAGAACGCGGGCCTGATCCTCCGGCTGGCGAAGGCGCTGGCCCCCGGCCTCGACGCCAAGGCCGCCGCCGAGGAGCTGAAGGAGCGGGTGATGGAGGAGCTCGACTACGAGCTCGAGGCCCAGTCCCAGCGCGCCTTCGCCCGCGGCTACCGCGCCCATCCCTTCATCCACGTGCCGGACGTATTCACGCGGCTCTCGACCGAGCGCGTACTCGTGAGTGAGTGGGTGGACGGCGCGGGCTTCGAGGAGGTCCAGACCCTCCCCCAGGCTGAGCGCGACCGCTTCGGCGAGATCGTCTTCCGCTTCTGCTTCGGCTCGATCTACCACCTCCAGCACTTCAACGCCGACGCCCATCCGGGCAACTACCTGCTGGTGCCGAACGGGCGGGTGGCATTCCTCGACTTCGGTATGACGAAGCAGCTCGACCACGACCAGATCGCGCTCGAGATCGCCGCCCTCGAGGCGGTCTTCGACGACGACCCCGAGGAGCTGCGGGTGGCACTCCACGACCTCGGCTTCCTGAGCGACCCGCGCAAGGTCGACGCCGAGCTCCTGATGGAGCACGTCCGGGCCGTCGGCGGCTGGTACATGGAGGACCGCGAGGTCACGATCGACTCGGCGCGCGTGATGGAGGCCATCGCCGCGGTGTCCGACCCGCGTTCGTCGTTCTACCGGCTGATGCGCCGGGAGAACCTGCCGGCCAACGAGCTGATGGGCAGGCGGATGGAGTCCGGGGTCCTCGCCGTGTTGGGCCAGCTGCGCGCCACCCGCAACTGGAATCGGATCGGCAGGGAGTGGTGGTTCGGCGATCCCCCCGCCACCGAGCTTGGCGAGCTCGAGCGCGCCTGGGCCGAGGTCAACCGGGTTTCACGGCCATATCGACGACCACGAGCAGCAGAACCAGGACCTGAAGGGCGTTGACCGCGAGCACGCGCCTGATCCCCGCCGCCGCGTCGATGCGCCGCGCCTCCCAGCTCGAGTAGCCCACTCCGACGGCCAGGCTGAAGACGAGGCCGAGGAAGCCGAGCACGATCCAGGGCGCCGTGTACTCGTAGCCCACCTCCTCCACGAGCAGCACGCCGGCCACGATCAGGACGACGGCCAGCGGCGCGAACAGCCAGGTGGCGAGCCGTACGGCCCGGCGGTTGAAGTCGAGCATCGCCGCCACGTCGCCGCTCGCCGCGTACATGCGTCCGAGGATCTGGATCGCCACCGCCCCGCCCGCCCAGACCACGGCGCAGACGATGTGCACGGCGAGCCACAGCTCGTACATCGGCGAGCCCGGCTAGAAGAGCTGGTTTTCGCCCGCGAAGATCTCCGACACCGAGTCGTCGGTGAAGATGCGGCGGATCGAGTCCTCGAGGATGTCCGCGCACGTGAGCTGGGTCACGATGCGCGGCGCGCCCTCGCGCAGCGGCACGGTGTCGGTGACCACGATCCCGGCCAGCGGCCCGTTCTCCAGGATCTCGAACGCGTTGCCCGAGAACAGCCCGTGGGTGGCCACCGCGAAGACCCGTTCGGCGCCCTCGTCGAGCACCGTCTGGGCCGCGGCGTTGAGCGTGCCGCCGGTGGCGATGATGTCGTCGACGATGATCGCGGTCTTGCCCTTGACCTCGCCGATCACGTAGCCGATCTCGGCCACCTGCTGGGCGGGGCGCTCCTTCTCCATCAGGGCATAGGGGGCGCCGACCTTCTGGGCGAACTTGCGGACGAGCTTCACCCGCCCGGCGTCCGGGGCGATGATCACGAGGTTCTCGTTGCCCAGGCGGTCCTGCACGAACTGGGTCAGGATCGGCATCGCCGTCATGTGGTCGACGGGCTTGGAGAAGAACCCCTGCAGCTGGCCGGCGTGCAGGTCCATGGTGACCATGCGGTCGATGCCGGCGGTCTCCAGCATCTCGGCTACCAGCCGCGCCGAGATCGGCTCGCGCGGGGCGGACTTCTTGTCCTGGCGCGAGTAGCCGTACCAGGGCGTGACCGCCACGATGCGGTGGGCCGAGGCGTGCTTGGCCGCGTGGACCATGAGCAGCAGCTCCCAGAGCGCGTCGTTCACGGTCAGGCCTTCGCGCTCGGAGCCGCAGATCGACTGGACGATGAACAGGTCGGCGCCGCGGATCGACTCGGCGTAGCGGCAGTAGACCTCGCCGTCGGCGAAGGTCTTGAGCCCGGCGTCCGTGAGCTCGAGCCCGAGCTTTTCGGCGATCCGCCCGCCCAGCTGGCGACTCGCGCGCCCGGCGGTGACCATCAGGCGCTTCTCGTAGCTGGCCGTGACGCTCGAGTGGAGCGCAGGAGCAGTGGCCGATTCGAGAAGCTTGCTCATTCCGAGTCCTCCTCCACGCGGTCCGCGTAACCCTCGATGTTCCTCTGCTTCTCCCTGGCGATCCCCAGGGCCCCCTCGGGCACGTTTCCGGTGATCACCGACCCGGCACCAGTGTATGCCCGATCGCCGACGTCGACGGGAGCGACGAGCGACGTGTGAATGCCGGTCTTCACGCTCTTTCCGAGCTTCGTGCGGTGCTTCTCGCGACCGTCGTAGTTGGCCGTGATCGTGCTCGCGCCGATGTTGGCCCGCTCCCCCACGTCGGCGTCCCCGATGTAGGACAGGTGCGGCACCTTCGCGCCCTCGCCGATCTCGGAGTTCTTGACCTCGACGAACGTCCCGACCTTGGCTCCGGCGCGGACCACGGATCCCGGGCGCAGGTAGGCGAAGGGGCCGATCAGGGCCTCGTCGTGGATCTCGGCGGCCACCGCGTAGCTGTGGATCACGGCGGCGCCGTCGCCGACGGCGGTGTCGGCCAGCGTCGTGTGCGGGCCGATCTCGCAGCCGGAGCCGATGGCAGTGGTGCCGAGCAGGCTCACACCAGGTCCTATCACCGAGTCCGCGCCGATCGTCACCTCGGTTTCGACCCGCGTGCTCGCGGGCTGGAGGAAGGTGACCCCCTGCCGCGCATGCCCCTCGAGGATCCGCTCGCCGGCGAGCTGCTCGGCCCGCATCAGGCCGGCTCGGTCGTTCACGCCAACGGCGATGCCGGCGTCGGCGGTGGTGTGCGCCACCACCCTGCCGCCGCGCGCGTTCACCACCGGGATCACCTCGGTGAGATAGCGCTCGCCCTGGTCGTCGAGCTGCACCTGGTCGAGCGCCTCGAACAGGAGCGGCGCCTCCACGACGTAGGTGCCGAGGTTCACCTCGCGGATCGCGAGCAACTCGTCCGGGACGCCCGCCGTGTACTTGGTCTCCACGATCCGCTCGACCTCGCCACCCGCGTCCCTCACGATGCGGCCATACCCGGTCGGGTCGAGCTCGTCCGTGGCCAGCACGGTGACCCCGGCGTCGTGGGTGTCGTGGTCGCGGATCATTCCGGTCACGTGCTCGGGCGTGACGAGCGGGTGGTCGCCCGAGAGGATCACCACCGGGCCGGGCTGGATCAGCGGGCGTGCCGCGAGCACCGCGGCGCCCGTGCCCTCGCCCTCGACCTGCTCGGCGACTTCCACACCGTCCGGAAGCCGCCCGGCGACGCCGTCGCCGGGACGCGTGACGCACACGATCCGGCCCGCGCCGGCGGTCCGCGCGGCGTCGATCACCCACTCGACCATGGGCTTGCCGCACACCGGGTGGAGCACCTTGGGAAGCTCCGACCGCATCCGCGTGCCCTGGCCAGCGGCCATTATCAGGACCGTGAAGGGCTCGGCCATGGGTCTGTGAGCGTAGCGGCGGTGACCAGGCTCAGGCTGCCTCGCTCGACACCTCCCGTCGATACCAGCGCAGCCACTTGCGAATCGCGTTGTCGGTTACGCCGTACTTCCTGCCGACCGCCACGTAGCTCATCGTCGCCAGGTCGGCCTGGAGCTGCTCGAGGGTTGGGCGCTCGACCT
>DASRIC010000078.1:0-7068 GCA_035650215.1 Thermoleophilaceae bacterium
GCGGCGGTTGAGGGTACTCGGTGTCCCCGTGCGCGCTGGTGCCCTACGCGGACGGGTCGAGCAGCAGCTTGCCGCTCGTCCGCCTGCCCTGCATGTCCTCGTGCGCCTTGCGGACATCGGATAGACCGTAGGTCGCGCCGCCCGAGGCAGTGCATGAGCCAGAAGCCGACGACCGAGCGGCTCTTGCGCATCAGCCGGCCGGTCTGCAGGTCGTTCTGCTCGCGGCCGGCGATCCCGTAGGCGACGATCCGCCCGAACGGCGCGAGCGCCTCGATCGCGGAGTCGAACATCCGCCCGCCCGACATCTCGAACACGACGTCGACCTGGCCGCCCTCGTTGGCCTCCAGGATCGCGGCCGTGAGGTCCTCGGCGTTCGGGTCCACTGCGGCGTCGGCTCCCAGCTCGAGCGTCTTCGCGCGCTTCTCCTCGGAGCTGGCCGTCGCGATCACGCGCCCGGCCCCGAAGCTCTTCCCGAGCTGCACCGCGAGGCTGCCGACGCCGCCGGCGCCTGACACCACCACGACGCTCTCGCCCTCGGCCACCCTGCCCTGGGTGCGGTACAGGTGCCACGCGGTGAGCCCCTGGATCAGGAGCGCGAGCGCCGCCCCGTCGTCCACGCCCTCGGGGATCGGGAAGGTCTGGTCCGCGCGCGCGGCCGCGTACTCCGCGTAGCCGCCCGAGCGCAGCAGCGAGATCACGCGCCGGCCGTCGGGGTCGGTCCCGGCCACCTCGCCGCCGATCACGAGCGGCAGGTCGTACTTGGCCAGGTAGGAGTTCTCGCGCTGGTGGGTGTCGGCGAAGTTCATCCCCGCCCGCGAGACCTCGATCAGCACCTCCCTGTCGCCGGGCTCGGGCTGCGGCAGTTCGACCACCTCGAGGACCTCCGGTCCTCCGAACTCCTCGATCTGGACGGCGCGCATGCGCGCAGACTAGGCCACCGGGTCACTAGGCTTGCGCCCCGCATGAGCCTCCTGGTGGTGGGATCGATCGCCTTCGACGCGATCAAGACACCCTTTGGCGAGCGCGAACGCGCGCTCGGCGGCGCCGCCGTGCACTTCTCCTTGGCAGCGAGCTACTTCACCGACGTGCGCGTGGTCGGCCCGGTGGGCGACGACTTCGGCGAGGACGAGTACGCCGTGCTGCGCCGCCACGGGGTGGCCACCGACGACGTGGAGCACGTGGAGGGGGGCAAGACCTTCTTCTGGGCCTGCGAGTACGAGTGGAACCTGAACGTGCGCCACACGCTCGACACGCAGCTGAACGTGTTCGCGGACTTCCAGCCGAAGCTGTCGGAGGCCTCCAAGCAGGTCGAGACGCTCTTCCTCGCCAACATCCAGCCCGACCTGCAGCGCGAGGTGCGCGAGCAGACCCAGGCCAAGCTCGCCGGCCTCGACTCGATGAACTTCTGGATCGACAGCGAGCGCGAGTCGCTCGAGCGCACGATCTCGACCGTCGACATCGTGCTCATGAACGACGACGAGGTGCGCATGCTCACCGAGCAGCCAACGCTGCTCAAGGCGGCGCGCCAGATCATGGAGCTGGGCCCCGGGGTCGTCGTGGTCAAGCAGGGCGAGTACGGCGCCGCGCTGTTCACGAAGGACGAGTTCTTCGCGATCCCGGCCTACCCGCTCGAGACGGTGATCGACCCCACCGGCGCCGGCGACTCGTTCGCGGGTGGCCTGCTCGGCTACCTCGACTCGCAGGGGGGCGCGACCGACGCCACCACGCTTCGCCGGGCGATGGCCTATGGCTCGGCGGTGGCCTCCTACTGGGTCGAGGAGTTCGGCTGCGAGCGGGCGGCCGACCTCACCCGCGAGCAGATCGACGAGCGCTTCGAGGCCTTCCGGCGGATGAGCGTGATCGAGTCGGTGCCGGCGTAGCGGCCGCTCAGCGCCGCGGCCGGACCGTGAGCGCCGCGCTCGTCGACAGCGGCGTGGTCCAGTCCTCTCCCACCAGCACCGCGCGGGCGCGCACCGGGCGGCTGCGCCTGAGCACGAAGCTCGCCCGCGAGCGGGCGTCGATGCGAGCCCGCGCCACCGGCCACCAGCCGAAGCGCTCGCGCAGGAGCAGCTGAAGCACCACCCGCGTGCCGGGCGCGGCCCCCGGCGCGCGGACGCCGATCAGGACGCCACCGCGGCGGGCGGAGGCGCGGAGCGCGACGGGCGCCTGGTCGGTCACCTCGACGCGGAGCTGAGCGCTCTGAAGCTCACCTGCCACGGCGCGATAGTCGGCACTCGCCACGGGCGCGACGGTGGCCACGAACGCGCCCGCGGCGTCGGGGCGAGCCGTGGCCACCGGGTGGAAGCCGGCGCCAGTGTTCTCCTCGATCGTCACCTCCGTCACGCCCTCCGGGGCGCGCGCGCGAAGCTCGACCGGCGTCCCGCGCCGCACCGCGCGCTCGGGACCACGCAGCAGCAGCGAGTGGACGATCACCTCGCCCCTCATGCCGTCGTGGATCGTGCACTCGTAGGCGAACGTGCCCGGAGTGGCGAACACGTGCGCGAAACCCTCACGGGGGCTGACCCGGCCCGAGTCGAACCCGGCGTCGAGCGACTGGATGTCGTGGGTGCGCACGCTGTTGTTGCGCCACGCCACGTTGTCGCCGACCAGGATGTCGAGGTGCGCGGGCGAGAAGCTCGAGAAGCCAGCCGAGACGAGGGTGCTCTCGGCGGCCGCGGGAGCGGCGGCGCCGGCCAGGGCGAGCGTCGCGAGCGCGAGCGCGGCGGGCGCCCTCATCGGCGGCTCACCCGGTAGAGGCCGATCATCCCCCGCTCCATGTGGTCCTCCACGTGGCAGTGGTAGAGCCAGGTGCCGGGAGCGTCCTCGCGCCAGCTCACCCGGAAGCTCTCGGCCGGCCCGATCGTGCGCGTGTCCTCGGGCGTGCCGGCGGGGGTGCGCCAGCGATGCCCGTGCACGTGGAAGGTGTGATGCTCGCTGCCGAGCGCGACAACGTCCCACTGGACCCGGTCGCCCACCCGGGCGCGATAGATCGGCGTGTTGCCGACGAAGGCCCGCCCGTTGATGGTCTGGAAGTCCTGCATCGGCGCGAACACGGTCACGAACTCGCGGTCCGGGCGCCGCTCGCGGCGGCCGAGGATCGACAGGGCGCCGTACATCCCGCCCGCGATCGACTCGTGCATCGACGGAGAGTGATCGTGGTAGGGCCAGACGCCCGCGGAGTCGGCCTTCGCGCGCAGCCGGTAGGTGAAGGTCTGGCCCGGCTTCACGTCGCCGCCCTTGCCCGAGAAACCGGGGATGAAGGCGCCGTCCGAGCCGGGCCGGTAGCCCACGCCGTGGAAGTGCATCGAGTGGGAGTGGCGGAGGGTGGTGTCGAGGTTCCTGAAGTGGATGCGCAGGTCGTCGCCAACCCGGGCGTGCACGATCGGCCCGGGGATCAGGTCGTGATCGACGTTCGTGACGGGCGCGTTGCGGACCGGGCGCCGGAAGCCGCGCGTGTAGCGGCGGTAGACGACGGTCGGGAAGACGGTCTCCGTCACGCCGAAGGACCGGTCCATGATCGCGTCACGGCCGGTGGGCACGATGTTCCAGGTGGTTGGTACGGCCGCCACCCAGGTGTGACGCACCGCGGCCTCCGCCGGCGAGGCGGAGGCCGCGATGGTCAGGAGCAGCGCGCCGAGCGCTACCTGACTTCGAACTTGCCCTGCATCCACGGGTGGATGGCGCAGAGGAAGTAGCGATCGGAGCCCTTGGGCGCCGTCACGCGGATCGTCGCAGTGCGCCTGGGCGCGAGCAGGATCGAGTCGCCCGGGGTGTTGAAGCCCGCGGCGCCGACGTTCACGAGCGGGGTGGTCGGCTCCTGCTCCTCGCCGGTGTCGGGGTTGATGAAGCCGTGGGCGACCGCGAGGTTGCCGCAGGGCCCGCCCTCGAAACAGCCGTCGATCTGGCCGATCCTCCTGGGCAGCTGCCCACGCCTGACGAGCGACAGGGTGTGCGGCTGCCGCGACCGGTCACGGAGCACGACCTGGCCGCCCGACTTCACCCGCGTCACGTCACGGCTGTAGTGCACCGTGTCCTGGATGTAGCGGTTGACCTTGAAGTTCGGGCCACCCTTCGTCTCGAGGGTCACCCGGCTGGGCGCCTGCGCGGCGGATCCGGCCAGCGCCGGGGTCACGGCGGCTACGGCTACGGCCAGCCCAAGCGCCGGCGCGGCAGCGCGCGCAAGGGTGCGTCGTGTCATTGAGTTTCCTTTCCGCCGCCAGGGCCGGCGGCGTGTGTGGTGGAGAGTCCCGTCCGGGCGTTCCGCGGCCGCAGCTCCCTCTGCCTGCCGTCGAAAGGCCCGTCGTGCCCAACGTAGGCGTGGTCCCTACCCGCGTCAAGCATTTGGTGCCCACTGGTGCCGTGCGCCATATATGTGGTGCAGTGCTGCTATGTGGGCCCACCCTACGGCCGCGGGGACGGCCTGCGCATCGGCCGCTCGGGCGAAATCGAGGTCATCCTCGAGGAGGATCTTCGGGCCGGTAACCGGGTACGATGCAGCCGTGGGCGGTTTCTGGGCCATCTTCTGGCTTGCGGTAATCCTGAAGATCCCCATCGTCGCGCTCCTCTGGATCGTCTGGTGGGCGATCCGCCAGACCCCGGTCGAGGAGGGCGAGGACGATCAGGGCGGCGGCTCCGATCGCGATCCGCGTCCCCACCGGCCCGGCCATCCGCGGCCGCCGCGCCGCGGCCCGCACGCCGACCCTCAGCCGGCCGCGCCCGCTCGTGTGCGCGTCGCACGCCCGCGCCGGCGCATCCCCACCGGCCACCGGTAGCGTTCGCGTCGTGAACTCGTTCTACGTCTTCGGCGGCCTCTTCGCCGCCTGGGCACTACTCGTCACGTTCCTCGGGGTCACGCGCGAGGACTTCCCCCCGACCGACGGAGCGGCCAAGGTCGTGGGCGCGATCTCGGTGCTCCTCGCCATCGCGGCGATCGCCAGCGGCGTCTACACCGCCGCCACCGAAGAGGAGGGCGACGAGGAGGAGCACGAGGCGGCCGCCCTGCTCGTGCGGGTGTGACCGTGACGCCGGAGCGCGACGACGGGGTGGCGGTCCACTACACCGCCGTGACCCGCGGGACCCCGGTGATCGGATCGGACGGCGTCGAGGCCGGCACGGTCGTCGAGGTCCTCGACAACTACCGCGAGCACATCTTCGACGGGCTCGTGATCGAGACCCGCGACGGCGTAGAGCGCTTCGTCGACGCTCCCGAGGTCGCGCGCACCGCGGAGCGCGCGGTGACCCTCAGCATCACGGCCGCCGAGGCCGAGCAGCTGGGGCCGCCCGAGGACGGGCCCGGCATGGGCGGGACCGTTAAAAAGCTCTTCGGCGGCCGGCGCCGGCGCTGAGTGGAGGGCGCGAGCGGCTTCGAGCTCCGCCGCGCCGTACCGGCCGATGCCGAGGAGCTGGGTCGCACGTCGCTCCTCGGCATGGAGACCTACCGCTCGTTCGCCCCGCGAGGATGGGAGCTGCCCGCGAGCGAGGTCGAGCAGACGCGCGAGCGGCTCGCCCGCCCGGCGGTCTGGTGCCTAGTGGCCGAGCGCGACGGACAGATGGCCGGTTACGTGGGGTTCGTGGCCGCCGCCCAGCACGCGCACGCGGACGAGGACCCGGAGCTCGCCCACCTGTGGGGGCTGTTCCTGCTCCCCGAGCACTGGGGCAGCGGGCTCGCCACGAGGCTGCACGAGGCCGCGCTCGAGGAGGCCTCGGAGCGCGGCTTTCTACGCTTCCGCCTGTTCGTCGCCACGGGCCAGGAGCGGGCGCGGGGCTTCTACGAGCGCGAGGGCTGGGTCGTGGCCGGCGAGCCATTCTTCGAGGCCTTCCTCGGGCTCGACCTCATCGAGTACCGGCGCTCGCTGCCCTGACCGCCGCCAACGCGATCCCGCCAGCATGCCGCGGAGGATGCGGTTCCGGCAGAATTTGGGAAGAGACAGAGAACGAGGCACGCGAGATCGGAGCGAGATGGCCGAGGAACAGACTCAGCGCGGGGACGGGGGTGGAGGCGTAGCTACGGCGAGGAACTCGCTCAGCGTGACTGACAACCGGACCGGCGAGACCTACGAGGTCGAGATCAAGGACGGCACCGTCAAGTCGATGGACTTCCGCCAGATGAAGGAGTCCGACGACGACTTCGGCCTCATGACGTTCGACCCCGCCTTCACGAACACGGCCGCCTGCCGCAGCGCGGTCTGCTACATCGACGGCGAGGCCGGCGTGCTCGAGTACCGCGGCTACCCGATCGCCGAGCTTTGCGAGAAGTCGACCTACCTCGAGGTCGCCTACCTCCTGATCTACGGCGAGCTTCCCACCCAGGGCCAGCTCGACGAGTGGATCTTCGAGATCACCCACCACACCTTCGTCCACGAGAACATCAAGAAGTTCGTCGAGGGCTTCCGCTACGACGCGCATCCGATGGGCATGCTGCTGGCCACGGTCGGCGCGCTGTCCACCTTCTACCCCGACGCGTCGAACATCGACGACACGCAGGAGCGGCACATGGCAGCCGTGCGACTGATCGCGAAGCTGCCCACGCTCGCCGCCTTCGCCTACCGCCACAACCTCGGGCTGCCGTACGTCTATCCCGACAACGACCTCTCCTACCCCGGCAACTTCCTCTCGATGATGTTCAAGATGACCGAGACGAAGTACCGGCCGGACCCGCGCCTCGAGCGCGCCCTCGACGTGCTCTGGATCCTGCACGCCGACCACGAGCAGAACTGCTCCACGAACGCGGTGCGCGGCGTCGGCTCGTCGCAGGTCGACCCCTACTCCGCGGTGGCGGCCGGCGTGGCGGCGCTCTACGGCCCCCTGCACGGCGGAGCGAACGAGCAGGTGCTGCGCATGCTCGACCGCATCGAGTCGGTGGACAACATCCCGGGCTTCCTCGAGGGCGTGAAGAACCGCGATGAGAAGCTGATGGGCTTCGGCCATCGCGTGTACAAGAACTACGACCCGCGCGCGCAGATCATCAAGGACCACGTGGACCATGTGTTCGAGGTCACCGGGAAGAACCCGAAGCTCGACATCGCCACCGAGCTCGAGAAGCGCGCGCTCGACGACGACTACTTCCTC
>DASRIC010000079.1:0-56357 GCA_035650215.1 Thermoleophilaceae bacterium
GCGGTGTTCCACGCGCCTCTCATCGCCGCCCTGCCGGGGCTCGAGCTGGCCTCAGTGGTGACGGCGAACGAGGAGCGCGCGGCGGCCGCGCGAGCGGGCCACCCGGGCGTGCGGGTGCTGGCGGATGCCGAGGAGCTCTTGGCCGACCCGGCGTCGCACGACCTCGTGGTCGTGGCGGCGCCCAACCGCGTTCACGTGGAGCTCGCGCTCGCCGCGCTGGGGGCGGGCCTGCACGTGGTGGTGGACAAGCCGCTGGCCGCGTCGCTCGCGGACGGCGAGCGGCTGACGGCCGCGGCCGCCGCGTCGGGGCTCGTCGCGGCCGTGTTCCACAACCGCCGCTACGACGGCGACTTCCTGACCCTGCGGCGGCTGCTCGACGAGGGCAGGCTTGGCGAGCCCTGGCGGCTCGAGTCGCGCTTCGAGCGCTGGCGCCCCGAGCTTCGCGCCGGAGCCTGGCGCGAGCGGCCCGACCCCGCGGAGGCCGGCGGCCTGTTGTTCGACCTCGGCTCTCACCTGATCGACCAGGCGCTCGTCCTGCTCGGCCCAGTCGCGCGCGTGTACGGGGAGCTTGACGCCCGGCGTGAGGGCGCGGTCGTGGACGACGACGCCTTCGTGGCCCTCGAGCACCGCTCGGGGGCGCGCTCGCACCTGTGGATGTCGCAAACGGCCGCCGCGCTCGGGCCGCGCTTCAGGGCGCTCGGCTCGCGCGCCGCGTACGTGAAGTGGGGGCTCGACGGCCAGGAGGAGGCACTGCGCTCGGGAGCCGGCCCCGACTCGCCCGGCTTCGGCGTCGAGGAGCCCTCGGCGTGGGGCACGCTCGGCGCCGCCGACTCGCTCGTCCCGGTCGAGACCGAGCGCGGCCGCTACCTCGACTTCTACGCCGGCGTGGAGCGCTCGCTGCGCGAGGGGGCGCCCGTGCCGGTGCCGCCGGCCGCCGGCGTCGAGGTGCTGCGCGTGATCGAGGCGGCGCTCGCGAGCGCGCGCGACGGCACGGCCGTGGCGCTCCCGCCGGGCTAGCGCGCATCCCTGTCCGCTCCTCGGCGTCGAGGATCACCGGGGCCCGAGCCTCCTGCAGAAACTCAACCAGGAGGTGAGTTTCTGCAGGAGCTACCCACTCGGGCGGCGAGCCGCCCGCGGGCATGCCGAGGGCCGCTCCAGCGCCGCTCCAGAGCACGGCCTTTTCGCCGCCCGCGCTCCAGTTTGTGACACGGCGTTACCCACCTGCGCGCCACTCCGCCGTACGGTCGGCGGGTGGCACGCGAGCAGGGGCAGGCGACGGTCGAGTGGGTGGGGCTCCTGCTGCTGCTCGCGCTCGCCCTGGGAGCGCTCCTCGCGCTCGCCCCCAGGGTCGAGGGCAGGGCGCTCGGCGCTCAGCTGCTCGAGCGGGTGACTTGCGCCGTGCGCGACGGCTGCGGCTCGAGGGCGGAGGAGGTCCCCCAGGATCCGGCCCTCGCCGTCGCGTTCCCCCCGCCGGCGCCGTCGCGGGCCGCCGCCCCGCGGGCGGCGCCCGTCTCGCCCGAGCGCGCCGCCCTGGCCTACCGTGCCCTGCGGGGCGTGAAGACGGTCGCCCGCAGGGCCTGGATCCTCTGCCTCGGCTGGGAGCGCTACCGCTACGAGCGCGACCAACCGGAGGCGGTGATCCCCGGTCATCCGATGCCGGTCCGCGAGGCGGCCCGGATCGCCAACGCGTGCCTCAACCCGCTCTACTTCCTCACGCCGGAGCGCGGCCGGTGAGCGGCGAGAGCGGGCAGGCCACCGTCGAGTGGGCCGCCCTCGTGCTGCTCGCCGCCGCGGCGCTCGGCGCGCTGGCGGCTTTCGCGCCGGCGATCGACGGCCGCCCGCTGGGCGCGGCGCTCGCCCACCGCCTCGTCTGCGCCGTACGCGGGAGCTGCCACGACGGCCAGGAGCTCCTCGCGCGTGCGTACGGGGAGCGGGACGCCGCGCTCGTGCGCCGCCACGCGCCCAACCTCGTCTACGAGCCCGGCGAGCGTCAGATCCCGGTCGACTGGCGCCGCTGCCGCCGGCCAAGCTGCGCCGAGGCGCCCGACGACCGCGACCTCGACGTGCACCGCGCCGAGCGCGGCGCGCGCGCCACCGTGTTCACGCGCGTGCTGCGCCGGGGCGGGCGGGTGTACCTCCAGTACTGGCTCTACTACCCGGACTCGAACAGCGCCTTCGCCGGCTCGGACGCGCTCTGGGAGCGTCGCCACCTGGTGCCGCTGGTGGGCGCCGCGCTGCGGGCGCTGGGGGACTATCCCGGCTACCACAGAGACGACTGGGAGAGCTACTTCGTGCGCATCGAGCCGGACGGGCGGGTGTCGGCGCGGGCGAGCTCGCACGGGCACTGGCAGGGCTGCAAGGAGCGCGACTGCGCGGGCGAGTGGACGGCCGCGAGCGGCTGGACGCGAGTCTCGCGCGGCAGCCACGCCGGCCACCTTCCGATGGGCGCCGCGCCGCGCCCGCGCGAGGGACACATGGGCGGGACCAGCCGTCTGCCCGGCTTTGCTCCTGTCGAGATGCGGCGCTTCCCGCTCGTCCCGGGGCTCGACGTGCGCGAGCGCACCACGACTGCGGAGGCCCTGCGGTTGATCCCGCTCGAGACGTACGGTCGGCGCGGCTACCGGCCGCTCGACCCCGGCATCAAGCCGCCGTGGCGCAAGGATGCCTATGACGACCCGGAGAGCGAGGGCTCGTGATGCCGCCGCGCCCGGCACCGATCGGCTTTACATTTGAACGGCGATGGAGTGCTCATGAGGGTCGGCCTTGTGCTCGGCGCCGGCGGCGTGCTCGGCGGCGCGTGGCTGACCGGCGCGCTCGACGCGATCGCCGACGAGACCGGCTGGGACCCGGGGAGCGCCGAGTACGTGGTCGGCACCTCGGCGGGCTCGATGATCGGCGCGCTGCTCGCCGCTGGGGTGCCGCCGTGGTTCATGGTCGCCCACTCGCGGGGCGAGCTGTTCGAGGGCCTGAGCGGCCCCGACGGCCGCCCGGCGGCCGACGCCGACCGCTCGGCGGGCGCGGTCTTCCGCGTCCACCGCGGCCTGCCCTCGATCGGGCCGGGCTCGCTGCGGATGGCGTTCACCTCGCTGTCGAACCCGCTCCGCCACACGCCCCTCCAGCTGCTCGCCGGCTGGCTGCCCGCCGGCCTGATCTCAACCGACGCGCTCAAGGAGATCGTCCGGCGCGCGGTGCCGGGCGACTGGGTCGAGCATCCGGGCTACTGGGCGGTGGCCTGCGACTACGAGAGCGGCCGACGCGTGCCGTTCGGCCGCCTGCGCTCGCCGCGGGCGCAGCTGGCCGACGCCGTGGCGGCGTCGTGCGCGATCCCCGGCTTCTACCGCCCGGTGCGGATCGGCGGGCGCCGCTACGTCGACGGCGGCGTCTGCTCGGTGTCGAACCTCGACCTCGTGGCCGGGCGCGGCCTCGACCTCGTGATCTGCCTCAACCCGCTCACCGGCGCGCGCGACGGTGGCTTCCCGACCGACCCGCTCGAGTGGATCCCGGCGCTCACCCGCGAGCCCGCGCGGCGCCGCCTCGAGCACGAGCGGCGCAAGGTGCGGAGCTTCGGGACGGAGGTCGTGATCATCGAGCCCACGGCCACCGACCAGAGGGCGATGGGGCTCAATTGGATGCGTGCCGAGCGGCGCCAGCAGGTGATCGAGACGGCGCGGGCGAGCGTGGCAGAGCAGCTGCGGCGCCCGGCGCAGCGGGCCGCGCTGGCGGGGCTCCCGCAGGGGGAGGATCACAAGATCCGCAGGCCGGACGGACCGCCGTCGAGCTGGCCCGAGCTGCGACCGGCCGCGGTGCGCCGAGCGGCATGAGCTCCGCCAGCCGGCGGCTGGCCGGCGCCGTGGCGAGGCAGGCGCAGCGGCGCGTGCCCGCCGCGGATCTCGACGAGCGCGATCCGGACTACATCCGCGAGAGCCTGCCGGGCCTGTGGATGCTGGCGAGCCTCTACTTCCGGGCCGAGGTACGCGGGCTCGAGCGCATCCCGGAGCAGGGGCCGGTGCTGCTGGTGGGCAACCACTCGGGCGGCAACCTCACGCCGGACACCCACGTCTTCACGCTCGCGTTCAGCACCTACTTCGGCGTCGAGCGCCGCTTCCACCAGCTGGCGCACAACCTCGTGCTGTCGATGCCGGGCCTCGGCCGGCTGCGCCGCTACGGCACCGTCGCGGCCACCCCCGAGAACGCCGAGCGGGCGCTCGACGAGGGCGCCGCGCTGCTCGTCTACCCGGGCGGCGACTACGAGGTGCACCGCCCGAGCTGGGAGTCGGCGCGGGTGGACTTCGGCGGGCGCCGCGGCTTCATCCGGCTGGCGCAGGGCCGGGCGGTCCCGCTCGTGCCGGTGGTGGCGATCGGCGGCCAGGAGACGGCGCTTTTCCTCTCGCGGGGCGAGCGGCTCGCCGCGCTGCTGGGGCTCGACCGCATGTTCCGCCTCAAGGTGCTCCCGCTCTCGCTCGCCCTGCCCTGGGGGCTGAACGTGGGCGACATGCTCGGTCACATCCCGCTGCCCGCCAAGATCACGATCCAGGTGCTCGACCCGATCGACGTCTCTGCGATGGACGTCGACGAGGCCTACGAGCTCGTGCTCGGGCGCATGCAGCGCGCGCTCACCGGCCTCGCCGAGGAGCGCGCGCTGCCGGTGATCGGCTGATGAGGGTCGAGAGCAGCACGGTCGTGGACGCGCCGCGCGAGCGCGTCTGGCAGCTCGTGTCCGCCCCGGAGGGCTACCCCGGCTTCATGCACGGGCTGAGCCGGCTCGAGCGCGCGGGCGGGGAGCGAGGTATGGGCGCGCGCTTCTCGATGCGCATGCGCGTTGGCTCCGCCGACGTGGGCGGCCTGATCGAGATCGTGGAGTTCGACGAGCCGGCCGACATGGCCTGGACGAGCATCACCGGGATCGACCAGCGCGGCCGCTGGCGGCTGCGCGAGACCGCGGACGGGCGCACGAAGGTCACCTTCCGGCTCTCCTGGGACGCCCCGGGCGGGCTGCTCGGACTGCTCAGCGACCGGCTCGCCGCGCCCATGGTGCGGCAGAACCTCGAGCGCACCCTTCACAATCTGCGCGGGGAGCTTGGTGAGGATGACGAAGGGGGTGGCGTGAGCGACGGAAAGTCGGTGCCCGAGCGCGCGGTGTACGCGGCGGGCAGCGTGAAGGTGCTGGTGGAGGCGGGCGTGGTCAGGCCGATGCGGCCGGACCGGCTGTGGGGCGTGCTGCGAACGCTCCAGCGCTGGGGTCGCAGCCCGGCGGCGGGCACGATCTCGCTGGCGGCTCGCCACCCGGACGAGGCGATGATCGTCGACGAGCTCGGCACCCTCACCTACGCGGAGGTGGACCAGCGCACGAACGCGCTCGCGCATTCGCTCTCCGACGCCGGCATCGTGGAGGGCGACGGCGCGGGGATCATGTGCCGGAACCACCGCGGCTTCATCGAGGCGACCGTCGCGGTGTCGAAGCTCGGCGCCGACGCGCTCTACCTCAACACCGCGTTCGCCGGGCCGCAGCTGGCCGAGGTCGTGGGCCGCGAGAAGCCGCGGGCGCTGATCTACGACGAGGAGTTCACGGACCTGCTCGCGGAGGCCGGCAAGCGCCGCAAGCGCTTCATCGCCTGGCACGACTCGGACTCGGCGAAGGACCCGATGCTCGACGAGCTGATCGCGGGCGGGGACCGCGACGACGTGGTGCCGCCCGACCGCGAGGGCCGGGCCGTGATCCTCACCTCCGGCACGACCGGCACGCCCAAGGGCGCGTCGCGCGGCAACCCGCAGTCGCTCGACCCGGCCGTGGCGCTGCTGTCGCGGATCCCGGTGCGCGCACGGATGGTCAACCACGTGGCGGCGCCGCTCTTCCACTCGTGGGGCTTCGCCCATTTCTCGCTCGGCCTCATCCTCGGCACCACCTACGTGCTGCGGCGCAAGTTCGAGCCCGAGGCGTGCCTGGCCGAGGTGGCGCGCTACCGCTGCGACGTGCTCGCCGTGGTGCCCGTGATGATGCAGCGGATCATGGAGCTGCCCGAGGACGCGCGCGCGAAGTACGACGTGTCCTCGCTGAAGGTCGTGGCGGCGAGCGGCTCGGCGCTGCCCGGCGACCTCGCCACGCATTGGATGGACGCGTTCGGCGACACGCTCTACAACCTCTACGGCTCGACCGAGGTGGCCTGGGCGTCGATCGCCACGCCCGCCGACATGCGCGCCGCCCCGGGGACCGCCGGCCGCCCGCCGCGCGGCACGGTGGTGAAGCTGCTCGACGAGCAGGGTGTGGAGGTCCCGCAGGGCGAGACCGGTCGGATCTTCGTTGGCAACGAGATGCTGTTCGAGGGCTACACGGGCGGTGGCTCGAAGGACGTTGTGGGCGATCTCATGGGCACGGGCGACGTCGGGCGCTTCGACGAGGGAGGCCGCCTGTTCGTGGAGGGCCGCGACGACGAGATGATCGTCTCCGGCGGCGAGAACGTCTTCCCCAAGGAGGTCGAGGACACCCTTGCGCGCCACCCGGCGGTGTCCGAGGTCGCGGCGATCGGGGTGGAGGACAAGGGCTTCGGTCAGCGCCTGCGCGCCTTCGTGGTGCTCGAGGGCGGCAAGGAGGCCGGCGAGGACGACCTGAAGGCGCACGTGAAGGCGAACCTCGCGCGCTACAAGGTGCCGCGCGAGATCGTGTTCCTCGACGAGCTGCCGCGCAACGCCACGGGAAAGGTGCTCAAGCGCGAGCTGACGGAGCTCGACCCGGCCGGCACGTCCTAGGACGCCTCCCGGGTTCCCAGGGGTAGGCGATCACACGGGCGGGTAAGAGAGCCCCGCACGTCACCGAGAGAGGAGTTGGCAATGGATACCGGAGTGATCGTCGCAATCGTAATCGCCGTCGTGATCGTTCTGGCGCTGGTCATGCTGATCGGGAGGCGCGGCCGCGAGCGGCGCCACGAGACCAGGCGCACCGAGGCCCACGAGATCCGGCGCGAGGCGGAGGTCGACCGGGCGGAGGCCGACCGCGTGCGGGCCGAGGCCGACGTCCAGGCCGCCGAGGCGCGCCGCCAGGAGGCGCTCGCTCGCGAGCGCAGCCATCAGGCCGACGAGCAGCACCGCGAGGCGCGCGAGCGGCACCTCGAGGCCGCCCGGAGAGATCCCGACGCGGACGAGCGCGAGGCGGCGGAGGAGTGGGATCGCGAGCACGCGGCCCGGCACGGCGAGGGCGAGCCCGGGACTGCTCCCGCCACGGCGGCGGGCACGGAGCACGGGGCGGACCGCGGCGCCGTGCGCGAGGAAGAGCGCGGGGTCGAGCGCGACGACCAGGGCCAGGTCGTGCGCGACGAGCGGCGCGACGCCCCTCGCTAGGCGGAGACGCGGCGGGGCCCGCCGGCGCATCTGACGCCGGCGGACCCGCTCACGTGAGGAGTGCCTAGCCGCAGACCGGCCAGTGGCCGGCGCCGTGGCGGCTCAGGAGCAGCCACGCGCGCCAGGTCTGCTCGGACTTCGGCGCGGCCGCGGGGTCGCCGGTACCTCCGACGACGCCCCAGGTGCTGAAGCTGAACTGGTACATGCCGCGGTAGGCGCCACCGCCGCCGATGGCGCGCGGGTTGTTCTTCGACTCGCACCAGGCGATCGAGCGCAGGTGCTGGCGGCCCCAGTCGGGAATCCGCTCCACCTTGAAGCTGAAGAGCGCCGCGCGGCCCTCGGGCGTGCGCAGGAAGCTCTGGAAGCGCTTCTGCATGCGGTGGATCGAGCGTCGCAGCTCGAACGTGGTCGCCGGGCGCTCCTGCACGCGGGCGGCCACCACGAGATTGCGGCCCCGCCAGACGCCGAAGCGCTCGAGCTTTCGTCGCCAGCGCTGGTAGGCGCGATGGAGTCGATCGCTCGCGGCCACCGCCTCCGAGGGGTCGGGCTGGCTTGTGGTTGTCGTATCAAGCGGCTGCGGCTCTTCCTGAGCCAACGCCGTCGCCACTGCCGCCGCGGGCACGAGCGCGCACGCGAGCGCCAGCAGGATCGTCACCTGCGTCTTCAACGGAGAAACCTCCGGGTCACTGCCCGGCAGAGGGCGCTACTGGGCGCCCGCCAGGGCTTGCCGAGGGCGCGCGATCTCTCCAGCACGCGCACAGGGCCGGGTTCCGACGTACCCGGTCACCGTAACCAGTTGACTGAATAGTCAAACCGAAGTGTGATTGATGTCACACAACGTGAAAGCTCGTGAAACAGGCGGGCGTCACCCGCGCGCGCCCGCTCAGCCGGCCACGCGGCGCGACAGCTCTATCAGGGCGCGCGTGCCGAAGCCGGTGGCGCCCTTGCCGGTGTAGTTGCGGCTCATGCCCCACGCGGTGCCGGCGATGTCCATGTGGACCCAGGGCCGCCCGTCCACGAACTGGCGCAGGAACTCGGCGGCATAGCTCGACATCGCCACGCGCTGGTCGGCGGCGTTCGAGAGGTCCGCGTACTGGCCCTTGGTGAGCTCGAAGAACTCCGGGTGGAGCGGCAGGCGCCAGCCGATCTCGCCGGTGGCCGCGCAGGCCTGCTCGACCTCGGCGCACCAACCGTCGTCGTTCGAGAACAGCCCGGCGTAGGTGTGGCCGAGCGCGACCAGGACGGCGCCGGTGAGCGTGGCCAGGTCGACGATCCGCTCGGCGCCCTGCTCGACCACGTAGCTGAGAGCGTCGGCGAGGATCAGGCGCCCCTCGGCGTCGGTGTTGTTGACCTCGATGGTCGTGCCGTTCATCGCGGTCACGACGTCGCCGGGCTTGACCGAGCGGCCGCTCGGCATGTTCTCGGTGGACGGCACCACCGCGGTGATCGTGGCCGGCACCCCGAGCTCGGCGATCGCGGCCATCGCCTCGATCACGGCCGCGCCCCCGGACATGTCGAACTTCATCTCCTGCATCTTCGCCGAGGGCTTGATCGAGATCCCGCCGGTATCGAAGGTCACGGCCTTGCCCACGAAGGCCAGGTGCGGCCCGCGCGCGGCGGCGGGGCGCCAGCGCATGACGATCATGCGCGGCTCCTCGTAGGTCCCCTGCGCCACCGCCGCGAACGCGCCCATGCCGCGAGCCAGGATGCCGTCGCGGTCGAGCAGCTCGAGCTCGAGCTCCTCGTACTGGTCGGCAATCTCCCCCGCCCGCTCGGCGAGGAAGCCGGGGGTCGCGAAGTTCGCCGGCAGGTTCTGGAGGTCGCGCGCGGCGTTCGCCGCGAACGAAGCGACTCGCGCGCGCTCCACCTCGCCGGGATCCACGCCCTCGCCCGCGATCTCGAGCGCCTCGAGGCCGTCGTCGCCGCCGCCATTTGTCTTCGTCTTGAATCGATCGAACGAGTAGAGCTTCAGCAGCGTGCCCTCGACGAGCGCGCCGGCTACGCCGTCGCCGCCCGGGAGCGCCCAGGAAAGCGAAACGGCGCCCAGCTCCTTGGCCCGCCCGGCGGCCGCCGCGGCGGCCACGCGGGCGCGCTCGGCGTCGAACTCGTCGCGCGCGCCGAGACCTGCGATGAGCACCCGGCGCTGCCCGCCGCCTGGCGCTTCCTCGTGCGCGACGGCGACCTTCTTCAGGCCGGGCTTGGCCTCGCCCAGGTCGACCAGCCGCTGCAGCGCGGGATCGGCGAGCGAATCGCCCTCGAAGAGCCCGATCACGCGGGTGTCGGCGGCGGTCTCCTCGGGGGCGCCGCTGCGGGCGCTGACGGTGGTGGCGGACATCGGCGCGCCAGTCTACCCGCGGCGTGACCTCCGGCCGGGGGCGTAGCCGGCGATATCGTTGCCTGCCCCCGGAACCCGCAAGGAGACCCACCACCGATGCCCAAGACCGTGATCCTCGGCGCCGCGCGCACCCCGTTCGGAAAGATGGGCGGCGCGCTCGCGTCGCTCGACGCCACCGAGCTCGGCGGCACCGCCATCACGGCCGCGCTGGAGCGTGCCGAGGTCGGTCCCGAGCAGGTCCAGCACGTGGTCTACGGCCAGGTGCTGCAGGCGGGCCAGGGCCAGATCCCGAGCCGCCAGGCGCAGATCAAGGCCGGCATCCCGAAGGAGGTGTCGAGCGAGACCGTGAACAAGGTCTGCGCCTCCGGGTTGCGCTCGGCGGGGATCGTGGACCAGGCGGTGAGGGCGGGGGACCTCGACGTGGCCGTGGCCGGCGGCATGGAGTCGATGTCGAACGCGCCCTACCTGCTCCCGAAGGCCCGCTTCGGCTATCGCATGGGCGACGCCAAGGCGCTCGACGCGATGATGCACGACGGCCTCACCAACCCGTTCACCGGTAAGGGCATGGGCGAGGAGGCCGACGAGGTGGGCGAGGAGCTCGAGCTCACCCGCGCCGACATGGACAGCTTCGCGCTGCGCTCCCACGAGCTGGCGATCGAGGCCACCGACGCCGGGCGGCTGCCGGAGGAGATCGTGCCGGTCACGATCAGCTCGAGGAAGGGCGACACCACGGTCGAGGTCGACGAGGCGCCGCGGCGCGACAGCTCGCTCGAGACGCTCTCTAAGCTGCGCGGCGCATTCCACAAGGACGGCGCGCACACGGCCGGCAACGCCCCCGGTGTGAACGACGGCGCCGGCGCGCTCGTGCTGGCGAGCGAGGAGTGGGCGTCCGCCAACGGCCGCAGCGTTCTGGCGACGATCGTCGCCCAGGCCGCCGTGGCCGACGAGTTCGCCTACCTGGCCCGCACCCCGGCGAACGCCGCGAAGAAGGCGCTCGAGGCCGCAGGCCTGACCGCCGACCAGATCGATCTCTGGGAGATCAACGAGGCGTTCGCCTCGGTGGCGCTCAACTCGATGCGGATGCTCGGGCTGGACGACGCGAAGGTGAACGTGAACGGCGGCGCGATCGCGCTCGGCCACCCGATCGGCGCGAGCGGCGCGCGCATCCTGACGACGCTCGTGCACGAGCTGCGGCGGCGCGGCGGCGGGCTCGGCTGCGCGGCGATCTGCTCCGGCGGCGGCCAGGGCGACGCCATGATCGTCGAGGTGCGGTAGTCACACGCGGCGCCGCCTTCTTCGACCTCGACAAGACGCTGATCGAGGGCTCGAGCGCGCTCCACTTCGCGCGCGCCGCCTACCGGCAGGGGCTGCTGTCGCGGCGCCAGCTCGCAGGCGACGCCTGGGCCAACCTCAGGTTCCGGCTGAGCGGCTCAACCGACGCGCTCACCGACGAGCTGCGCGGGCGGATCCTCGACGCGATCGCGGGCCAGCGGACGGTCGACCTGGCCCGGCTCGGCCCGCACGTGCTGGCCGGCATCCTGCCGCTCGTCTACCACGAGGTGCTCGACGAGGCGTACGCCCACCAGGACGCCGGGCGGCCGGTGTTCATCGTCACGGCGGCCTCGCAGGAGCTGGCAGACGTGCTCGCCCACGTGCTGGTGCTCGACGGCGGCATCGGGATGCGCAGCGAGGTCAAGGACGGCGTGTACACCGGCGAGGCGGACGGGCCGTTCACCTATCGCGAGGGCAAGGCGGTCGCGATCCGCGAGCTGGCGGCGAGGGACGGCATCGAGCTGGCCGAGTCATACGCCTACTCGGACTCGGAGTCCGACCTGCCGATGCTGCGCGCAGTGGGGTACCCGGTGGCGGTGAACCCCGACCGCGAGCTCGAGCGCGTGGCGCGCGCCGAGGGCTGGCGGATCATGCGCTTCGACAAGCTCGGCCGGCGCCTCAGGGTGGGAGGCGCCGTGGGCGGCGTGCTGCTGGTGGCCGGAGCCGGGGGCTACGCCGCCGCTCGCGTGCGTCGCCCCCGCCCCCGGCGCCTACGTCTCAGCCGACGTTGAGCCGGCGCCGCGGGCTCGGCCCTGCGGCGTGGTCGGCGTCGCCGCCGAAGTTGGACCGGTACACGCCGTCGCGGCGCACCCGCAGCCGCCGCGAGTAGGTCGAGCACGTGCTCGCGTCGGCCTGCAGGGTCATCGACCTGACCGTGCGCCAGCTGCCGTCGGCGCGGCGCCGCTGGAGCGCCAGCGTGGCGCCGTCGTGCTCCGGGCAAAGCCTGCCCGAGAAGCGCACGCGCTGACCCGCGCTCGGCGTGGAGTCGCTCACGCGCAGGCTGATTGCGGGGCGCACGTTCACGGTCTCGATCTGGCTCTCGTTGCCGCCCTGCCGCGCGCGGTAGCGCGTGTTGACGGGCGGCTGATGCGAGAGAGTCCAGTCGCCCTGGGCGTTCGTCGTGACCGAGCCCAGGTTCGTGAAGTCGCCGACCGGGAACGGGTCCTCCTGGACCTGCACCGTCTTGCCGTCCGAGTTGGGGCCGGTGAGCTTGCCCGACAGCGTGATGACCGCCCCGAACTTGACGAGGTCGGCCGATGCGCGAAGGGTGAGGCTGCCCGGCTGGTTCTTCTGTGCGGAGGCCGCGGGCGCGGCGACGAGCACGAGCCCCGCGGCGATGAGCGCGATCATGGTCTTCATATGGAGCTTCAACGCGCTACTGGGGCCGAGGTTGCGGGGTCCGCCCCCGCGCGCCTCGCGCGCCTCGCGCGCCGCGCGGCCGCCGTGCTGCGCGCGAACGACGCGGACGGCTACACCGTGCCGGCGCGCTCGACCTACCCGCACCAGTGGAACTGGGACTCGGCGCTGGCGTCGCTCGGCTGGGCCGAGCTCGACCCGGGCCGCGCCTACACCGAGCTGGAGCGCCTGGCCGGCGCCCGCGACCCCCAGGGCATGGTCCCGCACATCGCGTTCGCCCCGCCCGCCGAGGGGCGCCGCTACGAGCCCGGTCCAGACCGGTGGGGCGCTCGCCGGGGGGCCGACGGGCGCCGGATCTCGGGCATCACGCAGCCGCCGCTGGCGGCCACCTGCCTGCGCCTGCTGTTCGAGCGCCACCCGGACGAGCCGCGGGCCCGCGCGCTTCTCGCCCCGCTGCACGCCTGGCAGCGCTTCCTGCTCCGCGAGCGCGACCCGCACGGGCTGGGCGAGCCGGTGCTCATCCATCCCTGGGAGAGCGGCCGCGACAACGCGGTGGAGTGGGACCTCGCGCTCGCGCGGGTGCCGGCCGAGCCGCGGCGCCGGCCGCCTCGCCGCGACACCGACCACGTGCACGCGGACGAGCGCCCGAGCGACGAGCACTATCGCCGCTTCCTGGCGCTCGTGCGGGCCGGCACGGCGGCGGGCTGGCCGCAGGAGCGCCTGGCCCGCGACGGCGCCTTCCGGGTGCTCGACCCGGGCTTTAGCGCGATCCTCGCGCGCGCCGCGCTCGACCTCGCCTGGCTGGGCGGGCGGCTCGGGGAGGCACGGATCGCCGCGGAGAGCGGCGAGGCCGGCGAGCGGGTGGCCGAGGCACTGCGCGTCCGAGCGGACGCGGACGGCCTGATCGGCGCCGTCGACCTGATCGCGGACGCGCCGCTGCCGGTGACCGGCGCCGGGTCGGCGCTCGCGCTGGTGGCGCCGGAGCTCGGCGCGGGAGGCGTCGAGGCGGCGCGCCGGCTCGTGTGCGAGGGCGCGCTCTCCTCCCCGTACGGCGTGCGCTCGCTCGATCGCGACCACCCGGAGCGCTCCGAGCGGAACTACTGGCGCGGGCCGGTCTGGGCGAACGTCACCTGGCTCGCCGCCCTCGGGCTCGAGGGCCACGGTGAGCGGGCGGCCGCGTCCGAGCTGCGCCGGCGGATGCTGGCGGCCGTCGGGCGCGCCGGCATGCGCGAGTACTTCGCGCCCGGCTCGGGACGCGGCCTCGGCAGCCGCGACTTCGCCTGGACCGCCGCCCTCTGTCTCCGCGAGGCGACCTAGACTGTTCGGTGGGATGGCCACGCGAGAGCGACCGATGACCGACGCCGAGCGCTGGTTCCACGAGCGCTATTCGGCGCTGCCGGAGCGCGACGCGCTGTTCACCACGCTGAGCGGCGAGCAGGTGGAGCCGCTCTACGGGCCGGAGCACCTGGGCGAGTTCGGCGAGCGGATCGGCTTCCCGGGCGAGTTCCCCTACACGCGTGGGGTCTACCCGTCGATGTATCGCGGCCGCCTCTGGACGATGCGCCAGTTCGCCGGCTTCGGTACGGCGGAGGAGACGGGCGCGCGCTTCCGCTACCTGCTCGAGCACGGCCAGACGGGACTCTCCACGGCCTTCGACATGCCGTCGCTGATGGGCCACGACTCGGACCATCCGCGCTCGGAGGGCGAGGTCGGTCGCGAGGGGGTGGCGGTCGACACGCTCGACGACATGGAGACGCTGTTCACGGGCATCCCGCTGGGCGAGGTCTCCACCTCGATGACGATCAACGCCCCGGCCGCCGTGATGCTGGCCTTCTACGTGGTGGCGGGCGAGCGCCAGGGAGTGCCGCCCGAGCAGCTCGCGGGCACGATCCAGACGGACATCCTCAAGGAGTACATCGCGCAGAAGGAGTGGTGCTTCCCGATCGACCCGGCCATGCGCCTGGTCACGGACATGGTCGAGTTCTGCGCCGAGCGGATGCCGCGGTGGCACCCGATCTCGATCTCCGGCTACCACATCCGCGAGGCCGGCTCGACCGCCGCGCAGGAGCTCGCGTTCACGCTCAAGGACGGCTTCACCTACGTCGAGCAGGCGATCGAGCGCGGCCTCGACGTCGACGACTTCGCGCCCCGGCTCAGCTTCTTCTTCAACGCCCACATCGACTTCTTCGAGGAGATCGCGAAGTACAGGGCGGCGCGCCGGATCTGGGCTCGCGAGCTGCGCGACACCTACGGCGCGCGCGACGAGCGCTCGCTCCTGATGCGCTTCCACAGCCAGACCGCGGGTGTGTCGCTCACGGCTCAGCAGCCGCTCAACAACATCGTGCGCACGGCCACCGAGGCGCTCTCCGCGGTGCTCGGCGGCACGCAGTCGCTCCACACGAACAGCTTCGACGAGGCGCTCGCGCTCCCCACCGAGGGGGCGGCGCGGGTGGCGCTCCGCACCCAGCAGGTGCTCGCGCACGAGACGGGGGTCACGAACACGATCGACCCGCTCGGCGGGTCGTACTTCGTCGAGACGCTCACCGACCGCATGGAGGAGGCCGCCTACGCCTACTTCCGCCGGATCGACGAGCTGGGCGGCATGGTCGACGCGATCAAGCAGAACTACCCGCAGCGCGAGATCGCCGACGCGTCGTTCCAGCTCCAGCAGGAGATCGAGTCGGGCGAGCGCGTGATCGTGGGAGTGAACCGCTTCGAGCACGCCGACGAGCACGAGCTCGAGATCCTGAAGATCCCGGTCGAGGTGGAGCGAAAGCAGATCGGCCGGCTCCAAGCGGTCCGCGCGAGCCGCGACGGCGCCGAGGTGGAGCGGACCCTGGCCGAGCTGCGCGAGGCCGCGGCGGCCGGCCGCAACCTGATGGATCCACTGCTCGAGGCGGCCCGCGCTCACGCCAGCGAGGGCGAGATCGTGCAGTCGCTCCAGCGGGTGTTCGGCACCTACACCGAGACGCCGGTCTTCTAGACCCATTCGCGCCCTGGACGTTCGTTCGTGTACGGACGTCCACGCTCTGCACGACCCCCTAACGGGGGATAGGACGCGCGTCGATCTCGAAGGGCACCGTGGCAGGGAGGCTGATCACGATCCTGGTCCTTCTCGGGGCCCTGGGCGCGGCTGCGCCGAGCGCGAACGCGGCCACCGAGGTCGGCGATGCCGGCCAGCTGAGCGCGAGCGCGCAGGACGTGACGCTCGAGCCCGTGAGCACCATCACGGGCAACCTCGGGTCGCCCTCGGATGTCGATCTCTACAAGCTGTGCCTGACGGGCAACGGGAGCTTCTCGGCGAGCACGGTCGGGGGTGCGACGCTCGACACCCAGCTCTTCCTGTTCGACGAGAGCGGGCGCGGCGTGTACGGCAACGACGACGCGGGCCCCGGAGTACGCCAGTCGCTGCTGCCGGCGGGCGACCCGCTCACGCCGGGCGCGAGCGGCATCCACTACCTGGGCGTCAGCCAGTTCGACCTCGACCCGCAGAGCTCGCTGGGCCCGATCTTTCCCTCGACGCTCGGCCTGGTCGGGCCGACCGGGCGCGGCGGCGGCGAGCCGCTGTCGGGCTGGGCCGGGTCCGAGGGCAGCGGGGGCGCATACACCGTGACCCTCACCGGCACGGAGGCGTGCGGCGTGGCGCCGGACACCACGGGCCCGGTGGTCACGATCGCGAGCCCCGCCGACGGGTCCGTGTACCGGCTCGGCGAGCGGGTGAGCGTGACGTACTCGTGCAGCGACGAGGGCAGCGGGGTCGAGAGCTGCGTGGGCGACGTCGCCTCCGGGGAGCTCCTCGACACCTCGACTCCCGGGATGCGGACCTTCACGGTCACGGCCGTCGACAAGGCCGGCAACGAGACCACGGCGAAGGTCGGCTATCGGGTGGGCTACGCGTCCGGAGGCTTCCTCCGGCCGCTCGTGAACCTGCCCGAGCTGAACGACTGGAAGGCGGGGCAACGCGTGCCGGTGCGCCTCTCGCTCGGCGGCGGCCGCGGGCTCGGCGCGGTGGCGGCGGTCCAGGTGGCCGAGGTCGAGTGCGGGGCCGGCGAGGAGCCGGCGACCGGCGCGCCGGCCCGGCTCGACAGGCGGGTCACGTACCGGGAGCGCACCGGCGTCTACCGCTTCGGCTGGCGAACCGAGCGCTCGTGGGCGGGCAGCTGCCGCCAGCTGCTCGTGAAGCTCGACGACGACAGCGTGCGGCGGGTCGAGTTCAGGTTCCTGCGGCGCTGAGGCGGGCCAGCTAGGCTGACCCGCTGATGAGGCACCTGGCACTGCTTGCGGCCGCGTACCTCCTGATCGTCGCGCTCGTGCTGCCCACCTCGCTGTCGGCGTCGGAGGAGCAGCCGCCGCCGGAGCCGGCCGAGGCGGTCGAGCCCGCCCCGGAGGCGACACCCCCGCCGGAGGCCGCACCCGTGCCCGCACCGGCTCCCGCCCCGGCCCCCGAGCCCGCTGCTCCCGCACCGCAGCCGGAGGACCTCGGCGTGGACAACGGCCCCGAGCAGCTTGCCAGCGCCGCCGCCTCGACCACGGTCACGATCAAGGACTTCGAGTTCTCGCCGGCACAGATCACCGTGAACGTCGGCGACACCGTGACCTGGAACAACGCCGGGCCCACCGCTCACTCGGCCACCGCCAGCGGCGGCTCGTTCGACACCGGCATCTTCGGCAAGGGCCAGAGCCGCTCGCACACGTTCAACGACGCCGGCACCTTCGCCTACATCTGCACGCCGCACCCGTTCATGAAAGGCACCGTGACCGTGGAGGCGGCGGGCACGGGCGGCGGCGGGGGCGGGGGTGACGCCGACGGCAGCGGCACGAACGCCCGCGGCGGCTCGAGCGGCGGCTCGGGCTCGACCACGACCTCGACCGGCTCGGACACCGGCTCCGGCAGCTCGCTGCCGGCCACCGGCAGCGAGACGGCGCGCCTGCTGGCCTTCGGGCTGCTCATGCTCGCGCTCGGCGTCGCGGTCCGGCGGCGCGCAAGCGCCGGGTAACCTCTCCGCGCCATGTCGAGCAGGAAGATCCGCGTCGTCGTCGCCAAGCCCGGTTTGGACGGGCACGACAGGGGCGCCAAGATCATCGCCCGCGCGCTTCGCGACGCCGGCATGGAGGTGATCTACACGGGCCTCCACCAGACCCCGGAGCAGATCGTGGAGACCGCGCTCCAGGAGGACGCCGACGCGGTGGGACTCTCGATCCTGTCGGGCGCCCACATGACGCTCGTGCCGCGGATCGCCTCGCTGCTGAAGGACGAGGGGGCCGAGGATGTGGTGCTCGTGGTCGGGGGCACGATCCCGAACGACGACATCCCGGAGCTGAAGGAGCTGGGCGTGGCCGAGGTGTTCACGCCCGGGGCGCCGGTCCAGGGGATCATCGACTTCATCAAGCAGGCCGTTCCCGCCTGAGCCGCCTCAGGCGGCGGCCCGGCGAAGCGGCTCGGTCGCCGGGCGCGAGAGCGCGTACAGCTCCGCCAGCGTGGCCCTGAAGGCGTCGTAGCGCTCCGGGCCGACCGACTCGGCGAAGCGGCGCTCGATGTCGGCGAAGATCTCGGCCGCGGCGGCGAGCGCCTCGGCGCCGTGGGGCGTCAGGCGGATGATCTTGGCCCGCCCGTCGGCTGGGTCGGGCACGCGCTCGACGAAGCCCAGCCGCTCGAGATCGGCCACCGCCTCGCCCACCGACTGCTTGGTGAATCCCGAGCGCTCCGCCAGCTCCGTGAGCCGCGAGCCCTCGCCGTCGATGTTGCCGAACACGCAGCCGTGCGCCGGGCGGATCTCGGGGAAGCCGAGCGCCACGAGCCGCGCATGGAGCTCCGCTCCCACGGCGTCCTTGACGGTGGCGAGCAGAGGCATCAGGGCGATGTTCGGATCTGTGTTGTTGGTCACAGTTGGTAAGGCGACCTGATCATTATGGTACGGTCGCCTGACAAGACTACCTGACTAACTCGGATTTGGAGTCGGAGGACCTAGAAATGCAACGCAAATGGTGGACATTGCTCGTGGTCAGCGTGGCCACGTTCATGCTGCTGCTCGACATCACGGTGGTCAACACCGCGCTTCCCGCCATCGAGGAGGACCTGAACGCCTCCTTCACCGAGCTGCAGTGGGTGATCGACGCCTACACGCTCGCCCTGGCGGCGCTGGTGCTCACCGCCGGGTCGCTCGCCGACCGGCTCGGCCGGCGGCGCGTGTTCGCGATCGGACTCGGGATCTTCTCGCTGTCTTCGCTCGCCGCCGGCCTCGCGCCCGATCCAACGTTCTTGAACGTGGCTCGCGCGATCCAGGGAATCGGCGGGGCGATCCTGTTCGCCGTGTCGCTGGCGCTCGTGGCGCAGGAGTTCCCGGCCGGACGGGAGCGCGGCACCGCGATGGGGATCTACGGCGCCACCATCGGCGTGTCGGTGGCGGTCGGGCCGCTCGTGGGCGGCGCGCTCGTGGACTCGCTCGGATGGGAGTGGGTCTTCTTCATCAACGTCCCGGTGGGGATCGCGGCGATCGCGGTGACCTACGCGAAGCTGCGCGAGAGCCGGGACCCGAACGCCACGCGGATCGACTGGGGCGGCCTCGCGACGTTCAGCTCGGCGCTGTTCCTGCTCGTGCTCGGCCTGCTGCGCGGCAACGAAGAGGGTTGGGGCAGCCCCCTGATCGTCTCGCTGCTCGCTGCGTCCGCGGCGCTGCTCGCGATCTTCCTCGTGATCGAGACGCGGGTGAAGGAGCCGATGCTGCCGTTGCGGCTGTTCCGCAAGCCGGCCTTCACCGGCGTGCAGCTGGCGGCGCTCGGCGTGTCGGCGTCGATGTTCTCGCTGTTCCTCTACATCACGTTCTACCTGCAGAATCAGCTCGGGCACTCGCCGCTCGAGGCCGGGCTGATCTACCTGCCCTTCACGGTGATCAACTTCGTGGTCGCCGCGGCGGGCGGCGCGCTCCTGGCCAGGCTCCCGGCGCGCGTGATGATGTCCGCCGGCCTCGCGATGACCGGCGTCGGGCTGCTCCTGATGGGCGGGCTCGATCCCGCCGACGAGTGGACCGCGCTGCTGGGCGGCTTCCTCGTCGCCGGCGCGGGCGTGGGGTTGCTCAACCCCGTGATCGCCGACGTGGCGCTGAGCGTGGTGCCCAAGGAGCAGAGCGGCATGGCCGCGGGGATCAACGACACGTTCCGGCAGGTCGGCATCGCGGTGGGGATCGCGGCCTGGGGTGCGATCTTCCTGAGCCGCGGCGCCTCCGAGGTGAAGGAGCTGGCGGCCGGCACGCCCGCCGCCAGCGGCTCGCGGCCGCGCGAGCTGATCGAGGCCACCTCGTCGGGCAACCTCGACGGTGCGCTCGCCTCGGTGCCCCCGGGTGCCCGGGAGACGGTCTCGGACGCCGCCGGCCAAGGGCTCATCGCCGGGCTGAACGAGATCTTCATGCTCGGCGGGATCCTGTCGCTCGCGGCGGCGCTCGTGGCCCTGTGGCTCGTCCGCGAGCGCGACATCGAGCGCGAGGAGCCGATCGAGCTCCCGGAGGCCCGTCCGCTCGCCGAGCGCGAGCCGCTTCCGGAGCCGGTCGCGGCGTGACCGAGGCTGGCGCCCGCTCCCTCTGAGCCTGGCGCGCGGGGCGATTGACTCGTCAGTCAATCGGGTAACATGGCGGTCGCCGCGGCGGCCGCCGCCCCGCGCGCCAAGCATCTTCCGCACCCGCCCGGCCGCCCGGGCGCGCGCGGACCCAACAGAAGGAGACAGCTTCCGTGAAGATCTGCGTCCTCGTCAAAGAGGTGCCCGACGCGGCGGTCGAGAAGCGCATGGACCAGGGCTCCAAGCGCCTCGATCGTTCGGGTGAGACCACGCTGAACCAGTTCGACACCCACGCCATCGAGGCCGCCATGCAGATCCGCGAGGGCGGCAAGGCGGACGTCGAGGAGATCGTGGCCGTGACGATGGCCCCCGCCGACGCCGGCCGCACGCTCAACAAGGCCGTGGCGCTCGGCGCGGACCGCTCGGTCCACCTGACCGACGAGTCGCTGGCCGGCTCCGACGTGTGCGCCACGGGCTACGCGCTTGCCAAGGTGCTCGAGTCGGAGTCCCCGGATCTCGTGCTGCTCGGCCAGCAGTCGGCCGACGGCGAGTGCTACACGATCGGCGCCGTGGTGGCGGACCACCTGAAGATGCCGTCGCTGACCCAGGTGATCAAGCTCGACGTGGAGGGCGCCGGGCTGCGCTGCGAGCGCCAGGCCGAGTACGGCTACGACACCGTCGACGTGGAGCTGCCCGCCGTGATCTCCGTGGGCGACGCGATCAACGAGCCGCGCTACCCGTCGCTCAAGGCGATCATGGGCGCCAAGAAGAAGCAGCGCGACACCAAGGGCACCGGCGACGTGGGGATCGAGGCCGACCGGGTCGGGGCCGAGGGCTCGCGCACGCAGGTCCTGGCGATCAACCCGCCCGCCGAGAAGGCGGCCGGCGAGATCATCGAGGACGAGGACACCAACGAGACGGTCGAGCGGATCCTCGCCTGGCTCGATGAAAGGAAGCTGATCGGCTGATGAGCATCCTCGTATACGCCCTCCATTACGAGGGCGAGTTCAACAAGAACTCCCTGGGCGCGGTGTCCGAGGGCGCGAAGCTCGCCAAGGAGCTGGGCGGCGAGGCCGCCGCGGTCGTCGTGGGCGGCGACGACCTGACCGACGAGCTGTGCGCGTCGCTCGGCGGCTACGGTGCGTCGAAGGTCTACCGCGTCAAGGGGCCGGAGGGCCTCGCGCAGCCGGTCGTGGACGCGATGGCCAAGGTGATCGCCGACGAGGGCTTCAAGTACGCGCTCTTCGGCGGCGGACTGCTCGGCTTCGAGATCGGCGCCGGGCTCACCGCTCGGCTGAACGCCGGCGTGACCATGGAGGTCACCGCGGTCAAGGTCCAGGACGGTGGGCTCGTGGCGGAGCGGCCGATCCTGCAGGACTCGGCGATCGTGGACGTCGGCTACGTGGGCGAGCCCGGCATCATCATCGGCCGGCTGAATGCCTTCGACGCCACCGAGTCAGGCGACGGCGCGGCCGAGGTGGTCGACGTCGACGTCCAGCTCGAGGACCACTCGACCAAGGCCGTGATGGTCACGCGCGGCGAACAGCGCGGCGCGGACGTGAACATCGAGGACGCCGACATCCTCGTGGCCGGCGGCCGTGGCCTCGGCAAGGCGGAGGGCTTCGATCTCTGCGAGTCGCTCGCCGAGGCGCTGGGCGGCGCCGTGGCCGCCACGCGCGCCGTTGTCGACGCCGGCTGGTACCCGTACGCCGCCCAGATCGGCCAGACCGGCAAGACGGTGGCGCCCAAGCTCTACCTGGCGGCCGGCATCTCGGGCGCGATCCAGCACAAGGTGGGGATGCAGTCCGCTGAGAACATCGTCGCGATCAACAAGGACGCGAACGCGCCGATCTTCGAGTTCTCCGACCTCGGCATCGTGGGCGACCTGAACAAGATCCTCCCCAAGCTCACCGACGCGGTGAAGGCGAAGAAGGGCTGACGCGGTGTCCACCGCTCCCGTCGAGTTCCCGCCGCCGGTGGACTCCGCCAAGGAGTTCGTGGCGGCTCCGGAGGACCCTGAGGACGAGCGCATCGAGGTGGGCGTGGCGATCGTGGGCGGCGGCCCCGCCGGCCTCGCCTGCGCGATCCGCTTGACCCAGCTTCTGGCGGAGGACGAGTCGCTCATGGAGTCGCTCGGCGAGGTGCCGGTGGCGCTGGTGGAGAAGGGCAAGTCGCCCGGCTCGCACCTGCTCTCGGGCGCGATGATGCACCCGTCGGCGATGAAGAAGCTCTTCCCCGACGTCGCGGAGGGGGACTGGCCGACCTACGGCACCGTCGACACCGACGCCGTCTACCTGCTGCCGAACGCGAAGCGCGCGGTCCCGCTCAAGCCCACCCCGCCGCCGTTCCGCAACCACGGCAACCACGTGACCTCCGTGGCGCAGCTCGGCCGCTGGCTCAGCGGACACGCCGAGGAGGCCGGCGTGTACATCCTCGGCGAGACCGCCGCGGCCAAGCTGCTCGTGGACGGCGGGCGCGTGGTGGGCGTGCGCTCAGGTGACAAGGGCCGCGGGCGCGAGGGCGAGGAGCTCTCCAACTTCGAGCCCGGTGCGGAGCTGATCGCGCAGGCCACCGTGCTCTGCGAGGGCACCCAGGGCCATCTCACCGGCGCCGCGATCCGCCGCTTCGGGATCGGCTCCGAGGACCCGCAGCAGTGGGAGCTCGGCGTGAAGGAGATCTGGGAGGTCGAGCAGCCGCTCGACCGGGTGATCCACACGATGGGCTGGCCGCTTCGCTTCGGCGCCCGCTACCGCGAGTTCGGCGGCTCCTTCATCTACCCGATGGGGGAGGACCGGATCTCGATGGGGCTGGTGGCGGGGCTCGACTACCGCGACGCCCGCTTCTCGGTCCACGACACGCTCCAGCTCCTGAAGGGCCATCCGCTGGTGGCGGAGCTCATCGAGGGCGGCAAGCGCGTGGGCTGGGGCGCGAAGACGATCCCGTCCGGCGGCTACTGGGCGCGCCCGCGGCAGCTCTGGGCGCCCGGGGTGGCGATCTGCGGGGACGGCGCCGGCATGGTCAACGTGCCCACGCTCAAGGGCGTGCACTACGCGATGCACGCGGGCATGTTCGCCGCCGAGGCGATCGTGGAGCGCCTCAAGGCCGGCGCGGGCTGCCAGGACCTCTCGAACTACGCGCGCAAGGTCGAGGGCTCGGAGATCGAGAAGGACACCTACCGCTCGCGCAACATGCGCCAGCCGTTCACCAAGGGCTTCTTCGTGGGCGGCGCGATCGCGAACATGATGGAGATCTCCGGCGGCCGCCTCCCGGGAGGGCGCTGGGCCACCCACGACGACGCCACGGTCGACGTCTTCATCGGGCCCGAGCGCGACTACCCGAAGCCCGACGGCAAGACGACCTTCGACAAGCTCTCCTCGGTGTTCGCCACCGGCAACGCCACTCGCGACGACGCCCCCAACCACATCCGCATCCAGGACCGCGTGCCGCTCGAGGTCGCGCTCATGTGGCAGAACATGTGCCCGGCCGCCGTCTACGAGGTGCCCGAGGAGGAGCTCGACGCCGCCCGCGCGAATGGCAACGGCAAGCTCGACGGCAAGCACGAGGTCACGATGCAGATCACCCCCTCGAACTGCATCCAGTGCGGGGCGATCACCGCCAAGGGCGGACGCCTGACGCCGCCGGAGGGCGGCGACGGCCCGAACTACCAGGCCACCTGAGGCCCGCTAGGCCTCAGCGGCGCCGCGCAACTCGCGGTACTCGGCGCGCTCGGTGAAGGTCGCGCGCATGTCGTCGGTCAGCTCCTCGAGGAACTCCTGCCGGTAGGTGGTGTCGGTCAGGACCGCGATGGCGTAGTACAGGCCCGCGAAGGCGGCGATCCCGCCCGACACGCGCACCAGGGCCTCCGTGATCTGGATGCGCTCGCCGAAGAGCGTGAACGTGAGGATCGACGTGCCGTCGTCCACCTCCCAGGCCTCACGCACCACCGTGCCGATCGCCAGCGCGCCGAACAGCACGAAGAAGGCCCCGATGGCGACCGCCACGACGACGATCTGCAGGCTCTGGCTCACGAACATCACCAGCCCGACGTTCGCTCGCTCGCGCCGATCGAGCGGCGGGCCATCGCCCACCTCGCGCTCGAGGTCGTCGACCTCGCGCGGCAGCCGCACGATCACGAACACCGAGCCGACCGCCACGAACAGGCCTCCCACGAGCACCAGGAACGCGTCGGGCATCTCGGAGAACACCTGCCACATCTCGGTGTTGATGAACAGCACGAGCGAGAACACGAGCAGGAGCGGCACCGCGCGTGAGATCACGCTCAGCGCCGCGCCGAGCTGGTCGAAGAACCTGCGCGCCGCCCAGAGCACGATCGCCAGCAGCCCGTAGGCGATCACCGCATAGACGAGCGCGAGCAGAAGGAGGTTTGCGGCGACGGTGATGGCGGCGCTGCCGGCCTGCCCACCGAAGATGAGCGGCAGAGCGGCCGGGACGAGCACGAACGCCGCGAGCTCCGCATAGCCCACGTCCTTCGGCAGCGACCAGAAGCGCCGGCCGCGAGCGAGGTTCAGCAACCCGAAGGCGCCGAGGAGAATCGCCAGCCCGCCGAGCGCCGCGGCGACGTTCACGAGTATCGGCCAGTCGAACTGGATCGCGCCGAGCATCTCGCCGATGAACACGAGCGCGAGCAGCGGCGCGGCGCGCGTCCAGACGTCCTCGCGGGCGCTCCGGCCCTCGATGAAGAGCGGCAGGCCCCGCCGGCGAAAGCGGCGCTCATAGGCCTCGAGGTCGCCCACGCCCTCATTTCAATGGGCGCGCCGGACGGCGCCTCGAAACCCCCCGCTAAAGTGGAAGGCCGCATGAAGCCGGGAATCCACCCTGAGTACGGCCCTGCCCACGTGCGCTGCACGTGCGGCAACGAGTTCTGGACGCGCTCGACCAAGCCCGAGCTGCACGTCGAGATCTGCTCGAACTGCCACCCGTTCTACACGGGTCGTCAGAAGCTGGTCGACACCGGGGGCCGCGTCGAGCGCTTCCGGCGCCGTGCCGCGCGCTCGCGCGGGCGCGGCTGAGCGCCGGCCGCAACTCCGCGTTCGCGAAGCTGTTCTCACGGCACATGCTGCGCCGCATGATCATCTGCGCGCTCGCGCTGGCGGGCGCCGTGGCCGCGGTGGTGCCCCTCGCCTCCGGCGCGGCGGCCCCAACCGCCTCGCTGACCGAGACGCCTCCCGGCGCCTCGGTCAGGCTAATGAGCTGCTCGGTAGCGGTCCACGAGGCGGTGTTCCGGGGCCAGATGCAGCGTGCGACGGGCGCCCGGCAGATGGGCATGCGTTTCACGCTGCTCGAGCGCACCGACCCCGCGGGCTTCCGGCCGGTGTCGGCGCCGGGGCTCAGGCGCTGGCACCGCTCGCAGCCCGGCGTGGGCGCGTTTGCCTACCGCCAGCGCGTCAGGAACCTCGCGCCGAACACCGTTTACCGGGTGCGGGTCGACTTCCGCTGGTACGCGGCCGATGGCAGCGTCGTGCAGCGACTGCGGCGCTTCTCGGCCGTCTGCCGGCAGTTCGTCTCGCTGCCCAACCTGGAGGCCCGGGTCACCGGCGCGTCCGACACCCAGGTGCCCGGGGTGCTGCGCTACGGCGTGCGCGTTACGAACACGGGCAGGGCGGCGGCGAGCACGGTGCCGGTGCGGCTGACCGTGGACGACGGCGTGCTCGACACCGTGACGATCGCCACCTTGCCGCCCGGCGAGCACAAGCAGGTCGGCTTCCGCGGGCCCGCGTGCACCCGTACTGTGCGCGCCGAGGTCGACCCGGATCGCACCATCGCCGAGACCTCGGAGACGGATAACGTGAGCGAGCGTGCCTGCGCGGACCTCCCCCGCCGCTGAGCCGTTCCGGCGCTCCGGCGCTCAGGGACCGCCGCGAGACGCCGATACGATGACGCAGGTGAGTACCCCCTCCTCCAGCAACGGCTCCGCCCCCGATCACCTCCGAGAGGCCACCAAGGACGCGCCGATCGGCGGTCAGGCGGTGCTCGAAGGCGTGATGATGCGCGGGATCTCCACCTGGGCGGTGGCGGTCCGCAAGCCCACGGCCGCGCAGCTCGCGGCGGGCGGCGCCGACTCCAAGGAGGGGGCCAAGGGCGAGATCGAGGTGATCTCCGAGCCGCTCGTGTCCTGGAACAAGCGCCACCGGATCCTGCGCTGGCCGGTGATCCGCGGCGTGGCGGCGCTCGGCGAGTCGCTCAAGATCGGCTTCAAGGCGCTCGGCATCTCGGCCAACGCCCAGGTGCCGCCCGACGAGGGGGGCGACCAGCAGGAGATCGGCGGCGGCATGTGGGCCGGCACGATCGTGTTCGCGCTCCTGTTCGCGGTCGGCCTGTTCTTCCTGCTGCCGGCCGGCCTCACCAACATCTTCCAGGACCAGATCCCGAATTCGATCCTGTTCGTGGTGATCGAGAAGCTCGTGCGGATCGCGATCTTCCTCGGCTACCTGGCGCTGATCTCGCGCATGCCCGACCTGCAGCGCGTATTCGAGTACCACGGCGCCGAGCACAAGACGATCTCGTGCTACGAGGCCGGCGAGCCGCTCACGCCTGAGAACGCGCAGCGCTATTCGCGCTTCCACCCGCGCTGCGGCACGAGCTTCCTGCTGATCGTGATGATCGTGGCCATCGTCGTGTTCGCCCCGCTCGGCAAGCTCGACTGGCACTGGCTGTTCATCTCGCGCGTGCTCGGCATCCCGATCGTGGCCGGCCTCGCCTTCGAGCTCATCAAGTGGTTCGGAAGGAACCGCACCAAGCGCTGGGCGCGCGTGCTCATGTGGCCCGGCATCCAGCTCCAGCGTCTGACCACGCGGGAGCCCGACCTGTCCCAGCTCGCCGTGGCGATCGCCGCCCTGAACGCGGTGCTCGCGGTGGAGAACCCGCGCGCGGCGTCCGAGGAGGACAAGGTCGGCATGGAAGTCGTGGCCTAGATCCGCCGCCGCCGCGATGAACGTCCCTGACTAGTCGCCAGGGCAGTCACTCCGGGACGTTCGTTTGGTCAGGGCGTCTGCGTGCACTCCATCCGGCCCGTCGTGCGGCGCACCCCGTCCGGGAAGCCCACGCGCAGCTCGTAGGGCCACGAGCCGCCGCAGCGCTCCGGGGTCCGCCACAGGTGGTGGGCGATCAGCCGGTGATCGCGAATCCTCCGGATCTCGTAGCCGGACGGTGTCCTGACCCTGACCCGGCGCACGAAGCTCTGCCGGGTGCGCCGCACGGCGCTGAGCGACAGCTCGAGCCGCGCGGGCGTGACGGAGACCGGCGCCGGTGGGCGGAATTGCACCGGCAGCCGGGCGAACCGCAGCTCGACGCCCATCCCGCCGTCCGCCCGGCGCACGACCCGGACGGTCGAGCGGGCAGCGCGCGGCACGGTCGCGCCGATCAGCGGCTCGAGCAGCAGGCCCACGCTGGGGGCGCCGAGCAGCCGGGCCTGGAGCACCACGGAAGCCGCGTCGCCGCGCCGCGCGGGAGTGCCCAGGAACGCATCGAGCCACCAGGCAAGCTCGGTCTGACCGCCGCCCTCGAGGTAGCCGCCCACGGACATCGCGAAGCGGCCGAAGCCGATCCCGCTCGCCGCCGGGCAGCGCGAGCGAGACGCCTGCGCGCGCGTGCAGAGCCGCTCGCGCGCCCCGCTGTCCACGCGCGTGCCGCGCGCGAGGGCGATCGTGAGCGATCGGGGCGCCGTGCCCGTGGGCGCTAGCACGGTGGAGTCGGCGAACATCACGAGCGCCGTTCCCTGCCCGGCCACACCGGGGTCGAGCGCCACGGGTGTGCTGGTCTGCGCAGCCGCCGGGAGCGCACCAAGGGACAGCAGCAGCGCGGCTGACAGCCGCGCCCCCGCGGCGATCGGCCTCAGCTGAGGTGCCCCCTGAGCGCCGCGGCCGAGCGGACGATGATCCGGCCCCGCTTGACGGAGATCGCGCCCTCGTTCTCAAGCCAGTGCAGGACGCGCGCGGCCGCGTCCTTGGGCGCTCCCGCGAGCCGGGCGAGGTCCGTGGTGCTGCCCACGAGCTCCACTTCATCCTCACCCGGATGCCGGGCCTGGCGTGCCTCGACCTGCGCGAGCAGCGTAGCCAGGATGCGGCCGTTCACGGTCGAGGTCGCCGTGGCGAAGAGGCGGTTCTCCGCCGTTCGCAGCAGCTCGGCAACGTGCACGGCCATGCCGATCGCCGCGTCGGCGTTGCCGCGCAGGATCGTCATCAGGTCCTCGCCCGCGATCTCGAGCGCCGAGGTGGGCTCGACCGTCTCCAGCGTCGCCGAGCGCCGGTCCTCGGTTATCAGCGCCAGCTCGCCCACGACCCCGCCGCGGCCGATGTGGGCGAGCGCGATCGGCGACCCGTCCGTGAGCCGCCGGGTGACCTTCACGCGCCCGCTGTCGATCACCCAGCACGCGTTGCCGCGGTCGCCCTCCTCGAACACGGTGGTGCCCGGGTCCCAGCGCACCTCGTCGACGCGCTGGGCGAGCAGGTCGATCTCGTCGCTCGAGAGGGGAGCGAAGAAGTCGATCCCGTCGAGCAGGGAGACGATTGTGTCGTGCGGGGGGCTCAAATCAGGCCAATCCTTCCTCGCAGCGATCCTAACCCGGTTGTTGGCTCACCGGAGGGCGACTAGTCTCGCAAGGTGGTTACCCCAATCGCCCGCTTCGCGGTTCGGCACGCCGCGCCGGTCCTCGTCGGGTGGGCGCTCGTGGTCGCCGTCTTCGGCTTGATCGGGCGGGGCGTGGAGGACAAGGTCCAGCCCTCGCTGCTGTTCATCCCCGGCACCGAGTCCGATCGCTGGCGCGACGTGCGGGAGGGCAGCTTCAACGAGTCGCTCGTGATCCTGCTCGTCGGGCCGGCACGCGAGATCGACCGCCAGGGGCCGCGGCTGGCCGGCGCGCTTCAGCGCCGGGCCGGCACCCGCGCGATCTCCCCCTGGAGCGGCGACGCCGAGCAGCTCGAGGCGCTGCGGCCGCGCCCCGGCGAGGCGGCCATCAGCGTCGACCTGCGGATCCCGGAAGGCGGCAACATCAACACCGTCATCGGGCCGGTGGAGGAGTTCGTGGGGGCCCGGGTGGAGCCGCCGGTGCGCGCCCACCTCGCCGGGATCCCGTCGCTCGGCAGCGACGTGAACGAGTCGTCGATCGACGCGCTCCACAAGGGCGAGCTGATCGCCGTGCCGGTGCTCATCCTCGTGCTCCTGCTCGTTTTCCGAAGCCCGGTGGCCGCGGCGATCCCGCTCCTGATCGCGGCCGGCACGGTGGTAACCGGCTTCGGGATCATCTCGCTGATCCTCAACTTCGCCGATGTCGACGCGATCGCGCTCAGCGCGGCGTCGATGATCGGGCTTGCGCTGGGGGTCGACTATTCACTGCTGATCGTCACGCGCTTTCGAGCGAGCCTCGCGGATGGACACGCGCCCAGGCAGGCGGCCTCCATCGCGGCGAACACCGCGGGGCGAACGGCGAGCTTCGCGGGCGTCGTGCTGCTGGCGATCACGGCGGTGGCGTTCCTTCTGTCGCCCGGCACGATCCTGCTGTCCATGGCGCTCGGGATGAGCGTCGTCACGGTGCTGAGCATGATCGGCGCGATCGTGGTCACGCCGGCGGCCACGAGCCTCCTGGGCCACCGGGTGAATCTGTGGCAGATCGGCGGCGCGCCGGCCGAGGACGGCGGATTGATCTCGCGCGTCGTCTCCCGGGTGAGCCGGCGCGCCGCGCCGGCCGCCGCGCTGCTTGCGGTGCCGCTGCTGCTGCTCGCCGCGCCCGTGCTCGCGATCGACACCACCGCCGCCGATCCGCGCGTGCTCCCCAAGGACAGCGAGGGGCTGGCGGCGTTCGAGGCGCTTCGCAAGGCGCGCTTCGGGCCGGAGATCGACGTGGCCCTCGCCGCGCCGCGGGGCACGCTGCTCGACCCCGACCGCCTCGCCCATATCACCCGGCTCGAGCGCCGGATCGAGGCGCTGCCGCGCGTTACCGCGGTCACCGGGCCGGGGCTGATCGCCGAGCAGGCGGCGCCGGTGCAAGAGGCGCCGGCGCAGGTCGAATCCTCACTCGCCGACATCGCCACCGCGCAGCGCGAGCTGAGCCGGCGCACGCGCGCGCTCGACCTCGCTCGGGAGGAGGCGCGCCGCCAGGCCGGGGACATCGCCCGGGGCCTCGAGCAAGCGCAGAGCCTGCTGGCCTCCGGACAGGGTCTGCTGGCGGCCGCGGGTGGCCGCGCCGGCGACGTGGAGCGCCTGCGGCGCGGCCTGACGGTCGCGCAGTCCGGCGCCGTCCAGCTCGAGCAGGGCACGCGGACGCTCCGTCGCCAGGCGGGCCGTCTGGCCGGCGGGCTCGGCCAGATCCGCGACCGCGTGGACGGGCTCATCCCCTCGATCGCGAGCGGGCAGAGCGCGCTCCGCGAGGCCCAGGCGCGCCTGGGCATCCTGCGCGTGCCGGTCCAGGCCAGCCAGGCCGATCTCGAGGCGGCGCTGCGCGCGCTCGACGGCGCGACCTCGGCGCAGTCGGATCCGGCGGTCCAGGAGGCGCGCCGCCACGTGGCGGCGGCACTTGGCGCCGTGGCCGGCAGCAGTTCGCAGCTCTCCACCGCGCAGGTCACGGGCTTTCCCGGGCTCGACGCCGCGCTGGCGGGCGAGCTGGCGCTCGTCGAGGCCGCCGGTGGGCAGGTCGACGACGGGGTCCGCGAGATCGGGCAGTTCGCCGACGTGATGGAGCAGGTGGCCGACGGCGCCGGGCGCCTGGTCACGCCGGGCCTCAGCACGATCGAGTCGGGCGGGGGAGAGCTCGCGGCGGCGCTCCGACGGGCGCGCGACAGCGTGGCGGCCGTCCAGCCCCAGCTCGACCTGCTGACCGACGGGGCGCAGTCGCTGCTCGCCACGGGCGGCGGGCTGCTCGACGCCGGCGGGATCCGCGCGGCACCGCTCCTGGTGGAGTTGCAGCGAGGCCTCGGCGAGGCGTCCACGAGGCTGGGCGTCGTCCGCCGGCAGCTGCGCGCGCGGCGCGGGCCGTTCGCGCCGCTGCGGACCCTGCGCACGCTCGAGCTGGCCTCGCCCGGGTTCTTCTCCTCCGGCTATCTCCTGGCCGCCGGGCTGGACGGCGCGCGCCCCGCCGAGCGGGAGACGGTCTCCGGGCTCGTGGACAGCGGCGACGGCGGCAGCAAGGCGCGCATCCTGGTCATGCCGGACGTGCCTACCAACGACCCGCTGCAGGATCAGGTGGTCGACGACGTGCGCGCGCTCACGCAGCGCTTCGAGGACACCACCGGGCTCGCCGCGCCGGTGGGCGGCACGGCTCCCGAGCTCACCGACTTCCTGCGCGTGAATCACTCGCGGCTGCCGTTGATCATCTTCGCGATCTGCCTCGTGACCTACCTGGCGCTGATCCCGATCCTGCGCTCGGTGGTGCTGCCCGCCATCGCGGTCGCGCTGAACCTGGTCACCGTGGCCGCGGCGTTCGGCATCCTCACGCTCCTGTTCGTGGGCGACGACCCGCTGATGGGCGGCGCCGGAAAGCTCGACATCGTGACGGTCACCGGCATCTTCGTGGTCACGTTCGCGCTCTCGATCGACTACCAGGTGTTCCTGCTCACGCGCATGCGCGAGGAGTACGTGCGCACCCAGTCGCACACGGCGGCGGTCGAGTTCGGGATCTCGAAGACCGCGAAGGTGGTGACCGGCGCGGCGCTGATCATGGTCGCGGTGTTCCTCGCGTTCGCGGCCTCGAGCTTCTCGCTCATCCAGCAGCTCGGGATCGGGCTTGCGAGCGCCGTGGTGATCGACGCGACGGTGGTGCGCCTCGGGTTGCTGCCGGCGATCATGATGCTGGTCGGCGACCGCACCTGGTGGCTGCCGACCTGGCTCGACGAGAAGCTCCCGTTCCTCGACACCGACGGCGCGCTCTTCGCCCGCGACACCGATCACCTGCGCACCGCCGCGGTGGGCTGACGCGCCAGGTTTGGTCAGCGCCCGCGGTGGAGAAACCCACTTGATGGGCGCTGTGCTTCTCACCGGCGCCACGGGCTTCGTTGGCCATGAGGTGCTCTCCCGCTTCCTCGAAGCGGGAGATGGCACGGTCTTCGCGCTCGTGCGCGCCGAGGACGACGACGCGGCGGCGGCACGGCTGCCGTCCCACGAGCGCCTGCGCGCCGTGGCGGGCGACATCGAGCAGCCTGGGCTCGGGCTCTCGGACGAGAACGTGGCCGAGCTCCGGTCGGAGGTCACCACCGTGGTGCACTGCGCCGCCTCAGTGTCGTTCGACCTTCCGCTCGACGAGTCCCGCCGCATCAACGTCGACGGCACACGCCGCATGGTCGAGCTGGCCGAGCGCTGCGAGCGGCTCGAGCGCTTCAGTTACGTGTCCACCGCCTACGTGGCCGGTGAGCCGCGCGCGCTCTTCCGCGAGGACCAGCTCGACGTCGGCCAGCCGTTCCGGAACCCGTACGAGCTGTCTAAGTTCGAGGCCGAGCGGATGCTGCGCGAGCGGGGCGCCGACCTGCCGCTTCAGGTGCTGCGCCCGAGCATCGTGGTTGGCGACAGCCGCACCGGACGCACCTCGTCGTTCAACGTGCTCTACGGCCCGCTCAAGGCGTTCGCCAAGGGCGGGATCCCGGCGATCCCGGCGCGGCGCTCCTCGCCCGTCGACATCGTGCCCGTCAACTATGTGGCGGATCGCGTGCACGACCTGGCCTCGAGCGGCCCGGACGGCACGTTCCACCTGGTGGCCGGTCGCAACGCCACGACCGTCGGAAGGCTGCTCGAGCTGTCCGCCGAGCACCTCGGCAAGCCCTCGCCGGCCACCCTGCCGCCGCGGCTGTACCGCCGCCTGCTCCATCCCTGGCTGCGCCGCCGCCACAGGAGTCTGGAGCGCATGGAGGTCTACTTCCCGTACTTCGAGATGCGTGTCCGCTTCGACGATCGCCGCCTCGGGCCCGGTCCGAAGGTCGAGGGCTACTTCCACCGGCTGATCGAGTTCGCGGAGAAGGCGCGCTGGGGTAGGCGCGTACCCTCCCCTGTGTGATCGAGAGGCTCGTCGAGCAGATAGAGGCGCGCTTCGCCGAGCTGTCCGAGCAGCTGGGCGACCCGGAGGTGATCTCGGACCAGCGCCGCTACGCCGAGGTGGGCCGCGCCTACCGGACGCTCGAACCCGCGAACCTGCTCGCGCAGGAGTGGAGGCGCTCGAGCGACGACGCCGCGGGTGCCCGCGAGCTGCTGGCCGAGGACGGCGACGACCCCGAGCTGCGCGAGCTGCTCGGCGAGTCCGAGTCGCGCCTGGAAGAGCTCGAAGAGGAGATCCGGCTAGCGATGGTGGAGCCCGACCCGAACGACGACAAGGACGTGATCGTCGAGATCCGTCCGGGCGCGGGCGGGGAGGAGGCCGGGCTGTTCGCCGGCGACCTCTACCGGATGCTCACCCGCTACGCGGAGCGTCGCAGCTTCAAGCACGAGTCGATCGAGCTCGGCGAGGGGCACTTCACCTTCGCCGTCAAGGGGGCGGGGGCCTACTCGATCTTCAAGTTCGAGGGCGGAACTCACCGCGTGCAGCGCGTGCCCGAGACGGAGTCGCAGGGTCGCATCCACACCTCCACCGCCACGGTCGCAGTGCTCCCGGAGGCCGAGGACGTGGACGTCCAGGTGGACCAGAACGACCTCCAGATCGATGTCTACCGCTCCTCGGGTCCGGGCGGCCAGTCGGTGAACACCACCGACTCGGCGGTGCGCATCACGCACAAGCCGACCGGCCTCGTCGTCTCGATGCAGGACGAGAAGTCGCAGCTCCAGAACCGCGAGAAGGCGATGCGCGTGCTGCGCGCTCGCCTGCTCGAGCGCGAGCAGGCGGCACAGCAGGCCGAGCAGGCGGCGGCGCGGCTCGCGCAGGTGGGCTCGGGCGAGCGGGCCGAGAAGATCCGCACCTACAACTTCCCGCAGGACCGCGTGACCGACCACCGCGTGGGGCTCACCAAGGGCAACCTGCCGGGCGTGCTCGCCGGCGAGCTCGACGAGTTCACGGCGGCGCTCGAGGCGGAGGAGAAGCGCCGCCTGCTGGAGGCCGCCGAGCCGGTGGCGGGCGCATGACCGTCCGCGACGCCCTCGACGCCGCGGTCACGGCAATCGACGCCGCGGGCTGCACCACGCCACGCCTCGACGCCGAGCTCCTGATCGCCGACGCGCTGGGGGTGGAGCGCGAGGCGCTCGTGCTCGACCCCGACATGGCGATCCCGCCGGCGGCCGCGCGCGTGATTGGCGAGCGGGTGCGCCGGCGCGTCCAACGTGAGCCGGTGGCCTACATCCTCGGGCGCAAGGGCTTCCGCTACATCGAGCTGGCGGTCGACCGCCGCACCCTCATCCCCCGGCCGGAGACGGAGCTGCTCGTGGACATCGCGCTCGACCTGCCCGAGGGCGCCAGCGTGCACGACGTGGGAACGGGTTGCGGCTCGATCGCCCTCGCCCTGCTCGACGAGCGCCCCGACCTCCAGGTGACCGCGTCCGAGCCCTACCACGAGGCCGCGCAGGTGGCGCGCGAGAACGCCGCCAAGCTCGGGCTCCCGCTCGAGGTATCGGAGGACGCCGGCCTGCCCGACGGCGACTACGACCTCGTGGTGGCCAACCTGCCCTACATCCGCGAGGACGCCTGGCACGGCATGCAGCCGGAGATCGTGCACTACGAGCCGCGCGAGGCGTTCGTGTCGGGAGCCGACGGGCTCGACGCGATCAAGCAGCTGATCGGCGGCGCGCCCTCGGGCACGCTCGTCGCACTCGAGCACGGCGAGGACCAGGCCGCCGACGTGCGCGCGATGCTCGACGACGCCGAGTCGCGCCCCGACTTGGCGAACTGGGAGCGCATCACGGTCGGCCGCGTGCCTTGAGGCCCGAGCAAATCGAGACCTTCGCGCGCTGCGTCGCCGTCGGCGGGGTGGCGCTGTTCCCGGCCGACACCGTGTACGGGCTCGCCACGGAACCCGACTCGCGCGAGGGCGTGACCCGCCTCTACAGACTGAAGGGGCGCGTGCCCGACAAGCCGGCGGCGGTGATGTTCTTCCGGCTCGAGCTGGCCCTGGCCGCGCTGCCGGAGCTTGGCGAGCGCACGCGCGCCGCGCTAGAGGCACTGCTCCCCGGCGCGGTGACGCTGCTGCTGCCGAACCCGGATCGCCGCTACCCGCTCGCTTGCGGCCCCACCCCGGAGGTGCTCGGCGTGCGCGTGCCGCGCCTCGAGGGCGCGCTGGCTCCGCTCGAGGCGCTGCGCTGGCCCGTGCTCCAGTCGAGCGCCAACCGCGCCGGCGGCGCCGATGCGCGCCGGGTGGAGGACGTGGACGAACGGATCCGCGCCGGGGTGGACCTCGTGCTCGACGGCGGCGAGCTGCCCGGCACCCCGTCGACGGTGGTCGACCTGACCGCGTACGAGCGCGACGGCACGTTCGCCGTGCTGCGCGAGGGCGCGGTGGCGGCCGCGGCGGTCGGGAGGACGCTCGGCTGACGGGCCGCGCGCGATGGTACGGTGACCGCGATGAGCGAGCTGAGCCCCGATTACTTCACCAAGCCGGTCGCCGACGTCGATCCAGAGATCGCTGAGGTGCTGAGAGACGAGGTCGCGAGGCAGGAGCGCACGCTCGAGATGATCGCCTCCGAGAACTTCGTGCCGCAGGCGATCCTCGAATGCCAGGGCTCGGTGCTCACCAACAAGTACGCCGAGGGCTATCCCGGCAAGCGCTACTACGGGGGCTGCGAGCACGTCGACGTGGCCGAGCAGCTCGCCATCGACCGCGCCAAAGCCCTGTTCGGCGCCGACCACGTGAACGTGCAGCCGCACTCGGGCGCTCAGGCCAACTCGGCCGTCTACATGGCCCTGCTCGAGCCGGGGGACCGCATCCTCGGCATGAAGCTCGACCACGGCGGCCACCTCACGCACGGGATGAAGATCAACTTCTCCGGCCTCTACTTCGACATCGTGGCCTACGGCGTGCGCGAGGAGGACTCGCGGCTCGACATGGACGAGCTCCAGCAGCTCGCCGAGGACTCGCGGCCCAAGCTGATCCTCGCCGGCTGGTCGGCATACCCGCGCCAGCTCGACTTTCAGCGCTTCCGCGAGATCGCCGACTCCGTGGGCGCGCTGCTCGTGGCCGACATGGCGCACTTCGCGGGGCTCGTGGCGGCCGAGGAGCACCCGAGCCCGGTGCCGTTCTGCGACGTGGTCACAACCACCACGCACAAGACGCTGGGCGGGGCGCGCGGCGGCATGATTCTCTGCAAGGAGGAGTACGCCACGAAGATCAACTCGCGCGTGTTCCCGGGCCACCAGGGCGGTCCGCTGATGCACGCCATCGCCGGCAAGGCCGTTGCGCTCAAGGTGGCCTCGAGCGACCTGTTCCGCGAGCGCCAGCGCCGCACGCGCGAGGGGGCCGCGATCGTGGCCGAGGAGATGGTGGGCGCGGGCGTGAACGTGCTCACCGGCGGCACCGACGTGCACCTCGTGCTGGCCGACCTGCGCGAGTCCGAGCTCGACGGCCAGCAGGGTGAGGACCGCCTGCACGAGGTCGGCATCACCGTGAACCGCAACGCGGTGCCGTTCGACCCGCGCCCGCCCGCCGTGTCGTCCGGTCTGCGCATCGGCACGCCCGCGCTCGCCACGCGCGGGTTCCAGGCGGACGACTTCCGCGAGATCGGCAAGGTGATCGGCGAGGCGCTCACGGGCGATTTCTCCGACAGCAAGCGCTCCGAGCTCTCGGAGCGCACCCGCGCACTTGCCGACCGCTACCCGCTCTACCCGCAGCTCGCCGAGGCCGCCGTCGCCTGAGGGACCGCTCTTCGAGCTGTCGGGCGTCGCGCTCGCCCGCGGCGGGCGGCCGGCGCTGGACGGGATCGACCTCGAGATCGGTGAGGGCCACACCGCCCTGCTTGGCCCCTCCGGGTCCGGCAAGTCCTCGCTCCTGCGGCTCCTCAACCGGCTCGCCGACCCCGACCGCGGCGTGGTGCGCTTCCAGGGCCGCGACGTGCGCGAGCTCGACGTGCTCGAGCTGCGCCGGCGCGTGGGGCTCGTGCCGCAGCTGCCGGCGCCGGTGCCCGGCACGGTGGCGGACAACGTGCGCTACGGGCCGGGCCTCGAGGACCGCTCCGTGGACCCCGCGCCGCCGCTCCGCCTCGCGGGTCTCGACCCGAGCTTCGCGGAGCGCGACGCCGGGCGGCTCTCGGTGGGCGAGCAGCAGCGCGTGATGCTGGCGCGGGCGCTTGCGCTCGAGCCGGAGGTGCTGCTGCTCGACGAGCCCACGGCGTCGCTCGACAGCGACGCCAAGGCCGCCGTCGAGTCGGCGCTCCGAGGCCTGCGCGGGCTCTCGACCGTCCTCGTGACCCACGAGGCCGACCAGGCCGAGCGGCTCGCACGCCGGATCGTCCGCCTCGACGGCGGGAGGCTCGCGCCGTGAGCACGGTGTCGATCTCGGCCAGCGAGGTAGCTGCCGCGCTCGTCCTGGTGGCGCTCGCCGCGGCGGTGTCGTTCTGGCGCCGGGCCGATCTGGAGGGCGACCTCGGGGTGGCGGTGCTGCGCTCGTTTCTCCAGCTGACCGCGGTGGGCTACGTGATTCAGGCGATCTTCGACACGGACAGCCTCTGGCTCGTGGCCCTCCTGCTCGCGGGGATGGTCGCCTTCGGCTCGTTCACGGCGCGCGGCAGGGCGAAGGCCGTGCCCGGCGCGCTCGGGCCGATCGTGCTGGCGCTGTCCGTGGCCGCCGCCGGCACGCTCGGGCTGGTGCTGGCGCTCGGCGTGTTCGAGCCCGAGCCGCGTTACCTCGTGCCAGTGGGCGGGATGGTGATCGGCAACTCGATGACCGCCGCGGCCGTGGCGCTCAACCGGCTGGCGGACGAGGTGCACGACGGCAGCCGCCAGATCGAGGCGATGCTGGCACTCGGCGCCACCTCGGGCCAGGCCTCGCGCGGGCTCGTGACCCGCAGCCTGCGCTCCGGCATGATCCCGCTGATCGACTCCACGAAGACGACCGGGGTCGTGTTCTTCCCCGGCACGATGGTGGGCATGTTGATCGCGGGCGCCGAGCCGATCGACGCGGTGCGCCTCCAGCTCGTTCTGCTCTGGGTGCTGCTGGGCGCGGTGGCGCTCGCGGCGCTGATCGCGGTCTCGCTCGGCTACCGCGGCTTCTTCACGCCAGCGCATCAGCTGCGCGAGGAGGGCCTCAGGTAGCTTGTCCTCCCGAGGTTCCGAGACGGGAGGATCCCTTTGAAGCAGGCGCGACGGCTGTGGCTCGTGGTGCTCGTGCTGGCCGGCGCGGCCGTGCTGGCCCCGGTCGCCGCGGCGGCCGACTACCGGGCGGAGATCAGGCGCACGAGCGGCGGGGTGCCGCACATCAAGGCGCGCGACTCCGGCTCGCTTGGCTTCGGCTACGGCTACGCCTACGCGAGCGACCAGCTCTGCACGTTCGCCGACATCGTGGTCACGCTCGATGCGCAGCGCTCGCGCTGGTTCGGCCCCGAGGGCTCTTACGGGTCGGATCCGGCCGCCCGGATCAACAACCTGGAGTCGGACTTCTTCTACCAGCGCGTGAAGGACGCGGGCATCGTCGAGCGCCTGACCCGGCAGCGCTACCCGCAGGGCCCCTCGCGCAGAGTGCGCGCCGTGATCCGCGGCTTCGTGGCGGGCTACAACGCCTACCTGCGCCGCACCGGCCGCGACCGGCTGCCGGACCCGCGCTGCCGCGGCGAGCGCTGGGTGCGGCCGATCACCACGCACGACATGTACCGGCGCGTGCACCAGCTGAACGTGCGCGCCTCGTCGGGCAACTTCATACAGGGGCTCGTGGCGGCCCAGCCGCCGGTGGCCGGGAGCGCGGCCGCCGCGCGCCGGCTGCCGTCCGCCGCCCGGCTGCGGGCCGGGCTCAGCTCCGACCCGGTGCTAGGCGAGCCAGGCAAGCTCGGCTCGAACGCCTACGCGTTCGGGCGTTCCATGACAGCGAGCCGCAGGGGGCTCCTGCTCGGCAACCCGCACTTCCCCTGGGAGGGCGGCGATCGCTGGTACGAGGTCCACCTCACCGTCCCCGGCAAGCTGAACGTGATCGGCGCGGCCCTCCAGGGCATCCCGGCGGTCAACATCGGCTTCAACCGCAACGTGGCGTGGTCGCACACCGTCTCCACCGCGCGCCGCTTCACGCCCTACGAGCTGAAGCTCGCGCCCGGGAGGCCCACGACCTACGTGCTCGACGGCAAGCCCACCCCCATGCGCGAGCGCAGGGTGAGCGTGCGCGTGGGGGCAGGGGACGTGCGCCGGCACATCTTCTACGAGACGCGCTGGGGCCCCGTGTTCTCGCTGCCGAGCGCCACGCTCACCTGGACGGGCGAGGTGGCCTACGCGTTGGCCGACGTGAACTGGGACCACTTCCGGACCACGAACCAGTGGGCGGCCTACGACGTGGCCGGCTCGGTCCGGGGCATCCAGCGCGCCAACACCCGCGTGCAGGGCAACCCGTGGACGAACACGATCGCGGCCGACCGCTCCGGTGCTGCCTACTACAGCGACGAGTCCGTGGTGCCGCACGTGACCGAGGCGCTGCAGCGCCGCTGCTCGGTGGGGGCCAAGTCGGACCTGCTGCTGGCGGCCGCGCGGCTCTCGCTGCTCGACGGATCGCGAACCGGCTGCGCCTGGGGGCGTGACCGGGACGCCGTCAGCCCAGGGATCCTCGGCCCCGGCGAGCTGCCGCGGCTACGGCGAAGCGACTACGTGGCGAACGCGAACGACTCCTACTGGCTCGCGAACCCGCGGCGGCTCCTGACCGGCTTCCCGATCATCATCGGCCCGGAGGTCAGCGCGCGCTCGCTGCGCACGCGGCTCACCTTCCTGATGGCGGAGGAGCTGCGCGCCTCCGGCACCAAGCTGACCGAGGCGAGGCTGCGGGCGCTGATGTTCGGCAACCGCAACTACTCGGCGGAGCTCGCGCGCGACGCGGTCGTGGCCGCCTGCCGCGCCAACCCCAGCCAGGTGCTGCCGGACGGCCGGCCGGTCGACGTCGTCGAGGCGTGCGAGGTGCTCGCGCGCTGGGACGGGCGCGCGAACCTCGACTCGCGGGGCGCCGTTCTCTGGCGCGAGTTCTGGCGACTGCTCAGCGCCGGCACGGTGCCTTGGCGCACGCCCTTCGACGCGGCCGCGCCGCTCACCACCCCGGCCGACCTCGACGCGTCGGCGCCAAGTGTGGGGTCCGCGCTCGCGGGCGCCGTGCAGGACCTCCGCGACAAGGGCCTGGCCCTCGACGTGCCGCTCGGCGAGGTGCAGCTCGAGCCGCGCTCCGGCGGCGCGATCCCGATTCACGGCTGCGGCGGCGGAGAGGGCTGCTTCAACGTGATCACCACGAGCCGCGACGCGAGCGGCCGCTACGACCCGTTCACCGGGTCGTCGTTCGTGATGGTCGCCGGCTTCGACCGCAAGGGGCGCCCGCACGGCAAGGCGATCCTCACCTACTCCCAGTCAGAGAACCCGCGTTCGCCGCTCTCCTCCGACCAGACGAAGCTCTTCTCGGCCAAGCGCTTCCTGCCGATGCGCTTCACGGAGCGCCAGATCAAGGCCGATCCGAGCTACCGGCGGGTCGTGGTCAGGGGCCGCCGCTGATCGGCGCGCTCAGCCGGAGCGCGCCTGGCTCGGCACGATCAGGCCCGGGCGCTCCATCGCCTCGCGCCAGACCTCGCGGGCGTCCTCGCGGCTCGTGCCTGCGCCGATCCGCTCCGCCACCCAGCTGGCAGCGGCGGTCGAGACCTCGTCGGAGTCGATAGCCACGACGCCGGGGTGGAGCTCCTCGCCGAGCGACTCGCCCGCACCGGTAAGCACCTCGTTGAGCGTCTCGCCGCGGCGGATGCCGAGCAGGTCCACGTGCGGCTCGCCGTCCATGCCCGCGCCCCGCCAGATGCGCGTGGCCAGCTCGCCCACGGTCAGCTCCGGCGCCCCGGCCGGGGTGGCCAGCATCACCCCGCGCGCCGCCAGCAGCGCGCCGTGCGCCGCCGCGGTCACCGCGTGGGCCATCGTGATCCAGTAGCGCAGCATGCCCGTGTCCGTGATCGTGAGCGGAACCCCGGCGCGCGTCTGGTGCAGGAAGAGCTCGGACGCGCTGCCCGCGCTGCCGAGCACGTTCACGAAGCGAATCGCGGTGCGCCGTGCGCCGCCGGTGCTTGCGGAGAACGCCGTGAGCTGCTCCATGAAGCGCTTGGTGCGCCCGTAGTAGCTCGCGGCGAGCGCCGCCTTGTCCGTCGAGGCCACCACCACGGTGTCCACCGCGGCGTCCTCGGCGGCGCGCAGCAGGTTCCAGCTGCCGTGGAGGTTCGTGTCGAGGAACTCGTCGGGATAGATCTCGGCCCAGTCCACGTGCTTGTAAGCGGCCAGGTGAAACACGAGGTTCGGCCGGGCGCGGGCAAGCTCGGCGGCGATGCGCCCGCGGTCGCGGATGTCGCACAGCACGTGGTCGAGGTGCACGAGCTCGAGCGACTCGCGCGCGCGGCGGTCAGCGGTGAGCGAGGCCTCGTGGCTGTCCACGAGCGTCACGAGCTCGGGCCGGAAGCCGAGCATCAGCGTGGCCAGCGAGCGCGCGATCGAGCCGCCCCCGCCCGTGATCAGCACGCGCCGGCCGCCCACCAGCTCCTGGAGCTCGAGTACCGCGGGCACCGGATCGGGTCGCTGTAGCACGCGTTGCCAGTCGAACGGCTGCGGGCGCAGCCGGCGCCGGGGGCGCTCGATCGGCACCTCCTGGGGCGCGGCTATCACCCGCTCGATGGCGTGGTAGGCGGCCTTCATGGACGGGGAGCGCATCGGGTCGGGCTCGGCGATCTCGGCCACGATGTAGGGCACGAGCGCGGCGAGCCGGCGCACGACGGGGTCGAGGTCGATGTCGCCGGCGCCGTAGGGGAGCCCCTCGCCTAGCACGCCGTGCGCGTTCGAGACGTGCGCCACCTCGGCCGCCGGCCCCAGCTCCTCCACGTAGCGGCCGAGGTCGAGCTCGTCGTCGCCGTTCAGCCCGAAGGTGGATGGGGAGGCGGCCGCGAACGAGCGGAACAGCGCCGCGTGCGAGGTGTCGATCGTGAAGCCGAGCTCCGGCACGCGCTCGCGCCAGGCAAGCAGGTCGCGCCAGTGACCCCCGATCGGCGACAGGTAGACGCCCCCCGTGCGCATCCGCAGCACGGGCGGGACGTTCTCGATCAGCGGGATCACGCCTTGGGCGGTGCAGGCGGCGGCGAAGAAACGCAGGAAGCGCTCCACCTCGTCCTCGTCGACGCCAGGCGCGTCGTGGCGCCAGTCGCGGCGGAACTCCTCGGGGGTCTTGGGGGTGAACAGGTGGATGGTGAGCACGGGCGACCCGACCACGGCAGCGAAGCGCGCGCTTCGCTCGATCCCGGCGCGCGCCTCGTCGTCGAGGCGGTCGACGCGCACGAAGGCGCCGCTCGGCCAGGCCACCGGCGCCTCCGCGGTCACGGCGAAGGCCGGATCTGCCCCGCGCACGTCCGCCAGCGCGGCGCGGGCGGTCTCGGTCACCGCCGCGATCCGCTCGTCGCTGTCCACCTCGGCGGGCATGAGGCAGAGCTCGATCCCACGCCAAGGCCCGCCGTCCAGGCGCTCGGCGATCTGATCGGGCTCAGGCGCTGCCTTGAGCAGGGTGATGGTGTCGAAGCCAGTCGACATAGAGGTCCACCGCTTCTTCTAGCGGTCGCGGCGCGAAGCGTAACCCGGTGCCGGACGAGTAACTCTCGTTCTCCCCGGGCGCGAGCCGCCCGCCGGGCGTCTCGATCTCCGCCGACGAGCCCGCGGCGGCCACGACCAGCCGCGCCGCCTCGATCAGCGGCGTGGACGCTCCGCTCGCCACCGTGAGCGTCTCGTCCCAGCGCCCAGCGCTCACGAGCTCCTCGAGCGCGGCCGCGAAGTCGTCGACGTACACGAAGTCGCGCGTGCGCATCGGGTCGCCCGGGATCACGATCGGCTGGCCCGCCAGAGCGCGCCAGGCGAAGGCGGCGATCGCGCCCGTGGCGCCCTCCGACACGAGCTGGCCGGGGCCGAACACCGAGGTCAGGCGTAGGACGGTGGCGGGCGCGGGGTGGAGCCGGCAGGCCGTCTCGCCGAGGCGCTTCGAGAGCGCGTAGGGGTCCGGCGGCGGATCCACGGCGGCCCGCACCGAGGACGGGTAGACGAGCCCCGCCCCGTGCTCCGCGCAGGCCTCGAGCAGGTTCACGGTGGTGCCCGCGTTCTCGCGCACGGCGCGGGCCGGATCGCGCCGAGCGGCGCCCGGGTCGGGCACGCCGCCGAAGTGGAGCACGGCGGCACAGCCCTCCACGAGCTCGCGGATCTCGGGCCCGCCGGCATCGGCCTCGAGCGGGCGCACCTCCTCCAGCGAGGCGCGCCGCCGCGGGCCCGGCCGGGTCACGGCCACGACCTCGTGGCCGCGCTCGCGCAGCACGCGCGTCACGCGCGAGCCGAGGAAGCCGCTAGCGCCGGTAACGAGCAGCTTCACGACAGGTACTCGCGCATCGAGTGCCGGTACTCGAACGGGCTCGCCACGGTGAAGGCGGGCCTGTCCCGCGGCTCCTCCCCGCGCGCGAGCCGGGCCACGTCGCCCACCGTCGCGGTCTCCGCCGCCACGTTGGCGCGCACGATCCCCGGCTCACGGGGCGAATCGAGCAGGATGCGCGCCACGTCGTCCACGTGCGCCACGCCGATCGTGGCCCGCCCGCCGTCGTCGAGGGTCAGCTCCTCGCCGGCCGCGGCGAGCAGCCGGAACTTGTCGACCACGGTCTGCGACTCGGGCCGCCCGTGCTCCACCGGGCTCGGCCCGAACACGATCCCCAGCCGCAGCAGCGTGAGGTCGAGGCCGTGCCGGCGCGCGTACAGCTCGAGGCACAGCTCGGCGTAGATCTTGGAGAGGTGGGCCAGGTCGCCCTGGCGGCCGTACGGGGCGTCGCCTGTGATCTCGCCTTGCAGATCGGGGCCGTACACGTGAAGCGAGCTGCCGTACACGAGCGGCGGCCGCGTGCCCGGCCGGTCGGCCAGCGCCTCAGCCACCAGGCGCGGCCCCACCAGGTTCGTCTGCTCGGTATAGCCCGGGTCGGTGATCGAGAGCGGCCGGCTGGCCTGGGCCGCCAGCAGGTGCACTCGGTCGTAGCGGGCGTCGAGGAGCGAGCGCACGGCGTCCTCCTCTCGCACGTCCACGGTCTCGACGAGCGCGCCGCGCTCCTCGAGCCCGTGCAGCTGCTCGCGCGCGGTCGCGTGCCAGTTGTCAGCCAGCACCACCCCGTGGCCGGCGTCCAGGGCGTGCTCGGCCAGCTTGGCGCCCAGGTAGCCCGCGCCGAGGACGAGCAGTCTCATTCGGCCTCGGCCTGGGTCAGATGGTCCAGACGCCCGGCCCGTGCGGTGCCACGTTGCGCGTGTCCACCACGAGGCGAGCTCGGTCCCAGAGCGGCTCGTCGAGGAACTGCCGGTGGGGGGTGAGCATCACGACGCAGTCGCTCCGCTCCACCGTCTCCGCGCTCCACGAAACGCCCTGATGCAGCACGTCGTCCAGCTCGACCTGGGTCACCCACGGGTCGCAGTAAGTCACATCTCCGCCGCGGAGGAGCAGCTGACGCAGCACCTCGAGGCTCGGCGACTCACGGGTGTCGTGCACGTCCGCCTTGTAGGCCATGCCGAGCAGCAGGATGCGCGACCCCTTGATCGGGCGGCCGGCGTCGTTCAGGGCGTCGGCGACCTTGTTCACCACGTGCTGCGGCATCGCTGCGTTCACCTCGTGGGCGGCGTCGATCAGCTGCGCCGAGTAGCCGTACTCGCGCAGGCGCCAGGCGAGGAAGTGCGGCACCACAGGGATGCAGTCGCCGCCGAGCCCCGGGCCGGGGTAGTGGGGGAGGAACGCGAACGGCTTGGTGCTGGCCGCGTCGATTACCTCCCAGACGGAGATCCCGAGCCGGTCGCACATCACGGCCAGCTCGTTCGCCAGCGCGATGTTCACCGCGCGGAAGGTGTTCTCGTGCAGCTTGGCCGTCTCGGCCACGGTCGGGCTCGACAGCGGCACCACGGTGTCCACGATCTGCGAGTACACGGCCTCGGTGCGCCGCAGGCACTCGGGCGTCACGCCCGCCACGAGCTTCGGCGTGCTGCGCACGGTCCAGGTCTTGTTGCCGGGGTCCACGCGCTCGGGGGCGTAGCCGAGGAAGAAGTCCTTCCCGACCTTGCGCCCGTCCGCCTCGAGGATCGGCAGCAGGATCTCGAGCGTGGTGCCGGGGTAGGTCGTGGACTGGAGGATCACGAGCTGCCCGGGGCGCAGGTGCTTGGCCACCGCCTCGGCCGCACTGACAACGAAGGAGATGTCCGGGGTGCGCGTCTTCGAGAGCGGCGTTGGCACGCAGATGGTGAGCGCGTCGAGCTCGGAGACGGCGCTGTAGTCCGAGGTGGCAGCGAGCCGGCCGCCCGCCGCGTCGTAGCGCTCGAGCGGCACGTCCACCAGATACGGACGGCGCTCGTTCACGTGGCGGACGCGCTCCTCGTTCAGGTCGATGCCGGTGACCGGGAAGCCGGACTCGGCGAAGAGGATGGCGAGCGGAAGGCCGGCGTAGCCAAGTCCGACGATCCCGAGGCGCGCCTCCTTGGTGGCAAGGCGCTGGTCGAAGCTGGCACCGGCCGTGGCGAGAGTGCTTGCGACGTCCACGGCAAATCGATGCTAGCACGGCTTTTTCGCGCCCGGGCCGGGTGGTGGACGCCTGTCGGAGGCCCCCAATGGGCGCCGGCGCGCCCCGAATCCGCGGGGACCGCGTTTAGGCTATTGCCAACCATGTCGTTCGGGGACTCCATCCGCGGGCTCCTGGAGGACGGGATCCCGTGGGGCTTCCTCACGGCGGCCGTGATCGTGCTCGTGCTCACGCCCGTCGTGGCGAACATCGCACCGCGCGTCGGCGGTGTGGACCACGGCGGCGACCGTCCCCGCGTCCACACCAAGCCGGTTCCGCGCATCGGCGGGGTGGCGATCGTGATCGCGATCCTTGTGGGTGCGCTCATCTGGGTCGACCTCGACGGCCCCTACGCCGGCATCCTGATCGGCACCGGCCTGGTGGCGCTCGTCGGGCTCTACGACGACATCCGCGGGCTGCGCCCGAGCGCGAAGCTGGTCGCCGTCGTGCTGGTGGCGCTGATCCCGGTGCTCGGCTGGGACCTCACGATCGACCACGTGACGCTGCCGTTCCTCGGCGATTACGACCTCGGCTGGGCCGCGGTGCCGCTCACGCTCCTGTGGGTGGCGTTCCTCGCCAACCTCGTGAACCTGATCGACGGGATGGACGCCCTCGCGGCCGGCATCGTCGCGATCGCGTCCGCGTCGTTCGCGCTGCTGGCCGTGTCGTTCGGCCGCGCCGACGCCGCCGTGCTGGCCGCCGTGGTCTGCGGCGCCACGCTCGGCTTCCTGCGCCACAACTACCACCCGGCCAAGATCTTCATGGGCGACTCCGGCGCGCTCGCGCTCGGCTTCCTGCTCGCCCTGATTGCTGTCGAGGGCGTGCTGAAGACGGCCGCCACGATCGCGCTGGCCGGCCCGCTGCTCGTGATGGCCGTGCCGATCCTCGACACCTCGTTCGTGGTGCTCAAGCGGCTCAAGTACCGGCGCCCGCCGTGGTCGGCCGACCACAACCACTTCTACCACCGCTTCATGCGCATCGGCTTCTCGCAGCGGCGCACGGCCGCCTATCTGCACCTGTGGGCGATCATGCTCTCGGCCTACGCGATCATGGTGCGCTTCGTGCCGCCGCGACCGCAGGGCGAGTGGGACACGGGCAATCTGGTGCTCGTCTCCGTGCTCGGCGTGGTGGTGATCGCGGCGTCGGTCTGGATGGCCTACACGCTCGAGATCCTCAAGGCTCGCCACCTGCAGGCGATGGGCCTCGGGCGCCTCGTGCGCGCCGAGGTGGCCGTGGAGGTCGGGCCGCCGGAGACCGACGAGGAGCGCCAGGACACGGTCGAGCGGACCGTGACGGCGGGGTACCGGTAGCCCGGGCGGCGGCCGCGCTCTCAGCCCGGGCGGCGGCCGCCCTACCGCCAGCGCATCGAACGTCCCGGACTATCTGCTGGGGCAGCCACTCCGGGACGTTCATCGCGGTTGGCTCCCCGGCACCGCCAGTCGCAGCAGATCGGCGGGATCGCGCCGAACCCGGTCCTCGAACGCGCCCGGAGGCTTTCGCTCGACCACCAGCTCCTCGGGCGCCCGCAGCATCCGCAGCCGGCCCTCGCGCATCAGCAGCTCGTCGACCCCGCCGAGCGGCCCCTCGAAGATCGACCACACGGGCGTGCCGAGCACGGCCGCCTCGCGGTTCATCGTGCCGCCGGCGGACACGAGGGTGTCGGCGAGGGCCACCAGGCTGCGGCCGTCCTGGGCGCGCTCGGGGGCGACCAGCCGCTCGAGGCCGAGCGAGGCCACCGCGCGGCGCTGCTCCGGCGTGCGGGTGAGCACGACCATCCAGCAGCCCTGGCCCTCGAGGTGGCGCAGCAGCGGCGGCAGCAGGTCGTTCTCCGACCCGCCCAGGTAGAGGGCGTACGAGGGCGGCGTGCGCACCACGCAGAGCGGCTCCCCCTCGGGCACGCCGAGCTCGCCCAGCACGGAGCGGTCGGGCTCGAAGTCCGCGAGGTAGTACTCCTCCTTGAGGCCCGGGAAGCGCACCAGCTTGGGCGGCCGCGCGCCGTAGCGGCGCAGCCGCTCCGGCGGGATCGCCTCGGGCACCAGCACGCGCGTCGCCAGCCGGCAGATCACGTTGTGCTGGAGCGTGGCCCACTCGTAGTCGAACATCGTGGTGTTGGGGATCCGCAGCAGCCGGCAGACGGGCGGCAGGTCGGCCGACGCGTGGCCGATGCCGTAGTCGAACCCGCGCCCGCGCGCGAACCGCAACAGCCCGGCGATCCGCCCGCTCGCGGCCCGTGCCTTGCCGAGCTTGGATGCGCCCCCGTAGCGGCCGATCGCCGTGTACGGATGGCCCCAGGCGTCGAGCAGCTCGAGCGTGTGCGAGAGCGGCCGCGCAGTGATCTCGACCTGGTGCCCGTCCCGTTCGAGCAACTCGATCAGCGGACGCAGCACCACCGGATGCGCCACGTTGGTCATGTCGGCCCAGACGCGCAAGTCGGCGGAGTCTATGGACGGCCTAGGCGCGTCATCCCTCAGAAGAGCGATCCCTGCTCGGCCGGCGGCGCGGCCATATCCGGGTGCTCCGCGTCGATCGCGGCGTCGTGCTTGAGTGCCCGCTCGTGCCCGGTGTGGTTGGGTCGCCCGAGGCCGCTCGGCAGCTTTCGCCGCCCGGCGCGCACCAGGGCGGACAGCCGCTCGCGCTCCTCCCGTGACGCGTAGGCCCCGCGCGCGTAGAGCCGCTCGTAGCGCGGCACGAGATCCGGCCGATAGCCGCGCAGCCAGTCCATGAAGATGCCGCGCACCTCGCGGCGCAGGTGCAGGCAGATCCCGCCGATGCTCACCGCGCCGGCCTCGCCACAGAGCTCGAGGATCTCCTCGACCTGCTCCGGAGAGTCGTTGATGCCCGGCATCAGCGGCGCGATCAGCACCCCGCACGGGATCCCCGCGCGCGTGAGCTCCGCCACCGCCTCGATCCGCTTGCGCGGGTGCGGCGTGTGCGGCTCGCTGGCCCGCCAGGCCTTCTCGTCGAGCGTAGGGATCGACAGGTTGGCCGCGAAGCTCGGGATTTGCTTGAACAGCTCGACGTCGCGCAGCAAGAGCGGCGACTTGGTGAGCACCGATGACGGCGTGCGCGAGTCCCGCATCGCCTCCCAGACCCCCGGCATCAGCCGGTAGCGGCTCTCGACCCACTGATAGGGATCCGTGTTGGTGCCGAGCGCGACGTGCTCGCGCTTCCAGGTCGGCTTCATGAGCTCAGCGCGAGCCAGCTCGGGCGTGTTGACCTTGACGACGATCTCGCGCTCGAAGTCACGGCCGGCGTTGAAGCCGAGATAGGTGTGGGTGGGCCGGGCGAAACAGAAAACGCAGGAATGCGTGCATCCCCTGTACGGGTTGATCGTCCACCGGAACGGCATCTGCGACGCCTTGGGCACCCGGTTCAGGATCGACTTGGCCTGGATCTCGTAGAAGCGGACGTCGAGTGACTCGGGTGCGTCGAAGGTCCGGATGGTGGCCGGCTCCCGGTATCCGGGCAGCCGCCGGCCCTCGTCGGCTCCGACTTTCAGCTCGTCCCAGCGCACGAACACATGTTCGCAGATGGAGCGGCGGAGCGGGCGGTCAGGCCTCCCCGAACGCGGTCACGATCACGCTGCGCGAGCCGCCGCTGTCGCGGTGCTCGCAGAGGTAGATCCCCTGCCAGATCCCCAAGGCGAGCCGGCCGTCCGAGACGGGCAGCACGAGGGAGGCGCCGGTCAGCGACGACTTGATGTGGGCGGGCATGTCGTCCGGGCCCTCGAGGGTGTGGGCGAAGCCGGACCAGCCGTCGGGGACGGCGTCGTCGAACCAGGTGGAGAAGTCGCGGCGCACGTCGGGCGACGCGTTCTCGTTCAGGGTGAGCGACGCGGAGGTGTGCTGCATGAAGATCGTGGCGAGCCCGACGCGCAGCTCGCGGAGCTCGGGAACGCCCTCGGCGATCTCGTCGGTCACGAGGTGAAAGCCGCGGCGCCGGGGTGTCAGCGTCAGCCGTCGTTGGATCCACACGCAAGGGATTGTGCCGAGAGCGGGACGCCGATCCTTCAAGACTCGACCCCAACCCTCCGATATTGCAGGGAGATGGGAGTCGCGCCGCTCCTCGCGTTCCTCGTTCCGACCGCCTGCGCGATCGCGCTGGTGTACGTCGTGCTTCGCCAACGGGCGCGCATCGACACGCTGGTCGGGCGCATCGAGAACGCGGTGCGCACCGACTCGCTCACCGGGCTGCTGAACCGTCGCGCCTTCGAGGAGCAGCTCGAGCTGGAGCTCGAGCGCGTCCGTCGCGGCGCCGGGCCGCTGAGCGTGATCGTGGGAGACCTCGATTCGTTCGCGCTCGTGAACGAGCAGCACGGGCATGCCGCGGGCGACGCCGCCCTCGCGCTCGTGGCCGCCTCGCTCGTGAAGTGGAAGCGGCGCATCGACCACGCGTCGCGTATCGGCGGGGAGGAGTTCGCGGTGCTGCTGCCGGACACCGACGAGGGCGGCGCTTTCCTCGTGGCCGAGCGGCTGCGGCGTGCGATCCACCGCCAGTTCGGGGACTCGCCGCTCGGGCTCACGATCAGCTTCGGCGTGGCGAGCCATCCCGAGCATGGCGAGGACGGCGTGGGCCTGCTGGCCAGCGCCCTGGGCGCAGTCGCGGGCGCGAAGCAGCTGGGCGGCGACCGCTCGGTGATCCACAGCCCCGAGGTGGCCCGCCTGCTCGACGGGCGCGCGCCCGGCGGGCACGGAGATCTCCAGCTCGCGACCGTGGTCGCGCTCGCCGAGGCCCTCGACATCCGCGACACCGGCACGGCCAAGCACTGCCACACCGTGGCCCGCTACGCCGAGCTGATGTCGCGCGAGCTGGGCCTCGAGCCGGAACGGGTGGAGCGCGTGCGGCTCGCCGGCGTGCTCCACGACGTGGGCAAGGTCGGCGTCTCCGACCACGTGCTCTCCAAGCCCGGCCCGCTCGACGCGGCCGAGTGGCGCGAGCTGCGCACCCACCCCGAGATCGCCGCCCGTTTGCTCTCCCGCGGCGAGTTCGACGATCTGCGCTCCTGGATCTTGGCCCATCACGAGCGTCCCGACGGCGGGGGCTATCCCTACGGGCTGAGCGGCGCCGCGATCCCGCTCGAGGCGCGGATCCTCGCCGTGGCGGACGCCTACGAGGCGATGACCGCCGACCGGGTGTACCGCCCCGCCCTCGGGCAGGCGGCCGCCCGCGAGGAGCTCGAGGCCGGCGCCGGCAGCCAGTTCGACGGAGTGGTGGTTGAGGCGCTTCTCACCGCTCTCGACCGGATGGGCGAGGCCGCCGCCACCCTCGGCCCGCGCTTCGCACGCTAGCCGGCAGCGCCCGCGAGCCGCGGCCAGCGCACCATCCGCCGCAGCGCCCTGCTCGTGGCCGGATGGCTCGAGAGGCTGAACTCGGGCGAGAGCAGCGCGGACTGGTAGTAGACCGCCATCCGCACCCGCGGATGCGCGCGCAGGAAGCCGAAGAACTGGCTCACGAAGCCGGGGTCGTCGCGGCCCCAGACGCCCCACTCGGCGAACACGAACGGCTTACGCGACCAGAGCGGGTTGGAGTACATCGCGTGCATCGCCGATGACGCCTTGAAGGGCGAGTACCAGGTGGTGCCGACCCAGTCGACGAAGGCGCCGCCCGGCCACCAGTGGCGCGGGTGGTTCTTCGCGATCTCTGGGTTGCCGAACGAGAGCGGCACCCACATGAGCGCCACCTCGGGGCGGGGGAGCGCGTCGGCGGCGCTGCGGACGGGCGGCAGCCCGAGCCGGCGCAGCTGCGCGTCGATCTGCGAGCGCTCGCCGCCGCGCAGGATCAGCGCGAGCCGCCGCCAGGCGCGTTTGAACTGTCCGGTCGAGTAGGCCGGCCCGCGCGAGCGGCCCGAGAGGTCGAACGCCGAGTACGGGTTGTTGCCGTTGTTCATCTCGGACAGCGGGCGGACGTAGACCGGCTGCCCGTGCTCGGCGAGCAGGGCGTTCAGGCGCACGAGGAAGGTGTCGCCCTCGCCGCGCGCGATCGCCCCCGGCGTGAGCCCGCTGCCCTCGACGCCGACCGAGAGCATCGGCCGGGCGCCGTGCGCGCTTGCGTCGGAGAGCCGGAAGGAGAGCCAGTGCAGCGCCGGGTCCGTGCCCTTCCAGGGGATGAAGTAGTTGTAGACCGCCGGGGCCTTGCCGGAGTGGCGCGCGAAGTCCGAGATGTTGCCCGGCTTGTAGCCGCCCTGGCCGCCCCAGAGGACCTTTCCGCCCGGGGCGGTGTGGGGCGCCGCGACGGCCGCGGCGGGCAGCCCGAGCGCGAGCACGGCGAGGGTGAGGGCGAGGCGGGCCACTTCTTCGGTATCGGGCTCCTTACCCATCCCTTGAGCTCTCGGTGCATCCCGGTGGACCGCCCCCGGCGCCGCTGGCATGCTGTGCCGCCAGTGAGCGAGACCGACCTGCTGATCGCGAACAGCGCCCGCTACGCCGCAGCGTTCGACAAGGGTGAGCTGGCATCCGCGCCCGCCCGCAAGGTTGCGGTGATCGCCTGCATGGACGCGCGCCTCGACCCGGCCCGCCTGCTCGGGCTCGAGGAGGGCGACGCCCACGTGATCCGCAACGCCGGCGGCGTGGCGAGCGACGACGCGATCCGCTCGCTGTCGATCTCTCAGCACCTGCTCGGCACCGAGGAGGTGATCGTGCTCCAGCACACGAACTGCGGTCTCCTGACCTTCACGGACGAGGAGTTCGTCGACCACCTCGAGCGCGAGACGGGCCGGGAGCCGGACTGGCCCGTGCACGCCTTCGAGGACCTCGACGAGAACGTGCGCGACTCCGTGCGCCGGATCAGGACGAGCCCCTTCGTGCCGCGCACGGACAGCGTGCGCGGCTTCGTGTACGAGGTGGAGTCGGGGCGGCTGAGGGAGGTGCCGGAGGCTCGCGAGCCAACTGTCACAAAGTAGTCACAAAGTCCCGCGTTGGTGTAGGTTTCCTGGCCCCCGGAACGAGCAATTCGACGCCGCCCGCCCGTCGTTCGTCCCGGAGACCCCTTTGACGACGCACGCTCTGAAAGCATCCGACCCCATGCCGCTGCGCATGTTGCGGTACCTCGACCTTTGGGTCCTCGCCCTCGCGCTGCCGATCTTCGCAGCCGCGGACCTGCCGCTGCTCGGCTGGGCCGGGGCGGCGTTCGGCTGGATCGTGCAGCGGCTGATCGGGTCGGCGATCCTCGCCCGCGCCCAGGCCGCGGACGACCCGCGCACGGTGGCCGGCCTGATGACCGGCAGCATGATCGCCCGCGGCTGGATCGTGGCGGGGTCGATCTTCGTGGTCGGGCTTAGCGAGCGCGAGGCCGGGCTGGCCGCCGCGATCCTCAGCATCACGCTGTTCACGTTCTTCTTCACCTCGCAGATGCTCACGCGCCCGTTCGAGAGCGAGGGCACGAGGTGAGCACCGCGGAGGCCACGACCACCGCCGGCCCGCCCGAGGTGCGCAAGGGCATGAGCACCAAGGCCAAGGTCGCGATCTTCCTGGCCGTCTACCTGGGCGTGGCGATCCTGCTCTACCTGATCTTCGGCTCGGACGGCAAGAACGAGGAGTTCGCGCCGCAGGACGAGTTCAAGCTCGACCCCTGGATCGAGATCAAGATCGGCGGCCTCGACCTGTCGTTCAACAAGGCCGTGCTCTACATCTTCCTCAGTTGCGCGCTCACCATCGGGTCGATGGTGTGGGTCGCGCGCCGTATGCAGCAGAAGCCGAACCGGGTGCAGACGGTCGTGGAGGGCGCCTACGACCTCACCTACACGAACATCGCCAAGGGCAATATGCCCTCCGACATGGCCGCCAAGTGGTTCCCGTTCGTAGCAACGCTCTTCTTCTTCATCTGGTTCTCGAACATGATCGGGTACATCCCGCTGCCGGTGAACGACCACGAGACGGTCGACATCCTCGGCATCAACTTCCCCGCGTTCGCCCTATACGCCGCCACGGCGAACCTGTCGATCCCGCTCGCGCTAACGCTCACGGTCTTCTGCCTCTATCAGTGGCAGGGGATCCGCCGGCACGGCCTCGTCCGGTACCTGAAGGGCTGGATTCCGGCCGGGGTGAGCGGCCCCGCCGCCGTCCCGATCTTCTTCATCGAGGTGATCTCGCAGTTCGTGCGGATCATCTCGCTCTCCGTCCGACTGTTCGCGAACGTGCTCGCCGGCCACCTGCTGATCCTGTTCATGGGCGGCGGGCTCGCGGTGCTGCTCGGGCTCGCCGCGCTCGGCTGGATCACGCTGCCGCTGGCCGTCGGATTCTTCGCCTTCGAGGTGGTGCTGATCGCCACCCTGCAGGCCTTCATCTTCGCCACGCTCACTTCCATCTACTTCGGCGAGGCAAGCGCCGGAGGCCACTGACAGGAGGAATCATGGATCTCGGAGTTCTCGTACCAATCGCCCAGGCGGCCGACCCCACGGACGGCCTGAAGGCGATCGCCCTCGGAGTCGGTGCCGGCCTCGGCACGATCGGCCCGGGCATCGGCGTGGGCTACATCTTCGGCAAGGTGATCGAGTCCGTGACCCGCCAGCCCGAGATGCGCGAGGAGATCACGAGCATCCAGTGGCTCGGCTTCGCCCTCACCGAGGCGATCGTCTTCTACGCGTTCATCTTCGGTCTGATCGCGTTCTTCCTCTAGGCCGGCGATGGACTTCATCGGCGACATCGCGAGCTTCGTGCTCCTAGCGGCCCAGGAGGGCGGCGGCGAGGCGGCCGAGGAGGAGGGCGGCAGCTTCCTCGTCAGCCCCAACGTGGGCTTGATGATCTGGACGCTGCTGGCCTTCGGCATCACGCTCTTCCTCCTCAACAAGCTCGCCTTTCCCCGCATCGCTGAGGCGCTCGACCGGCGCCGGCTCACGATCGAGCAGTCGCTCGAGGACGCCGCCCGCTCCAAGCACCAGGCCGACGAGCTGCTCGAGGAGTACCGCGCCCGCCTGCGCGAGGCGCGCGAGCAGGCCGAGGACATCACCGCCCGCGCCCGCAAGGCCGCCGACTCGCTCGCCGACGATGCGAAGGCCGGCGCCTCGCAGCAGCGCGAGGAGCTGCTCGCCGCCGCCCGGCGCGACATCGAGGCCGAGACCCGGCGCGCGCTCGACGACATCCGCAAGGAGGTCGCGAACCTGACCGTGCTTGCCACCGAGAAGGTCACGCGCGGCGCGCTCCAGCCCGAGGACCACCGGCGCCTGATCGAGGAGGCGCTCAGCGACGTGGACTTCTCGGCGCTGTCGGGCGAGGCCAAGGGGAGCCGGAACTAGATGGAGGAGATCGCCGAGGTGTATTCGCGGGCGCTGTTCGAGGTCGCCAAGGAGAACGACGCCCTCGACCGCGTGCACGACGAGCTCGGCGAGTTCGCCGAGGCCCTCGACAGCGATCGCAACCTGCAGGTGTTCCTGTTCTCGCCCTACTTCTCGTCCGAGGAGAAGAGGAAGGGCGTCACCCAGATCGTGAGCGACGCCGACGAGCGGCTCACGAACTTCCTCGAGCTGCTGGCGGAGCGCCACCGGATGCCGGCCCTGTTCCGGATTCGCAGGAGCTTCGACGCGATGTGGGCCGAGGAGAACAAGCTCCTGCCGGTGAGCGTGACGAGCGCGGTGGAGCTCGACGAGGGGATCGTCGAGGAGATCGGCAAGGAGATCGAGGAGCAGACGGGAAGGCGCGTGGAGCTGTCGGCGAGCGTCGACCCGGACGTGCTCGGCGGCCTGCGCCTGCAGGTCGGCAACATGGTCCTCGACGCCACCGTGCGAAACAGACTCGAACAGCTACGCAAGCAAGTGGCCAAGGCCGCTTAAGGAGACCTAGCCCGTGCAGATCAAGCCAGACGAGATCACCAGCATCCTCAAGCAGCGCATCGAGGGGCTCGAGGACGGCGGCGCCGACCTGTCCGAGGTCGGCACCGTGCTGTCGATCGCCGACGGCATCTCGCGCGTGCACGGCCTCGACAACTGCATGTCGATGGAGCTGCTCGAGCTGCCGCACGACGTGACCGGCCTCGCGCTCAACCTCGAGTCCGACAACGTGGGCGCCGTGCTCTTCGGCGAGTGGGACAAGATCGAGGAGGGCGACCAGGTCAAGCGAACCGGCCGCCTGCTCGAGGTGCCGGTGGGGGAGGAGCTGCTCGGCCGCATCGTCGACCCGCTGGGCAACCCGCTCGACGGCAAGGGCGACGTGAACACCTCCGAGACGCGCCCGGCGGAGTTCAAGGCGCCCGGGGTGGTGGCGCGCCAGCCCGTGAAGGAGCCGATGCTCACCGGCATCAAGCCGATCGACGCCATGACGAACGTCGGCCGCGGCCAGCGCGAGCTGATCATCGGCGACCGCCAGACCGGCAAGTCGTCGATCTGCATCGACACGATCATCAACAACAAGGGCAAGGACCTCGTCTGCGTCTACGTGGCGATCGGGCAGCGCATGTCGACGGTCGTGGAGGTGGCGCAGCAGCTCGAGGACGCCGGCGCGCTCGAGCACACGATCATCGTTGCCGCGCCCGCCGACGAGGCCGCCCCGATCAAGTTCCTGGCGCCCTACGCCGGCGCCGCGATGGCCGAGTACTTCCTCTACAACGGCAAGCACTCGCTCGCGATCTACGACGACCTGACCAAGCACGCCTACGCCTACCGGCAGATGTCGCTCCTACTGCGCCGCCCGCCGGGCCGCGAGGCCTACCCGGGTGACGTCTTCTACCTCCATTCGCGCCTGCTCGAGCGCTCGGTCAAGCTGAACGACGAGCTCGGCGGGGGCTCCTTCACCGCCCTGCCCATCATCGAGACGCAGGCGGGCGACGTGTCGGCGTACATCCCGACGAACGTCATCTCGATCACCGATGGCC
>DASRIC010000080.1:0-17689 GCA_035650215.1 Thermoleophilaceae bacterium
TCGCCCTGGCGCGGGCCGCCGCGCGCGGGCGGGTCGGTGCGCTCGCCCGGAGGCGGCGCGTCCTGGAGGATGCGCGGGCCGCGGCCGGCGGGTCCGGCGCGCCGGACCTCGCCCTCGGGGGCCACGGGACGCTGGATGTTCTGCCGTTGGGGGGCGCCGGGGCGCTGCGAGCCGCCCTGGCCGGGCCGCTGGCCACCCTGGCCAGGCCGGGCACCGCGCGAGGGGGCCGAACCGCCGGCGGGCGGCTCCTGGGCCGGGCGCGGCTGCTGGGGCGCCGCCTTGCCGTCCCCGGCGGGCGCGTCCTGCTTCTTCGGCGCGGGCGCGGGGGCCTCGGCGGTCGCCGCCGGAGCCTCGGACGCGGCCGCCGCGCCGTTTCCGAAGGCGCGCGCCGCCTCACCCTCCTCGACGCTCGAGGCGGGGGCCGTGACCTTGAGTCCGGCCTTCTGAAGGACGGCGAGGGCCTCCTTGGAGGTGATCCCACGCTCCTTCGCTATCTCGTGGACGCGCTTCTTTGCCATTCGCGAACTAAGTCTATGGTCTCCGATTCGACGGTCACGGGCGCCCTGAACGTGCGTGCCAGCGGCCGCCCCGAGCCGAGACTAGCGGCGCACTCCGCGTTCTCACAGACGTAGGCCCCGCGCCCGTCCTCCCGGGCCGCCGGATCCGGCCTGACGCGCCCATCGCCGCCACGCACCAGCCTGAGCAGCCCGTCCTTGGGAAGCGAGCGCCCGCAGCCGACGCAGCGCCGATGCGGCTCTACGACTCCTCGCCCTCGTCGGCCGCGACGGGCTCGGCCTCGCCCTCAGCGGCCGGTTCCTCCTCGGCGGCCGGCTCCTCCTCGACCACGGCCTTCTCCTCGGCCATCGGCTCCTCCTCGGCTATCGGCTCCTCGGCCTCGGGCTCCTCGCCACCCTCGTCCTCCTCGGGCGGCACCAGGTAGTCGGAGTCGGTGTCGGCGAGGGCCTGGTGGGCCGGCAGGCCGCAATAGCGGGAGCCGGGCAGCGAGGCGTTCGGGCAGCGCTTGCCGCCCCGGAGGATCGCGGCGCAGCGGCCGGAGACCTCCTCCTCCTGGTAGCCCATCTCCGCCTCTTCCTCGGCGAACTCGGTCTCGGAGCGGATGTCCACGCGCCAGCCCGTGAGTCGCGCGGCGAGGCGCGCGTTCAGTCCGTCCTTGCCGATCGCGAGCGAGAGCTGGTCGTCGGGCACGATCACGGTGGCCTGCTTGGCCTCGTCGTCCACGAGCACCTCGCGGACGCGGGCGGGCGAGAGCGCCTTGGCCACGAAGCGGGCCGGCTCCTCGTTGAACGGGATGATGTCGATCTTCTCGCCGCGCAGCTCGGACACCACCATGCGCACCCGCGAGCCGCGCGGTCCCACGCAGGCGCCCACCGGGTCGACGCCGCTGGCGTGCGACACCACAGCGATCTTCGAGCGGTAGCCGGGCTCGCGGGCCACGTTCTGGATCTCCACGAGGCCGTCGGCGATCTCCGGCACCTCGAGCTCGAACAGCGACCGGATCAGGTCTGGCGAGCGCCGCGACACGATGATCGACGGCCCCTTCGCCTGGTTCGAGACGTCGGTGATGATCGCCTTGATGCGGGCGCCGTGGTCGTAGCGCTCGCCGTGCACCTGCTCGCCGCGCGGCAGCAGCGCCTCGACCCGCTCGCGCAGCTGCACGAGCGTGTAGCGCGAGTCGGACTGCTGCACGATGCCGGTGATCAGCTCGCCCACGCGGTCCTGGTACTCGGTGAACATCATGTCCCGCTCGGCCTCGCGGATCCGCTGGAGGATCACCTGCTTGGCGGTCTGGGCAGCGATACGGCCGAAGTCGTCGGGCGTGGCGTCGCGCTCGTCGATCTGGTCGCGGTACTGCAACAGCCGCTCCTGGTCGATCTCGGGCGGCTCGGGGTAGACCATCTCCCCGGTCTCAGGATCGACGGTCGGCTCTCCCGCCTCCTCCTCGACCTCGTCGAGCAGCTGCTCCTCGAGGTCGGGCGGCAGCATCAGCTCGTAGACGCGGAAGTCCCCCGATGAGCGGTCGACCTCCACGCGCGCGTACTTCGCGGCCTCGGGCGTCTTCTTGTAGGCCGACAGCAGCGCATCCTCCAGCGCGGCCATGAGCCGGTCGGCGGAGATTCCCTTTTCCCGCTCGAGGACCCCGACGGCCTCGACGATCTCCTTTGTCATCGCTCCCCCTCTTCATCCCCTGCGCCGGTCGAGCTGACCGACCCTGGCAGCAGGTTGCTCCTGTTGATCTCCGAGTACGGGATCGTCACGACCCCGGAGTCGGCGGCGACGGTCACCTCGTCGTCGTTCGCGCCGACGAGCTCCCCGGTGAAGCTCTTGTGGCCGTCCCTCGGCTCGCGCAGGCGCACGCGCGCGCGCCGCCCGAGAAAGCGGCGGAAATGACCCGGCTTGGTGAGCGGCCGCTCCGGCCCGGGCGAGGACACCTCGAGCCCGTAGTCCGCGAGCAGGTCCCGCAGGTGGTGCGTGACCCGCTCGCACAGCCCCAGGTCCACGCCCTGGGGATGGTCGATGAACAGCCGCAGCCGCTCACGACCGACCTGCTCGCAGGCGAGCACCTCGACCTGCGGCTCCACGGTCGCGAGCCGCTCCTCGATGTCGGTTGTAAGCGAGTCGATCTGCATGTCCCAAGAAAAAAGGTGGGCTGCGAAGCCCACCTCCAGGCGCGCGGACACCGGGCCCGCGCGTACGACTGAAAGTCCTAGCGACCCCCGAGTGTACGCAAATCTCCCCGTAGCCGACCGAGCCGGGCGGCTACGCCTCCAGCACGAGCGTCACCGGTCCGTCGTTCACCGACGAGACCTCCATGCTCGCGCCGAACACGCCGCCCTGCGCGCCGAGCGCCGCGCGCACGCGCTCGTAGAGCGGCTCCGCCTCGTCCTGGGGAGCGGCGTCCACGAAGCTCGGCCGGTTGCCCTTGCGCGCGTCGCCGTAGAGCGTGAACTGCGAGACCACGAGCAGCTCGCCGCCGGCCTCGCGCACCGAGCGGTTCATGCGTCCCTCGTCGTCGGCGAACACGCGCAGGCGCTCGAGCTTGCCGGCGATCCGGTCGGCCGCCTCCGGCCGGTCGCCGCGGCGAACACCGAGCAGCACCAGTAGGCCGGGCCCGATCCGGGCGACCTCCCTGTCCTCCACGCGCACCGCGGCCTCCGTGACCCGTTGAACGACCGCCCGCATAGCGCCCGTACTCTGACCGAATGGCCGCCGCCGACGTCGTGGACGCCTACCTGAGCGCCCTCCCGGGCGGTTGCCGGCGCCTGGCCAAGGCCGAATGGGGGCTTACGCTCTCGGCCGAGTCACTCGACGAGCCGCTCGACATCGGGCTGTCGATCGCCGACGAGCTCGTGCGCGCCAAGGCGCCCGCCCTCGCTGCGGGCGCCGAGCTCGATCCGTGGATGCTGCTCTGGTGGAACCGGCAGACGCGCCTCGTGCGCTTCGCCTGCACGCGCTCGCGCGAGATCTGGGTGCACGCGGACCTGCCCGTGGCCGCGGTCGACGAGCGGACGCTCGACCGCCTGCTCGGGCTTGTGGTGGAGGCCGCTCTGGCGGCCCGCAGCCGCGCGCGCAACGCCTGACCGGGCGGGCGCGCAGGACGCTGCGGCCCCGCGGCGAAGCACTGGAGGCGCGCGCCGCCCGGCCGGCGAGGCGCAGAGAGACACATGGCGACCGAGCCCGATGCGAAGGAAAGCGGGGCACGCCCCGGGCCGCTGAGCCCGGCGGCGCGGCGGAACCCACCTGCGCCGTCGCAGCCTCCCGCGGAGCTCGATCCGCAGTGGAACCTGGGCGACGAGCTCGAGGGCCTCGAGGCCGGCGCGGAGCACGTGGACGTGCACGCCCCCGCGCCCCCGAGGCCCTGGGAGCTCCCGGTGCCGCGCTGGGCCGCGGCGGCGGTTTCGATATCGCTGGTGGGCATCGCCGTGCTCGTGCAGCTGGCCTCCGTGCTGGGCTCGCGTTCTGGGGCCGGCGAGGGCGACCTCTCGGCGGAGCCCTCGCGGGCGGTCGTGGCCCCCGGGGGCCGGATCGAGCTCGCGGGCGACGGCGCGGCCTCCGGGGCCGAGCTCGTGGTCGAGATGCGGCGGCCGGGCGGCGACTGGCACGCTGCCGGCAACGGCAGCGCCGGCGAGGACGGCCGCTTCCTCGTCGCGGGCCGGGTGGCGAGCGCGCCGGGCGAGGCGAGCGTCCGCGTGCGAGCGGGGGAGGGAACCTCCCGTCCCGCGGCGGTCACGATCCGGCCGCTGCGGCTGGCCTCCGTTGGGGACATCAATCTCGGCGACGTGCCCGGCGCCGCAATCGAGGCCGAGGGCCCCCGCTACCCCTGGGAGAGTGCCGGCGAGGCCCTTCAGCGCGCCGACATCGCTTTCGGGAACCTCGAGAGCGCCGTGTCCCGGCGCGGTACGCCGTTCCCCAAGCAGTTCAACTTCCGCGGCACGCCGGCCGCGCTGGCGGGCCTCAGGCGCCACTCCGGGGTCGACGTCCTGAACTTGGCCAACAACCACGTCGGCGACTACGGCCCCATCGCGATGCTGGACACCGTGCGGGGCGTGGAACGGCTGGGGATGCGGGCGGTGGGCGCGGGCTCCGGCCCGGAACGCGCGCTCCAGCCCCAGGTGGTGGAGCGGCTGGGGCTCCGGGTGGGGTTCGTCGGCTTCTCGAACATCCTCCCGCTGGAGTTCGCGGCCGAGCCCGGGCGGCCCGGGGTCGCGTGGGCCACCCCGGAGACCGTGGACAAGGCCGTCCGCGCCGCGCGCAAGCGCGCCGACGTGGTCGTGGCCACTTTCCACTGGGGGATCGAGAAGATGCCCGCCGAGACCGCCGATCAGGCGGAGCTGGCGAAGGTCGCCGCAGACGCGGGAGCCCAGCTCGTGATCGGCGCCCACCCCCACGTCCTGCAGCCGCTCCGCCGCTCCGGCGGGGCGCTGGTGGCCTACTCGCTCGGGAACTTCGTCTTCGGCGCCCACTCGAGCGACACCGCGGCGACCGGCGTGCTCATCACCGATCTCAGCGCCCAGGGCGTGACGGGCGCGCGCTGGCGGCCGGGAACGATCGACGGCGGCCGTCCACTGCTTCGGAGCGGGCCGCCGCAGCGCCTGCCGGTGAACGACCCCGACGCGATGGCCGCCGGCCTGACGCTGGGAGGCTTGAACGGTGGAGGCTGAGCCGAGGTCTCAGGCGGCCCGCAGCCGCTCGCGAAACGCCTGGTAGTCCTTGCGGTCGGGCCGCATGCAGGCCGCCAGCGCCGCGTGCTTGCGTGCCTCGGCGGTGCGGCCCGTCTTCTCGAGCGAGCGGCCCAGGCAGAAGTGGGCGTAGTCGTTCACGGGGTAGCGCTCCACCAGCGCCGCGAACTCCTCGGCGGCCTGCTCGAAGCGCGCCGAGCGGAAGTAGGCCCGCCCGAGCGCCTCACGGATCGAGCCCTTGTCCGGCTCGAGTGAGCGGGCGCGCTCGAGCGGCACCGAGGCGGCCATGAAGTCGCCGCGCTCGAGCAGCTCGCTGCCCTTCTTGAAGAACTCGTATGCACCCTCGCCGCTCACGATTCCCCTTCCACGGTAGTCGGCGCGGCGGCGCCGGCCCTCAGGCGCTCCACGGCGTCGAGCACGGCCGCTGCCACCTGTGCCTTCGGGCCGCGCGGCACGGCCGCCTCTCCCGCTCTCGTGACGATCGTGACCTCGTTGTCGGTGCTGTCGAAGCCGATGTCGGGGCGCGAGATGTCGTTCACGACCACGGCGTCGAGGCCCTTGCGCTCGAGCTTCTCGCGGGCACGCTCGACGCCACCCGCTCCGTGCTCGGCGGCGAAGCCCACCACGGTCTGGCCCGGGCGGCGGCCCGCCGCCACGGCGGCGAGGATGTCGGTGGTGGGTTCGAGCTCGACCACGAGGCCGTCGCGACCCGCCTTCGAGATCTTGTGGGCGGCCGGCTCGGCGGGGCGGAAGTCCGCCGGCGCGGCGGCCATCGCGAGCACGTCGGCGCCATCGAACTCCGCGCGGACCGCGGTCTCGAGCTCCGCGCTCGTGCCAACCTCGATCGTGCGGACGCCCGCGGGCCGCGGCAACGAGACGTGCGCGCAGACGAGGGTGACCTCGGCGCCGCGTCGGGCCGCCTCCTCCGCGAGCGCGAGGCCCATCCGCCCCGACGAGCGGTTGCCCACGTAGCGCACCGAGTCGATCGGCTCGCGTGTTCCGCCCGCCGTGACGAGCACGCGCAGGCCGTCCATCGGCCCGCCGGTGGCGAGCACGCCCTCGATCGCCTCGAGGATCACTGCGGGCTCCGCGAGGCGGCCAACCCCCCACTCGCCGCGCGACGCGAGCGCGCCGCTGGCCGGCTCCACCACGTGCGCGCCGCGCGAGCGCAGCGTTTCGAGGTTCGCGCGCGTGGCCGGGTGCTCCCACATGCGGTTGTTCATCGCGGGCGCGAGCACGAGCGGCGCCACGTTCGCGAGCGCGGCGCTCGTGAGCAGGTTGTCGGCAAGCCCGCCGGCGAGCTTCGCGAGCGTGTTCGCCGACGCCGGCACCAAGCAGAGCGCGTCGCAGCGGGCCACGAGCTCGAGGTGCGAGATCGGGTCGTGGTCGGGCGCCGGGTCGCCCGGGAAGGCGCCGCGGGCGGGGTCGGGCTCGAACTCGTCGACCAGCACCGGCGCGCCCGTCACGCCCTCGAAGGTGGCCCGGCCAACGAACCGGAGGCTGGCAGGGGTCTGCACCACGCGCACGGCGTGGCCGGCCCCGGTGGCCAGGCGGACCAGCTCCACTGCCTTGTAGGCGGCGATCCCGCCGGTTACTCCGAGCAGGATGCGCGCCATGATCCGGTACCTACCGGTAGCGGTACTTGATCTTCCCGGCGGCGATCTCCTCGAGGGAGATCTTGAGGTAGTTCTTCGAGCCCGTCTCGACCATCGGCGGCGGGTACTCGTCGAAGGTGCCCTCGCCGAGGTTGTGGTAGTAGGAGTTGATCTGGCGGGCGCGCTTGGCGGACACCAGGACGCAGGCGTAGTGCGAGTCGACCTGCTCGAGCAACTTGTCTAGACGCGGCTTGATCACGGCTCACACATGGTAGCGGCGAGCTCCGCGAGCTCCTTAAGGGCCCGCTCGACGTCGTCGTTCACCACCCGGTGGTCGAACTCCCCGGCGGCCGCGAGTTCCTCGCTCGCAGCCCGAAGGCGCCGCTCGATCTGCTCGCTCGAGTCGGAGGCGCGCCCGGTAAGGCGCTCCTCGAGCGCCGCGAACGAGGGCGGCTCGATGAACACGAGCGTGGCCTCGGGCAGCGCGTCGCGTACCTGGCGGGCGCCCTGGAGGTCGATCTCCAGCACGATTCCGCGCGCGGGCCGCTCCAGCTCGCTGCGCAGCGTCCCGTAGCTGTTCCCGGCGTACACGGCGTGCTCTACGAACTCGCCCGCGGCCACGCGGCGATCGAAGTCCTCCTGGGAGAGGAAGTGATAATCGACCCCGTTCACCTCGCTCCCGCGCGGCGCGCGCGTGGTCGCGGACACGGCCAGCTGGAGTCCCCCAACCCGCTCCAAGAGCCCCCTGATCAGGGTCCCCTTGCCGACCCCCGAGGGGCCTGTGATGACCAGGATCGGGGTAGCTCGGGCGCCTATCGCCGCAGGTACGAGACGAGCTCGTGGCGCTGCCGCTGAGACAGTCCGCCGATCGTCTTGCTCGGAGAGATGCGGCAGTGGGTGAGAATGCGGTTGACCTTCACGCGGCCGTACTTGGGCACCGCCAGGAGCAGGTCGAAAACCTTGGCTGTCAGCAGGTATTCCGGCGGATCCAGGAGCAATCCGTGGATCTGCCTGCGCCCCGCCTTGAGGTCGCGTTTGAGGCTTGCGCGCTGGGTGCGGATCTCGTTCGCGCGCTTCAACGCGTCCATGCGCTGGGTGAGCGAGCGCTCGGGTGCGAGACCCGCCGTCTGGCTCTTGGCGGACGTGGGGGGCGCGGCCGGCATGGGCGGCGATAGTACACGCTCCCCCGCTCCCGTCGAGCCTCAACCGGCAAAAAAAGCGCGAATTCGGCTCGACCTCGACCTGAGCTTTAGGGAAGTTGCGGCTCCTTGAGCGTTTTCCGCGAGTTTGCAGGGCTTTTCAAAGGGACCTGCGTACATGGTGACGCACACGTCGCGAAGATCCCGCACCCTGCGGCAAAAACGGGCCCAACCCTCCCCCGAATGGGTGGTGGATGACCAGGCGGGAGGTTAGTCACGGTCGTCCGGCGACCGCTCGCTCGGGGAGCGAGGCCGCCAGCTCGGCCGCGACCCTCCTTCCCGCGCCAGGATCGCGAAAGCTCTCCGTCCCGACCGCGATCGCGGTGGCCCCGGCGGCGAGGAGCTCGGCCGCGTGGCGGCCGGTCGCGATCCCGCCCATCCCGATCACCGGTATCCCGACGGCCTGAGCGACAGACTGAACCTGCTGCAGCGCGATCGCCCGGATGGCGGGTCCCGACAGGCCGCCGGTGCCGCCGCCGAGCCAGGGCGTGCGGCCGTCCGGCCCGAGCGCCATCCCCTTGAGCGTGTTCACGAGCGAGACGGCGTCGGCGCCGGCCTCCTCGGCGGCGCGGGCCACCGCGGGGGGGTCGGACGCATTGGGGGTGAGTTTCACGATCAGCGGCCGCTCGCAGAGCGGTCGCACGCGCTCGAGCGCGCGAGCGGTCTCGGCGGGGTCGGCGCCCATCACGAGGCCGGTCTCGACGTTCGGGCACGACACGTTCAGCTCGATCATCGCCACCTCCTCGCGCTCCCCCACGGCGGCCGCGAGCCGCGCCAGCTCGTCGCGGCTGAAGCCCATCACGGAGATCACCAGCGGCACCGGCAGCTCGGCCAGCTCCGGCAGGTCGGACGCGAGGAAGCCCTCGAGCCCCTTGTTCGGCAGCCCGATCGAGTTGATCAGCCCGGCGGCCGTCTCCCACAGGCGCGGCGGCGGGTTGCCCTGGCGCGGCTCGGCGGTGATGGTCTTGGACACGAACGCGTGGAACGGGAAGCGCTCCAGCAAAACGTCGCCGAACGCGCGCCGCGCGGCGATCGCGTCGAAGGTGCCGGACCCGTTCAGGACCGGCCCGTCGAGCGTTACGCCACATAGTGTGGTCGTGCGCGAGGGCGCGCCGGCGCTCAATGTCCGGCTCCGGGGAAGATCGCCGTTTCGAGCATGTGCGCGTTGAGCACCGGCCCGTCGACGCAGAGGCGCACGTAGCCCTCGGCCGTGGGGACGACGCAGCCGAAGCAGGCGCCGTAGCCGCAGGCCATCCCCGACTCGAGCGCCAGCTGCGCCGGCACGCCGCGCTCCACGCAGAGGGCGCGCACGGCCTCGAGCATAGGCGGCGGCCCGCACGCAAACACCGTCGCGGCGGGGTCCGCGTCGAGCGCCGCCACGAGCGGCTCGCTCACGAGCGCGCGGCGACCCACAGAGCCGTCGTCGGTCACCACGTCGGGGCTCCCCGGGAAGAGTGCGGCGGCCTGGGCGTGGGCGGCGGAGCGAAAGCCGAGCAGCACCCCGGCGTCGGGCAGCTCCTCGTTCAGGCACAGGAGCGGCGCGACCCCGATCCCACCGCCCACGAGCAGCGCCCGCGTGCCGTCCTCCGGCGGCCGGAAGCCGATCCCGAGCGGTCCCACGAGGGCGAGCTCCTCCCCCGCCTCGAGCCGCGAGAGCCGCTGGGTGCCCGGCCCGATCGCCTCCAGCAGGAAGGAGAGCGCCAGCCCATCGCTCTCGAGCCGTGCCCGCGCGTGCGAGAAGGCGCGCGGCAGGTACGGGCGCTCGTCCGCTCCCCCGCCCCAGCGCTCGTGCGCCGCGAGCATGTAGAACTGGCCCGGGCGCGGATCCGGCGGCCCCTGCTCGTCCTCGGCGCTGATGAAGTGGTAGGCGCCCAGCCGCTCCACCCCTGATACCCGCGCCAGCCGCCGCTCCGGCGGCGCCAGGGTGCGCGGCTCAACGCGCGCGGGAGCTCTCACGGTCCTCGGCCGGCGCGAACCCGTGCAGCTCCTGCAGCGAGATCACCGAGCTCTCGCCCGAGCGCCGCGCCCGGATCGCCCGCTGGGCTGCGCTCGCCCCGGACATCGTGGTGATACAGGGGATCCCGCGGCCCACCGCCGAGCGGCGGATCTCGTAGCCGTCCGCGCGCGCGCCGGAGCCGGTGGGCGTGTTGATCACGAGGTCGACCTCGCCGGCGTCGATCCGCTCGACGACATTCGGCGAGCCCTCCGACAGCTTCTGGATCCGCTCTACCGGCACGCCCATGCGCCGGATCGCGCCGGCCGTGCCGCCGGTGGCCATCACCCGGAAGCCCATGTCGCAGAAGGCGGCGGCGATCTGCGTGGCGGCGGGCTTGTCGCCGTCTGTCACGGAGATGAACACGGTGCCGCCCGCGGGCAGCTCGGCGCCGGCGGCCGCCTGCGCCTTGCCGAACGCCGCGGGGTAGTCGGAGGCCACGCCCATCACTTCCCCCGTGGACTTCATCTCGGGCCCGAGCAGAGAGTCCGCGCCCGGGAACCGCCCGAAGGGGAGCACCGCCTCCTTCACGGACACGTGGCGCGGGCTGCGCGGGATGTCGAGCTCGAGATCGGCGAGCCGCTCGCCGAGCATCAGCCGGCAGGCGACCTTGGCCAGCGGCACCCCGATCGCCTTCGACACGAACGGCACGGTGCGGGAGGCGCGCGGGTTGGCCTCGATCACATACAGCTCCTCGTCCCCGTAGACCGCGAACTGGATGTTGATCAGCCCGACCACGCCGAGCCTGAGCGCGATGGCCGCGGTGGCCTCCTCGACCTGGCGGAGCATCTCCTCGCCGAGCGACATCGCCGGGATCACGCAGGCCGAGTCGCCCGAGTGCACGCCCGCCTCCTCGACGTGCTGCATGATCGCGCCGATCTCCACCTGCTCGCCGTCAGAGAGCGCGTCCACGTCGACCTCGATCGCGTTCTCGAGGAAGCGATCGAGGAAGATGGTCGACTCGGTGCCCACCCGGTCGAGGTAGTCCGCGAGCGCGGCGCGCGAGTAGCAGATCTCCATCGCACGCCCGCCGAGCACGTACGAGGGGCGCACGAGCAGCGGGTAGCCCACCCCCTCGGCGGCTGCCAGCGCCGCCTCGGGCGACTCGGCGGTGGCGTACGGCGGTCCCTTCAGGCCGAGCTCGGCGAGCAGCCGGCCGAAGCTCGGCCGGTCCTCGGCCAGGTGGATCGACTCCACCGGCGTTCCGAGCAGACGCACGCCGGCGTCGCCCAGCTGATGCGCCAGCCGCAGGGGGGTCTGCCCTCCGAACTGGACGATCACGCCCTCCGGCCGCTCGATCTCGATCACGCCCATCACGTCCTCGAACGTGAGCGGCTCGAAGTAGAGCCGGTCGGAGGTGTCGTAGTCGGTCGAGACGGTCTCGGGGTTGCAGTTGATCATCACCGCGTCCCGGCCCGAGTCGCGCACCGTCATCGCGGCGTGCACGCAGCAGTAGTCGAACTCGATCCCCTGGCCGATGCGGTTCGGCCCGGAGCCGAGGATTACGACCGACGGGCGCTCGCCGCGCTCGACCTCGTGAGCGGCACTCCGCTCCCAGCCCGAGTAGAAGTAGGGCGTCTCGGCCTCGAACTCGGCGGCGCAGGTGTCCACCGATTTGAAGGAGCGCTCGAGCCCGGCCTGGGGGTCCTCTCCCCGCGCGAGCGCCGCGATCTCCGCCATGAACCAGGGATCGATCCCGGTGCGCCGGCAGAGCTCCGCCTCGCTCGCGCCGTTCGCGATGGCCTGGAAGATCAGCTCGTAGCGGTCGTGCGAGGGGCTCTCGAGACGCTCGAGCAGCTCCGCCGCGGACGGGTCGGTCACGTCGAGCTCGCGCGAGCGCATCGCCTTCGCGAACGCCTGCTTGAACGTGCGCCCGATCGCCATCGCCTCGCCCACCGACTGCATCGAGGTGTGCAGCTGACCGTCGGCGCCGGGGAACTTCTCGAAGGCGAAGCGCGGCCACTTGACCACCACGTAGTCGATCGTGGGCTCGAAGCTCGCGGGCGTCTTCTTGGTGATGTCGTTGTCGATCTCCTCGAGCGCGTAGCCCACCGCCAGGCGCGCCGCGATCTTGGCGATCGGGAAGCCGGTGGCCTTCGAGGCGAGCGCCGACGAGCGCGACACGCGCGGGTTCATCTCGATCACCACGATCTCGTCCGTGGCCGGGTTTACGGCGAACTGGATGTTCGAGCCGCCGGTCTCGACCCCCACCGCGCGGATGACCGTGAGCGCCTGGTCGCGCAGCTGCTGGTACTGGACGTCGGAGAGCGTCTGCTGGGGTGCGACGGTCACCGAGTCGCCCGTGTGCACCCCCATCGGGTCGACGTTCTCGATCGAGCAGACGATCACCACGTTGTCGCGGTGGTCGCGCATCACCTCGAGCTCGAACTCGCCCCAGCCGATCACCGACTCCTCCACGAGCACCTGCCCGATCGGCGAGGCCGCCAGCCCCTCGGCCACCACCTGGCGGTACTCCGGCTCTGAGCGCGCGATCCCGCCGCCTGCGCCGCCCATTGTGAAGCCCGGGCGCACGATCGCGGGCAGGCCGAGCTTCGGCAGCGCCTGCTCGGCCTCTCGCATCGACTTGACGGCCGCGCTGCGCGGCACCCGCAGGCCGGCGCGCTCCATTGTCGTGCGGAACAGGTCGCGGTCCTCGGCCCGCCGGATCGCCTCGTAGTCGGCGCCGATCAGCTCGACCCGGTGCTTGCGGAGCGTGCCGTCCTCCGAGAGCCGGCGCGCGAGGTCGAGCGCGGTGCCGCCGCCGAGCGTGGGCAGCATGGCGTCCGGCTTTTCGCGCTCGATCACCTTGGCCACGGAGTCGGGCAGGAGCGGCTCGATGTAGGTGGCGGTGGCGAACTCGGGGTCGGTCATGATCGTGGCCGGGTTCGAGTTCACGAGCACGACCTCGTAGCCCTCCTCGAGCAGCACCTTGCACGCCTGCGCTCCCGAGTAGTCGAACTCGGCGGCCTGGCCGATCACGATTGGCCCCGAGCCGATCACAAGGATCTTCCTGATGTCGTGCCTACGCGGCAAGGCGCTCGATGAAGCGGTCGAAGAGATGCACGGCGTCGTGCGGTCCCGGGCCGGCCTCGGGGTGGTACTGGACCGTCGAGCCCGGCACGTCCCGCAGGACGAGGCCCTCCACGGTGCGGTCGTAGAGGTTCAGCTGCGAGAGCTCCGCGGTGCCGAAGTCCGTGTCCCAGCGCACGGGATCGTCGGACTCGATCCGGCGCTCGCCGCCGGGGCCGAGCACCGCGAAGCCGTGGTTCTGCGAGGTGATCTCGATCCGCCCGGTCTCGAGGTCCTTGACCGGGTGGTTGGCGCCGCGGTGGCCGAACGGCAGCTTGAAGGTCTCGAGCCCCACCGCGCGGCAGAGCAGCTGGTGGCCGAGGCAGATGCCCCAGACCGGCACCTTTCCCACCACCCCGCGCACGGTGTCGACCACGTAGTCGAGCGCGGCGGGATCGCCGGGGCCGTTGGCCAGGAACACCGCGTCGGGGTCGCGGGCCAGGAGCTCGTCCGCGGAGACGGTGCAGGGATGGAGCTCGAGCTGGACGCCGCGCTCGCGCAGGTTGCGCACGATCGAGCTCTTGATGCCGGTGTCGATCCCGAGTACCCGCGGGCCCCCGCCGGCGTCGGCCAGCAGCAGCGGCTCGCGCGGGGTGACCTCGCGAGCGAGATCCCGGCCGTCCATCGCCGGCTCGGCCTCGATCCGCTCGCGCGCCTGCGCCTCGGGGAGCTCGGCATCGAAGACACCGCCGCGCATCGCCCCCTTGTCCCGGATGTGGCGCACGAGCGCGCGCGTGTCGACGCCGGTCAGAGCCGGCACGCCGCAGTCGGCGAGCCAGGTGAGCCAGCCGCCCTCGGCGTGAGCTGCGTCCTCGCGGTCCATGCCCTCGCGCATGATCACCGCGCGGGCGTGCACGCGATCCGACTCCATGTGCGCCGAGGCCACGCCGTAGTTGCCCACGTGGGCCGTGGTGAACACGATGATCTGCCCGGCATAGCTCGGGTCGCTCACGGCCTCCTGGTAGCCCGACATGGAGGTGTTGAACACGACCTCGCCGACGCCGTCGGCGCCGATCGCGCCCACGGCCTCCCCGTCGAAGCGGGTTCCGTCCTCGAGCAGCAGGAAAGCAACGCTGCGCAGCCTCACACGACCGCCCCCAGGGCGAAGGTGCGCTCGCGGTAGGCCACCGAGCCGTCGGCGATCGTCATCCGCACGCGACCGGTGAGCCGCCGGCCGCCGAAGGCGCAGTTGTCCGAGCGGCTCTCGTAGCCGGCCTCGCCAACCTCCCAGTCGGCGTCGAGGTCCACGAGGCAGACGTTCGCCGGCGACCCGGGCGCGAGCGACGGCACCGGCAGGCCGAACGGCACGCCGCCGCAGGTCATCCGCTCGATCACGAGGCCGAGGTCGACGACCCCCGGCAGCACCAGGCCGGTGTGGATCGCGGCGAACGCCGTCTCGAGGCCCGTGACCCCCATCGGCGCCAGCTCGAACGGCTGCTCCTTCTCCTCGCGCGAGTGCGGCGCGTGGTCGGTGGCCACACAGTCGATCAACCCCGAGCGCAGCGCGGCCACCAGGGCCTCGCGGTCCTGCTCGGAGCGCAGCGGCGGGTTCATCTTCATGTGGGTGTCGAGGTCGCGCACCGCCTCGTCGGTGAGCAGGAGGTGATGCGGCGTGACCTCGCAGCTGACCTTCGTGCCGTTCGCCTTGGCCGTCTCGATCGCCTCCACGGTCTCGCGCGCGGACACGTGCTGGACGTGGATGCGGCCTCCCTCGTAGCGCGCCAGCGCGCAGTCGCGCGCCACCATCGTGGACTCCGACACCGACGGGATGCCCGCCACGCCGAGCTGGGCCGAGACGTCCCCCTCGTGCATCACGCCCTGCCCGGACAGGGAGGGGTCCTCCTCGTGCAGGGCGATCATCCGGCCGGCCAGCCGCTGGTACTGGAGCGCCTGTCGCAGCACGCCGGCGGAGCGCACCGGCAGCCCGTCGTCGGTGAAGCCGGCCGCGCCGGCGTCGGCCAGCTCCGCCATCTCAGTGAGCCCCTCGCCGCGCTGCCCGACCGTCACGGCGGCCATGAATCCCACCGGGATGCGAGCCTCGACCCGAGCGTGCTCGCGCAGCGAGCGCAGCACCGGAGCCGAGTCGACCACCGGCTCGGTGTTCGGCTGGGCGAGGATCGTGCAGAAGCCGCCGGCGGCCGCGGCGCGGCTGCCGGAGTCGATGTCCTCCTCGTCCTCGCGCCCCGGCGTGCGCAGGTGCACGTGCGGGTCCACGAAGGCGGGGAAGGCGTGCAGGCCGGTGCCGTCCACGAGCTCAACCCCCTCCGGGGCCTCGAGCGAGTCGCCCAGCTCGGCGATCTCGCCCTGGCGCACGAGCAGGTCGGCGCGCGTGTCGATCCCGGCGCGCGGGTCGAGCAGCCGTACCGAGCGCACGAGCACCGTGGCGGGCGGTGTCTGGGTCCGCTCGAGGGCGGGTAGGCCGCTCATGCCGGCTGCGGCTCCGTCTCGGCCGCGCGCACGCCGCCAGGCACTCCGCGTCCGGCGAGCAGCTCGTAGAGCACCGCCATGCGGACCACCACGCCGGACTCCACCTGCTCGGTGATGAGCGCCTGGGGCGAGTCGATCACCTCGGCGGCCAGCTCCACCCCGCGGTTGACCGGCCCAGGGTGCATCAGGAGCTGACTCGGGCCGAGCCGCCGCCCGTCGATCTGGTAGCGCGCGGCGTACTCGCGCAGCGAGGGCACGAAGGAGCCGGTCATGCGCTCGCGCTGCATCCGCAGCGCGTAGACCACGTCGGCGCTGCCCAGCTCGTCGAGCGTGTAGCGAACCTCGCAGCCGAGCGACTCCATCCCGCGCGGGATCAGCGTGGGCGGCCCGCAGACCGTGACGTGGCAGCCCATCCGCGTGAAGGCCAGCACGTTCGAGCGTGCCACCCGGCTGTGCAGCACGTCCCCGACGATCCACACCCTGAGCCCCTCGAGCGACCCGGCGCGCCGCTTGAGCGCGAACAGGTCGAGGAGCGCCTGGGTGGGGTGCTCGTGCTTGCCGTCGCCCGCGTTCAGCACCGAGGCGCGGGTCCAGCCTGCCACCAGCCCGGCCGCCCCGGCGTGCGGGGTGCGGATCACGATCGCCGCCGGGTCGTAGGCCGACAGCGTCTGGACCGTGTCCTTGAGCGACTCGCCCTTGTCGACCGCCGAGCCCGCCGCCTTGATCGTCACCAGGTCGGCGGACAGCCGCTTGGCGGCCAGCTCGAAGCTCGACTGCGTGCGCGTGGAGGCCTCGTAGAAGAGGTTGATCACCGTGCGGCCCCGCAGCGTGGGCACCTTCTTGATCTCGCGGCCCGAGACCTCCGCGAAGCTCTCGGCTCGGCCGAGGATATGCTCGATGTCCTCTCGCGAGAGGTCGTCGACGGAGAGCAGGTGCCTACGCATGCTGGATCTCCTCCTCGGCAAGCTCAGTAATCCCGACCTCGTCCCTGCCGTCGAGCTCCTCGACGCGCACGTTCACCCGCTCGATCCGCGATGTGGGCAGGTTCTTGCCCACGTAGTCGGGGCGGATCGGCAGCTCCCGGTGGCCGCGGTCGGCCAGCACCGCCAGCTGCACCCGGCGCGGGCGGCCGTAGTCGAACAGCGCGTCGATCGCGGCGCGCACCGTGCGGCCGGTGTAGAGCACGTCGTCGACGAGCACGACGGTGGTGTCGCCGACCGGGAAGTCGATGTGAGAGGCGTGCACGACGGGCTGATAGTCGGGCCCGCGGATGCCGACGTCGTCGCGGTAGAAGCTGATGTCGATGTCGCCGAGCGGCACGGGCTCGCCCACGAGCTCGGCCACGAGGTCGCGCAAGCGCGCGCCCAGCACGGCGCCGCGACGGTGGATGCCCACGACCGCGACCCCCTCTCCCCCTGTCTTCTCGACGATCTCGTGCGCTATCCGCACCAGCGTTCGCCGCATGTCCTCGCGGTCGAGGACCGTCTTCTCTTCCAACTGAACTGCCCCTTCCTGGCCTCTCAGGACCGGGTTAAAGGAACCACAACTTCCCGCATGCTAGAGCCGTTTTCGGACCCTTAGGCAAACAGGTGGGCAAACAGCCCGCAATCAGCGCTGCTTTCGTGCCCGCTTCCAGCCGAGCCGGACCAGCCCCGACCCGACGAATCCCCGGAGTGTCCTGCCCCCTGCCGGACGCCTTGGGCAGACCCGAGCGCCCCTACCCCGGTGCCTCGGGCGCCGCTGGCGGCATCGACGCGCGGCGGTGGCGCATCCAGAGCAGCAACCCCGCCAAGAGCGCCGCTAGCACGCCACCGCCCAGCGCGACGATCCAAACGTTCGAGCCGTCGCTGTCGGCCTCCGCTGTAGCGGTGTTCGGGGGCTCGACGACCTCATCGACGCGGGCGGCCGGCAGCGCGTCCTCGCCCACGCTCGGAAGCGTCCTCGCCGGGCGGGGCGTAAGCCCGGCTGTGAGCTTCGCGTAGGCCTCTTTGCTCTCGCTGGGCAGGGTCACCCAGACCCCGTCGTTCACGCGCATCAGCCCGGCGGAGGGCACCACGGTGACCGAGACGGAGACGCGGTCCACCTCGCCGCCGCCCTCGGCGGGGATCGTGAGCGTGCTCTTGTACCAGGGCAGCCCGCGCACGGGGGCGTCCGTACCCCGGGGGGTGGGGCCGACCGCGAGCGCCGTCGCCGCCTCCGGATCGGAGA
>DASRIC010000081.1:0-5676 GCA_035650215.1 Thermoleophilaceae bacterium
GAGCTCGTGGCCGCCGTGGTCGCCGCAGGGTGCGCGCTGGCGGCGCTCGTGCTCCTGCTCACGCGGGCCTCGCCTGCGGCGAGAAGGCGAGCCGGGATCGCGGCGCTGGTTGCCGCCTGCGTGGTGGTGATCCCGGCGCTCGTGGCGCTCGTCGGCCCCCAGTACGTGCTGGTCCGGTTCGTGGTCGTGGGCATGTTCCCCGCCGTGCTCGTCGCCGCCACGGGCTGGGCGAGCTCGCGCGCCGGAGCGGTCGTACTCGCGCTGTATTGCGCAGTGTCGCTCGCGCTCGTCGTGGTGGTGGCCCTCGACGGGCGCTACCAGCGCTGGGACTGGCGCGGCGCCGCCGCCGCGCTGTCCGGCCCGACGCCCCGCGCGCTCGTGCTCGCGCCCGGTCTCACCTGCGGAACGGCGGGCTGCCAGTCCGGGCCGTGGGCGGCCTACTTCGCGCCGGTGCGCCAATTGCCGGAGCGAGGAGCAAGGGTCCGGGAGATCGCGTCGGTGGCGGTCGCCTCGGAGAACCGGTTCAGCTTCAAGACCCCAGTCCCGCCCCGACCCACCTCGCTTCCGCGCGCACCTCGCGGATTTCGCCTCGTCGAGCGCCGGGAGACCGACACGTACACGCTGGCGCTCTACCGGTCGAGCGTGCCGCGGCGCGTGACGGTCGATGAGATGCAGGAGCTGACGCTGCTCCCGACCTCGCCCGCGGTCACCCTCGTCCAGCGCTAGGCCTGACGGGAGCCACCCGCCCCACCTCAGCCGTAAACCGCGCCTGAAACGCCTCACGCGAGAAGCCCTGCGCGTGCTCGCGGATCGCCGCCGGCGAGAAGGCGCGGAAGTCCGTGGTGCGCAGGGCCTCGGCGAGCGCGTCGAAGTCCCCCGGCGGCACCAGCACTCCGGTCCTGTCCGGCACGACGGTCTCCAGCGCGCCACCCGCGGCGAGCGCGACGACCGGGCGGCCGGCTGCCTGAGCCTCCACGGCGGCGATCCCGAACTCCTCGACGTTGGCCATCACGAGGGCCAGCGCGCGGGAGTACAGCCGCGCCAGTTCGTCGTCGCCCACGCGGCCGAGGAACTCGGCGTGGTCCCCGTGACGGGTGCGGAGGCGCTCGAGGTCGGGGCCGGTGCCCACCACCTTGAGCGGCAGACCGGCCCGGCGGCCCGCCTCGAGCGCCACGTCCACGCGCTTGTGCGGCACGAGCTCCGTGACCACGAGCAGGTAGTCCTCGGGCTCCGCGACGGAGAAGCGGTGCACGTCGACGGGCGGATGGACGACGGTCGCGTCGCGGCCCCAGTAGCGCTGGATGTTGCCGCGAGTGGCCTCCGAGTTGGCGATGTAGTGGCTCACGCGCCGGCTGGCGTCGAGGTCGCTTCGACGTATGCGGTCGAGCGTGAGCCGGAGGAGCGGTCGCAGCGGCGCCGGCAGCTCGTGCTCGGCGCGCTGGCGTTCGAACCAGGCGTAGCGGAAGGGTGAGTGGCAGTACGAGACGTGCACCACCCCGGGCCTCGGCCGCACGGCGTGGGCGAACGCGCTGCTGCTCGAGATCACGAGGTCGTGCTCGCGCAGCGGCAGGCGCTCCGCGGCGCGGGAGAACAGGGGCAGCATGCGCCTGAAGCTGCGCTGGTTGGCGCCGAGCCGCTGGAGGTAGGACGTACGCACCACGCGGTCGCGGAAGGCCCCGTTCGTGCCCTCCGGGTCGTACAGCAGCGTGTAGATCGGCGCGCTGGGGAAGCACTCGGCGATCGCGGCGAAGGTGCGCTCGGCTCCCCTCATCACCAGCAGGTAGTCGTGCACCAGTCCGACCGAGCTGGCTCCGTTCGCGCCGGGGTCCACACCTGGAAGCTAACGGCAGCCGCGCGGCCGTTACACTGCCCGCCGCTAATGGGGGCCGGCGTCCAGCCCGACAAGGAACGGGTGGAGCTCTCGGTTCTGATGCCGGTCTACAACGAGGCCGCCACCTTCGAGGCGGCGCTCGAGGGCGTGCTTGGCACCGATCTCGGGGCGGAGAGCGTGGAGGTCGTCGTGGTGGACGACGGCTCGACCGACGGCACGCGCGAGGCCCTCCTCGATCGGGACTGGCCCGCGAACGTCCGCGTGCTGACGCACGAGCGCAACCGGGGCAAGGGAGCGGCGCTGCGCACCGCGCTGGCCGAGGCCCGCGGCAGGTGGGCCACGATCATGGACGCCGATCTCGAGTACGACCCGGCGAGCATCGCCGGATTGGTCGCCCCCCTTCGCGACGGGACGGCGGACGCCGTGTACGGCATCCGAGGCTTCCAGGCCCATTCCTCCTTCAGCTTCTGGTACGTGGTCGGCAACAAGGCGGTCAGCCTGGCCACCAACCTGCTCTACAACAGCTACCTGGCCGACATCATGAGCTGCCACAAGGTGCTGTCCACCGAGCTGTTCCGGTCACTGGAGCTGCGCGAGCCGGGCTTCGCGATCGAGGCGGAGATCACCGCGCGCCTGCTCCAGAGCGGAGCCATGATCTACGAGGTGCCGATCGTGTACGCGGCGCGCACGCGTGAGGAGGGCAAGAAGCTCACTGGCCGCGACGGCTTGAGAGTGCTGGGCACGCTCGTGCGCTGCCGGCTCGGCGGCGGCCGAGGCCGGCGCCGGCCTCGCCACGAGATCGAACCCGGGCCGTAGCGCCTGCGTATTCGTGACAGATGTCACTCCGAAACTTGTGGCGAAATCATGCGTTGTGTCTTAGCGTAGGAGAAGCCTTGAAGGGAGCTGCGGCAGGGGAGCTGCGGCAGGCAGGGATCAAGTCGCTAGATGGAGACTGAGCACAGGATGCACGGGCAAGGGGTACGAATGCGATCCCTCGAGTCCCCGAGCCATACCGGCCGGGGCGCGGAGCCCCGTACCGTCACGCGCCTCGGGGCGCTGTCGGTGCAGCTCGTCGAGTCCGACGAGCAGGTACGCAACCGGGATGCCTACTTCCGGCGGCTGCTTGCCACCGCCGACGTGCTCGCGGCCGGAGTCGCGCTGATCGTCGCCACGAGCTTCGGCGGCGACGGCGACCGGCTCGCGCTGGCAGCCGTGCTGGCGCTGCCGGTGTTCGTAGTCATCGCCAAGCTGCTCGGCCTCTACGAGCGGGATGAGCTCGTGATCAACAAGTCGACCCTCGACGAGGCGCCGGCGGTCTTCCAGCTCGCCACGCTATTTGTGCTGCTGGTCTGGCTGGCCGAGGCGTACCTGATCAACGGGTCGTTCGGCAAGCCACAGTTCGTGGTGCTCGGTTTGACCACCTTCGTCGGCGTCCTGTTGGCGCGCGCCTTCATGCGCTGGCTCGGCACCCGCACCGCTCCCACGGAGCGCTGCCTCCTGCTCGGGCCCGGCTACGCCGCCGCTCGCATCGAGGCCAAGCTCGAGCTCGGCCGGCACGGCGGGGCTGAGATCGTGGCGCGCCGGGACCTCGAGGACGAGCACGGCAACGTGCTCGTGTCCGGGCGGCTCGGCGAGCTCGTGGGCCGCACCGGCGCGGAGCGGCTGATCCTGGTACCCACCGGCACCGAGTCCGACGCCGTGCTCGACCTCATCCGCGAAGCAAAGTCGCTGAACGTGAAGACCACGCTCTGGCCGCGCTTCACGGAGGTGCTCGGCTCCTCGGTCGTGACCGACGAGCTGCACGGCATCTCGCTGCTCGGAATGCGGCGGCTCAGGATGTCGCGGTCCTCGAAGGCGCTCAAGCGCGCCTTCGACATCTCCGTCGCCATGGTCGCGCTGGCGGTGGTCGCGCCGCTGATGCTCATGATCGCGCTCGGCGTCAAGCTCGGGTCGCGCGGACCGGTCTTCTACCGCCAGCTGCGCATCGGGCGCGACGGCGTGCCGTTCACGATGTTCAAGTTCCGGACGATGGTCGACGGCGCCGACGAGCTCAAGGCCGAGCTCCAGCATCTCAACGAGTCCGACGGCCTCTTCAAGATTGCCGACGATCCGCGCGTCACGCGCATCGGCCGGCTCCTGCGCCGCAGCGCACTCGACGAGCTGCCCCAGCTGCTGAACGTGGTGAAGGGCGACATGAGCCTCGTGGGCCCGCGGCCGCTCGTGCTGCAGGACGACGAGCGCGTGGTCGGCCGCGCCCGCGACCGGCTGAGCCTCCTGCCGGGGATGACCGGCCATTGGCAGGTGATGGGCGCCGCCCGGATCCCGCTCCAGGAGATGGTCGCGATCGACTACCTGTACGTCGCGAACTGGTCGCTCTGGTCGGATGTGAAGTGCCTGCTGCGGACGGTGCCGTACATGATTCGCGCGCGCGGTCTCTAGGAAGACCGCGCCCAATCCGTCCATTTCCTCGCGACCGCTCATGGTTTGTCAGGTTCGGGCCGATACCGGCCGTAGTGTCGATTGCAATGGTCTTGATCGCGTCGGTGTGGTTGTTCGCGGCCGTCGGGGTGGTTGGACTCTGCCTGGCCTGCAAGGCCGCCGAGTCCCAGGCCCTGTCCCTTCCGCGCCGCCACGGTCGCAGGCGCGGCCTCCGGAGGACCTCCTTCCAGCGCCGCGCCTCCTGCACGGGCCGGCTGGCCGACACTTGGCGCCCCGCACGCCGCGCGTAGACCGCGGCAACTGCGGATCCGCTGGCTACGCTGGGGCGGAATGACTCGCATACTCCGGTTTCTCCTTCTCGTGCCCCTCGCGCTGGCCCTCGCGCCGGCCGCCCAGGCTGCCACCCCTCGTGACTTCGTCGGCATGACGAGCGAGGACGTGTTCGCGGGCGACGCCGCCTACCGCGCTTCCACGCTCTCCGCTCAGCGCGGGGTCGGCGTGAGACTGCTGCGCCAGACCTTCGACTGGTCGCTGATCGAGACGGCGCGCGGCCAGTACGACTTCGCCCGCTACGACTCCTACGTGCTGGCCACCGCCAGCGCGCGGATCAGGATCCTGCCGATCCTCTTCAACGCGCCGCGCTTCCGCGCTCCGCGCCGCTCGGGCACCACCTGCCCGCCCAGCTCGAACGCGTCGATGGCCGCGTTCGCCCGCGCCATGGTCCGGCGCTACGGACCGCGCGGCACGCTCTGGCGCGAGAACCCGGGTGTGCCGAAGACGCCGATCGTCTCCTACCAGATCTGGAACGAGCCGCTGCTGCGCCAGTACTGGTGCAACAAGCCGAACGCGAAGCAGTACGCGGCGATGCTGAAGACCGTGGGCGGCGCGATCAAGCGGGCCCAGCGCGGCGCCGAGATCGTGACCGCCGGCCTTCCCCCGAGCAAGCTCAGCGGCGCGATCGCGTTGCGCAAGTACATCCGCCAGCTGTACTCGGCCGGCGGCAGGCGGGCCTTCGACACCCTTGCGATCAACTCGTATGCCCAGGGCTCCGCCCAGCTCGGACGCCTGCTCGACGCGGTCCGCGCACTCATGAACGAGCGCGGCGACCGGCGCGCGAAGATCTGGATCACCGAGCTCGGCTGGGGCGACCGCGGCCCGCGCAACCGCTTCATCGTCGGCGCCAAGGGCCAGGCGAGCCGGATCTCCCAGTCGCTAGCGCTCGTCGACAAGCGAAAGAGCCGCTACAAGCTGCGCGGAGTCGTCTACTTCTCCTGGCGCGACGGGCGCCCCTACGCGCCCTCGTTCAAGGACCTGTGGGGGCTCCACACCGGCCTGCTGCGGCTCGACGGCTCCCCGAAGCCGGCCTTCAACGCCTTCCGGCGAGCGGCGCGCAAGCTGCGGTAGCC
>DASRIC010000082.1:0-32165 GCA_035650215.1 Thermoleophilaceae bacterium
TGCGGGTGAACATGGCCGGGGTGATCCCGGTGATCTTCGCCGCGTCGCTGATGGCGTTCCCGCCCACGGTCGGGACGCTGAGCCAGGCGGCGTGGGCGCAGGACTTCTCGGCCTTCTTCAGCCCGAACGGCGCGCCGTACCTGATCGGCGAGTCGATCCTGATCATCGTCTTCACCTACTTCTACACGGCGGTCACGTTCAACCCCGTGGAGCAGGCGGACAACCTGAAGAAGTACGGCGGCTTCATACCGGGGGTGAGGCCAGGCAGGCCCACGGCCGAATACCTCGACCGCATCCTCGCCCGGCTCACGTTCCCGGGCGCGCTCTACCTCGCGGCCGTGGCGGCGCTGCCGACGATCCTGCTCAACCAGACGTCCGCGAACTTCTACTTCGGCGGCACCTCGATCCTGATCGTCGTGGGCGTGGCGCTCGACACGATGAAGCAGCTCGAGGCGCAGCTGATGATGCGCAACTACGAGGGCTTCCTCAAGTGAGCGAGCTCAACCTGGTCCTCCTCGGCCCTCCGGGAGCCGGGAAGGGCACGCAGGCCGATCGCCTGCGAAACGACTTCAGCCTGCCTTACTACTCCACCGGGATCATCCTGCGCGAGGCGGTGGACAAGGAGACCGAGCTCGGCAAGAAGGCCAAGGAGTACATGGACTCCGGCGACCTCGTCCCGGACGAGCTGATCTGCGAGGTGATCGCGGAGCGGTTCGACTCGGGCGAGGCGGACAACGGCTTTCTCCTCGACGGGTTCCCGCGTACGGTGGGCCAGGCGGAGATGCTCGCTCGCCTGCTCGACGCCCGCGGGCGCGACCTCACCGCGGTGCTCCTGATCGAGGCCCCGGACGACGAGGTGGTCCGGCGGCTGTCCGGCCGCCGCACCTGTGCGAAGGGCCAGCACGTCTACCACGTGGAGTTCGACCCGCCGAAGCACGAGGGCGTCTGCGATCAGGACGGCTCGCGGCTGATCCAGCGGGACGACGACAAGCCGGAGACCGTGCGCAAGCGCCTCTCCGTGTACCACGACCAGACCGAGCCGCTGATCGACTGGTACGACGGCAAGGGCGTGCTCATGCGCTTCGACGGCGGCCGATCGCCCGATGAGGTGCACAACCTGATCCGTGCGAAACTTGCTGCAAAGCGCTTCGAGGACGAGGACCAGCAGTGATCAACCGCAAGACCCCCGAGGAGATCGACAAGATGGCGGCCGCCGGCCGGGTGCTGGTGCGCTGCCACGAGATCCTCCGCAAAAAGGCCCGCCCGGGCGTGACCACCGCCGAGCTGGACGAGGCCGCCGAGCGCTTCATCCGCTCCCAGGGCGCTGAGCCGGCCTTCAAGGGCTACCGCGGCTTTCCGGGCTCGATCTGCGCCTCGCCGAACTCGATGGTGGTGCACGGGATCCCGGGCTCGTACCGGCTCCAGCGCGGCGATCTGCTGTCGGTGGACATCGGCGTGGTGCTCGACGGCTGGGTGGCCGACGCCGCGATCACCCACCCGATCGGCAACGTCACGCCCATCGCCAAGCGACTCCTGGCCACCACGAAGGCGTCGCTGTTCGACGCCGTGGAGCAGTGCGTGGCGGGCAACCGCCTCGGCGACGTCTCGCACGCCGTCCAGGCGCGCGTGGAGGCGGACGGCTTCAGCGTGATCCGCTCGCTGGTGGGCCATGGAATCGGCCGCGCGATGCACGAAGATCCGCAAATTCCGAACTTCGGGGAGCCCGGCACGGGCCCCGAGCTCGAGGAGGGCATGGTGCTGGCGATCGAGCCCATGGTGAACGTGGGAACGCACCACGTGCGCATGGGATCGGACAACTGGGCGGTCTACTCCGAGGATGGCTCTCTGGCCGCCCACTTCGAGCACACTGTCGCCGTTACGGGGGACGGGCCGCGCATCCTCACGCCCTGGCATCTGACCGAGGCGGAACCGCTGCAGGCTGCTACTCTTTCCGGTCGGCGCTGAGCCGTCTCCTGGGCTCCCGCGCCGATCCTCGTTTGTCCGATACGTTTCCCGATTCCTCGGAGCTATGAAGGTCCGCGCATCAGTAAAGCCCATGTGCGAGAAGTGCAAGATCATCCGCCGCGGCGGTGCGGTTCTGGTGATCTGTCAGAACCCTCGGCATAAGCAGCGGCAGGGGTAGTAAATGGCACGCATCGCAGGCATCAACATCCCCCTCAACAAGAGGGTCGAGATTGGGCTGACCTACGTGTACGGCATCGGCCGGTCGACCTCGAACCAGGTACTCGTCCAGTCCGGTGTGGATCCGGACACCTACGTGAAGGACCTGACCGAGGACGAGGTCCGCAAGCTGCGTGAGAAGGTCGACGACCTGCTCGTGGAGGGCGACCTCCGGCGCGAGCGCTCGCAGAACGTCAAGCGGCTGATGGAGATCGGGACCTACAAGGGACTGCGCCACAGGCGCGGCCTGCCCGCCAACGGCCAGAGGACCAAGACCAACGCACGTACCCGCAAGGGGCCAAAGCGCGGCTCATCCGCCGGCGGCGGCAAGAAGAAGATCAGGAAGCACTAGATGCCCCAGCCACGACGGCCTCGTGGCCGACGGCGAGTTCGCAAGAACGTCCCGTTCGGCCAGGCACACATAAAGACGAGCTTCAACAACACGATCGTGTCGCTCACCGACAAGGAGGGCAACGTGATCGCGTGGGAGTCGGCCGGCGGGGCCGGCTTCAAGGGCTCGCGCAAGTCCACGCCGTTCGCCGCTCAGGTCACGGCCGACGCCGCCGCGCGCAAGGGCATGGAGCACGGCCTGCAGAAGGTCGAGGTCTTCGTCAAGGGCCCCGGCTCTGGCCGCGAGACCGCGATCCGCTCGCTCCAGGCGGCCGGGCTCGAGATCACCGGGATCCGCGACGTCACGCCGCAGGCCCACAACGGCTGTCGCCCGCGCAAGCGGAGGCGAGTCTGATGGCCCGTGACACCGGCGCCCAGTGCAAGCAGTGCCGCCGTGAGGGCATGAAGCTCTTCCTGAAGGGCGAGCGCTGCCTGACCGACAAGTGCGGCGTCGAGCGGCGCAGCTATCCGCCCGGCGACCATGGGCGCGGCCGCTCGCGCCAGTCCGAGTACCGCCTGCAGCTGCGCGAGAAGCAGAAGGCGCGCCGCTACTACGGCGTGCTCGAGAAGCAGTTCCGCAACTACTACGCCAAGGCGAGCCGCCAGACCGGCGTGACCGGTGAGAACCTGCTGCGGCTGCTCGAGTCGCGTTTCGACAACGTGCTCGTGCGGCTGGGGTTCGCGGCGTCGCGGCGGCAGGCCCGCCAGATGATCCGCCACGGCCACTGGAGCGTGAACGGCCGGCGCGTGGACATCCCCTCGTACCAGTTGCGGCCCGACGACGTGGTCACGATGAAGCCGAATGCTCCGGTGGAGCCGGTCATCCGCGATGCGACCGAGCTGACCTCCGCCGTGCCGGCGTGGCTCCAGGCGGACCACGACGGCCTCACCGCCAAGGTGCTGCGCCTCCCCGAGCGCGCAGAGATCACCACGCCGGTGCAGGAGCAGCTCATCGTCGAGCTGTACTCGAAGTAGCACCAGACACGCGCGCGTCCGGCCGGGCGCGTGCGGCCCGACCGAAGGAATCAGTCTCCCCAATGATCGAGTTTCAGACCCCCCAGATTTCGGCCGACAAGGTCGAGGACAACCGCGGAAGCTTCACGATCGAGCCGCTCGACCGCGGCTTCGGTTACACGTTCGGCAACTCGCTGCGTCGCGTGCTGCTGTCGTCCCTGGCCGGCGCGGCCGTTACGAGCGTCCGGATCGAGGGAGTCGCGCACGAGTTCTCCACGATCAACGGCGTGAAGGAGGACGTGACCGACATCGTCCTCAACCTCAAGGAAGTCGTCTGCCGTATGCATTCGGAAGCGGCGGAGATCGAGGCGCCGCTCGTGGTCACCGGCCCCGGTGAGATCACCGCGGGCGACATCGACCTGCCCTCCGGCGTCGAGATCCTGAACCCCGAGGCCCACCTCGCCACGCTCGAGAAGAAGACCAAGCTCGAGATGTACCTGACCGTGGGCCACGGCCGCGGCTACTCGCCGGCCGAGGACAACAAGACCCCCGACCAGCCCATCGGCGTAATCCCGATCGACTCGATCTTCTCGCCCGTCAAGCGCGTCGCGTACTCCGTCGACGCCGCCCGCGTGGGCCAGAAGACCGACTACGACAAGCTCACGCTCGACATCGAGACCGACGGCTCGCTCGACCCCGAGGCGGCGCTGCGCGAGGCCGCGGAGATCCTCATCAAGTACCTGGCGATCTTCACCGACGCCGACCGCGTCGAGGCCCTGCGCGACCAGGGCGCCGCCCTCGTGGCGGGTGCCGACGGGATGGGCGGCGACGGTGCGGGCCCGGGCGCCGGCGGGATGGACGACATCCTGATCGAGGAGCCCGAGCTGGGCGTCCGCTCCTACAACTGCCTGAAGCGCGCCGGCATCCAGACCGTCGGCGACCTCGTGCAGAAGTCGGAGTCGGAGCTGGCGGCGATCCCGAACTTCGGCCGCAAGTCGATCGAGGAGGTCAAGGAGACCCTCGACGCCCGCGGCCTCGGCCTCCGGGCCGGCTAGTTCCCGGGTAGGGTCTCGCTCCGCCATGCGCCATCGCAAGCAGAAGGGCAAGCTCTCGCGTGACGCGGCGCACCGCAAGGCGCTGTTCATGAATCTGTGCCGCGAGGTGATCGATCACGAGCGCATCCAGACGACCGAGGCCAAGGCCAAGGCCGTCAAGCCGGAGCTCGAGCGGCTGATCACGCTGGCGAAGAAGGGCGACCACCATTCCCGCCGCCTGGCGATGGCGCGCCTGGGGCAGGACAAGTTCGTGGTCTACAAGCTCTTCGAGGAGATAGCGCCGCGCTACGCGGAGCGCGAGGGCGGCTACACGCGCATCCTGAAGCTCGGTCCGAGGAAGTCCGACTCGACTGAGATGGTCTTCCTCGAGCTGGTCTAGCGACCTAGGCGGCGGCGAACGCCCGCAGCTGCTCGCGGGCGCCGCCCACGAGCGGCGTGCCGTGGGCGACCAGCAGGTTGTCGAACTCGAGCTTGTCCGCGAGGGCCGCGTAGGCCCCCCGCAGGCCGCGCTTGGTCTCCTCGGGCTCGTCCATGAGCTTGTCCGGCACGAAGCCGAGCTGCCCGCCGTAGCGGATCACCCCGTCGGCTACCGCCAGGGCGGAGACGGCCGGGATGTGGAGGGCGGCCTCGTCCGGGCAGATCGAACCGACCTCGTGGACCGTGATGGCGCCCCCGACAAGCGCGTCGCCGAAGTCGTAGGGCTCCACCGGGGCGTCGTCGGCGAACTCGTGCAGCCCCACGCGCGGCACCCGCACGGGGGCGCCGAAGCGCTCGTGGGCCTCGAGGCTGCTGCGCTCGTGGTGGCGGTTGGTCAGGATGATCTCGTCGACCGAATCGACCTCGTCCGGCACCGCGAGCGGGTCGATCAGCACGGCCAGCTCCGGGAGCCAGTACGAGCTCACGTCGGTGCCGATCTTCGGATGGCGCGCCATCCAGTGCATGATGCCGGGGGCGATCTCCTCCATGCTGGGCGACCATAGCGGGTGCGTTTGTGGGCGGGCGCGGCGTTGCGAGCGGACGTTCTGCAAGAAAACTTGCAGCTTGCAGGACATTCGCCTGATACAACGACGCCTTCGCACGCCGAGTCATCGGCCCTCCGGGGCCGGTGAGCGGGGGAACCAATGCGACCGCCCTGCGGTCGCGGGGGCGAATCGCTCGGGCCGGGTGCCCGGGAGTAGCGCGCAAGCGCGAGCCCGTCAGCTCACCTCGTAGGCGTCACACGAGATGCCGTTCAGACCGACGCCCAAGAGCCCCTTCCTCGCGAGCCTCCTCGCCTGCGCCCTGCTGGCCGGCGTGCCCGCCGCCGATCCGGTGGGCGCCGACCCGGCCGACGCGGCCACGGCCAGCGCCGTCAAGTCACGCGGGCCGGAGGTGCGTCGCCTCCAGCGGGCGATCGGCGTGGCGGCCGACGGCGTGTTCGGTCCGGCCACCCAGCGGGCGCTCAAGCGCTGGCAGCGCCGCCACGGGCTCACGGCCGACGGGATCGCCGGGCCGCAGACGCGTTCCGCCCTCGGTCTCGGCTCAGGGCCGGTGCTCAAGCGCGGACGGCTCCGGACCGGCGGCCGCCGGGCTTCGAGCGGCGAGCGGCGGGCGAGCCGCAGGCGCGGCGGCAGCGGCGTGCGCTCGCTCCAGCGTCGCATCGGCGTGACGGCCGACGGCGTGTTCGGCCCCGGCACCGAAGCAGCGTTGAAGCGCTGGCAGCGCCGGCACGGCCTGGTGGCCGACGGCGTGGCGGGGCCGCTGACGCGGCGCGCGCTCGGGCTCGGCCCCGGGCCGGTGCTGAAGCGGCGCGGGTCTGGCGGAGGCGGCGGTGGCGGCGGAGGAGGCGGCTCCGGCCGCAAGCGCGCCGTGATCCGACGCGTGATCGCGGCGGCCAACCAGATCGCCACCTCGCCGTACAAGTACGGCGGCGGCCACCGCTCCTTCAGCGACTCCGGCTACGACTGCTCCGGCTCGGTCTCCTACGCGCTGCACGGCGGCGGCCTTCTGTCCTCGCCGCTCGACTCGAGCTCCTTCATGAGCTGGGGCGAGCCCGGCCCGGGCCGCCACATCACGATCTACGCGCACCGCGGCCACGCCTACATGGTCGTCGACGGCCGCCGCTTCGACACGAGCGCCCGCTACGAGACCGGGTCGCGCTGGACGAGCACCCGCCGCTCGCCGTCGGGCTTCGTGGCCCGCCACCCCGCCGGGTACTGAGCGCGAGGCCGCCTGGTCCGGGCGCGCAGCGCCTTCGAGCGCTCGGATGCGCTGTTCCGGCGGTCGGCCCGTCACGAGCGGCAGGCCGTCGAGGCGATCAGGAACGTGGTGCCGGACTAGGCACGCTTGCGCCTACGCCGGCGGATCGCCCCTCGCGGTGAGCGCGTACCAGGTGCCGCCGAACTCGGCGATGTCGTTGCAGAGCACCTGGCCTCTCGGGTCGTCGACGTAGAAGTAGAGCGCCTGGCCCTTGTAGGTCACCTGCCGGCGCCCGTCGCGGCGCCTGATCGTCCCCAGGAGCCCGCCGTCGACCCCGCGGCCGGCGCGCGGGCGCGCTCGGGCGTAGAACGGCGGCCAGGCCGCGGCGCAGGCGCCGTAGCAGCGCGTGCGATCCTTCGGATCGCGGGTGAAGAGGTAGAGCGCGCGGTCGCGGCCGTCGAAGAGCACCGGGCCGAGCTGGGACTCGCGCAGCCGCACGAGCGGACCGCGGGGACCCGCGGACGGAGTCGTGGGCTCCGTGGCGGCGGGCTCGCTCTCCTCGGAGGGCGCCGAGGCCGGCGAGGTCCGATCCCGCTCCCCTGAGGCGTCGTCGGACCCGCAGGCCGTGAGCGCGGCGCCGGCAAGAAGCAGGAGGGTGACGAGCCGTTTCATCGGGATCCATGGCATCGGCATGTCCGAGCACAGTCCAGCCCGGGACGCATCCGTTACAACTCGGGTAATTTCCCACTAACCCAATGGACATTGTGCTAGTTTCAGCCGCCGGTAAAGTCGATTGGCAAGGTGGAGAATGACTCGTACGCACATCCGCCTGCCGCTCCTCATCTCGGTGACGCTCGCGGTCCTGGCGGCGCTCGCCTGGGCTGGTTGCGGTGGGACCTCCGACAGCAGCTCGGGAGACGGCGGCGGCAAGGCCGGCACGCTCACGCTGGTCGCCTACTCGACGCCCGAGGAGGCGTACAAGGAGCTGATCCCGGCATTCAACGAGACCCCTGAGGGCGAGGGTGTCGGCTTCAACCAGTCGTACGCGGCCTCGGGCGAGCAGTCGCGCGCGGTCGAGGGCGGGCTGGCGGCCGACGTCGTCGAGTTCTCGCTCGAGCCGGACATCACGCGGCTTGTGGACGCGGGCCTCGTGGATACCGACTGGAACAAGAACGAGTACAAGGGCATGGTCACCGAGTCGGTGGTGGTCTTCATGGTCCGCAAGGGCAACCCGGAGAACGTCAAGACCTGGGACGACCTCGTGACCGGCGACGTCGAGGTGCTCGAGCCGAACCCGTTCACCTCGGGCAGCGCCAAGTGGAACATCATGGCTGCCTACGGCGCGCAGCTCGAGCAGGGCAAGACGCCGGCTCAGGCCAGGGAGTACCTGTCCAAGCTGTTCGACAACGTGCCCGTGCTCGACAAGAGCGCGCGTGAGGCGCTGCAGACCTTCTCGAGCGGCAAGGGCGACGTGCTGCTCGGGTACGAGAACGAGGCGATCCTCGCCCAGCAGCAGGGCGAGGAGATCGACTACGTGATCCCCGACCAGACGCTCCTGATCGAGAACCCGATCGCGGTGGTCAACGAGTCGAAGGAGCCGGAGCTCGCGCAGTCGTTCGTGGACTTCCTGTACACGAAGGAGGCCCAGGAGATCTTCGCCAGCAAGGGCTACCGGCCGGTGGTCGACGGCGTCGCAGCCGCCGACGACTTCACCACCCCGCAGACGCTGTTCGAGATCACGAAGTTCGGCGGCTGGGGCAAGGTCAACGACGAGTTCTTCGACCCCGAGGGCAGCGTCGTGGCCGACATCTTCCAATCCCAGGGGAAGAGCACTGCCTCCGACTAGCGAGCTCGCAGCAGCGCCGCCGAGGACGTCCCCCATCCCGGGGGACGTCCTTGGTCGTGGCATCGCGATGGCGTACCTCAGCGTCGTCGCGCTGATTCCCCTTGCCGCCGTGGTGTTCAAGTCGTTCGACGGCGGGCTGGACAGCTTCTGGAACTCGGTGACCAGCCCGCAGGCCGTGGCCGCGCTCAAGCTCACGCTGATCTGCTCGCTGATCGTCGTGGTGATCAACGCGCTTGCGGGCACGCTGATCGCGTGGGTGCTCGTGCGCGACGACTTCCCTGGGCGCGGCATCGTGAACTCGCTGATCGACCTGCCCTTCGCGCTGCCCACGATCGTGGCCAGCCTCACGCTGCTGGCGTTCTACGGGCCCGACAGCCCGGTGGGCGTCAACGTGGCCTACACCAAGGTCTCGGTGGTGCTCGCGCTGCTGTTCGTGACCCTGCCGTTCGTGGTCAGGGCCGTGCAGCCGGTGCTGCTCGAGCTCGACCGCGAGATGGAGCAGGCCGCCGAGTCCCTGGGGGCGAGCCGGTTCACCGTCTTCCGGCGCATCGTGCTGCCCAACCTGCTGCCGGCCATCATCGCCGGCGGCGGGCTCGCGTTCGCCCGCGCGGTCGGTGAGTTCGGCTCGCTCGTGCTGCTCACCGCCAACATCCCGTTCGACACTCAGGCGGCCTCGTACTTCATCTTCTCCCAGGTCGAGAGCGACAACATCATCGGCGCCGCGGCGGTGTCGGTGGTGCTGTTGCTCGCGGCTCTCCTGCTGCTCCTGTTCTTCGGGTGGCTGTCCAAGAAGGCGCTCCGGCATGAGCAGTAGAGGGTCCAGGTACCTGCTCCGCTTCCTGGCGCTCGGCTACCTGGCGCTGCTGCTCGGGATCCCGGTGGCGCTCGTGTTCGTCAACGCCTTCCAGGACGGCATCGCGGCCGCCTGGGACGCCGTGACCACGCCCGAGGCCCAGCACGCCTTCTACCTCACGATGGTGATGGTGGCGGTGGCGGTGCCGCTCAACACGATCTTCGGCGTGCTGTGCGCCCTCGCGATCGTGCGCCAGCGCTTCCGCGGCCGGGCGCTCCTCAACGTGCTGGTGGACCTGCCGTTCGCGGTCTCGCCGGTGGTGGTGGGCCTGGCGCTGCTGCTCGTCTACGGCCGCCGCGACGGCTGGGTGGGCGGCTGGCTCGCCGAGCAGGGCATCCAGGTGATCTTCTCCGTTCCCGGGATGATCCTGGCCACGATGTTCGTCTCGCTGCCCTTCGTGGTGCGCGAGGTGATCCCCGTGCTGCGCGAGATCGGCACCGAGCAGGAGCAGGCGGCCGCCACGCTCGGCGCGGGCTCGCTGCAGACCTTCTTCCGCATCACGCTGCCGGCGATCCGCTGGGGCGTGGCGTACGGGGTGGTGCTCACCACCGCCCGCGCGCTCGGCGAGTTCGGGGCGGTGAGCGTTGTGTCCGGCAAGCTCTCCGGGCAGACCGAGACGGCCACGTTGTTCGTGGAGAACCGCTTCCAGCGCTTCGACGAGACCGGTGCGTACGCCGCCTCGGTGGTGCTGGCGCTGCTCGCGCTCGTCACACTGCTCGCGATGAACGTGATCAAGCCCAAGGAGGCCCAATGAAGCAGCCGGTGCGCACCCGGCCGAGCCGGGTGCTTCCGCTATGAGCATCGTGGTCGACTCGGTCTCCAAGAAGTTCGGCGACTTCACCGCCCTCGACGACGTGTCCCTCGAGGTGCGCGACGGCTCGCTCACGGCGCTGCTCGGCCCGAGCGGGGGCGGCAAGTCCACGCTGCTGCGAGTGATCGCCGGCCTCGAGGCCCCTGACGCCGGCCGTGTGATGATCGGCGGGCACGACGCCACCACCACGCCGCCCCAGCGCCGCGAGGTGGGGTTCGTCTTCCAGCACTACGCCGCCTTCAAGCACATGACGGTGGCGAAGAACGTGGCCTTTGGCCTCACGATCCGCAAGAAGCCGAAGGAGGAGATCGAATCCCGCGTTGACGAGCTGCTGCGCCTGGTCCACCTCCAGGGCTTCGCCGACCGCTACCCCTCGCAGCTCTCCGGCGGCCAGCGCCAGCGCATGGCCCTGGCTCGCGCGCTCGCGGTCCAGCCGCGCGTGCTGCTGCTCGACGAGCCGTTCGGCGCGCTCGACGCCACGGTGCGCAAGGAGCTGCGCGCCTGGCTGCGTCGCCTCCACGACGAAGTGCACGTGACCACCGTGTTCGTCACGCACGACCAAGAGGAGGCGATGGAGGTGGCCGAGCAGATCGTGGTGCTGAACGACGGCCGCATCGAGCAGACCGGCTCGCCGCGCGAGCTCTACGAGCGTCCGGCCAACGATTTCGTGATGAGCTTCGTCGGGCCCGTGAGCGAGCTGTCCGGCCGCTGGATCCGCCCCCACGACGTGGAGATCCTGCGCGAGCCCGAGAGCGGCGCGAGCGAGGCGATGATCGACCGGATCGCCCATCTCGGCTTCGAGGTCCGGGTCGAGCTGACGCTCGGCGACGGCGAGCGCACCTGGGTGCAGACCACGCGCGGTCGCGCGCAGGAGCTCGAGCTCGGCGAGGGCGAGATCGTGTGGCTGCGCCCCTCCGAGCCGGCGGCGCTCAGCGACGAGACCACGCGTCCGGCGCCTCGGTCAGTCGCCTGACCGAGTCGGGCAGGCGCCCGCTGACCACGTCGTCGAGCGTCGTCTCGTCGACCACCGCGCGCATGCTCGCGCGCACCGCGATCCACACGGTCTGCAGGTTCTCGGCGGCACCGGGATAGGCCACGTCCTCGGGCGCCTCTCCGCGCACGCTCGCGAGCGGGCCGTCCACGGCCCGGATCACCTCCCCGAGCCTCACGTCCGCCGGCGCGCGGGCGAGCCAGTAGCCGCCCTCGGCGCCGCGCTGGGCGCGCACGATCCCGGCGTGCCGCAGGTCCGTGAGGATGTTCTCGAGGAACTTGAGCGGTATCGACTGGGCCTGAGCCAGGCGCTCTCCCTTCACCGGGCCGTCGCCGGCCACAGCGAGCTCGAGCAGCGCTCGCACGGCGTAGTCGGTCTTTGCGGATACGCGCACGGGCCGCGAATGATGCCGATACTCTCGGCGCATGGACGACCGCTGGGCGCTGGACTGGATCGACGACTACGCCGAGGCGTGGCGGAGCGGCGACGACGAGGCGGTCGGGGAGCTGTTCACCGAGCAGGCCGTGTACCTGTCCTCGCCGTTCCGGGAGCCCACCGTCGGCCGCGAGGCGATCCGCGACTACTGGCGCACCGCGACCGGCACGCAGGATGGCCTCGAGCTGCGCTTCGGGCGGCCGCTCGTGCAGGGAAACCGGGTGGTTGTGGAGTGGTGGGCGGTGATGCAGGACGAGGGCAGCGAGGTCACCCTGCCGGGCTGCCTGCTGCTGCGCTTCGCCGCAGGCGGGCGCTGCCAGGAACTGCGGGAGTACTGGCACCTCCAGGAGGGGCGCCGCGAGCCGCCGGAGGGCTGGGGCGAGTAGATGGACGTCGAGGAGATCAAGCGGCGCGGCGCCGCCTTCTGGGGGGAGGGCGACTACGCGCGGATCTCGGAGCTGGTGCGGCCGGCCGCCGGGGAGCTGTGCGACGCCTGCGCCGTCTCGGCGGGCCAGGAGGTGCTGGACGCCGCCGCGGGCGACGGGAACTTCGCGCTCGCGTGCGCCGGCGAAGGCGCCCGTGTGGTGGCGTCGGACTACTCGCCGGGCCAGGTCGAGCGCGGACGTCGGCGGACCGCCGCCGAGGGGTACGACGTGGAGTGGCGGCTGGCCGACGTCGAGGATCTCCCGTTCGCCGACGCGAGCTTCGACTGCGTCGGTTCGGTGTTCGGTGCGATGATCGCCCCGCGCCCGCGTGTCGTCGCCGAGGAGCTCTTCCGGGTGGTGCGGCCCGGCGGCACCGTGGGCATGACGGCCTGGACGCCCGACAGCTTTTTCACCAAGGTCATCTCGCTCTCGCGCGAGTACGTTCCGCCGGCCCCGGATCAGCCCTCGTCGCAGGAGTGGGCGGCGGCGGAGATCGTGCGGGAGCGCTTCGACGGCCTCGCCGCGCGATTCGAGGTCGAGCGCCGCACGCTTCCCTGGACGGGCGAGTCGCCTGAGGCGATCGTCAGCGCGATGGCGGCCACGTCACCCGACGCGGTGGTGCTCCGCAGGACGCTCCCGCCCGAGCGCTTCGAGGAGCATCAGGCGCGCGTCGTCGAGCTGTTTCGTGAGCGCGGCGGCGACGGCCCGATCGCGATCGACGTCGAGTACGCCGTGATCGTCGCGCGCAAGCGCGGGTAGCCCGCTGACCGCACGGCTCCTGCTCGAATACGACGGCTCAGGCTTCGCCGGCTGGGCCCGGCAACCCGGCCGCCGCACGGTGCAGGGCGAGCTCGAACTGGCGCTGGCCACCGTGCTCCGCCGCGAGGTCGGGCTCACGGTGGCGGGCCGCACCGATCGCGGCGTGCATGCGCGCGGGCAGGTGGCGAGCCACCCCGGCGCGCCGGCCCCGCAGCGCAACCTGAACGCGCTCCTGCCGGACGACGTGGCGGTGCTCGCCAGCGAGCCGGCGCCCGATGGCTTCGACGCGCGCCGGGACGCGCGCAGTCGCACCTACCGCTACCGCCTGCTGGTCCGCCCCGAGCCGAGCGCCCTCGAGCACGGGCGCGCGCTCTGGTGGCCGCGCCCGCTCGACCGCGAGCGCCTCGACGCCTGCGCCGCCGAGCTGCGCGGCACGCATGACTTCACCGCCTTCACTCCCACGGAGACCGACCACGTGCGCTTCGAGCGCCACGTGCTGCTCGCCGAATGGCGCGAGGAGCGGGAGGGCGGGCTCGCGTTCTGGATCGAGGCCGACACCTTCATGCGCCACATGGTCCGGGTGCTGGTGGGCACGATGCTCGAGGGCGTCAGCCCTGCCGCCTTCCGGCGACTACTCGAGGGACGCCCGCGCAACGAGGCAGGGGCGACAGCGCCGCCGCACGGCCTCTACCTGGAGTCCGTGCGCTACTGAGTATCGTGAATCCGCCCCTTCGATGAAGGTACTTCTCACCAACGACGACGGCATCGCCGCCACCGGCCTGCACGTGATGCGCCGGGCGCTGCTCGAGGTGCCGGACATCGAGCTGGCCGTGATCGCGCCGGACTCGAACCGCTCGGCCACCGCTCGCAGCATCACGATCCATCACCCGCTGTGGGTGGAGGAGGTCGAGTTCGAGGACGGCACCAGCGGCTTCGCCACGGACGGCACGCCCGTCGACTGCGTGCGCTTCGCCGCGCTCGGCCTGGTGGAGGTGCCGCCGGAGATCATCGTCTCGGGTATCAACCACGGCTCGAACCTCGGGGACGACATCACCTATTCCGGCACCGTTGCCGCGGCGCTCGAGGGGATCATGCTCGGCATCCCCGCGATCGCGGTCTCCCAGCAGGCCGAGCGCGGCGAGCTCGACTTCCGCTCGCGCAAGGCCTGGCAGCGCGACGACTTCGAGCAGGTGGCCGCCTTCGTTGCCCGCATGGTCGAGGAGCTGACCGACGTGCCGATGCCCGACGGCACCCTCCTGAACGTGAACTCGCCGGCCGGCCAGGCCGGCGGCGTGTCGGCGTGCCGGCTCGGCAAGCGGATCTACCACGACCGGATGGAGCTCACCGAGGAGCGCGACGGCCGGCGCCGCTACCGCATGTACGGCGACTCCCCGACCTACGAGCACGAGGACGGCACCGATTTCGCCGCCGTGGCGCAGGGTCGTATCGCCGTCACGCCGCTCCACTTCGACCTCACCTACGCCCAGGGGATCGAGCAGCTCTCCGGGTTCGACCTCGACCGGCTGCTGGCGCCGGCGGCGCGCGAGCTGTGAGCGCCGCCAAGCGAGCGGCCGAGCTGCGCAAGCAGCTCGAGTACCACGGGCACCGCTACTACGTGCTCGACGACCCGGAGATCTCGGACGTCGAGTACGACGAGCTCCTGAACGAGCTGCGGGACATCGAGAAGGAGCACCCCGACCTGCTCACGCCCGACTCCCCCACGCAGCGGGTGGGCGGCCAGCCGCTCTCGAAGTTCCCCGAGGTCAAGCACCTCCAGCCGATGCTCTCGCTCGCCAACGCCCGTAACGAGGAGGAGCTGGCGGCCTGGGTCGTGCGCAGCGAGCGCTATCTCGAGCGCCAGGGCGTGGAGATGGGCGACGTGCGCTTCGTGACCGAGCCCAAGATCGACGGCCTGGCGATCTCGCTCGTCTACGAGGACGGCGTGCTCGTGCGGGGCGCCACCCGGGGAAACGGCGAGGTGGGCGAGGACGTGACGCAGAACCTGCGCACGATCGGCGCGATCCCGCTGCGCGTGGACAAGGCGCCGGCGCTGTTCGAGGTACGCGGTGAGATCTACCTGCCGCTGGCGGCCTTCGCGAAGCTGAACGAGCAGCGCGCCGAGGCCGGCGAGCCCACCTTCGCCAACCCGCGCAACTCCGCCGCCGGCTCGATCCGCCAGCTCGACCCCAAGCTGGCTGCCTCGCGGCCGCTGTCGATGTGGTGCTACGGCGTGGGCGCGACAGACGGGCTCGAGTTCGAAACCCACTCGGAGTCGCTCGAGTGGCTGCGCGAACACGGCTTCCGGGTGAACCGGGACGTGGAGGTGCACGACACCGTCGACGAGGTGGTGGCCGCCTGCCGCGCCTGGGAGGAGCGCCGCGACCGGCTCGACTTCGAGATCGACGGCGTGGTGGTCAAGGTCGACGAGCTGGAGCTGCAGCGGGAGCTCGGCGTGGTCGGGCGCGAGCCGCGCGGCGCGATCGCCTGGAAGTTCGCCCCCACCACGGCCACCACGACGCTGAAGCAGGTGGCGTGGAACGTGGGGCGCACCGGGCACATGGTGCCGTTCGCGGTGCTCGAGCCGGTGCAGGTGTCGGGTGTGACCGTCAAGCTCGCCACCCTCCACAACGAGGAGGATCTGCGCCGCAAGGACGTGCGCGACGGCGACGAGGTGATCGTGATGCGCGCGGGCGACGTGATCCCGCAGGTGGTGTCGCCCACCTCGAAGGCGCAGAAGCGAAAGAGCCGCAGCGAAACGCCTGAGCCGCCCGCCAAGTGTCCGGCATGCGGCACGCCGACCGTCAAGCCGGAGGAGGGCGTGTGGACCATCTGCCCCAACCGCACGGGGTGCCCCGGGCAGGTCTTCCAGGCCGTGAAGCACTTCGTGGGCGCGATGGACATCGACGGCCTCGGCGAGGAGAACGCACGCCGCTTCCTCGAGCTCGGGCTGATCGAGAACTTCGCCGACATCTACGACCTCGACGTGGAGCGCCTCGTGGCGCTCGAGCGCTTCGGCGAGACCTCGGCGCGCAACCTCGTGAACGCGATCGACGCGTCGAGGGAGCAGCCCTTCCATCTCGTGCTGTACGCGCTCGGCCTCCCCGGGATCGGCTTCGTGAACGCGCGCAACCTGGCGCGCCACTTCCGCTCGATGGACGCGCTGCTGGACGCTTCCGAGGAGCAGCTCACCGAGGTGGAGGGGATGGGCCCGATCCTCGCCAAGACCGTGTACGAGACGCTCGCCGAGGAGCGCACCCGCGCCCTGATCGGGCGCCTGCGCGACGCCCGCCTCCAGATGGAGGAGGAGGGCCCCGCGCCGCCCAGCGAGGGCCCGCTCGTGGGCAAGACCGTGGTGCTCACCGGCACGCTGCCGGATCTCACGCGGCCCGAGGCAACGAAGATGATCGAGGCGGCCGGCGGCAAGGTCACCGGGTCGGTGTCGAAAAGGACCGACTACGTGGTGGCCGGCGAGGACCCGGGCACGAAATACACGAAGGCGCAGGAGCTGGAGGTCGAGATCCTCGACGAGGACGGACTGCGCGGGCTGCTCGGGCGCTCTGACTCTCGCTGACTACTCGCTCGCCGCGGCGATCGACTGCAGCATGTTGTCCTGCAGCCGCCGCGCGCCCGGCGGGTAGACGCCGTTCATCAGGATCGAGTAGGCGTAGGTATCGCCGCTTCGGGCGTCGCAGTAGCCGGACAGCGCGCTCACGTTCGAGAGCGTGCCGGTCTTGCCGTGGCAACGCAGCCGCGCCGCGCCGCCGCGCATGCGGGTAGAGAGTGTGCCGTCCACGCCGGCGATCGGCAGCGAGTCCAAGAGGGCGGCGTACTCGTCGCGGCTGCGCATGGCGGCGAGCAGCTTGACCACGCGGTAGGGCGAGGCGCGGTTGCCGCGCGAGAGGCCGGAGCCGTCCACGATCCGTACGCGCGCCCCGAGCCTCCGGGCGAAGCCCGCCGCCGCCGCCGCGCCGCCCGCCGTGGTCCCCTTGCCGCCGGTCTGCAGGCCAAGGTCCTTGAGCAGCATCTCGGCGAAGAAGTTGTCGGAGGGCTTGTTGGTGATCCGCACGAGCTGCTCCATGGGAGGCGAGTCCACGCTCGCCAGGACGTTCGCGCCGGTCGGAGAGACCCCGGCGCGCGGGGCGAGCCGCACCCGCACGCCGCGGGCCTCGAGCGCGGCGTCGAGGCGCGCGGCCGCGAACGTGGGCGGGTTCGACTGCCAGGAGCGGCCGGCCTCGTCCGCGAAGCCGCGGTTGAACGACAGGCCGCTCAGGGGGCCGACCCAGGGCGAGACGCCGAAGCCGGAGTCGGGGCCGCCCCGCAGGGAGTCGAACGCCGACTCGTCGCCGCGGATGCGGCCGCTCACGCGCTCGATGCCGGCCTGATCGAGCAGTGCGGCCAGCTCCTCGACGGTGCCGCCCGGCGCGCCGTAGTAGCGCGTGGCGTAGCTGCGGCTGCCGAAGCTGGGGTCGCCGCCGCCGTGGAGATACAGGTCGCCGTGCCAGACTCCGTCAGCCGCCAGCTCGCCGGTGCCCCGCACCTCCGTGCCGAGCGTGCCCTCGGTGCCGTAACGGGCGAGCGCGGCGGTAGTGGTGAACAGCTTGGTGTTGGAGGCCAGGATGCGCGCGCGGTTCTGGCGCCAGCGGAACACCGTCTCACCGGTGGTCAGGTTGACCACGTAGGCGCCGGAATAGGCGCCGGCCGCCCGCATCTGGCGGGCCAGGCGGTTGGTCAGAGCCTGGTCCGCGGCGGCCGCCGACGGCGCGGCGGCGACCAGCACGATGACGAGGAGGGCGATACGACGCATCGAGGAAACCGAACACGGTAGCGGGATCGACGGAGCGGTCGGGCATAATGGGGCCCCGGATGGGCGACGTAGTCAGGCTCGAGAAGCCGGCAGCGAAGGACGGGGGGTCCCAGGGCAAGCCGCGCCGCAGGAAGCCGCGGCGCTCGCGCACCGCGCTGGTGCTCGGCGGCGGTGGGTTCACCGGCGGGGTCTACGAGATCGGCGCATTGCGGGCGCTCGACCTGCTCGCGGTCAACCGGACCGTGAACCAGTTCGACGTCTATGTGGGCACGAGCGCAGGCTCCTTCGTTGCCGCCCTCACCGCCAACGGCGTGACACCCGAGGAGATGATGCGGGTGGTCAACCAGCAGGTGCCCACCCCGTTCAGGGACGTGGACCGCGGCACCCTCATGCGCCCGAACGCGCTCGAGTTCGCCCAGACCGCCGCGCTCCTGCCGCTCCGCATGCTCGGGCTGGCGCGCACGTTCGCGACCCAGATGCGCTCCACCTCGCTGATCGACCTCGCGGTGGGCGTCGCCGAGGCGCTCCCCTCCGGCCTCTACGACGGGCGCGGCGTGCACGACTACCTGGAATCGGTGCTGAGCGACCCGGACCGGGTGAACGACTTCCGCCTGCTCGACAACGAGCTCTTCCTCACCGCCACCGACCTCGACACCTGCGAGCGGATCGTGCTGGGCGGCGCCGACTGGGACGACGTGCCGATCTCGCGCGCCGTGGCCGCCTCGACGGCCCTGCCGATGGTCTACAAGCCGGTGGAGATCAAGGGCCGCCACCTGGTGGACGGCGGCCTGCGCTCGACCACCAACCTCGACGTGGCCGTGGAGGCGGGCGCCAAGTTCGTGATCGTGGTCAACCCGCTCGTGCCCTACGTGAACGACTTCCAGAAGGTCATTCCCACCATGCTCGGAAGCCGCGTGCGGCGCGTGCGGGACATGGGGTTCCCGCAGATCGGCTACCAGGCCTTCAAGCTGATCGCCCACCAGCGGCTGCACGAGGCGGTGTCGCACTGGAAGGAGCGCTACCCCGGGGTCGACATCATCCTGATCGAGCCCGACCCGAACGACGAGCTGATGTTCGAGACGAACATCCTCAACTTCACGCGCCGCGTGGAGATCGCGCGCCACGGGTTCGAGTCGGTCACGCTCAAGCTCGCATCGGACTACGACGAGCTCCGCGACGTGTGCGCCAAGCACGGCATCGAGATCTCGGCCAAGCGCGTGAGCAAGGTGGTGGGGAAGGTCGAGAAGAATCGCGAGAAGACGGCCGCCTGGCGCCGCATCCTCGAGCAGACGACCGCCGGCCTGCTCAGGCAGTCGGGCGAGGACTAGCCGCCGGCTGACCCTCAGGCGAGCGCGGTCCCGAGCGCCCGCAGGAGCCGGGCGCTCGCGTGCTCCGAGATGATCGTGGCGCGGACGTGGTGGTCCTCGCCGAGCGGCCCGCCGGGAGCCACGATCACGCCCTGCGCGCGCAGTCGGCTCGCGAGCTGGTCGCCGCTGCGGCCGGCGACGCGCAGCCAGACGAAGTTCGCCTGGCTGTCGGTGACCTCCACGCCCATGTCGCGCAGCGCGGCCAGCACCCGGCGGCGCTCGCGGCCAACCGTTTGACGGCGGCGCTCGACCTCCGCGTCGCCGGTGCGGAGCGCGTGCTCGATCGCCGCCTGCGTGAGCGCGTTCACGCCCAGTACCGGCGCCACCGCCGCCAGCAGGTTGCCGTCGGAGGAGACCGCGTAGCCGGCCCGCAGGCCCGACAGCCCGTAGATCTTCGAGAACGTGCGCACCACGAGCAGGCGCGGGAAGGCCTCCACGAGCTTGAGGCAGGCGTCCACAGGCTCGACGTCCTGGAAGTGCACGAGCGCCTCGTCGAGCAGCACCGTCACGTGGGCCGGCAGCGCCGAGAGCAGGCCGCCCACCTGCTCGCTGTGCACGTACTCGCCGGTGGGATCGTTCGGGTTGCAGAGAACGAGAACGCGCGTGCGCTCGCTCACGGCGTCGAGGAGGTCGCCGCGCTCGACCGCGACCGGGCGGGCGCGAGCGTGCGCCGCCAGCAGCGGATAGAGCGGGTAGGAGGGCCACGGCATCACCAGCTCGTCACCCTCGGAGAGCAGCGCGAAGGCGGCGGCCTGGAGCAACTCGGCGGCGCCGTTGCCGAGCGCGATCCGCTCGGGATCGACCTCGTGGCGTTCCGCCAGCAGCCGCCGGATCGGCGCCGCGTGACGGTCCGGATAGCGCTGCACCAGGCCGCGCGCGCGGGCGATCGCGGCGTTGGCGATCTCGGAGTTGGGCAGGTCGGGCCACTCGGTGCCCGACAGGTCGAGGTCCGGCACGCGCGCGAGCGCCTGGCGCCTCTCCTCGTGGCGGCGCTCGCGGCGCAGCCGGTTCAGCTCGCGCTCGTCGAGGTCCTCGAACTGCCGGTAGTAGTCGCGAAAGCCCATGCGAGGGCCACTAGTCGGTCGGGGCGAGGCTTGGACCCGGGCCCTCGATGAGGATGAACCAGATCCCGAATGCCACGACGGCAACCCCCACGGCCACCACGAAGATCCGCTCCAGCGCGCCGCGCTCCTGGCGGTGCCCGGCGGCGCGCCGGACGAGCCGCCAGGCGTGATCCACCCGCTTGGCCAGGGCCATCGTGAGCATCAGCGACGCGAGGCAGCCGATCATCACCGTGCCGATCCCCGCGGTCACGTAGCCCGTCAGGTAGTCGACCTGCGAGCCGATCCACAACCAGGCGGCGGGCTGGGGCCCGAACAGCGACAGGCACAGCACGAGCTCCACCAGCAGCAGGCCGTGGGCGAGCAGCTCGTCGACCCGCCGGCGCCGCTCCGAGGACGGCGCCACGTCGTCCCGGTAGCGCACCGGCGCCGTGCCGGGACGGCGGCCGATGAACAGGCCGCCGGTATCGGAGGGATCGTTGCTGGCCAGCGAGCCTCAGCCCCGGGGTGCGTCGTAGACCTCGTCGACGAGCGCGGCGTACTTCTCGTGCACCACGTTGCGCTTGACCTTGAGCGTGGGCGTAAGCTCGCCCGTCTCCTGGGACAGGTCGTGGTCGAGAATCGCGAAGCGCTTGATCTGCTCGACCGGGCCGACGTGCGAGTTCACCTCGTCGATCGTCTTCTGGACTTCGGCCCGCACCCGCTCCTCGTTCGCCATCTCCGCGAGATCGGAGCTCTCGAGCCCGAGCTGCTCGGCCAGCGCCGGCGCCTCCTCCGGGTCGAGCGTGATGAGCGCGATCAGGTAGGGCCGCCGGTCCCCGACCACCACCGCCTGCGAGATCCAGCGGCTCTGCTTGAGCCCGTTCTCGAGGTTGGCCGGCGTGATGTTCTTGCCGCCCGCGGTGATGATGATGTCCTTCTTGCGGCCGGTGATGTAGAGGAAGCCGTCGTCGTCGAGGCGGCCGAGGTCGCCCGTGTGCAGCCAGCGCTCCTCGCCCTCGATCGTGTTCCTCGTGGCCTCTTCGTTCTTGTAGTAGCCCTGGAAGATGTTCGGGCCCTTGACCAGCACCTCGCCGTCGTCGGCGATCCTGACCTCCACGCCCTGCATCGGCTTGCCCACCGACCCGAAGCGGAACTCGCCCGCCTGCGGGCGGTTGACGGTGGCGCTGGTGGCGGTCTCGGTCATGCCGTAGCCCTCCATCACCGGTACCCCGCAGGCGAAGAAGAACTCGAGGATCTCGGGCGCGATCGGCGCCGCGCCGGTCACGCACTCGCGGATGTTCTGGCCGAACAGTCCCCGCACGTTCTTGAAGAGCTTCTCCTCGGCCTGCTCGAAGGGGGCCTCGAGCTCCGGCGGCACCTGCTCGCCCGCCTCGCGCATCGTGCGCACCTTCACCCCCAGCTGCACCGCCTGCTGGAGCTGCTCCTTGTCCTCGATGTTCGCGGTGGCGAGCGTGTAGATCTTCTCGAACATGCGCGGCACCGACGGGAAGTACGACGGGCTCACCTGGGCGATGTCGGCGATGATCATCTTCGGGTCGCGCGACCAGTACGCCATCGCCACGCCCAGCTCGAACGAGGCGAACTGGATCAGCACGGCGAACGCGTGCGCGAGCGGGAGGAAGAGGTATGAGCAGTCGCCGCCCTCGAGCACGTTGCCGGCCACCACGGAGTCCGTGATCGCCCGGTAGTTGCCGTGCGAGAGCAGGCAGCCCTTGGGCGGGCCCGTGGTGCCGGACGTGTAGATGTACAGGCACATGTCGTCCGGGGTGACCGCGCTGTAGCGCGCCTCGTACTCCGCCGCGTCGCGGCCACGCCCGCGCTCGCGGAGCGCATCCATGGTGAGCGCGTCGCCCAGGCCGGCGCCGTCCATCACGATCACGTGCTCGAGCTCTGGGCACTGGTCCTCGATCTCGCGCACCTTCGCGAGCTGCGCGGCGTCCTCGACGAAGATCGCGCGCGAGTCCGAGTGGTGGAGGACGTACTGCACCTCCTCCGGCGAGTTCGTCTGGTAGATCGTGACGAGCGTCGCGCCCGCGGTGAGGATCCCGAAGCAGGCCTGCGTCCACTCGGGGCGGGTGTGGGCGAGGATCGAGATCTTGTCGCCCGGCTCGATCCCGAGGTCCACCAGCCCGAGCGAGACCTCCTTCACGATCTCGCCGAGCTCCGCGTACGTGAGGTCGACCCACTGGTCGCCGACCTTGTGCCGCTGGGCCGGCGCATCGCCGTAGCGCGCCACGGCCAGCGGCAGCAAATCGGCGATCGTCTTCGACCCGGTGCCCTGGCGGGCCTCGGCACCGGCCGTCACTGCTTCCATGTGTTCCCCCTATTCGAGTCCGTGCAGGGAGAGTCTAGGAGGGGGGGATGGAATCGGTGCGCCGCCGGCCGAGCCGGCGGCTTCCGCCCGGCTACGCCTTGGCCAGCTCTCGCTTCTGCTGCGCGTCCTTGAGGCTGGTGATGAACAAGGTCTTGTCGATCCGGCCCTGGAAGATCGGGACGCCCATTTCCATGCACTTCGAGATCACTTCGCGCCGGTGCATGCCGGCCTCTCGGCCGAGTTCGGTGGGCGTCAGGTGGATCGCCATGTACCTATGTCCTCCTCGTCGCTTGCAGGCGTGCCATCCAGGGTATCGGTTGTCTCGGTCGGCCGAAAGAGGGATTTGGCCCGAATCTCGGCGTTTGCGCCCGTTGCCTGCGTCAGATCGGGTTCGGAACGTCGATGAAGCGGTGCTCGACCCCGAATCGCTCCGCCACGAGCTCTCCGAGGCGGCGCACGCCGAAGGTCTCCGTGGCGTAATGCCCGGCCGCCACGAAGTGCACGCCGCCCTCCCGGGCCTCGGCCATCACGTGCTCGGCGGGCTCGCCCGTCACGAAGGCGTCGAGGCCGAGGGCCACCGCCTCGCGGAAGCTCGAGGCCGCGCCGCCGGTGACGATGCCCACCGCGTGCACGACCTCCGGGCCCGCCTCCCAGACGAACGGCTCGCGGCCGGTGGCCCCCTCGACCCGCGCGCGTAGCTCCTCGAACGACACGCCCGCGGGCGCGCGTCCCACGAAGCCCACCGCGCTGCCGCGGTGCTGCCCGAACGGCTCGGCGCGCTCCAGGCCGAGCAGCTCGCAGAGCAGCGCGTTGTTGCCCACCTCGGGATGGGCGTCGAGCGGGAGGTGGTAGCCGGCCAGCGACATGTCGGCCTCGAAGAGCAGCTCGAGCCGGGTCTTCATGGCGGGCGAGATCGTGCGCGGATGGAAGTCCCAGAACAGGCCGTGGTGGGTGAGCACCAGCTGCGCGCCCGCATCGGCGGCCTGCACGATCAGCTCGCGGTTTGCCGACACGCCCGTGGCCACCAGCTCGACCTCGTGCGAGCCGGGCACCTGCAGGCCGTTCGGCCCGTAGTCGGAGAAGTCGCTCGGGTCGAGCAGCTCGTCGAGGAAGGCGATGATCGAGTCGCGTGAGGCCACGGGTGAGAAGCGGGTGAGGCCCTCAGGGGGAGGGGTGGGAGGATTTTCAAACTCGCAGATTGTGGGTACTTTGCCAAGCACTCAGGGAGCGAGGCAGGGGAATGCAGGGATGATCGCCACGAGCTGTGAGACCGCCGACGCCGATCTGGTGACCGCGGTTCGGCAGGGAGACGACGCCTCCTTCGAGGAGCTCTACCGCCGCTATCAGCCGCGCATCACGGCATTCGTCCGCAGCAGGCTCCGCGACGAGGCGCGCGCCGAGGACGTGACGCAGGAAGCGTTCCTGTCGGCGCTGCGCCGCCTGCGCGCCACCGACTCCGAGATCAACTTCAAGCCGTGGATCTACGAGATCGCGCGCAACGCCGCGATCGACTCCTACCGGCGCTCGAGTCGCGCCGAGGAGATCTCGATGGACGCCGACTCAGGGCTGCGTCCCTCGGACCGCCTCCGGCTCGTGGGCGACAGTGCGCCCGACTCCCTGCTGATCGACAAGGAGCGCCTCGACCACCTGCGCGGCGCGTTCGACGAGCTGTCGGGCGTGTACACACAGGTGCTCGTGATGCGCGAGCTCGAGGGCTGCTCCTACCGGGAGATCGGCGAGAAGCTGGACCTCAGCCGCCCGGCGGTCGAGAGCGCGCTGTTCCGCGCGCGGCGGCGACTCGAGAGCGAGTACGCCGAGCTCTCCGAGGGCCGGCGCTGCCGCAAGGCGCGCGCGATGATCGCCCGGCTCGCCGAGGGGATGGGCGGCGGCCTCGACCACCAGCGGCTGGCCCGGCACGCCCGCCGCTGCCACAGCTGCCGCCGCTGGGCCCGCGAGCTGGGCGTCGAGCCGCAGGCGGCGCCCGCCGGGCTGCGGGCGAAGATCGCCTCGCTCCTGCCGCTGCCGTTCCCCTGGCTTCCGAGCGGCGCCCAGTTCGGCGCCGGGCTCGGCGAGCGCGCCGCCGCACTGATCGCTGCCGCCGCGCTGGCCGGCCTTGGAGGCGTGGCCGTGGGCGGCTCGGGCCTGCTCGACCGCGACGGGGACAGGCCCGCGGCCATCGAGCGCGAGACGGTGAGGGAGCGGGCCACGCAGGAGGCCACGACCCGGGCCGCCTCACCGCTCGGCGCCGCCGACCGCGGTCGCGACCGGGCTCGGCGCGGCGCGGACCGCACCCGCTCGAAACCCGACGCCAGCAAGCGCGACACCGCCGCCGGCGCCCCGGCCGCGGGCGCGCCGGCCTCGGGCGCGCCGGCCGCCGGCAGCCCCGCGGCGGGCTCCGGCGACTCCGCTCCGCTCGGCGGCGCCGAGCTCCCCGGCGCTCCCGAGGCGCCGGACGGGGGCGTGCCGCTCCCCGACGTGCCCACGGGCGGCCGCCTGCCGCTGCCGGAGGTGCCGCGGGTCACGCCGCCGCTCGAGACCCCGCAGGTCGCTCCGGGCGTGAGCGTGCCGGAGGTGTCCGTCCCCGAGGTCGGCGCGGGCACGATCGACGGGGTGACCGGCACCGTCGAGGGCGCCCTCCCGTAGCGACGAAGGAGCCGGTCACGGCGGGTAGTCTCCGCGCGATGGCCCCGAAGCGCACCCGGGCGGTGGCGGAGGGCGACGAGTTCCTCGAGTCGCTCATGGACACGAGCCTGTACTCGATGGGTGCCTACTTCACCGACCAGCACCCCGATCTCGTGGACGAGGTCATCACTCAGGCCACCGCCATCGAGGAGGCCGGCCTGCGCGGCTACGCGGAGGCGCACGGCATGAGCCTCGAGACCTGCTTTGAGACGCTCCTCACGGGCCTCGCGGTGCGCTACTACAAGGCCGTCGCCGCCTGAGCCGTGGCTCTGCCCGGCGGAGCCTGCGACGTGGCGGTGGTGGGAGCCGGCATCGTCGGTCTCGCCACGGCCCATGAGCTGCGCGAGCGGGGCGTGGGGGTCTGCCTGTTCGAGAGCGCCCGCCCGGGTGCCGGCCAGTCGGCGGGCACCACGCGCATATTCCGCCACAGCCACAGGCAGCCCGAGGTCGTGGGGCTCGCCGCCGAGAGCCGGGGCCTCTGGGACGCCTGGGAGAAGCGCTTCGAGACGAGTCTCCTCGGTGACGAGGGCGCGCTCGTGACGGGCCCCGACGTGAGGGCTCACGAGCAGCGCCTGTCGGTGGCCGGCGTGCCCTGCCGGATGCTCACCGAGGAGGAGCAGCGCGAGGTGCATCCGGCGCTCGACCCTCCGGGCGGTGCTGCCCTGTTAGACGAGCTGGGCGGAGCGATCGACGTGCGGGCCGCCGTCGACGCGCTCTCTCGGTCGGTGTCCGGCTCGCTCGTGCTCGGCCGCGTGTACCGGATCGACGAGCGCGGGTCGGGGGTCTTTGTCGACAGCTCCGAGGGGGTCTGGCACGCAGAGCGGGTGGTCGTCTGCGCGGGCGCGGAGGTGCGCGAGCTCGCGCCCGGCCTCGAGTTCGGCGGCGGCTGTCACGTGCGCGCCACCTTCGCCGTGCGGCCACACCTCCGGGGTAGGAGCCTTCCCTGTCTCCAGGAGCAGTCGGGCGAGTACGGCGAGACCGTCTACGGCGGGCCGGTGCCCGGCGAGGAGAACTACGTGATCGGCCTGAGCGGGCCCGGCAACGAGATTCCGGCCGAGCCGGGCCAGCGGGTGCCGGGGCGCAACGAGCGGGTGGACGAGCTGGCCGGGCGAATCTCCCGCTGGGTGAGGCGCGCGATGCCCGGGCTCGACCCGGAGCCGGTCGGGCTGCGCCTGTGCATCACGACCGTCCTGCCGGAGGGGCCGGATAACTTCCGCATCTGGCGCGAGGGCGCCGTGACCGGCCTCGTGGGCGACAACCTGTTCAAGTTCGCGCCCCTGCTCGGTCGCATGCTGGCCGGCGAGACCGGGCTCAGGCCAGCGTCCGCTCGAACCATCCCGGGTCATGTCGTCCCATCCGGGTCCGACTCTAGGGCTCGAACACGACCTTGAAGATGCCGTCCTCCTTCTTCTGGAACGCCTCGTAGGCCTTTGGGGCTTGCGCAAGGGGGAGGCGGTGCGTTGTGAAGTCCTCGGTGCCCAGCGGGTCGGAGTCATCGCTGACCAGCGGCATGATGTCGTCGATCCAGCGCTTGACGTGCGCCTGGCCCATGCGGATCTGCAGGCCCTTGTCGAACAGCTGCATCATCGGGATCGGGTCGATCGCGCCGCCGTAGACGCCGCTGATCGACACCGTTCCGCCGCGGCGGACGCTCTCGAAGCAGCCCAGCAGGGCACTCATGCGATCAACCCCGAGGCGCTCGATCATCGGCCGGGCCACGGCATCGGGCAGGAAGCCCGCCAGCTTCTGGGCGAATTGGCCGAACGGCGCCCCGTGCGCCTCCATCCCGACGGCATCGATGGCCGCGTCGGGGCCGCGGCCGTCGGTCAGCTCGCGCAGCCGCTCCGCCGTGGTGGCGGTGTCGCCCGCGCCGTTGGAGACGTCGAGCACCTCGATGTCGTGGCGCCGGGCGAGCTCGAGCCGCGCCGGCACCAGGTCGATGCCGATCACGCGGGCGCCCTTGTGCTTGGCGATTCGCGCGGACATCTGCCCGATCGGGCCGAGGCCGAAGATCGCCACCGACCCGCCCTCGGGAATCTCGGCGTACTCAACCGCCTGCCAGGCGGTGGGGAGCACGTCCGAGAGGAACACGAAGCGGTCGTCCGGTGGGCCGTCGGGCACCTTGATCGGGCCGAAGTGGGCCTGCGGCACGCGCAGGTACTCGGCCTGGGCGCCCGGGACCTGGCCGTAGAGCTTCGTGTAGCCGAACAGCGAGGCGCCGGTGCCGGTGTCGCGGTTCTGCGTCGTCTCACACTGCGCGAACAGCTCGCGCTCGCACATCCAGCAGCTGCCGCAGGAGATGTTGAACGGGATCACCACGCGGTCGCCCTTCTGGAGCGAATCGACCTCGGAGCCCACCTCCTCGACGACTCCCATCGGTTCGTGGCCGAGCACGTCGCCGGGCTCGAGGAACGCCCCGAGCACTTTGTAGAGGTGCAGATCGGAGCCGCACAGCCCGGTGGAGGTGATCCTCACGACGGCGTCCGTGGGCTCCTCGATGCGCGGGTCGTCGACCTCCTCCACGCGGACGTCCTCGACGCCCTGCCAGGTGAGCGCCTTCACTGCTCCTCCTTTGCCGATCCGGGCTGCGCCATGCGCCGATGCATCGCCGCCTTGGCGGAGTCGGGCAGCACCCTGCTGGCCAGCGCCTGGGCCTTTGTGCTCAGGCCGCCGCCCACCACGCGCTCGTCGCCGCTCATCATCGCGTCGAAGCCCTGCTGCGCGACCTGGGCCGGGTCGTCCTTGTCGCTCGCGCCGACCTTCGTGTCCTGCATCTCGGCGCGCTCGAAGAACTCGGTCTCGGTCGGACCGGGCATGAGCGAGGTCACGGTCACCTCGGTGTCGCGGAGCTCGTCGCGTAGGGCCAGGGCGAACGACTGCACGAACGACTTGGATGCGTTGTAGACGGCCTGGTAGGAGCCCGGCATCGTCGATGCGATCGACGACGTGAAGAGCACGCGGCCCTCGTTGCGCCCCACCATGTCCCGCAGGCCGAGCTTGGCCAGGTGGACCGTCGAGCGCACGTTCAGGTCGACCAGTCGCAGCTCCTTGTCGAGGCTGGTGCCGCGGGCGAAGTCGCCGCCCGCGCCCACCCCGGCGTTGAGCGCCAGCGCATCCACCTTGCGCCCGTCGCGCGTGGCCTGCGCGTAGAGACGCTCGACCTCGCCCGGTTCCGTGAGGTCGGCGCGAATGGCCTCGGCGTCGGTGCCGCTCGCGCGCAGCTGTGCCGCCGCCTCGTCCAGCGCGGCGTCCTCGGCGTTCATGACAAGCGCGAAGCCGTTCCGGGCGAACACCCTCGCCAGCTCGAGGCCGATGCCGCTCGAGGCGCCGGTGACCAGCGCGAGGGGCCGATTTCCGTTCGTTGTCGTGTCGTTGGTAGCCATCACGGCCCGGCTGCCCGTGCCGGGTGGGGCTAAACGCTCCGCCCGCGCCAGTCTCCCGCGGCGCGTCCGAGCGCTCTGAACAGCCGCTCGATGTCGTGCTCGGTGACGTGCAGATGCGGGGCCAGACGCAGCGCGCGGCCGCGGACGGCGGCGAAGCACTTCTCCGCCGCGAGCGCGGGCAGGACGCGCTCGCGGACGCCATCGGGCAGCTGGACCCCGAGCAGATGCGGACCGCGCTGTGCGCGCGGTAGCGGGTCGAGCCCGATGTCCTCGGCGCGGCGCGCCATCTCGGCCGTGATCCGGTCGAGGGCGTCGGCCACGCGCTCGACCCGCCATTCCTCGAGCTGGCCGAGGGCGGCCACGGCCATCGGCGTGAGCTCGAAGTTCGTGCGCTCGCCCACGTCGAAGCGCCGGGCGCCGGGTTGGTACTCGTCGCGGTAGTCCACGAGCCGGGCGAAGTCCTCCGAGCCGGCGCGCAGGATCCAGTTCTCCTCGAGCGGCTCGCAATCGCGGTGCTCCTCGGCGACGTACAGATATCCCACCCCGAAGGGTCCCAAGAGCCACTTGTAGCCCACGGTGACCACGAAGTCCGGTCGCAGCGCCGAGACGTCGAGCGGCATTGCCCCGATCGACTGGCTGCCGTCGATCACGAGACGAGCGCCCGCCGCGTGGGCGGCGGCCGCGACCTGCTCCAGGTCCACGAGAGCCCCGTCGGTCCAGTGGACGTGCGGCACGCTCACCACGGCCACGCGCTCGTCGAGCCGCGCGAGCACGGCGTCGGTCCACGTCTGGCCGCTCTCGCGCTCGACCGTGAGCAGCTCGGCGTCGGCGCGCCGGGTCGCAGCGCGCCACGTGTAGACGCCCGACGGATACTCCTCGGCCAGGACCATCACCCGCCGGCCGGGGGCGAGCCCGAGCGCGCGGGAGGCCACGGCGAACCCGTAGCTCGTGGCCGGGACGAGCGCGATTCCATCCACGTCGGCGCCCACCAGGCGGGCGAACTGCGCCCGCAGCGTCTCGACGTCCGCGAACCAATCGCTCTCGGAGATCGTCCACGGTCGCGCGCGTTGCTCCAGCGCCCGCTCGCCCGCGGCCCGCACAGAACGCAGCTGCGGCGCGAGGTTCGCGGTGTTGAAGTAGGCAATTTCCGGGGGCACGTCGAACGCGTGTGATGTGTCGGTGCTCATGAGTAGCTCCGAGCCTGAGGCCCGCCGCCCGCCCAGTCCATGCCGTTTCTCTGCTTCTACGCGGTTCCTGCCGACGATCGTGAGCCAGAACGCGGCTCTCGCCTTCGAAGGAGCTTCGGGCGATGGTTAGGGCCCGCGCGAGCGGGCAGGAACGTCGTGTGTCACGAGCAGTGCGCTTCGACCACTACGGGCCGGTGGAGGTCCTCGACGTCGTGGATGTTTCGCGCCCCACCCCCGACCGCGGGCGGGTGCTCGTGGAGGTGGTTGCGAGCGCGATCAATCCGGGCGAGATCTCGATCCGCGAGGGTGCGATGCACGAGCGCTCGCCGACGTCGTTTCCGTCCGGGCAGGGCAGCGACCTGGCCGGGCGGGTAGCCGGGGTCGGCGACGAGGTCGCGGGCTTTGAGGTCGGCGACGAGGTGATCGGCTGGACCGACGAGCGCGCGGCGCAAGCCGAGTACGTGTCGGTGCCCGCCGGCCAGCTCACGGCGCGACCGGCTGGCGTTCCGTGGGAGCAGGCCGCCAGCCTCTACGTGGCCGGCTGCACTGCCTACGCGATGGTCGACGCCGTGGCCCCTCGGTCGGGGGAGACCGTGGCCGTGGCGGGCGCTGCCGGCGGGGTGGGCTCGATCGCCGTCCAGCTGCTGCGGGCGCGCGGCGCGCGAGTGCTCGGGATCGCCGGGCCGAGCAACGACGACTGGCTTGCGTCGGTCGGCGCGGAGCCCGTCAACTACGGCGACGAGCTCGCGGACCGGCTGCAGGACGCCGCTCCCGAGGGGATCGCGGCGCTGCTCGACGCGTACGGCGGCGGGTATGTCGAGCAGGCGATCGATCTCGGCGTGCCGCTGGGCCGGATCGTCACCATCGCCGACTTCGAGGCGGCCGAGCGCCTCGGCGTGAGGACCGTGTTCGGGCACGCCGTGGCCACACCCTCGATGCTCGCCGAGCTGGCCGAGATGATCGCGCGCGGAGAGCTCACGATCCCGATCGCCGCCACCTACCCGCTCGAGGACGTGCGCGCGGCCTACGATCGCGTCGCGGAACGCCACACGCGCGGCAAGATCGTGCTGCGGGTGGGGCAATCGGGCTGACTGGTTCAGATCCGCTCTGCGAGCAGGATCACGCAGGCTCTGCGTCGGAAACTGCGCCGGAGCTGTCTTCGATGTTGGGCTCGAGCGGCATCCTCTGGTGCCTATCCGACGAGCGCGTTCGGCCCCGCACACGAAGGCCGCCGTCTCTCACGGGTCTTCTGTTCACGCGTGGCCGGCCGACCGCGTGCCAGCGGGGCTTAACGATCGGGTCTGGCCTGCTCGCTGATGTAGGTCCGGTTGCGCTCGAGCGCGTGCGCGAGCTTGTGCTTCCTGATCCTGTGGAGGTAGTTGATTACCCACTCAAGTTGTTCGAGCGCGACCGTCGCGGCCTTGCGGTACCGCTCGCTCTCCCGATCCAGCTCTTGGGCATCTTTCGCGCCCGCCGTAGCCATCCATGCTCCCTGTTGCGTCGAATCCGTTCTCCGTCGCCTCTACCCCGCCCAAGCGACCTGATGCAGCGCGCGTCAAATGCGTGTTGGGCCTGACACCCCGGGCACGTGGCCCTGATACCGCGTGACCGCTCGTCGCGCGCAAGAGAGAGCTATCCCAATGGGTGCCAAGACTGATCGCGTCAAGGAAGGCGTCGGCGGTCTCACCGACAACAAGCGGCTGAAGGACAAGGGCCGCCGACTCGGCAGCGGGCACAGCCAAGAAGAAGGCCGGCCGCGCCACCGACAAGGTCACGAAGACCCTCAACTAGTCAGAGGGCCGCGCGGACGTACTCGCGCGACTCGACGCAGGGCGCGCCCTGACGGCACTCGTGTTGTGTCGAGAGCCAGCTGGGCTGAGACGCCGGCGCATATCGCCGCGTGCGCCGGGTATAAGCCCGCGGCGGGAGTCGTCACTCCTGCTGGGCGCACGGCTTGCGCCCTCAGCAGTCCCCCGAGCGACGGGTCCCGCGCCTTCATCTTTCCACGTTGACTTCCACAGCGGCGGGAGCCGCGATGCGGCGGGGACGCGGGGTATCGGCCAAAGCCGCGCCCCGCAGCCCGCCAAGCAGGAGAAGCCGCGCGAGGAGGGCTACCGCACCGCTAAGGCGCGGCGCGCGAACGGCTGGATGGACCGGCCGCTGCTGCCATCTGAGCAGGTGCGGCTGATCGAGGACGCCACGCAGTTGGCGCTGACGGGCTAGTGACTCTGCTTTAGGCGTGCGCCTAAGGACGCTTCCCGGATAGGTCTTCGAAGCCGTTGGCGTCGAGCAGCGCCTCGCGGAACTCGCGCCGCTGAACCTGGTCCGTGTCGCACGGCAGGAGAACGTGATGCTCGTGCGGCTGATCTTCGCGAGGGTGCTGCGCCCAGCGTTCTCGTGAGTTCCGCTCGTATGGCACACGTTGAGTCAAGTCCGGCCGGCGCGGGTAGGGGGTCGTCAGTTGACCGCCCGGCAGCCACCTGAGG
>DASRIC010000083.1:0-66791 GCA_035650215.1 Thermoleophilaceae bacterium
CGCAAGATTCCCCACTGCTGCCTCCCGTAGGAGTCTGGGCCGTGTCTCAGTCCCAGTGTGGCTGATCGTCCTCTCAGACCAGCTACCCATCGCGGCCTTGGTGAGCCGTTACCTCACCAACAAGCTAATGGGCCGCGGGCCGATCCCGATGCGGAGGCCGAAGCTCCCTTTCCAGTCCTCACTGATGCGAGGACAGCACATCCGGTATTAGCCCGGGTTTCCCCGGGTTGTCCCGGTCATCGGGGCACGTTACCCACGTGTTACTCACCCGTTCGCGGCTCTGCCCCAGGCCGAAGCCTGGTTCGTCGCTCCACTTGCATGTGTTAAGCACGCCGCCAGCGTTCGTCCTGAGCCAGGATCAAACTCTCCATGAAAGTCTGGCGTGGTTTCAGTCCGGACGGCCTGAGGGAAGCCCCGAGCCGGCCGGTCCACTGTCAGATCAAGAGAGCTGTCAAGTCGTTGCGGCTCCCGCGTACACCTGCGGGTGGGCCGGACTTGACGGGTCTGTTCAGGCCCCTCCAGAAGCGCCACGTGGACGCCCCTCGAGGGGTTCAAACCTGGACGCGACCTTGTCCGCCGCAGCGCAAGCGGAGCTTGCGAGGCGGCGTCACGGTCGCACGTACTGCTGAGTTTTCAAAGACCGTGCGCCTCCGGGGTGGGGCCTCCACCCGCGCATGGAGCGCGACGGACCACTGTAGCACCGCGCAGGCGCCATGGCGAACCGGCTTACGAACGATTTGGCTCAGCCGCGGCGCAGACGCCGCAAGCGCCGCTTGCCGACCTGGAGGACCACGCCGTCGAGCTCCGCCGCGGGAACGTCGAGCCGCGACTCGCCGACCGGGCTGCCGTCGAGCTTTACCCCGCCCTGGGCGAGCAGCCGGCGCCCCTCGGAGCGCGAGAGCCCGAATGCCTCACCCAGGAGAGCCGGCAGGTGGACCACCTCGCCGTTGGCGGGGCTGAACGCGAACTCCTCGATCTCATCGGGCAGCTCACGGCGCACGTGCAGCGTGTCGAAGCGCTCCTGCGCCGCCGCCGCGGCCTCCGCGCCGTGATAGCGCTCGGTGAGCGCGAGCGCCATCGCCCGCTTGGCGTCGCGCGCCGGCAGCGCCGGGTTCGGCGGACCGTCGAGCAGCAACGAGTAGTAGGAGCCCATCGCCTCGTCGGGCACCCGCATCAGCTTCCCGAACATCTCCTCGGGCGGCTCTTCGACGCCCACGTAGTTACCGAGCGACTTCGACATCTTCTGCACGCCGTCGGTGCCCGGCAGAATCGGCATGGTGAGGATCGACTGGGGGGCGATCCCGTAGGCCCGCTGTATCTCGCGCGCGAGCAGCACGTTGAACTTCTGGTCGGTGCCGCCGAGCTCGATGTCCGCGCGGATCGCGACCGAGTCGTAGCCCTGGAGCAGCGGATAGAGCAGCTCGAGGATGGAGATCGGCTCGCCCGCGCGGTAGCGCTTGTCAAAGTCGTCGCGCTCGAGGAGCTGGGCGATCGTAGAGGTGCGCGCCAGCCGGAGCAGCTCCTCCATCGGCATGTCGAGCCACTCGCCGTTGCGCCGCACCTCGGTGCGCGAGCGGTCGAGCACCTTGAAGGCTTGCTCCTCGTAGGTCTCCGCGTTGCTGTCGATTTCGGCCGGGTCGACGTGGGGACGCGTGGAGGAGCGCCCGCTCGGGTCTCCGACGCGGGCGGTGTAGTCGCCGACGATCAGCACTACCGTGTGCCCGAGCTCCTGGAACTCCCTGAGCTTTCGCAGCACCACGGTGTGCCCCAGATGAATGTCGGGCGTCGTGGGGTCCACGCCGAGCTTGACGCGGAGCGGGCGTCCCTTGGCCAGCTGGCGTTCGAGCTCGCCGGCAGGCAGCGCGTCCACGGCGTTGCGGGTCAGGAAAGCGGCGCCCTCACCGGCGGAGACCGTCATGGGGCCAATGCTAGACTCACGCCCCTCTTCGGGCTGCCCGTGACGATGCCGTGCGGGAGGGCGCCCGCTCACGCCGCCGTCGAGCCCGCACGATCGTGGGACCCCTGCCCCCGGGGCTCAATCCGATGTCAGAGCCGCCGCCGCCTATCACCCATCCGACCGCCGTGCGGGACGATTTCCGTGGCGGCAACGGCCGGAACGGCGGCCCGGGCGACGCGCAGCCCCCGCAACCCCCCGCGCCGCCCAAGCGCAAGCCAAGGCTGAAGAAGCTGCGACTTGCCTTCATCCTGCTCGGGCTCTCGGTCCTGGCGCTCGTCTCCACGCTGTTCGGCATGTTGATGGCCGTGGCCAGCGACCTGCCCTCGCTCGACAACAAGGCCGAGTTCAGGGCTGCCGAGAACTCCCTGCTTTACGCCGACGGACCGGGCTGCAAGGAGCCCGGGAAGGACTCCTGCCAGATCGCCAAGCTCACCGGCAACCTCAACCGGATCCTCGTCGAGCAGGGCGAGATCTCGGCTCAGTTGAAGAACGCCGTGATCGCGATCGAGGACCGGCGCTTCTACTCGCACGAGGGCGTCGACTACGCCGGAATCGGCCGGGCGCTCATCCAGGACGTGCTCAAGCGGCGCGCGGCGCAGGGCGGCTCGACGATCACCCAGCAGTTCGTGAAGAACGCGCTGTCCGCCCAGGGCGACCGCTCGGTGTTCCAGAAGCTGCGCGAGGCGGCGCTGTCGTACCACCTGGAGCGCCAGTGGTCGAAGGAGCGAATCCTGACCCAGTACCTGAACACCGTGTACTTCGGGCACGGCGCTTACGGCATCGAAGCGGCGGTGCGCACCTACTTCGGCGATGGCGACGAGCCCGAGGAGCAGGAGGGTGCGGAGACCGGTGGCGTTCAGTACACGCTGCCGACGCTGCCCGAGGACGAAGAGGACCCGAACCGGCGTGAAGCGCTCGACGTGGCACCCGAGGAGGCGGCCCTGCTGGCGGGCATGATCGCCTCGCCGAGCCTCTACGACCCGATCGAGAACCCGGTGATCGCAGCCGAGCGGCGCAACCTCGTGCTGTCGCGCATGTACGACCAGCGCATGCTCACGCGCGAGGAGTACGAGGACGCGAAGGCCCAGGCGCTGCCGGACGAGGACGAGATCGACCCGCCGGACAGCGAGTCGGAGCAGCCCTACTTCACGAGCTGGATGACTCAGCAGCTGGTGGACGAGTACGGGGCGGGGGTGGTCTTCGGCGGCGGCCTGCGGGTGAAGACCACGATCGACCCCGAGCTCCAGGCGGCGGCGGAGAGCGCGGTCCAGGGCCGTCTCGCCGGCGTCGGGCCGGACGCGTCGCTCGTGGCGATCGAGAACCGCACCGGCGAGGTGAAGGCGATGGTCGGGGGCTCGGACTTCGACGCCCGCCCGTTCAACCTCGCCACCAACGGCCACCGCCAGCCGGGCTCGGCGTTCAAGCCCTTCATCCTCGTGCGCGCCCTCGAGGACGGCATCGACCCGAACAGCGTCTGGGCCTCAGCGCCGAAGAAGCTCCCCTTCAAGGGCAAGAAGGGGCCTGAGCTGTTCGACGTCTCAAACTACGAGGACTCCTACCTCGGCTCGGCGTCGCTGTGGTCGGCCACCGCGAGCTCCGACAACTCGGTGTTCGCCGAGCTCGGCATGAAGGTCGGGCCCAAGCGCGTGGCACGGCTCGCCCAGAACCTCGGGATCAGGACCGAGCTATCCACCAACCCCGCCATGTTGCTCGGCGGCCTCGAGGAGGGCGTGACCCCGCTCGAGATGGCCTACGCCTACTCGACGATCGCGAACGGCGGCGTGCGCGTGTCGAACACGCTCGCCCCCGGGGACAGCGGGCCGGTTGCGATCGAGAAGGTGGTGCGCGGAGGCAGGGCCGAGGTCGAGGGCGGCGACCCGGAGCGCGTGCGCGAGCGGGTGATCCCCGCGAATGTCGCCCAGGTCACGCGCGACATGCTGGGCCTCGTGGTGTCGAGCGGGACCGGCAAGGCGGCTCAGGTCGGTGACGAGGAGATCTGGGGCAAGACCGGCACCACCGAGAACTACGGCGACGCCTGGTTCGTGGGCGCGAACAAGGACTACACGGTGGCCGTCTGGGTCGGCTACGCCGACCGGGTCCAGCCGATGGAATACGAGCACGCCGGAGGCCCGGTGGCCGGCGGCACCTTCCCGGCCGAGATCTTCGCCGCCTTCATGTCGCAGGCCGTGGAGATCCGCGACGCGCGCGATGCAGCGAGCGGCAAGGACAAGGACGACACGGACACGAGCACCACGCCGGCCGTGCCGATCGCGCCCACCGAGATTCCGCCCGCGGAGCAGGCGGTGCCCGAGCAGGCCGCCCCGCAGGAGGCCGCGCCCGCGCCGGACGAGGACGCCGCACCCGCGCCCGAGGCCCCCGCGCCGCCGGTGCCCGAGCAGCCGGCGCCCACCCCCGCGCCCGCCCCGGCCCCAGCGCCCGCCCCGACGCCGCCGGCGGGCGGCGGTACGGGCGGCGGCGTGGGCACCGGAACTCCCTAGGGCCGGATCCTCCGCTGAGGCCGGCCTCAGGCCGCGCCGCGCATGGCCGCGGGAAGCGGGCGCGAGACGTGCGCGCTGTTCGCGTCGCAGAAGCGCCAGTGCAGCTCCGCCGCCCTCGTGATCCCGATGCGCTCGCCGGTCGCGATCCGCGGCGCCGTGGCGCCCGGCTCGCGGGCCAGCACCTCGATCGGTCCGTCGACGAGCGAGCTCCCGTTCAGCGAGAGCCCGATCCCGAGCGCCTGGGTGAGCTTGCCGGGCCCCGAGCAGAGCTCGCGCTCGCGGCTCACCCCGCGACGGGCGCGCATCTCCTCCACCCCGTCGAGCGGCTCCAGCGCGCGGATCAGGACCGCCGCGCCGATGCCCTCCGCCTCGGCAACGGCGTTCAGCAGCGAGTGCACGCCGTAGGAGAAATAGACGTAGGCGTTGCCCGGCGGCCCGAACAGCGTGCGCGTACGGGGGGTGAGCCCCGCGAAGGCGTGGCAGGCCGGCTCGTCCATGTGGTAGCTCTCGGTCTCGACGATCCGCCCGGCGGTCCGGCCGTGGCGAACCTCGCAGCCGATCAGGTCGCGCGCCACGTGGTGCACCGATCGCGCGTAGAAGGAGCGCTCGAGCCGCGCGGCGCTCATCCCTCCGCCAGCACGTGGCGCGCCTGGGCCAGCTGGTCGCGCACGCGCGGGAGCGCGGTGCCGCCGTGCGAGACCTTGGACTCGAGCCAGGCGCCCTGCTCGAGCAGCTCGTGGAAGCCGCGGTCGAGCTGGGGCGCCAGCTCCGCGAGCTCCTCCTCGCTGAGCTCGGACAGGTCCTTGCCGCGCTCGAGCGCCCCCCGCACAAGGCCGCCCACGATGCCGTGAGCCTCCCGGAACGGGACGCCGCGGCGCACAAGCAGGTCCGCCACGTCCGTGGCGGCGATGAACTCGTCGGAGGCGGCCTCGGCCATCCGCTCGCGGTGGAACGTGATCCCCTCGAGCATCTCGGCGGTCACGCGCAGGCAGAGCTCGAGCGTGTCGATCGCGTCGAAGAGCGGCTCCTTGTCCTCCTGGAGGTCCTTGTTGTAGGTGAGCGGCAGGCCGTGCAGCACGCCGTGCACGGCCACCAGGCGCCCAGTGATGCGCGGCGCCTTCGCGCGCAGCAGCTCGGCGGCGTCCGGGTTCTTCTTCTGCGGCATCAAGCTCGACCCGGACGAGAACTCGTCCGCCACCTGGCAGAAGCCGAACTCGGCGGTCGACCACAGCACGATCTCCGCGCCCAGCTGGGAGATGTGTCCCGCGCAGGTGGCGGCGGCGCTCAGGTAGTCGAGCACGAAGTCGCGGTTGGACACGGCGTCGAGCGAGTTCTCCGCCACCCCGCCGAAGCCGAGCTCCTGGGCGACGAACATGCGGCTCGTGTCGAAGTTCACGCCGGCGAGCGCGCCCGCGCCGAGGGGCAGGTCGTCGGTGGCGGTCATGCAGAAGTTGAAGCGCTGGAGATCGCGGCGGAACTTCCAGAACCAGGCCAGCAGGTGGTGGGAGAGGTAGACCGGCTGGGCCCGCTGGAGGTGGGTGTAACCGGGCAGCGGCCAATCGATGTGGCGCTCGGCGAGGTCCGCGAGGGTGCCCATCAGGGCGAGCAGCAGACCCCTCGCCTCGAGCGAGTGCGCACGCACGAGCATCGCGACGTCGGTGGCCACCTGGTCGTTGCGCGAGCGGGCCGTATGGAGCTTTCCGCCCACCGGGCCGGCGATCTCAGTGAGCCGCCGCTCGATCGCCATGTGGATGTCCTCGTCGCCCGCCCGGACCTCGAAGCTGTCGCTGTCGATCTCCTCCCGCACGGCGGCGAGCCCGTGCTCGATCTGCTCGAGGTCCTCGTCGCCGATGATGCCGTTGCGCGCGAGCATCCGGGCGTGCGCGAGGGACTGCTCGAGGTCATAGGGAGCTAGCCGGTAGTCGAACGCGATCGACGAGTTGAGCGCCTGGAAGAGCGGATCCTGGGGATCGCGGAAGCGGCCCATGGGCCGCGCAGTCTACGGCGCACCCCGGGGTCGCCAGACGAGCACCGCCTGGGCGGACCGTAGGATCCTCGCCGTGACCGCGCTTGGCTGAGATCCGCCGGCCGCAGGTGAGCGAGCGCCCGCAGCTGGCGCGGCTGCTTCGCGAGAGCGGGCCTGAGATGTTCGACCGCTTTGCCGGCGGCAGCGAGCGTGCGCTTCGCACCCTCGAGCGGGCGATCGGCGAGCCGGGCAACTCCGCCAGCGCTGAGCGCCTCTGGGTGGCCGAGATCGACGGCGAGCTCGCCGCGGTGATGGCCGCGTTCCCGGTGGGCGAGGCGGCCTCGCGCTCGCGCGCGTTTCTCCGGCTCTCGCTGCGCGGGGCCCCGGTGTGGCGCTGGACATCCGCCCTGCGGCTCTACTTCCTCGCCGGGCGCGCCTCGCCGAACCCCCCGCAATCGGCGCTGTACGTGGACGCGCTCGCCACCGAGGAGCGCTTTCGGCGGCGCGGCGCGGCGCGCGCGCTGCTCGCCGAGGCCGAGCGCCAGGCGCGCCGGCAGGGGCTCCCCGCGATCGCCCTCGACACCACGATGACCAACGAGGTGGCCCGCCGGCTGTACGGCGGGGAGGGCTACGACGAGGTGGGCTACCGGCCGCCGCGCCGCGGGCTGCCCGGCTTCGTGGCGCTCGTCAAGCGCGTGGGCTGACGAGCCCGAGGAAGCGCAGCACCGCCTCGGACTCGATCTCGAGCGAGGCGTCGGCGGCGTCGTCGATCCGGCTGAACCGCGTGATGGTGAGCTCGTCGCCGCGAAGCGTCCAGGTGCCCACCACGCGCCCGTCCACGAGCACGGCCGGCCGGAAGATTCCGCCCGAGATCACGGCGTCCGTGTGCGCCCCCACGAGCTCCTCCCGGGAGCGCCAGCCGAGCAGGAGCGGCTCGAACGGGCCGAGCAGCTTGGGCGCCGGCAGCTCCGTGACCGGCGGGCGGCCGGCCAGGTCCACGAGGCCGTCGGCGCGCTCGTGCAGCTCGCCGCCGATCGCGCCGAGGCCCGCGCGCACGTCCCGGAGCGGCAGCCCGGTCCACTTCGCGAGGTCGCGGTCGTCCGCGGGACCGTGGCCCGCCAGGAAGCGGCGGGCCAGCTCGGCGAGGGCGGCGTCGCGATCCACCGGGCGCGGCTCCCCGAGCCAGTCGCGCACCAGCACGTAGGCGTGCTGACGACCCTTCATCGGGCCGCGCACCGCCAGGCCGCGCAGACAGGCGCGGAACAGGAGATGCACGAGCGCCTGGCCCTCGGTGCGCACGCCGGCGCTCGCCACACGCTCGCCCAGCTCGTCGCGCGTGAGCGGGCCCTCTGCGGCGAGTGCGCCCTCGATCGCCGTCACGGCGCGGTCCGCGGCCGCCGGCTCAACGCCCTCCTGCGCGAGCCGGCGGGTGTTGGCGGTCAGCCAGCGCGGCGCGATCAGCGCCTGGAGCCACGGGTAGTCCTCGCGCCGGACGAGGTGAAGCGTGCCGCGGTTCAGCCACGTGACGATGAGGGAGCGCTCCTCGCCGAGCGCGCGGTCGACCTCGTCCGCGCTCTCGACCGTGCTGCGCGCCCGCACGGCGAGGCGCAGCCCGCGCGGGTCCTGCCCCTGGACGGCGAGCAGCCGCTCGACCACCTCGGCCGGCCCGTCCGCCGGCGGCCCCGACAGCAGCTGGGCCCGCAGCCGCTCGGCGAGCGGAGCCGGCTCGCGAGCGGCGGCCACCGGGCTCAGGCCCGCGTCACGGAGGCCTCGGCGATCACCGCGCGCAGCGCCTCCACCACGCGCTCGACCTGGCCGTCGCTCAGCTCCGGGAAGAACGGCAGCGCGATCGAGCGGCGCGCCACGTCCTCGCAGACGGGGAACTCGCCCTCGCGGTGCCCGAAGCGCTCTCGGTAGAAGCTCATCAGGTGGATCGCCGGCAGGTAGGGCTTCGAGTCGACCCCGCGCTCGCGCAGGGAGCGGATCGCGCCGTCACGGTCGACGCCCGGCGGGAGCTGCACGACGTATACGAACCAGGAGCGGCGGTCGCCGCCCGCGTCGGGACAGGGCAGCTCGAGGTCCTCCACCCCGGCGAGCGCCTCGCCGTAGAGCGCTGCCACGCGCGCGCGCCCGGAGAGCAGCTCGTCGAAGCGCTCGATCTGGGCGAGTCCGAGCGCGCAGGAGAGGTCGTCGAGGCGGTAGTTGAAGCCGAGCCGGTCGTGATCGAGCCAGCCCATGTCGGGCGAGCGGCCCTGATTGCGTTCGGAGTCGATCCGCTCCTTGGCCGCGGCGCTGGGCGCCACGACCGCGCCCCCCTCCCCGGTGGTCAGCTGCTTGTTCGGATAGAAGCCGAACACCGCCGGGTTGCCGCGCGCGCCCACCGCGCTTCCGTCGCCGTGGCGGGCGCCGAGCGCCTCGCAGGCGTCCTCGACGATCCAGAGGCCGCGCTCGGCCGCCAGGCGCTCGAGCGCCGGCAGGTCGGCCGGGTAGCCGAAGATGTGCACCGGCAGCAAGCCGGAGGTGCGCTCGCCTACCGCCGCCGCGGCGGCCCGCGGGTCGATGTTGAGCGTACGCCGGTCGATGTCGCAGAAGACCGGGTGGGCGTTCTCGTAGAGCAGGCAGTTGGCCGACGCCACGAAGCTGAACGGCGTGGTCAGTACCTCGTCGCCGGCCTCGACGCCGGCGGCCCTGATCGCGAGATGGAGCCCGCTGGTGCCGCTCGATACCGCCGACACGTGCTCGACCCCGAGCAACCGCGCGAAGGCCGCCTCGAACTGGCTCAGCCGCGGCCCCAGCGCGAGCCGGCGCGAGCGAAGGGCCTCGAGCACCAGCTCCTCCTCGCGCTCGCCGACCACCGGGCGCGCGAGCGAGATCCACTCGCCTGCGCCGCTCATCTGAGCGCCGCGCGCGTTCGCGATCCCCGTGTGCGGCCGGGCAGCATCCCGGCCTCGAGCGAGTCGACGAGCGCCTCCCAGCTCGCCTCGATGATGTTCTCGGACACGCCGATGGAGCCCCAGGTGTCCTGCCCGTCGCTCGCGTCGAGCAGCACCCGTGTGACCGCCGCGGTGCCCTTGCGCTCGTCGAGGATGCGCACCTTGAAGTTCACGAGCTCGATGTCCCGCAGGTGGGGATAGCGCTCGCCGATCGCCGAGCGGAGCGCGCGGTCGAGCGCGTGCACCGGACCGTTGCCCTCCGCCGTTCGCATGTAGCGCTCGCCGTCGACCCAGATCTTGATCGTGGCCTCGGTCTCCACGCGGCCGTCCTCGCGCTTCTCGACGATGGCGCGCCACGACTCGAGCCGGAAGAGCGGCTCGTACTCGCCCGTCTCCTTGCGGATCAGCAGGTCGAAGGAGCCATCGGCGGCCTCGAACTGATAGCCGCGGTGCTCGAGCGCCTTCACGCGGTCGACCACGCGACCGGCGGTGGCGCCGTCAACGTCCGCGCGCGCGTGGACGGTGCCCTTGCCGGAGAGCTCGGACACGAGCACGCGCCGGTCGGCTCCCACCTCGGTCGGGTCCACGTGCTCGAAGGTGCGCGCGTCGCGGTTGATGCCCGCCACGTGCATGCCGCCCTTGTGCGCGAACGCGTTGGCCCCCACGTACGGCTGGTTGGGGTTGGGGGTCACGTTGCAGAGCTCGTCCACGAGGTGCGCGGTCTCGGTCAGTCGCCTGAGGCGCTCGCGGCCGATCGCCTCGAAGCCCATCTTCAGCTCCAGCGCGGGCAGCACCGTGATCAGGTTGCAGTTGCCGGCGCGCTCGCCGTAGCCGTTCATCGTGCCCTGCACCAGCCGCGCGCCCGCATCGACCGCCACGAGCGTGTTGGCCACGCCGCAGCCGGCGTCGTCGTGGGTGTGGATCCCCACCACCACCGAGCCGCCCAGCTCGGCCACCACGCGCGCGGTGGCCTCACGCACCTGGGAGGGCAGCGAGGAGCCGTTCGTGTCGCACAGGGTCAGGTTCTCGGCCCCCGCCTCTGCGGCGGCTCGCAGGCAGCGCAGCGCGTAGCCGGGATCGGCGCGGAAGGCGTCGAAGAAGTGCTCGGCGTCGTACACGACCCGCTTGCCCGCACCCGCCAGGAACTCCACCGACTCGGCGATCATGCGCAGGTTCTCCTCGGGGTCGACCTGGGTGACCTTCTCGAGGTGGAGCGACCAGGTCTTGCCCACGAGCGTGCAGACCGGGGCGAAGGAGCCGGCAAGCAGGCGCAGCGCGGGATCGTCCTCCGCCGCGCAGTCCCGGCGCCGGGTCATGCCGAACGCCGCGATCTCGGCGGTGGTGAAGGTCTCGCCCTCGAGCAGCTCGAAGAGCGCCTCCTCCTTCGGGTTCGAGGCCGGGAAGCCGGCCTCGATCAGGTGCACCCCGAGCTCGTCGAGCGCGTGCGCCACGCGCACCTTCTCGTCCACGGAGAGCGACATGCCCTCCCCCTGCATGCCGTCCCGCAGGGTCGTGTCATAAATCGCGACCTTTGAGGTCACGCGCTCGACGGCACCGGCACGTGATCGAGCCAGTCCGCGTAGCGGGGCTCGCGGCCGCAGAGGGCGTCCTCGAAGACGCCCTGGACCTCACGCGTGACAGGGCCCGGCGTGCCATCGCCGATCGGGATGTCGTCGACCTCCACGAGCGGCGTGAGCTCGGCGGCGGTGCCGGTGAGGAAGACCTCGTCTGCCAGCGCCAGCTCGGCACGCGCGAGGTCGCGCTCGATCACCTGGTAGCCCAGGTCGCGCGCGATCTGCACGCAGGACTTGCGGTTGATCCCGTCGAGGATCGCCGCGGCCTGGGGCGGCGTCGTGATCGTGCCGCCCTTGACGACGAAGATGTTCTCGCCCGAGCCCTCGCAGACGTTGCCCTTGTCGTCGAGCAGGATCGCCTCCTCGTAGCCGGCCTTGAGGGACTCGATCTTCGCCAGCACCGAGTTCAGGTATTGGCCGGACGCCTTCGCGTGTGGGATGAGGCTGTCCGAGGAGATCCGCCGGTAGGACGACACGCGCCCGCGCACGCCCTCGCGCTTGCCCTTCTCGCCCAGGTAGGGCGCCCACTCCCAGACGGCGATCATCGCCTCAACCGGGTTGTTCAGCGGGTTCAGGCCCATCTCGCCGTAGCCCCGGTACACGAGCGGCCGGATGTAGCAGCTCTTGTAGCCGTTGCGCCCGATCAGCTCGTGCGTGACCTCGCGCAGCTCGGCCGGCGAGAACGGCAGGTCCATGTAGTAGAGCTTGGCCGACTGCTCGAGCCGCTGGAGGTGGTCCTGGTTGCGGAAGATGGCGGTGCCGCCCTCGGGGGTCTCGTAGGCCCGGATCCCCTCGAAGACCGCCGTTCCGTAGTGGAGGCAGTGAGTGAGTACGTGTACCTTCGCGTCCTCCCAGGCGACGAACTCTCCGTTCAGCCAGATGAGGTCCGCGGTCTTCACTGCTCGTGCTCCTAGAGGTTGGCGAGAACCGCCCGGGTGGCGGCCTCTGTTGATGCCTCGCCACCCAGGTCCGGAGTCCGGAGGCCATCCCCGAGGGCGCGATCGACAGCCGATTCTAGGGCAGCTGCCTCGTTCTCCATAGCCAGTCCGTGACGCAGCATGAGCGCGACCGAGCCGAACATCGCCAGCGGATTGGCGCTCCCGGTGCCGGCGATGTCGGGCGCCGAGCCGTGCACCGGCTCGAACACGCCGGGCCCGCTGCCGTCGCCGAGCGACGCGCTCGGCAGCATCCCGAGCGAGCCGGTGAGCATCGCGGCCTCGTCGCTCAGGATGTCGCCGAACAGGTTCTCGGTGAGGATCACGTCGAACTCGGCCGGGCGCGCCACGAGCTGCATGGCGGCGTTGTCCACGAGCATGTGGTCGAGTGGGACCGTCTCGCCGGCGGCCATGCCCTCGACGACGCGCCGCCACAGGCGCGAGGTCTCGAGGACGTTGGCCTTGTCCACGCTCGTCACGCGTGTGCGCGCCAGCCCGAACGCCACGCGCGCGATGCGCTCGATCTCGCCCTCGCTGTAGACGCAGGTGTCGTGCGCGGTGTCGCCGTCGAGGCCGCGCGCACCGAAGTAGATGCCGCCGGTGAGCTCCCGCACCACCAGCAGGTCGGTGCCCTCGATGCGCTCGCGCTTGAGCGGGCTGGCGTCGAGCAGCGCCGGGCTCGGACGCACCGGGCGCAGGTTTGCGAACAGGCCGAGCTCCTTGCGCAGGCCGAGCAGGCCCTGCTCGGGGCGCGGCGCGTCCGGATCGGTGGTATCCCACTTCGGCCCGCCCACCGCCGCAAGCAGCACGGCATCGGACGAGCGGCACGCCTCCAGCACCTCGTCGGTGAGCGCGGTGCCGTGGGCGTCGATCGACGCGCCTCCCATGAGCCGCTCGTCCAGCTCGAAGTCGCCCACGGCCTCGAGCGCCTGCACCGCGGCCGCCATGATCTCGGGGCCGATCCCGTCCCCGGGCAGGGTCACGATGCGCTTGGCCAAGGCGGCGGAATCCTAGTCGGTGGGCCGTCGCGCCAGGATGTTCAGCCGCACGTAGTCGAGCTCCCGCCCGCAGCGCTCCCGCACAGCCTCGACATAGGACGCGCGCAGCTCCTCGGGCAGCTGCTCCAGGTGGTAGCCGAGGCAGACCGAGCGCAGGTAGCCGGTTGGGTCCGGGGGCGCGACCGGGTGCGGCTCGAGCCAGGTCTCCACCTCGCCGAAGCCCGCGCGGCCGAGCCGCTCGGCGGTCTCTTCGGCGCCGGCGAAGTTCCAGGGCCCTTGCCAGCCGGCCAGGTAGGCCGCGTAGGGCTCATCGCACGCCACCTCCTTGGCGGCGTCGTGAAAGCGCTGCACGTTGCCCCGACCGCCGCACTGCGCCACGAGCCGCCCGCCCGGGCGGAGCGCGGCGTGGAGCCGGCGAAACAGCGTGTCGTGGTCGGCGATCCAGTGGAAGACCGCGTTCGAGAAGGCGGCGTCGGCCGGCTCTTCGAGCGTGAGCTCCGTGAGGTTGGCCCGTCGCACGATGGCCCGCTCGGGGTCGAGCGCCGCGCGCGCGTGCTCGACCATCGACGGCGCCGAGTCGACGGCGATCACGCGGCCATGCGGCAGCCGCTCGAGAAGCATCCGGGTCACGCTCCCGGAGCCGCAGCCGGCGTCGAGCACCGTCTCGTCGCCCTCGAGCGGGAGCCGTTCGAGCACCCGCCCGGCCCACTCGACCTGCGGCGCGGAGACCCGGTCGTAGGTGGCGGCGTCCCAGTCGCGCGTCACTGAGTGAGCGTCGTGGTCACGGGACCGGTGCGCTCGCGCTCGGCCTCGTAGCGGTCGATCTCGTGCTCGAGCTGGAGCGTCACGCCGATGTCGTCGAGGCCCTCGAGCAGCCGGCGCCCGATCTCCTCGTCGATCTCGAATCCCACCTGGCGCCCCGCGAACGAGAGCTCCTGCTCTTCGAGGTCGATGCGCGCGTGACCGGCGGCCATCAGCTCCTTCACGTCGACCTCCGCCAGCACCACCGGCAGCAGCCCGATCTTCGTGCAGTTCGAGTAGAAGATGTCCGCGAAGCTCGGCGCCACGATCGCCCGGAAGCCGTAGTCCTCGAGCGCCCACCGGGCGTGCTCGCGCGAGGAGCCGCAGCCGAAGTTGCGCCCGGTGGCGAGGATCGGGTTGGCGGGCAGCTCCCAGCCGGGCTCCTTCGCCCAGTCGTGGAAGAGGAACTCGCCGAAGCCCGTGCGCTCCACGCGCTTCAGGAACTGCTTGGGGATGATCTGGTCGGTGTCCACGTCGGCCCGGTCGAGCACCGTGACCGCGCCCTCGACTATCCGCACGGGGTCCATGTCAGGTCCACTCCCGGATGTCCACGAAACGTCCCTCGATCGCCGCGGCAGCCGCCATCCTCGGACTCACCAAATGCGAGCGCGCGCCGCGGCCCTGGCGCCCCTCGAAGTTTCGGTTCGAGGTCGACGCCACCCGCTCGCCCGGCGCGGCGATGTCGGGGTTCATGCCGAGGCACATCGAGCAGCCGGCCGAGCGCCAGTCGAAGCCGGCCGCCCGAAAGACCTCGTCGAGGCCCTCGCGCTCCGCCTGCTCCTTCACCTGCGCCGAGCCGGGCACCACCATCGCTTCGACCGTCGACGCCACCCGGCGGCCCTTGACCAGCTCGGCCGCCTCGCGCAGATCGCCGATGCGGGAGTTCGTGCAGGAGCCGATGAACACGCGGTCGAGCGTGATCTCGCTGATCGGCGTGCCGGCCTCGAGCGCCATATAGTCGAGCGCGCGCTCCTCGCCCTCGCCGGTCGGCTCGGGAACCGTGCCGGTCACGTCGACCACCATGCCCGGGTTGGTGCCCCAGGTGACCTGGGGCGAGAGCGCGGCCGCGTCGATCACGTGCTCGGTGTCGAACGCGGCGCCCTCGTCGCTCGCGAGCTTGCGCCACTCGTCAAGCGGCAGCGGGGCGGGGGCGGCCTCCCGGCCGGCCACCCACTCGAAGGTGGTCTCGTCCGGCGCGATCATCCCCGCGCGGCCGCCCCCCTCGATCGTCATGTTGCAGACGGTCATGCGGCCCTCCATCGAGAGTCCCTCGATGGCGGGACCTGCATACTCGATCACGTGGCCCACGCCGCCCGCGACGCCGATGCGGCCGATCGTGCCGAGGATCAGGTCCTTGGCCGTGACGCCGTGGCCGAGTGCGCCCTCGTAGCGGATCCGCATCGACCGCGGCTTGCGCTGCTGGAGCGTCTGCGTGGCCAGCACGTGCTCCACCTCGCTGGTGCCGATCCCGAAGGCAAGCGCGCCGAAGGCCCCGTGGGTTGAGGTGTGCGAGTCCCCGCAGACGATCGTCATGCCCGGCTGCGTGACTCCGAGCTCGGGGCCGATCACGTGCACGATCCCCTGCCGGTCCGAGCCGATCGAGTAGATCGGCACGCCAAACTCGGCGCAGTTCTGCTCGAGCGTCTCCACCTGGACGCGGGAGAGCTTGTCGCGGATCTGCTTGGCGGTGGTGGAGCCGTCCGTGGGCACGTTGTGGTCGGCGGTGGCGAGCGTGCGGTCGGGCCGGCGGAGGCGCCGGCCGGCCAGCCGCAGCGACTCGAACGCCTGCGGCGAGGTGACCTCGTGCACGAGGTGGAGGTCGATGTAGAGCACCGCCGGCGCGACCTCGTGCGCGTCCCAGATCTTGTCGAACAGCGATCGCGCAGCCACCGTCTAGCTCCTCCTCAGGCCCGCGGCCACGACGGCGTAGAAGCGCGCCTCGGCCGAGCCGGGGTTCTCGAAGTGATGGGGAAGGTCGGCGTCGAAGGTCACGGCATCTCCCTCGGCCAGCTCGTGGGCGAGGCCGCCGCACACGAAGCGCAGCGGCCCGTCGGTCACGACCGCCGTCTCGCGGCTGCCCGGCTCGTGCATCGGCGGATCGCCGGGGCCGGCCGTGGAGGCTCCGGGGGCGAGCGAGTGGAGGGAGACCTCGGCGCGCAGCCCGGGCAGCGGAGGTGTGAGCACCTCGTAGCGGTGCTCCCCCGACCCGCCGCGGCGGCGCTCCTTCGCCCGGACGACCGCCACGCCGTCGGACTCGTCGAGGCGCAGCAGCTGGGACAGGTTGAGCTCGAGCCCGGCGGCGATCCGCTCGCCCACCGTGAGCGTCGGGCTCGTCTCGCCGCGCTCCACCTGGGAGATCATCGGCGCGGACACGCCGGAGCGCTCGGAGAGGTCGCGCAGGGAAAGCTGCATCGCCTCGCGGAGCGTGCGCAGCCTCGAGCCGAAGGCATGTCCGTTCGCGCTCACCCGCTGTACGTTATCACGTACATATGTATGTCAACCTCAGCGCGCTTGCCCGGTGGGCCGCACCACGACCTCGTTCACACACACGTGCGCGGGGCGCGTGACCGCATGGAGGATCGCATCCGCGACGTCGGTCGGCCGCAGCACCTCGCCGATCTGCTCGCGCGACCTCTCCACCGCCTGCCGGACCATCGGGCTGTTGTGTCCCTGGAGCTCGGTGTCCACGAACCCCGGCGCCACAGTCGTCACGCGGATGCCCCCGTGGAGTGCCTCCTGGCGCAGCGCCTCGGAGAAGGCATGCACGCCGAACTTGGTCATGTTGTAGACGGCCGCGCCGGCATTCGCGTACCGGCCCGCGACCGACGAGACGTTCACGATGTCTCCTCCGCCGCCCCGCTCGACCAGCGGCAACGCGGCGTGGGTGCAGTAGAGGAGGCCGAGCAGGTTCACGTTGATCATCCGGCGCCAATCGTCGGGCGAGCCTTCCGCGACGGAGCCCAGCAGCATCACGCCGGCGTTGTTCACCAGGATGTCGAGGCCGCCCAACTCCGCGTGCGACTCCTGGACGAAGCTGTGCGCCTGTCTCTCGTCGGCCACGTCGACCTGCTTCACGAGGCAGCGACCGTCCAGGCGCTCGGCGATCGCTTCGAGCCGGTCGGTGCGCCGCGCCCCGAGCGCGACGGAGGCGCCGGCCTCCGACAGGGCGACCGCGGTGGCCTCGCCGATGCCCGACGATGCGCCGGTCACGAGTGCCACGCGACCTTCGAGCGCTCCGGACATCAGGGGCCGATCCTACCGTGGTCAGAGGGCCGCGCGCAGCAGCTCGAGCAGCTCGTCCTCGCGGGGCGGGCTGGGCGTGGCGGCCAGCGCCGGGTGCTGCTCGACCTGCGCCGCAACCTCCGGCAGGTGGTCGCCGCGCACGCCGAGCTCGCTCAGCCGGGTGTGCCCGCCGCGGACCGTCAGCTCGGCCACGAGCGGTGCGGCCCGGCCCGGATCGCCCTCGGGGTCGCCGAGCGCCGCCGCCAGCGCTCCGAGCGCCCTCGGCGCGCGCGGCGCCATCAGGCCCGCGAAGTGCGGCAACATCACCGCGTTCGTCTCCGCGTGCGGCGTGCCGGCTGTCCGGACCAGCGTCTGGCAGGTGGCGTGGTGCACGGCGATGCCGGCGCTGGCCGAGGCGGAGCCGGCGAGCAGCGCGCCGAGCGCCACCTCGTCGCGGCCCGGCGGCTGGGCGCGCACGCCGGCCGCCAGCAGCTCGGCCCCGCGCAGCGCCGCGAGCTCGGCGATCGGGTTGGCCAGCGGCGTGTAGAGCGCCTCCATCGCGTGGGCGAGCGCGTTCAGGGCGCTCGCCGCCAGGGCCGGCGGCGGCTGTGACGCCATCAGCTCCGGGTCGGCCACGACCAGCGACGGGCGCACGAGGCGCGCGCCGGCGACCCCCTTCGGCGTTCGGTGAAACGGGGTGAGCTCGGCCCCCGAGAGCGTGGTCGGCAGGGCGGCGCAGGGACCGCCCCGCACGCCTGCGATCGCCTTGGCGGTGTCGATCACGCGCCCGCCCCCGAGCGCCACGAGCGGCCGGTCCCCCGCCGCCGGCAGCAACTCGACCGACAGCTCGTCCACGACGCCCGGCCCCACGCGCACCACCTGGTGCGCGTCGTCGCGCAGCGCCGGGAGCGCATCCTCGGCGCGCTTCGTGGTGAGCAGCACGTAGCGCGCGAAGCCGTTCTCGGCGAGCAGTCCGGGAGCCTCGGCCGCCGCCCCGCGGCCGAACCGGATCAGCCGCTCCCCGTCGCGCCAAGTGAAGGAGCCGGTCACCCCTAGGGCGTCGGCGTCTTCTTCGTCTCGCGCTCGAGCACGCGCTCGGCCTCGGCGGCCACGTCGTCTGCCATCGCGTTCGAGAGCGCGCGCAGGTACGCCTTGCCCGACGCCTCGAGGATGTCCGTGGACACGCCGACGCCCGATGCGAGCCGCCCCTTCAGCTCGAGCAGCACCCTGACCTCGCCGAGGGCGTCCCGGCCGCCGGTGACCGCCGACACGTGGTACTCGCGAAGGCGGGCCTCCCGGCCGACCGCGGCGTTGAGCGCGCTAAAGAAGGCGTCCACCGGGCCGTCGCCGGTGAAGCTTCCCGAGCCGATCTCGCCGTCCGGCATACGGACGCTCACGTGAGCGAGCGGTGAGCGCGTGGAGGACGCCTCGATGTCGAACGACACGATCTCAAAGGCCGCCGGGGCCTGCTTCATCTCGTCGGACACGATCGCCTCGAGATCGAGCGCGGTGACCTTCTTCTTCTTGTCCGCCAGCTCCTTGAAGCGCTTGAAGGCCGCGTTGAGCGCCGCGCCGTCGACCTGGAAGCCGAGCTCCTCGAGCGCGTTGCGCAGCGCGTGGCGACCCGAGTGCTTGCCGAGCACGAGGGAGTTCTGCTCGAGACCGATCGTGGTGGCGTCCATGATCTCGTAGGTGCTGCGCTCCTTGAGCACGCCGTCCTGGTGGATGCCGGATTCGTGCGCGAACGCGTTGCGCCCCACGATCGCCTTGTTCGGCTGCACCTGATAGCCGGTGATCCGAGACACCATCCGGCTGGTGCGGGCGATCTCGCGCGTTTCCACGCCCGTCCACAGGCCGTGGGCCGCGGCGCGTACGCGCAGCAGCATCACGATCTCCTCGAGCGAGGCGTTGCCGGCCCGCTCGCCGATGCCGTTGATCGCGCATTCCACCTGGCGGCAGCCCGTGCGCAGGCCCGCGAACGAGTTGGCCACGGCGAGCCCCAGGTCGTCGTGGCAGTGCACGGAGGTGGTGACCTCGGCGAGTCCGGGCACCATCTCGTACAGCGTGCGCCACATGGCCGCGTGCTCGTCCGGCGTGGAGTAGCCCACCGTGTCCGGCACGTTGATGGTGGTGGCGCCCTCCTCCAGGGCGATCTGGAGCACCTCGGCGGTGAACTCGAGGTCGGAGCGGGTGGCATCCATCGGCGAGAACTCCACGTCCTCGCAGTAGCCGCGCGCCTGGGCCACGGCGGCGCGCGCCTGCCCCTTCACGTCGGCGCGCGAGGACTGCAGCTGGTGCTCGATGTGGATGTCGCTCGTGGAGATGAAGGTGTGCACGCGCGGGCGCTCGGAGTCCTTGACCGCGTTCCAGGCGGCGTCCACGTCCTGCGCGTTCGCGCGCGCGAGCCCGCAGATCACCGGCCCGTGCACCTCGCGCGCGATCGCCTGCACGGCCTCGAAGTCCCCAGGCGAGGAGATCGGGAAGCCCGCCTCGATCACGTCGACGCCGAGCCGCGCGAGCTGATGTGCGATCTCGAGCTTCTCGTTCTTGTTCAGCGAGATCCCCGGCGACTGCTCACCGTCGCGCAGGGTGGTGTCGAATATTCGTACGCGGTCCTTCTCGCTGCGGTCCATGTCGTCGTTCCCCTTCCTCGGCCCTACTGCGTTCTCCTTGAGCTTGCGGCTGGCGGCCGCCACGCGTTATTCCCCCCGAAGGGGGAGAAGCAGGAGAAGGCGAAGGGCGGCCGGGCGCGACACGAGGAGGTGGACGATACACGACACCGGAGCCGCCGCCCGGACGTGCTCAGGCGATCGTGGCCTCGATCGCCGCCCGCCAGCCGCGGATCTCCTCGTGGTAGCCGGCGGCAAAGCTGTCGAGCTCGGCGGCGCCCGCATCGGTGAGAGCCGTGAGGTCGTAGGTGATCTCGAGCTGGGTCGAGCGTGCGTCCGCCCGGCGCTGCCGCACCTCGACGATGCCGGCGAACAGCTCCGGTGTCACGCGCGCGTAGGCGACGCCGCGCGCGTCCCGCGTGGCCACGACCCAGTAGGTGGTCCGGCCGTGCGCCTCCGTGACCCAGACGGTTCCCTCGTCCTCGTCGTCGGGCTCGCCGGCCGGAAACCGCGGCTTCCAGCCCGGCACCCAGGCGCGCTCGCCGCGGGCGGTGAACAGCGGCAGTGCCCGGCTCGCGGGCAGCGGGATCTCGATCGTCGCCGTGTCGCGGAAGCGCCGCACCGCTAGAGGGTGAGCACGACCTTGCCGACGTTCTTTCGCTCGTGCACGAAGCGGTGGGCCTCGGCGCCGTCGTCGAGCCGGAATTCGCGGGCCACCACCGGGCGGATCGCGTCCTCGTCGACCCACGCCCGAAGTGGCTCGATGTACTCGCGGAGCTCCCCCTTCTCGTCCCAGAGCCGGAGCATGTTCAGCCCGATCACGGACTTGGACTCGCGCATCAGCTTGAGCGGGTTGTAGTGCGGCATCTGGGCCAGCACGCGGACCGCGCGGAGCGGGCTGCGCCGCTCGCCCGCCTGCACCTCGGAGGCGCCGAAGCACACGAGCCGCCCGCCCGGGCGCAGGAGCGAGAACGACTGGCGGAAGCTCCGCCCGCCGATCGCGTCGAACACGAGGTCGAGCGGGTGCTTCTCGCCGGCCACCCGGCGCACCTCGTCGACCACGTCGTGCGTGCGGTAGTCGATCGGGTGGTCCACGCCGAAGCCGCGGATGGCGTCGTGCTTGGACGGCGAGGCGGTTCCGTACACCTCGGCGCCGCACAGCTTGGCGATGTGGGTGGCCGCGATGCCAACGCCGCCCGCCGCCGCCTGGATAAGCACACGCTCGCCCGCGTGCAGCCCTCCGAAGCGGACCAGCCCCCCGTAGGCCGTGCCATAGGCCACCGGCAGCGCGGCCCCCTCGGCGTAGCTCCAGCCGTCCGGCATCGGCATCAGCGAGACGGCGCCCGCCACTGCCAGCTGCGCGTATCCGCCGAAGCGGCAGGCACCCATCACGCGCTGCCCGATCGCAAGCTCCTCCACCCCCTGGCCCAGCGCGTCCACGTCGCCGGCGATCTCGTAGCCCACCACGCACGGAGGCTTGGGTGCGTCGGGATAGAGGCCGACCCGGGCGAGCAGGTCGGCGAAGTTCACACCCGCCGCCCGTACTCGCACGCGCACCTCGCCCGCACCCGGCTCCGGGTCGGGGCGCTCCTGCACCCGCATCACGTCGGGCGGACCGTGCTCGGTGATGACGAGCGCCTTCATCGGGCGTGGAGCGTATATCGTCACCTTCACGATGAAGACGGCACCAGGCGATTCCCTGGTCCAAGGTGTCGACATCAAGGATTCGATCCTCGACGCCGTCGGCAACACCCCGCTGATCCGCCTCTCGCGGCTGGGCGCGCGGCTCAAGCCCCAGCTGGTGGCGAAGATCGAGGCGCTCAACCCCGGCGGCTCGATCAAGGACCGCGCGGCGATCGCCCTGATCGAGGCCGCCGAGCGCGACGGCAAGCTCAAGCGCGGCGGCACGATCGTCGAGCCCACGAGCGGCAACACCGGCACCGGGCTCGCGATTGCCGCCAGCCTCAAGGGCTACCGGGTGATCGCGGTGATGCCCGACAAGATGTCGAAGGAGAAGATCGACCTGCTGCGCGCCTACGGCGCCGAGGTCGTGGTCGCGCCTACCGACGTGTCGCCCGACTCGCCCGAGTCCTACTACCGCGTGGCCGACCGGCTGACCGAGGAGATCCCGGGCGCCTTCCAGCCCAACCAGTACCGCAACCAGGCCAACCCCGAGGCGCACTACCGCACGACCGGCCCCGAGCTGTGGCGCCAGTCGGGCGGCCGGCTCACGCACTTCGTGGCGGGCGTCGGCACCGGCGGGACGATCACCGGGGTTGGGCGCTACCTGCGTGAGCAGAAGCCGGATGTCCAGGTGATCGGCGCCGACCCGGTGGGCTCGATCTACTCCAACGAGGAGGTCAAGCCCTATCTCGTGGAGGGCGTGGGCGAGGACTTCTGGCCCGAGACGTACGACCCGTCGGTCGTGGACCGCTACGTGACCGTGTCCGACCGCGACTCGTTCCTCTGGACGCGCCGGCTGGCCCAGACCGAGGGCATCCTCGCCGGCGGCTCTTGCGGGCTCGCACTGTGCGCCGCCTACGAGGTGGCGTGCGAGATCGACGACCCCGAGGCGATGGTGGCGGTGATCCTGCCGGACGGCGGGCGCTCCTACCTGTCGAAGGTCTTCAACGACGCCTGGATGCGCCAGTACGGCTTCCTCGAGCGCGAGGAGGAGCAGACGGTGGGCGACGTGCTGCGCCACAAGCACGACGAGGGCGACATCGCGCCGCTGCTCACCGTCGAGACGCACGCAAAGGTGCGCGACGCCGTGGCGCTCCTGCACGAGCACCGGGTGTCGCAGCTGCCCGTGGTGTCCGGGCACGACCCGCACACGGTGGTCGGCTCGGTGAGCGAGCGCGGCCTGCTGCGCCACGCGATGAACGACGCCGCGCTGCTGGGCGCCGAGATCATCGAGGTGATGGAGCCGCCCTTCCCCGCGGTGTCGGCCGGCGACAGCGTGCGGCAGGCCGTGGAGCTCATCACCGACCGCCGCGAGGCCCTGCTCGTGAACATGGACGGGCGCGCCGCGGGCATCCTGACCCGGGCCGACCTGCTCGAGTCCCTGGCCAGGTGAGAACGAAGGCTCGCACGCACCGCGTGCTCGCGCGATGACCAAACTCCCCGACGGCGCCCGCTTCGCGACCCGCGCCGTGCACGCCGGGCTCGATCCCGACCCCACGTACGGCTCGGTGATCCCGCCGGTCCACCTGACCTCCACCTACGTACAACCGGCGCCGGGCGAGTTCGTGGGCCACTTCGACTACTCGCGCTCGGCGAACCCCACCCGCGCGGCGCTCGAACGCGCCCTCGGCGAGCTCGAGGGCGGCCACGGCCTGGCGTTCGCGAGCGGGATGGCGGCAACCCACGCTCTGATCACCGCCGTCTGCGGCGCCGGCGACCACGTGATCCTGCCGAGCGACCTCTACGGCGGGACCTACCGGCTGGTCGACAAGATCCTTAGCCGCTTCGGGCTCCAGTACGACATGGTCGACCAGACCGATCTCGACGCGCTCGAGCGGGCGCATCGGCCGGAGACGAAGCTCGTCTGGGTCGAGACGCCGACCAACCCGACGCTGCACGAGGTGGACATCGAGGCGGTCATCGAGCGCAGCGGCGACGCGCTGGTGGCGGTGGACAACACGTTCGCGACGCCGGTCGTCCAGCGGCCGCTCGAGCTCGGCGCGGACGCCGTGATGCACTCCACCACCAAGTACCTCGGCGGCCACTCCGACGTGATCGGCGGCGCGCTCGTGGTGGCCGATGAGGACCTCCACGAGCAGCTCCACTTCGTGCAGTTCTCGATCGGCGCCGTGCCCGGCCCGCTCGACTGCTTTCTCGTGCACCGCGGCCTGCGCACGCTGCATCTGCGCGTGGCCGCCCACACGGAGAACGGGCGCGCCGTGAGCGAGCTGCTACAGGGCGCCGAGGGCGTGACGGACGTGCGCTGGCCGGGCTTCGGCGGCATGGTCTCGTTCCGCCACCCGGCCGCCACCCTGATCGCCGCCGCAACCAGGGTGTTCTCGCTAGCCGAGTCGCTCGGCGGCGTGGAGTCGCTGATCGAGGTGCCGCAGGCAATGACGCACCAGTCGGTCGAGGACTCGGCCGCGGCCGTGCCGGCGGACCTCGTTCGCCTCTCGTGCGGCGTCGAGGCGGCGGACGACCTGGTCGAGGACCTGCGGGCGGCGCTCGCTCGGGCGTCAGGCTGAGCGCCCCGACCCCACCGCGGACCCGCGGGTCACGACCCCGCGCGCCTGCGGCGGCTTCTAGAGGCTCTTGTCGCCGCCCCCGGCCGTCCCTGCGCTCCCCCGGCCGGCAGACTGCCCGCGGCACGGAGCCGCTACCCTCGGCTACGAGTCGGGCGTCCGTTCGACGACAGCAGTGCTCCGCGTTTCCGCAGTTGTGGCCTCGAGCACCCTCCGCGTTTCGCAGTGCACATATCCCGGAGGGAGACAATGATGGCGACAGGAACCGTGAAGTGGTTCAGCGACGACAAGGGCTTCGGATTCATCACACCGGATGACCCTGGCAAGGATCTGTTCGTCCACCACAATGCGATTCAGGGCAGCGGCTTCAAGTCGCTGGCCGAGGGCGCGAAGGTGAGCTTCAACGCTGAGCAGGGCCCCAAGGGCCCTGCGGCCGCGAACGTCCAGGTGATCTAAGGCCACGGACTTCGATGAGTGACGGAGGGCTCGTGCGCGGGCCTTCCATCCTCTCGTCGGTGCATCAACGCGGTCGAACTCGACAGATTGGGAGGACATGCATGGCCTCAACCGGCAAGCGAAAGACCACCATGGCAAAGCTCAACCGTGAACGCAGGCTCCTGGAGCGTCGGCTGGAGAAGAAGGCCAAGAAGGACGCGAGGAAGCGGGCGGCGGCTCACGATCCGGACCGCCCCAGCGACATGCTGACGGGAGACGACCGCTGAGCACCGCCTGAGTCGGAATCGCGCGGCCAGCCTTGGCACGAGTGCAGAGATGCAGGACATCGAGATCGAGGCCGACATGATTCGCCTCGGCCAGTTGCTCAAGCTCTCGGCCCTGGCCGATTCGGGGGCCGATGCCAGGGAGCTCTTGCTCGCGAGCGAGGTCACCGTCAACGGCGACCCCGAGACGCGGCGAGGCCGGCAGCTGCACCGCGGCGACGTGGTGGCGGTGGGCGAGCAGACCGTCCGCGTGGTCTGACTATCTGACAGCTTGCGGTCGCGCAGGGGGGCGAACGAGTTCGGGTTCGCCAGCCCCGAGGCTGTCTGGCCTGGGCGAACTCGCACGGGGCGAGTTCGCCTTAGCGAAGGAGGGGGCCGGCGAGCGCCCCCTCCCTCGGTTCGACACGGTGCTTAGGCGTTGCTGAGCTCGCGCTCGGTGGCCTGGAGCACGCCGGCTCGGTTCTTGTGCTTGCTCTCGTAGCGACGGACGGCCTCGACCCGATTGTCGTCGCCCTCGGAGAGCACAGCCTGGACTTCCTCCACCCCTAGCTCGTCGTAGCCGGGCCAGGGCTCGTCGGCCTGCAGGGAGTCGATTCGGCTGGTGATGGTGGTGCGGTTCTGGTTCTTGCGCTCGTAGGCGTTGACCTTGGCCAGGTCGATCTGGGAGAGCTCGGACAGCTTGTCCTGGATCTCGTCGGCGCTGAGCGAGTCATAGTTGGCGATCGCCAGGTCGGACTCGGACGCCAGGGCGCCCTTGACCGTGCCCTCGGAGCGCGCCACTCCGGGCACCTTGCGGGCCTGGCGGGCGGTGCGCTTGGCCGTGTCGCCCACCTCGCGCAGCGTGTCGGCGGCACCCGTCTCGCTGACGTCGTAGGAGCCGTCCCCGTCGAACTCCGCGTGTGCCACGGCGTCGGTCAGGCGCGGGATCTCCTTCAGAAGCCGGTCGAGCATCCGCTGCTCGTCCCGGAGAACGGACTTGGCCAGACGCTCGGTCTTGGCGTCTCCGGCGTCGCGGGCGAGTCGGGCCAGCGCCGTGTAGGTGGCGATCTCAAGCGCCTCGGCCGCGCACGAGTCCTTGGCGTTCTTCAGGACCTTCTCCTCGCCACCGCTTCCGCGAACCAGATCGAGCGGGGTCTTGGTCAACGCCAAAGCCTGCCCCACAAGGCTCTCCAGGGCGCCGAGTCCGGCCTGAAGCGGGTTGTTGCCCTGCCCCAGCTCGGACAACCGGCGCTCGAGACGCTCGGCGTGCCGCCGGGTCTCCTTGAGGTGGGTCTCCAGCCCGTCGCGGTACTGACCCCTGGGGGTCATCGCGATCTGGGCCTGCAACTGGCGCACGAGCGCCTGCTCGGCACCATGGGCCTCGTTCAAGTACTGCACGATCTTCTGCTCTTGCTTCTTAGTCACAAAATCACTCTCTCAGGCTGGACTTCGGAAGAGGGCCGACCGAACCTGGGGACAGAAATCGGCTGCCTCATAGGACGTAGGAGGCAGAGCGCGGCGCTGCGAATAAAAGGCTCCTGCCTACTGCTCACCTACCCTAAAGGGCCGGCCTACAAAGTTCGGGGCAATCGTCACGCACTTCCCGCGCCCCAACCGCACCACGGCGAGTCGCCCGCTGGACCGCTCTACCGCGCGCGACCCAGACGTAGGCGACTTGCCGTCGAGCGTTCCTCGCGCTGGAGGGCGTCGCCGATCAGCCAGAACATCGGCGGCCAGAGCCCGACGAAGAGGGCACGCCGCTCGGCGTTTCCGCGCTCCGCCTGGTCGACCGTCTTGGCGCGGATCCACAGACCGATGCACAGGTAGATCGCTGCGAGCGAGCCGATGTGCAGGTGCCAGCCGCGCATCCCCGTGCGGCTGAGGGCCTTGGTGAACATGCATTGGCTGCTACCCCGTGAGCCGCACGCGCATGCACCGGCGCGAGCGCGGGTACGCGGCCCCCATGGCCGAACCGAGGACCCTGCCCCGCATGCGCGCCGGGCGGATGCCGCTGGCGCGCTCCGCGGCGACCGCCGCGCGCTGGCCAATCGGGGTAGCGCTCACGTCGTGGCGCTACCTGTGGCGAACCACGCCGATCCACCGGTCCGACGAGGCCGGCTGCTGGCCCGACGACGGTCCTCCGCCGTTGCCGCGCGGCCTCGTCGACGAGCAGGTGCAGCGCGTGGGCGACGGGGCCGGACCGCTCTTCCACCGCCGGTACGTTGCCGTGATCCGCGACGCCGAGCTCGGGCCTGAAGAGCTGATGGCCCGCCTGCAGCGCGATCCGGACAGCGCCGCGCCGAGCGAGTTCGCCACCTTCAAGAAGACGGCGGGCAGCGCCGAGGCGATGCGCCCGGGCGACGAATTCGTGGTCCGTATGCCGGGACCCTGGGATGGGCCCGTGCGCGTGGTGGACGTCGGGCCGCGCTCGTTCCGGCTGATGACACTCGAGGGCCACCTCGAGGCGGGCCAGATCGCCTTTCGCGCGGGCGGCGAGGGGGATCGGGTCGAATTCGAGATCGAGTCCTGGGCGCGTAGCGGCGACCGTCTCTCGAACCTGCTGTACGACCGTCTCCGCATGTCGAAAGAGATCCAGCTCCACATGTGGACGTCGTTCCTCGAGCGCGTGATCCGCCTGTCGGGCGGGAAGCGGGAGGGCGGCCTGCGAATCGACACCCGCCGGGTGGAAAGAGTGCCCGCGTCCCCGATGGGCGAGCTCGACGAGGTGCGGGCGCGGGAGGTCAACATCGACCTCTCGCGAATCGCGGAGTACACGCCCGAGAACGGGTGGAACGCCGACGACGTGCGCAAGGCCCTGCCCTCCGAGTCCCCCGGCGACCCGGAGCCTGGGGGCAGTTGGGAGACCGCCCGAACGATCGCGCGCGACTACGACTTCGCCGAGCCGTCGGTGGTCGAGGGTGTCTTCGACCGCGATGAGCCGCTCGAGGAGCGGACCATGCTGCTCATCCTCCACTACCACGGCCTGAAGATCCGCGTGGGCGTGCGGGTCGGGGACGTCTACGACGAGGAGCGTGAGCTCGATGGACGCCGCGGCCGCGTGTTCGGCTGGAACTACCGCACGCTCGAGGGGCACGTGGAGATGGGTCAGATGGACTGGCAAGTGTGGAAGTTCCTCGACAGCGGAGAGGTGGTCTTCCGCATCAGCTCGTTCTCTAGGAGGGCCGGGCGCGGCAACCCGCTACTGAGGCTCGGCTTCCGCCTGATCGGACGGCGCGAGCAGCTCCGCTTCCTCAAGCTCACCTCGGAGCGAATGGCGCGCCTCACGGCGGAGCGGATTGGCCGGCCCGCCCCGGCGGGCGAGGCCAGCGTCAGCGTCCGGACGGCGAGATCGACGCAGTCAACGTCTTGACATTGGAGCAGCGGAGGCAGGCGCTCAGAGGCTCACGGTGCGCCCGGCGGCGAAGCCGTCGGTGCCCACGATGCGGTCGACCACCTCGCGAGGCACCGGGCTGTCGGCGGTCACGAGCATCACCGCCCCGCCGGCGGCCTCGTCCTGGAGCTGGCGCCCCACTGCGGCCGAGATGATGTTGATCCCCTGGTTGCCGAGCTCGGTTCCGACCCGGCCGAGCATGCCAGGGCGGTCCTCGTAGCGGAACACCGCCAGGTTGCTCTCGAGCTGCACGTTGAAGCGCGAGCCCCAGGCCTCGAGCAGGTGCGGCCGGTGGGTGCGCCCCAGAGTCGTGCCCACCACACGCGTGCGCTCCCCTCCGCTCACCACGCTCACGCGCAGCAGGTCCGTGAAGTCGCGGGCCTGGGCCCTGCTCGTCTGCGACACGGCGATCCCGCGCTCGTCGGCAATCGTGGGCGCGTTCACGTCGTTGACCTCCTCCTCGATGTGGCCGCTCAGCACCCCCTTCAGCACCTGCACGGTGAGCAGCCGCGTGTCGCGGCCGGCGATCCGGCCCAGGTACTCCACCTCCACCGCGTCGACCGAGGTGCGTTCCGCCAGCACGCTGGCGATCCGGCCGAGGTCGCGGGCGAGCGGCAGGAAGGGACCGAGGGCGTCGAGGTCCTCGGCCGCGATCGCCGGCACGTTCACCGCGCTCGTGACGACCCCTCCCGTGAGCGCGGCCACCACCTGCTCGGCCGCCTGGTAGCCGGCGCGGTCGGTGGCTTCGGCCGTGGAGGCCCCCAGGTGCGGCGTGACCACCACGTTCGGCATCCCGAAGAGGGGGTGCTCGGTCACCGGCTCGTCGCGGAACACGTCGAGCGCCGCGCCCGCCACCCTGCCCGACTCGAGCGCCGCGCGCAGATCGTCCTCGACCACGAGCTTGCCGCGCGCCACGTTGATCACGCGCACGCCCTCCTTCATCGACGCGAACGCCGTGGCGTCGAGCCAGTTCTCGGTCTCGTCCGTCACGGGGAGGTGGATCGTGAGGAAGTCCGCCTGGCCGTACACCTCCTCGGAGGTCGCCGCCCTCTCGACGCCCAGCTCGCGGAAGCGCTCCTCGGCGACGTAGGCGTCGAAGGCCACGACCCGCATCCCGAAGCCGAGTGCGCGCTGCGCCACGAGCTGCCCGATCCGGCCGAAGCCGAGCACGCCGAGCGTCTTCTCGTACAGCTCCACGCCGCTGAACCTCGAGCGCTCCCAGGCGCCGCCCGTGAGCGAGGTGTGGGCCTGCGGCACCTTGCGCGCCAGCGCCAGCAGCATCGCGAAGGTGTGCTCGGCCGCGGTGATCACGTTCGACTGGGGCGCATTGGCCACGATCACCCCGCGCTTGGTGGCCGCCTCGACGTCCACGTTGTCGACGCCCACGCCCGCCCGGCCGACGGCCTTGAGCCGCTCGGCGCGGGCGAGCAGCTCAGCGGTGAGCTGCGTTGCGGAGCGGATCAGGAGGCCGTCGAACTCGCCGATGCGGCGCGCGAGCTCGTCGTCCTGCCAGTCGAGGCCGAGTTCGACCTCGAGACCCGCGTCGCGCAGCAGCTGAACGCCGGAGTCGCCGATCCGCTCCTTGACGAGGACCCTCACGCCGGCGAGCCGGCGGGCACGCCCGCCTCGAGGACGCGCTGCACGGCGGCCACGCCCGCGCCGAGCTCCAGCTCGTGGCCCAGCTCGCGCAGGGTCATCTCGAGCGCCGCCACCGTGACGACGATGTCGAAGGGACCGAAGTAGCCGCAGTGGGCGATGCGGGCGATGCGGCCCTTGAGTCGCCCCTGCCCGCCCGCGATCGTGACCTTGAAGCGGTCGCGCATCAGCTTGGGCACGCGGGCGCCGTCGACGCCCTCGGGCAACGCGATCGCGGTCACCACGTTCGCGTTCTCGCGCTCGCCCCCGAGCAGCTCGAGGTCGAGCGCCTTGGCGGCGGCGCGCGTGGCCCGCCCGAGGAGCGCGTGGCGGCGGTAGACCTGGTCGAGGCCCTCGGAGGCGATCATCTCGAGCGCCACGTCGAGCGCCTGTACGAGGCCGACGGCGGGCGTGAAGGGGCTGTCCGGCGGATCGCTCCGCTGGCCGCCGGCGGTGCGGCCCCAGTCGAGGTAGTAGCGCCCGCCCGGCCTGGCCGCCGCCCGCTCGAGGGCCGCCGCGTTCGGGCTCGCGAAGCCGAGCCCCGGCGGCGCCATCAGCGCCTTCTGGGAGCCCGCCACCACCACGTCGAGCCCCCACTCGTCCTGCGGGCAGGGCACCGCGCCCATGCCGGACACCGCGTCGACCACGATCAGCGCGCCGTGACGATGGGCCACCTCGGCGAGCTCGCGCACGTCGTTCACGACGCCGGTCGACGTCTCGGACAGCGTGGCGAACACGAGCTCGACCCCGTCGCTCGCGGCGAGTTGCGTATCGAGCTCAGCCGGGTCGACCTGCCGCCCCCACTCCGTCTCCCAGTGGATCGTGCGCGCCCCGTAGGCGTCGCACAGCTCGACCCAGCGCTCGCCGAACTTGCCGCAGCTCGCCACGAGCGCCGGCTCGCCGGAGCGCACGAGGTTCGCCACCGCCGACTCCATGGCGCCGGTGCCCGAGCTCGCGAACACGAGCACCTCGCCGGCGGTGCCGAACACCTCTCTGAGGCGCCCGAGCACGCGCTCGTAGACCTCCACGAACGCCGGCGCCCGGTGGTAGAGCATCGGCTCCGCCATCGCCTGGGAGACGGCTGGCGGCAGCGGGGTGGGGCCCGCGGTCATCAGGTACTGCTTGACGTAGGGATTCGCCATCTGACCGGCGAGAATACCTACGGTCTCAGGTGAGAAGCCGCACTGCGGCGGCGGTGATCTGAAGCGCCGCCCGGATGCTCTGGGAGTCGTCGAACTCCCGGTCGAAGTCGTCGCGGAACTCCTCGTCGGTGACGGCGAGCACGAACAGCAGGATCCACCCCGCCGTGGCCATCAGCGAGAGCACGAGCGACACGATCCCGATGATCCAGCCGGCCTGCGCGATGCCGGCGTGCTTGGGCGTCTCCCCCGCGGCCACCTTGCGCTTGCCCTTGCGCGAATAGATCATGCCCGCGATCGCGCAGCCGATCGAGACGACGCTCGAGAAACCGGCCGAGAGCAGCAGCAGCCCGCCCGACACGAGCGAGAGCACGAAGCCCGCGACGGCCGGGCCGTTGTCCGGCACGCGCGGCGCGGGCTGGTAGCCGTAGCCATAGCCGGCGTAGCCGGGGGGCGGGTAGCCGGGCGGCTGCTGGTAACCGGGCGGCGGCTGATAGGCCTGACCCGGCGGCGGCCCCTGGTACGGGGGCGGCTGCGGCTGCTGCCAGCCCTGCTGGGGCGCCTGGGGTTGGGCGGGCGGCGGCTGCGGGGGCGGCTTGCCGCCGAGCTCCGGCTCGGGCCCGGAGGGCTCGGGTGGCAGGTAGCCGCTGCCTCCCTCCATCAGAACTCCTGGTCGATCCAGTCCATCATCGAGCGCAGCTCCCTGCCCTCGCGCTCGATCTGGTGGTCCTTGCCCTCGGCCCGCATGCGCTGAAAGCTCTCCTGTCCGGCCTTGTTCTCGGCGATCCACTCGCGCGCGAACTCGCCCGACTGGATCTCGCCCAGGATCTCCTTCATCGCCGCGCGGGTGGGCTCGCCGACCACGCGCGTGCCACGGGTCAGGTCGCCGTACTCCGCCGTGTTCGAGACGGAGTAGCGCATGCCCGAGATGCCCTTCTCGTACATCAGGTCGACGATCAGCTTGAGCTCGTGCAGGCACTCGAAGTAGGCGAGGCGCGGGTCGTAGCCGGCCTCCACGAGCGTCTCGTAGCCGGCGCGTACGAGCTCGGTCACCCCGCCGCAGAGCACGGCCTGCTCACCGAACAGGTCGGTCTCGGTCTCGTCCTTGAAGCTCGTCTCGATCACGCCCGCGCGCGTGCAGCCGATGCCGCGAGCGTAGGCCAGCACCAGGTCGCGCGCCTGGCCGGTGGCGTCCTGATGGATCGCCACCAGGCCGGGCACGCCGTTGCCATCCACGAACTGGCGCCGTACCAGGTGGCCCGGGCTCTTGGGCGCGACCATCCCCACGTCCACCTCGGGGCCCGGGTCGATCTGCCCGAAGTGGATCGAGAACCCGTGGGCGAACATGAGCAGGTTGCCGGGGGCGATGCCGTCACGGATCTCGGCGTCGTAGACCTCGGCCTGCTTCTCATCGGGCACGACCACCATCACCACGTCGCCGGCACTGGCGGCGTCGGCGATCGGCTCCACGCGCAGGCCGTGCTCCCGCGCCTGGTCGACGGACGAGGAGTCCGGGCGCAGCCCCACCACCACGTTCACGCCCGAGTCCGTGAGATTGAGCGCGTGGGCGTGGCCCTGGGAGCCGTAGCCGATGATCGCCACGGTCTTGCCGTCGAGCCGCGAGAGGTCGGCGTCCTTGTCGTAGATCATTGGGCGCGGGACTCTAGATGAGCCGCTCGCGCTGAAGCTTCCCGTTCGCGGTGCGCGGCAGGCTCTCCACGAGCTCGAAGCGCTTCGGCACCTTGTGGGGCGCGAGCCGGGAGCGGCACCAGTTGCGCAGCTCGTCATCGCGCAGCCCGTCGCGCGGCACGACGAAGGCCACGACCGCCTCGCCCCACTCCGGGTCGGGGCGGCCCGCCACGCCGGCGTCGGCCACCTCGGGATGGGCTTGCAGCACCTGCTCGACCTCGACCGGCGCCACCTTCTCGCCGCCGGTCACGATCAGCTCCTTGATCCGCCCCTCGATGTGCAGGAGGCCCGCGGCGTCGAGACGGCCGCGGTCGCCCGTGTGAAGCCAGCCGTCGGGGCCGAGCGCGGCGCGAGCGACCATCGGCCCGGCGATCAGGAGCTCCCCGTCGGCCGCGACCTCGAGCCGGACGCCCGCCAGGGGCCTGCCGGGCTCGCCGGCGATCACCTGCGACGCGGTCTCGGTCATCCCGTACACCGGCGTGACTGGGATCCCGGCGCGGGCCGCCCAGTCGAGCAGGCTCGGCGGGATCGGCCCCCCGCCGAGCGCGATCGTCCGCAGCCCGGGCGCCGCGCGCAGTCCCGCCTCGCGCAGCCGGATGAGCATCGTCGGCACGAGCGAGGCGAGCGTGACCTCGCCCGTCTCGAGCGCGGCCTTCACGCGCGAGGTGTCGAAGCGCTCGTGGAGCACGGCGGTGGTTGCGTTCACGGCCGAGCGCACCAGGATCGACAGGCCCGCCACGTGGTGGAGGGGGAGCGGGCAGAGCCAGCGGTCGTCCGGGTCGGTGCCGAGCGCCTCGGCCGACGCGCGCGCGCTCGCCGCCAGGTTCTCGAGGGTGAGTCTCACCGCCTTCGGCTCGCCGGTGGTGCCCGAGGTGTGGATCACGAGTCCCGCCCGGTCGGAGCCGAGGGCGTCCAGCGGCGGCGCGGGCGCCGCCGGGTCGAGGGGCGCCGCCACCGCGCCGGCGCGCCAGGCCGCGTGGAGCAGCTCGCTGAACGCGATGCCGGGCGGCAGCGCGATCGGCACGGCCTGGCCCGGCTCGAAGCGCGCGGCCAGCTCGCCGGCTCGCGCGTCGAGCTCCGCGTAGGTCACGCTGCGGCCGCCCGCCACCACCGCCGGGTGGTGCGGGCGCTCACGGGCCGCACGCGCCAGCCATTCGCTCATGCGCCCCAGGGTAGGGCGAGGGGCCGGGCGAGCACTATCGTTCGCGCCCGTATGGCAACCACCGAGAGCGACGCCAGGGCGCACTGGGCCGAGGAGCAGGCGCGCCGGCGGATCCGCCCCGCGGCCGACTGGCAGCCGGGCGGGGAGTACGACGACATCCGCTACGAGCTCTCCGGTGGCATCGCGAAGGTGACCATCGACCGGCCCGAGCTGCGCAACGCGTTCCGCCCCGAGACGCTCATCGAGATCTCCGACGCGCTCGAGCGCGCGCGCGAGGACAGCTCGGTCGGCGTGATCGTGCTCACCGGCGAGGGCCCGCTCGCCTTCTGCTCCGGCGGCGACCAGCGCGTGCGCGGTGACACCGGCTACGTGGCGGGCGGCGCCTCGGTCGGGCGCTTCCACGTGACAGACCTGCACGTGCAGATGCGGCGCCTCCCAAAGCCGGTGGTGGCGATGGTGGCCGGCTACGCGGTCGGCGGCGGGCACGTGCTGCACGTGGTGTGCGACCTCACGATCGCGGCGGACAACGCCCGCTTCGGGCAGACCGGCCCGATGGTCGGGAGCTTCGACGGCGGTTTCGGGGCCAGCCTGCTCGCCGCGCAGGTGGGCCAGAAGAAGGCCAAGGAGCTCTGGTTCCTGTGCCGGCAGTACGGCGCGGAGGAGGCCCGCGAGATGGGGCTCGTGAACCGCGTTGTGCCGCTCGAGGAGCTCGAGGAGGAGACCGTGGCGTGGTGCTCCGAGATGCTGCGCCTCTCCCCCTTCGCGCTGCGGCTGATGAAGGCGAGCTTCCACGCTCACGAGGACGGCTACGCCGGCATCCAGCAGCTGGCCCACGACGCCAACCTGCTCTTCTACGCGAGCGACGAGGCGCGGGAGGGGCGCGAGGCGTACAAGGACAAGCGCCGGCCCGACTTCGGGAAGTTCCCGAAACGGCCGTGACGGGCGTGTCCGCGGCCCCGCGCGGGACGCTCAGGCTCTGGCTCCTCGCCGCGCGGCCGCGCACGCTGCCGGCGGCGATCGCGCCGGTGCTCGTGGGCACGTCCCTGGCGGGATCGGAGGACGTGTTCCGCGCGCTGCCGTTCGTTGCCGCGCTCGTGGGCAGCGTCTTCATCCAGATCGGCACCAACCTGTCGAACGACTACTCGGACGCGCGGCGGGGCGCCGACACCGACGACCGGCTCGGCCCCGTGCGCGTGACCGCCGGCGGGTTGATGCCGCCGCGCCGGGTGCTCACCGGCACCTACGTCGCGTTCGGGATCGCCGTGGCGGCGGGGGCCTACCTCGCCGCCGAGGCGGGCTGGGAGCTGCTCGTCGTGGGCGCCGCGTCGATCCTCGCCGGGGTGCTCTACACGGGCGGCCCGCGCCCGTACGGCTACGAGGGGCTCGGCGAGCTGTTCGTGTTCCTCTTCTTCGGGCTCGTGGCCGTGGCCGGGTCCTACTTCGTGCAGACCGAGGAGCTCCGCTGGGAGGCGCTTGCGCTGGCGGTGCCCGTGGGGCTTCTGGCGTCCGCGATCCTGGTGGTCAACAACGTGCGCGACGTGGACACCGACCGGCGCGCCGGCAAGCGCACCCTCGCGGTCAAGCTCGGCCGCGAGCGCGCGCGGAGGCTGTACGCGGCTATGCTGGTCGGCTCCTTCCTCGTGCCGCCCCTGCTCGTGCCGGCGCTGTCGCCGTGGCTCCTGCTCACCCTCGCGGCGCTGCCGCTCGTGCCGCCGCTCGTGCGCACGGTCTCGACGCACACGGACGGGGCGGCCCTCAACGGCGCCCTCGCCGGGACCGGCCGCCTGCTGGCGGTGTTCTCGCTGCTGCTCTCCGGCGGCCTGTTGCTCTCGTGAAGCGCTCCGTCCTCCGCCTCTCCGTGCCGCTCAAGCAGCCGTTCGTGACCGCGAGCGGCGTGGTCACGGCGCGCGAGCTGCTGCTCCTGCGGCTCGAGGCGTCGGACGGGACGAGCGGCTACGGCGAGGCCGCCCCCTTCGAGCCCTACGACGGCGTGCCGCTCGAGCGCGCGGTGGCCGCCCTCACCGGGGGCGGTGGGCGCCGTCCGCCACAGGCGCGGGCGGCGGAGGAGATCGCGCGCCTCGACCTCCAGGCCAGACAGGAGGACCGGCCGCTCGCGGATCCGCTGAAGGACGCCCTGGCCGTGAACATGACCCTGCCCGGCGGCCCTCCCGCCGAGGTGGCGGCGCGCGCCCGGGCGGGGGTGGCCGAGGGCTTCGCCTGCTTCAAGCTCAAGGTCGGGCTGCCGGGCGACGCCGAGCGGGTGGCGGCCGTGCGCGAGGCGGTCGGCCCCTGGCCCGCGCTGCGGGTGGACGCCAACGGGGTGTGGACCGTCGACGAGGCCGTGCGCGCGATCCGGGCGATCGAGGAGCACGACCTCGAGTTCGTGGAGCAGCCCTGCCGCACGTTGCGGGAGCTGGCCGAGGTGCGCCAGCGGGTGTCCACGCCGATCGCCGCGGACGAGTCGGTGAGCTCGCCGCGCGAGCTGCGGCGCGCCGTCGAGCTCGAGGCCTGCGACGTCGTGAACGTCAAGCTCGCCGGCTCGGGCGGCTTTCGCCCCGCCCGCGACATGCTGCGCGAGGCCCAGGCGCACGGCCTGGGCGCGTTCCTGTCGAGCACCCTCGACGGGCCCTGGGGAATCGCCGCCGCGCTGCAGCTGGCCGCCGCCGAGGGCGTGTCGATGGCCTGCGGCCTCGCCACCCTCGACCTGTTCGACGCCGACATCGCGCGCTCGCTGCCGGGGGCCCGGCGCGGAACCCTGCGGGTGCCCGGCGGCCCGGGCCTCGGCGTGCGAGTGGAGGACCAGGCGCTCGACGCGGTTACCGCCGAGCGCCTGGCCTGAGGCTCCAGCCCCTAGAAGGGGAAGACCCGGTACCGGATGGTGGCCTTGCCGAGCACCGTCGAGCTCGACAGCACGGTGGTGCCGAACGCCGCGTTCAGCGCACCCGCGGCCGTGTCGGTCAGCGTGGCCGTGACCGGCCCGATGTTGAGGCTGCCGCCGCCGAAGCGGATACCGATGCCGGTGTAGTCGAGGTTCAGGAGCGGGAGCTTGTCAGCGCTCCCGTTGACCCGGCCGAACAGCTGGCGCCGCATGAGGTTGATGTCGAAGTCGGTCAGGTTGACCGTCGTCGCCCCGGCGGTCAGCGAGATCCCGCCCTTGTGGAGCACGACCCCGGACCGCAGCGTGCTGCCGAGCGAGTTCGTGATCGGGAACGAGTAGCGAGCGCCCTCGAGCGTGGCTGGCGCAACCGCGCCGGGGGACACGCCGAGGCTCCCGAGGGCCGAGAGCGTGCCCGGGTCGACGTCGAGCGTCGTGACCCCGTAGTACCAGCCGAACGAGGCGCGCGCCTTCGATGGGGCGGCGCTCGCGGCCGGCGCCGCCACCAGCAGCGCGGCGAGCGCGGCTACGACAACCACTGAAAGCTTGCGATGCATCTATCGACCTCCCAGTCCGAGAACGCCTTCTCAGGTCCCTACGAAGGGGGCGCGGCGTTCGGTTGGCGAGTCGGACCGATGCCCGCCACGAACGCCTCGATCAGGCGCGCCAGCTCGTCGGGCCGCTGAAGCTGCGGGGCGTGGCCCGCTTCCTCCACGATCGCGGCCTGGCCGTGCGGTGCCGTCTCCGCCATCCGCTTGGCCGCCGCCGTGTAGCCCTGGTCGCGGGCCCCCGCGATCGCCAGCAGCGGCAGCTCGAAAGTGAGCAGCTCGTGCCAGACCGGCTCGAGCACACCCTGCCCGGCTGTCCTCAGCATCATCGCGAGGCCCTTGGGATCGTGCGCGAGGCGGCCCGCGCGCTGCTCTTCGATCAGCGTTTCCGTCTGGTCCGCGAACAGCGGCTGGCGCTCCCAGACCCCCACCACGTCGGCGATCGGCGCCGCCTCCATCCAGGCGGCCAGGCGCTCGTCGGCCTCCGCGCGGGCCGAGCGCAGCCCGGGGTGGTCGATCCCCGCCGTGGCGCCGACCGTGACGAGCCCGGGATAGCGCTCCGGGTGGCGCAGCGCGGCTCGCAGCGCGAGCCGCCCGCCGAGCGAGTAGCCCACCAGCACGCGCCCCTCGCCCTGCTCGGCGATCTCCCCGAGCCGGCCCTCGAAGCTGTGCTCGCGGTGGTCGAGGAGAACGCTCGGATAGCGTGTCGGCAGGAGCTCTGCCACCGGCCGCCAGGCGTCGCCACGCTGCATGAAGCCCGGGATGAAGAGCACCATCGCTCCTGCATGATCCCGATCAACCGCACCTACGCGCCGATTCAGGCCTTCGTGGACGAGCTGGCGCGCTGCGGCATGCGCCACGCCGTGACCTCGCCCGGCTCGAGGAACGCGCCGCTGGCGCTCACGCTGGCGGCGCAGCCCGAAGTCGAGGCGGTGTCGGTGATCGACGAGCGCTCGGCCGGCTTCGTCGCGCTCGGGATGGCCAAGGCGAGCGGCCGGCCGGTCGCCGTGACCTGCACGTCGGGCACCGCGGCCGCCAACCTGCACCCCGCGGTGGTCGAGGCTTGGGAGGCGCGCGTACCGCTCGTCGTCCTGACCGCCGACCGCCCCCCTGAGCTGCGCGAGGTGGGCGCCGGCCAGGCGATCGACCAGCTGGGGCTCTACGGCAGTGCCGCCAAGTGGTTCGTGGAGGTGGGCACGCACGACCCGGGCCGTGAGACCGCCGTGCACCATCGCGCGCTCGCGTGTCGCGCCTACTGGACCGCGCTCGGCGGCCGGCCCGGGCCCGTGCACCTGAACGTCGCGCTGCGCGAGCCGCTCGCGCCCGTGCCGGAGGAGCTGACCGCGGCCGACTGGGCGGGCCGGCCGGGCGGGGGGCCCTGGACTGAGCTGCGCGAGCACGCGAGCGCGCCGCACGCGGACGACGTGCACCGCCTCGCCGGGCGGATCGCAGGGTCCTCCCGCGGCGTGATCGTGTGCGGTCCTGGAGCGGGCCCGGTGGCCGAGCCCGCCGCCCGGCTGGCGGCCCAGGCGGGCTGGCCGTTGCTGGCCGAGCCCACTTCCGGGGTGCGCTGCGGGGACCACGACCGCTCCCACGTCGTGGCTCACTACGACGTAATCCTTCGAGCGGAGGGCTTCCGCAGCGGCCACCGGCCCGAGCTGGTCCTGCGGACCGGGGACATGCCCACCTCGAAGCCGCTGCGGGCCTTCGTGGTTGCCGCGCCCCAGGTGGTGATCGACCCGCACGCCGTCTGGCACGAGCCCACGCGCCGGGCCGAGCTGATGCTCGCGTCGGCCGCCGGCCCGACCCTCGACGCGCTGGCCTCCGCGATCGAGATGCGCGCGAGCGAGCCCGACCCCGCCTGGCTCTCCTCCTGGCGCGCCGCCGACGAGCTCGTGCCGGCCGCGCTCGCGGGCGCCCCCGACGACTTCGAGCCGAAGCTGCTCGCGCGGGTCGAGCCGGAGCTCCCCGACGAGGCGGTCGTATGGATCAGCTCCTCGATGCCGGTGCGCGACGTGGAGGCCTGGTTCCCGCAGTCGCCGAAGCGGATCCGCTTCCTCGCCAACCGCGGCGCCAACGGGATCGACGGTGTGACCTCCTCGGCACTCGGCGCGGCCCTGGCCACCGGCCTTCCCACCTGGCTCCTCACCGGCGAGCTCGCGCTCCTCCACGACCTGGGCGGGCTGTACGCGGCGCGCCGGGCCGGCGCGCGGCTCGAGATCGTGTGTATCGACAACGGCGGCGGCGGGATCTTCGACTTCCTGCCGGTGGCCGAGCACGCCGAGCCCGAGCAATACGAGCGCCACGTGGCCACCCCGGCCGGCGTCTCGGTGGCGGACTCGTTCGACGAGGTGCGGGTGCTCCGGAGCGACCGCGCTCGCAACGTCGCGCTCCACCGCGAGCTGGTGGAGCAGGTGAGCGCTCAGCTCGGCGACTAAGCCAGCAGCGGAAGCAGCGCCTGCAGCTTGACCTCGGTCTCCGCGAGCTCCTCCGATGGCACGGAATCGCGCACGATCCCGCAGCCCGCGTACAGGTGGGCCACCGGGCCGCGCAGCAGCGCGCAGCGCAGCGCGACGCAGAACTCGCCGTCCTCCGCGAGGTCCGTCCAGCCCACCGCGCCCGCGTACCAGCCGCGGTCGAGGCCCTCGAGCACCGGTATCAGGGGCAGCGCTGCGTCGCGCGGCTCGCCGCCCACCGCCGGGGTCGGCAGCAGCAGCCCGGCGAGCTCGACGGCCGGCACTGGGTCGGCGAGCTGGGCACGGATCGGCGTGGCCAGGTGCTGAACGTTGTGCACCTTCACGAGCACCGGCTCCTCACCGGTGGCCACCCACAGGCTGACCGGGTCGAGCGTGCGCTCGATCCGGCGCGCCACGATCGACTGCTCCTCGCGGTCCTTGGCGCTTCGCAGCAGCGCCTCGCCGAGGTGGTCGTCCACCGCCGGATCGGCGCTGCGGCCTGTGGTCCCGGCCAGCGCCACCGTCTGGGCGCGCTGACCGTCGCGGCGCACGAGCAGCTCGGGACTCGCCCCCACGAACGCGAGCTGCGGGGTGCCCACGCACCAGCAGTAGCAGCCCGGGAACACCTCGCGCAGGGCGCCGAGCACCGCGGCGGCGTCGTGCCGCGAGCCCGCGTGGGCGCGCACCTCTCGCGCCAGCACCACCTTCTCGAGCGCGCCCGCCGTGATCAGCTCGACGGCGCGGGCCACCGCGCCCTCGTAGTGCGACGGCGGCGCCGCGCTGGCCACGAGCGTGCGCTGCACCGGGTCGGGGTCGACCAGCGGCATCGAGCGCGGCGCCAGCTCGGCCAGGCGGCCGAGCAGCCGGCCGGCCGTGGCGCCCGCGTCGTCGTCGGGCCCGACGAGGGCGGTGAGGGTCATGCGCGCGCGCTCGCCGCGGCGCACGAGCGCCACCTCGGGCAGCACGAGCGACGCCGGGGCGAGCGAGGCCCACTCCGGCGCCTCGCCGCCATCGTGGGCGAACGCGAACCCACCCAGGAACACGGGGCCGGTCGCGGGCGGTCCGTCCGGGTCCGCGGCGGGATCGTCGGCCAGCGCGCGGCGGCCCAGCTCGCGGGCGCGAGCAGCCGTCTCGCGGAAGCGGCCGGGGCCGGACGCCTCCAGCAGCGCCGCCTGGCCGAGCCCGGCGAGCGCGAAGCGGTCGCGATCGGGCTGTTCGAGGCAGGCGAAGCGGTCGTCGGCCCGTCGCGCGCCGAGCACGGCGGCCGAGAGGTCGAGCTCCGCCGCTATTGGGACCGTGACCGCCACCGGAACGGGACGCCCGTCGCGCCGCGCCCGGCGGATTCCCTGCTCGAGGCGCCCGTGCAGGCGCTCGCGGGTGGGCTCGTCGAGCCCGAAGGGCGAGTGTCCGCTGCCGGTGACGAGGCTCACGGGCCCAAGGATGGCACCGCGAGCCCCAGACCTACGTCGCGCCGCGCCCTCGCGCCACGGCCACCTCGCCGGTCCTGACCATCTCGATCAGGCCGAACGGCCGGACCATCTCCTCGAACGCCTGGATCTTGTCGTCGCCCCCGGTGACCTCCACGGTCACGCTGCGCTTCGACACGTCCACGGTCTTGCCGCGGAAGATGTCGGTGAACTGCATCACCTGGGCGCGCGAGTCGCCCTCGTGGCAGGAGATCTTGAACAGCGCGAGCTCCCGCGCCACGGTCTCGGGCGGATCGAGGTCGCGGATCTTGATCACGTGCACGAGCTTGTGGAGCTGCTTGGTCACCTGGTCGATCGGGTGCGCGGCGCCGTCGACCGTCAGCGTGATCCGCGACATCGACTCGTCGTCGGTCGGACCCACGGCGAGCGAGTCGATGTTGAAGCCGCGCCGGGCGAACAGGCCCGCGATGCGCGCGAGCACCCCTGGCTTGTTCTCCACGAGGATCGAGAGCACGTGCTTGCGACCGGTCCGGATGCCGCCGCTCGCCTCCAGATCGGCGAGGTTCAGGACCTCCTTGGTGCCTGGCTCGCCCATCGCTCAGCCCACCATGTCCCGCGCGGCCTGGCCGGCGGGGATCATCGGGTAGCAGTTCTCCTCGGGCGTGACCCGCACGTCCACCAGCACCGGGCCGTCCTCGGCGAGCGCGTCCTTGAAGGCGCCCACGAGCTCGCCCTTCTCGGTCACGCGCATGCCCTTGGCGCCGAACGCCTCGGCCAGCTTGACCCAATCCGGGCTCCCGCCCATCTTCACCGACGAGTAGCGCCGATCCCAGAACAGCTCCTGCCACTGGCGCACCATGCCGAGGTAGCCGTTGTTCATCAGGAAGACCTTGACCGGGATCTGCTCGTCCACGCAGGTGGCGAGCTCCTGGACGGTCATGATCAGCGAGCCGTCGCCGGCGAGGCAGACCACGTCCAGGTCGGGGCAGGCCACCTTCGCGCCGAGCGCCGAGGGCAGGCCGAAGCCCATCGTGCCGAGCCCGCCGGAGTTGATCCAGCGGCGCGGCTCGGTGAAGCCGTAGTACTGGGCGGCCCACATCTGGTGCTGGCCCACGTCCGAGGTCACGATCGCCTGGCCGGCGGTGGCCTCGAACAGCGCCTGCACCATGTACTGCGGCTTGATCTCGGAGTTCGTCGAGTCCTCGTAGCCCAGCGGGTGCTTCTCCCGCCAGCCCCTGATGCGCTCGACCCAGCCCTCGAGGCGCGCCCCGTCGCTGTCGATCGCGCGGTACTCGGCGGTGAGCTTCGGGAGGATGTTCTTCGCGTCGCCCACGATCGGGATGTGCGCCGGCACGTTCTTCGAGATCTCGGCGGGATCGATGTCCACGTGGATGAACTTCGCCCGCGGGGCGAACTCGGACAGCTTGCCGGTCACCCGGTCGTCGAAGCGCGCGCCGATCGCCACGATCAGATCCGCCTCGTCCATCGCGTAGTTGGCGGCGCGGGTGCCGTGCATTCCCAGCATGCCTAGCCACTGCTCGTGGTCGGCCGGGAACGCGCCCAGGCCCATCAGCGTGCAGGTGACCGGGAACGGGTCGGACACGCAGAGCTCCCTGAACTCCTTCGCCGCGCCCGCGTTCACCACCCCGCCGCCGCCGTAGATCACCGGCCGGCGCGCGTTGGCCAGTGCCTTGGCCGCCAGCCGGATCTGCTTCGCGTTGCCATCGGTGGTGGGCTGGTAGCCGGGCAGGTGCACGTTCGAGACCGGCTCGTACGGGATGTCGGCGCGCGAGAGGTCCTGCGGTACGTCGACCAGCACCGGGCCGGGACGGCCGGTGCGCGCGATGTGGAAGGCCTCGTGAATCGCCTTCGGGATGTCGCGCGGGTCCTGGATCAGGATCGAGTGCTTGACGATCGGCATCGTGATGCCGGAGATGTCGGCCTCTTGGAAGCCGTCGGTGCCGATCAGCTCGGTGCGCACCTGCCCGGTGAGGAACACCGTGGGCACGCTGTCCATCACCGCGTCGGCGATGGCCGTCACGAGGTTGGTCGCGCCCGGCCCGCTCGTGGCGAGCGCCACGCCCACCCGTCCGGACGCCTTCGCGTAGCCCTCGGCCGCGTGGCCGGCCCCCTGCTCATGGCGGCACTGGACGTGGCGCAGGCCGGCGTCGTAGAGCGCGTCGTAGGTGGGGAGGTTGGCGCCGCCCGGGATCCCGAATACGTGCTCGACGCCCTCGGCCTTGAGGCATTCCATGATGGCGTCGACGGCTCGCATGACGCGTGCGCTCCTTCTGCGTCGAGGGACGGGCTCTGGCCGGCCGGCCAGGGAACAGGGCAGTCTAACAAGCGGCTTTCGCCGGATTTCAGCCGGGGGCTCGCGCCCCCGGAGCCCCCGTGGCGTCTGGCTGGTCGCCGGTTTCTCCTGGAAAATCCAAGTCCTCGCCGCAGCGCATGCACACCTGATCCGACACCGCCACGACGTTGCCGCAGCGCGGGCAGACGCGCCTCGGCTCGCGGCGCTGGTCGCGCATCACGAGCGCGGCGAAGATGCCGATCCCGGGCAGCGCCGTGCCGATCAGGAACCAGATGACGAACGAGTTGCCCCTGAGGCGCCCGATCACGCCGGTGGCGAGACCGAACACCAGCGCGACGACGACGAATTCCAAGTCAGAGGACGCGCAGCGCCCAGACGACCGCGATCACCGCGACCACGGCAACCAGGATCCAGGCGATGCCCATCACGAAGCCGAGCACCAGCTTGAACAGGATGTAGGCCGCCAGGATGAGCACCAGGACCGCGAGCGCCTTGCGTCCGATGTCAGAAGCCATCTGTCCCATGCCTCAATTCTGGCAGAGGGCGCCGTCGATCTAGAGCAGCCTCGCGGGGCGGGTGGGCAGGTAGCGGTCGAGGCCGGGGAGCGGCACCGACGACATCACCCAGGCGGGCCAGTGGACCCGGAAGCCGAGCCGCCGCAGCCGGTCGAGCAGCCACCACGAGTCGGTGGTGCAGAACACCCCGAACGTCTCGGGCTCCTGTTGCTTGGCCACGCGGTCGAGCGCCGCCAGCACCACCGGCAAGAGATCCTCCGGGGTCTCCCCGACCGCCGGGCCGATCTCGCCGTCGGAGCTGACCCAGCAGAGCGCGGTCGCGAGCCGGGTTCGCGGATCCACGAGCGCGAGGCAGTTGCGCCTGCGGCCGAAGAACTCGTGCAGGCGCGGGCGCTCGTGGCCGATGGCCGACGGCTCGAGCCGCTTCCACTCCTCCACCGCACGCTCCGAGGTGAGCACGTGCACGCTCGGCTCGAGCGAGTCGACCTCGGTCGCGCGCCGCTCGAGATAGCGCTCGGCCCGGTGGCGCAGGTGCCAGTGCCCGCCCACTGGCATCACGCCGAAGTCCGTGTAGAGCGTGAGGTCGCTCGGCGTGCCGACCGTGAGCACGACCCGCCCGAGGTCGGGGGTCGGCGAGTCCGGCCACACGCACTCGAGCAGCGCCCGGCCGATGCCGCCCCCCGCGTGCTGGGGCGAGACCCACAGCTCGGTGAGCTCGTCCATCGCGCCGAAGCGCGCGGCGCGCGTGTAGCCGACCATCTCGTCGCCGGCCTCGCAGATCCAGAACGCACCGTGCTCCTGAGCGGCCAAGAACTCGAGGAACGGGCGCTCGCGCTCCCACTGGGCGTCGAGCTCCTCGCCCGTCCGCGCCTCGTCGGAGCCCATCAGGCCGCGCGTACGGCGCGAGGCGTCCCAGGCTCGCTCCCCGAGGTCGAACACCGCGCGCAGGTCGCCCGCGCGTCCCTCGCGAATCTCGTGCTCGGTCATCGCTCGGCCACGGCCGGATCCTCGCTCTCCGCGGAGGCCTCCAGGTGCCGCTCGAGCGGGTCCGGGTGCCCGAGCTGACCGAGCTCGGCGGAGGCGCGCCCGAACAGCAGGCCCACGCCCCAGTCCAGTCCGAGCCGGAGCTTGCGGGCGAGTCCCGGCATCATCGCCAGGTGGTAGGTGCGGGCGGCGAACCAGGCGGGGAAGCCCCGCAGGCGCAGGCCGAGCATGGTGGCTACCGCCTTGTGCTGGCCCATGTCCACGAACACGCCGAGGGTCCGGTAGCGGAGCGGGCGGGTGCGCTGGCCGCGCAGCGTGTTGGCCACGTTGTCGGCCACGACACGGCCCTGGCGGATCGCGTGCTGGGCGGTGGGCGGGCAGGCGCGCTTGCGCCGCTGCGCCGGGTCCGGCACGGCGGCGGCGTCGCCGATCGCCCACACGTTCTGGCGACCGGCCACGCGCATGTGCGAGTCGACCTCGAGGCGGCCATCGGGGCCGATCGGCAGTCCGAGCTCGCGCACCACGGGGGTAGGCCGCACCCCGGCGGTCCAGCAGACGTTGCGGGTGGCCACCTGCTCGCCCGTGGAGAGCACTGCCGTGCGCTCGTCCATACGGTCGAGCCGGGTGCCGGGGCGGATCTCCATCCCCCGGCCGCGCAGCTCGCGGGTGGCGAACGCGGCCAGGCTGGCCGGGATCTCGGGCATCACGCGGTCCTCGGCCTCCACCAGGATCCAGCGCGTGCCGGTCAGGCGGCAGCGCGGGTAGCGGTCGAGCGTGTCCGCCACGTAGTCCTGCAGCTCGGCGATCCCCTCGAGTCCGGCGTAGCCGGCCCCTACGAACACGTAGGTCAGGTACTCGCGCCGCTCGTCGTCGTTCGGTAGCGACTCCGCCACCTCGAGGTTCCAGAGCACCCGGTTGCGGAGCGCGATCGCATCGGCGAGCGTCTTGAAGCCCATCGCGTGCTGGGCCAGGCCGGGCACGGGGAGCACGCGCGAGACCGAGCCGAGTGCGATCACGAGCTGGTCGTAGCGCAGCGTCTCGTCGCGGCCGTCGACCGTGTGCACGCGGAGCTCGTTCAGCTCGGGATCGGCTCCGGTCACGCGCGCCAGGCGCACATCGGCCCAGTCCAGCTGCTCGCGCAGCGGCACCACCACGTGGCGGGGCTCGAGCGAGCCCGCCGCGGCGCCCGGCAGCAGCGGCGAGTAGAGCAGGAAGTTCACGTCCGCGACAAGGAGGATGCGCGCGCTGTGGCGCGGCAGCCGCCGCTCGAGCCGGCGGGCGGCGTACAGCCCGCCGAATCCGCCGCCGGCGATCACGACGTCGTTCGACACGGCCCGCGAGGCTACCGCCGGGCCGCGTCGAGCGCGGGGCGCATGCCCTCGGGCATCCGGCGCCGCACGCGCCAGGGGGCTCCGGCGAAGGCGTGGTTGGCCACCGTGGCGAAGCCCTGCTCGTCCTCCCGGAGGGCGAGCAGCAGGTGCGCCACGCGATCCGAGGGCGGAAGCTCGGGGTCCTGCGCGCGGACGCAGAAGCAGTGCACCCGCCGGCCTCCCGGTGTCACGAGCAGCGCGCCCGCCTCTCCCACGAGCCAGGTGCCGAGCTCGCCCGGCTCGCGCGCAAGGCCGGTGCGGCGCTGGAGCTCGCGCTCCTCGTGGCCGAGCAGGTCGCCGAGCAGGCCCTGGGCGGTGGCTTCGGCGCCCTCGTTGCGCGGCCCCTTCGGCCGCACCACGCTGGCGCCCCTGAAGGCGTACAGCTCCGGAATGATCCAGGCGTGCGCGATCGCCACGAGCGCCACCGGCGCCGCGATCGGGGCGAGCGCCAGCATCGCCGCGCCCGCCACCAGGAACGGGATGGTGTAGAGGAGCGTCCAGGCGTGCCAGATCCGCCCCCAGCGGCGCAGCCAGAGAGCGTCGGTCCGCTGGCGCCAGGGGACCGCGGCGAGCTCAGGCAGCGCGGCCGATGCCACTAGCCGCCGGCGATCGGCCGCCGCATGATCACCAGGTCGGCCTCGCGCGGCAGCTCGCGCACGTGCGTGGCCTTGCCAGGGCCGTCCGGCACCGTGCCGATGTAGCCGAGGCCCTGCTGGTCGCCGAACTCGCGAACGGCCGCCTGGAAGGCCAGGTCGTCCTCGGCCGTCCACTCGGCCAGCGTGGTGTGCCCCGTGCCGTCCATCCGTATCAGTCGCGCCACCGTGTCCTCCAATCGAGACGAGAGCCTGCGACGGATGGTACGCCCCGGCGCGCGCGCTCAGGCGCCGATCTTCTCGCGGATCAGCCGCTGCACCTCGCCGCCGTCCGCCGCGCCGCGGGTCTCGCGCATCACCGCGCCCATGATCGCCCCGATCGCCTTTTCCTTCCCCGCCTTGAACTTCTCGACGGCATCCGGGTTGTCGGCGATCGCCCGCTCCACGATCGCGTCGAGCTCGCCGGCGGCGGCCATTCCGAGCCCGCGCTGCTCCACGATCGCCGCCGGGTCGCCGCCCTCGGCCACCAGCGCGTCGAGCACCTCCTTGGCGGCGCCTGCGGAGACCTCCCTCGCCCCGACCATCTCCACCAGCCTCGCGAACGCCGCGGGCTCGAGCCGCGTCTCGGCCGGATCGGCGTCGCCGATGCGGGCCGCCAGCTCGTTCGTGATCCAGTTTGCGATCGAGCGGGCGTCGCCGTTCGCGCTCGCCGCGAGCGCCGACTCGTAGAAGTCGCCCAGCTCGGTCCGGAAGGCGAGGTGCCGCGCGAGGTCGGCCGGCAGCGCCAGCTCCCGCTCGAGGCGCTCGGCACGGGCGGCGGGCAGCTCGGGCATCGCGGCGCGGGCGCGCTCGAGCATCTCGTCGGTCGGGGCGATCGGCACGAGGTCGGGCTCGGGGAAGTAGCGGTAGTCGTGCGCCTCCTCCTTGGAGCGCAGCGTGGTGAGCGAGCCCGAGGCCGGGTCGTAGTGAAGCGTCTCCTGCTCCACCTCGCCCCCATCCCGCACGAGCGCCTCCTGCCTCGCGATCTCGGCGGCGATGCCGCGCTCGAGGAAGCGGAACGAGTTCATGTTCTTCAGCTCGGTCTTGGTACCGAGCGTGGTCTGGCCCGCGGGGCGGATCGACACGTTGGCGTCCACCCGCAGGGAGCCCTCCTCCATGTTCACGTCGGACACGCCCATGTGGCGCAGCGTGGCTTGGAGCAGGCGCCCGAACTCCGCCGCCTCGTGCGGGGAGCGCAGGTCGGGCTCGGTCACGATCTCCACGAGCGGTGTGCCGCCGCGGTTGAAGTCGACCACGCTCCCCTCTGCGCCGTGGATGCGACCCGAGCTGCCCGCGTGCACGAGCTTCGCGGCGTCCTCCTCGAGATGCACCCGGTGGATGCGCACGTCGCCGAGACGTCCGCCCCGGCCCAGCGGGATGTCGTACTGGCTGATCTGGTAGCCCTTGGCCAGGTCGGGATAGAAGTAGTTCTTGCGGTGAAAGATCGAGCGCGGCGCGATCTCGCAATCGAAGGCCATCGCGATCATGAGCGCGTAGTGCACCGCCTCGGCGTTGGCCACCGGGAGCGTGCCCGGGTGCCCCAGGCAGACCGGGCAGGTGCGCGTGTTGGGCTCCTCCCCGAACGACAGCGCGCAGCCGCAGAACATCTTCGTCCGGGTGCGCAGCTGGGTGTGGATCTCGACCCCGATCACGGGCTCGTACTCGCGCGTGGCGCTCATCGCAGCACCGGCACCCCCTCGAAGCCGATCGCCTGCTCGAGCGCGTAGGCCGCGTCGAGGATGCGCGGCTCGCTGAACGCCGGGCCGGCGATCTGGAACCCCACCGGTAGGCCCTCTGACAGCCCGCACGGGATCGAGATCGCGGGGATGCCCGCGAGTGGCATCGGCACGGTGAAGTAGTCGGCCAGGTACATCGCAAGTGGATCGGCGGTGCGCGCGCCCAGCTCGAACGCCACCGTGGCAGAGGTGGGCGTGACCACGAAGTCGACCTGCTCGAAGGCGGCTCGGAAGTCCCGCGCGATCTTGGTGCGCACCTTCTGGGCGGTGCCGTAGTAGGCCTCGTAGTAGCCCGAGGAGAGTGCGTAGGTGCCGATCATGATGCGGCGCTTGACCTCGTCGCCGAAGCCGTCGTGGCGGGTGCGCTCGTACATCGAGGTGAGGTTGCCGTCCGCCTCGTCGCGGGGCCCGTAGCGCACGCCGTCGTAGCGCGCGAGGTTCGCGCTCGCCTCCGCGGGCGCGATCACGTAGTAGGCGGCGATGCCGTGGCGCGCGTTCGGCAGGTCGATCTCCTTGATCGCGCCGCCCAGCTCCTCGAGTTTTGCGATCGTGGCCCTCACGGCGTCGGCCACGCCGGGCTCGACGCCCTCCTCCTCGAGGCCCCAGACGCCGAAGCGCAGACCGTCGAGCCGCTCCGCGCTCGGCAGCGCCACGCCCTCGGGGATGCCGAGCGAGGTGGAGTCGCAGGGGTCGCGCCCCTGCAGGTGCCCGAGCAGGATCGCGGCGTCGGTCACGTCGCGCGTGAGCGGGCCGCACTGGTCGAGCGAGGACGCGAAGGCGATCATGCCGTAGCGGCTGACGGCGCCGTAGGTGGGCTTCATGCCCACGACCCCGCACAGCGACGCCGGCTGGCGGATCGAGCCCCCCGTGTCGGTACCGATCGCCCAGGGCGCGCTGCCGGCCGCGACCGCGGCCGCGCTCCCGCCGCTCGAGCCGCCGGGCACCCGCGTGCGGTCCCAGGGGTTCTGCACCGGCCCGTAGCCCGAGTTCTCGGTCGAGGAGCCCATCGCGAACTCGTCCTGGTTCGTCTTGCCGAGCACCTGGGCGCCGGCCGCGCGCAGGTTGCGAACGGTCGTGGCGCTGTAGGGCGGGCGGTAGCCCTCGAGAATGCGCGAGCCCGCCGCGCTCGGCACACCCTCCACGCAGAACAGGTCCTTGACCGCCACCGGCGGCAGCGTGCCGCCCCGGTTCTCCTCTGCAACCCACAGATAGGCGCCGAGCTCATCCGCCGCGGCGCGCTCGCGCCAGAAGTCGAAGACCTCCTCGCCGGAGACCTCGCCCGCCGCAATCCGCTGGGCCTGCTGCGCCGCGGTCAGGTCGAGCAGGTCGTCGCTCACGAGCCTGACCCTCCGGGGCTGGGAACACGAAAGCCCCCGTCGGCGCTGTCGGGAGCCTGCTCGAGCGCCCGCTCGCGCGGCATGCTTGGCCGCGGCACGTCGTCGCGCAGGACGTTCACGAGATCGACCACGTGCGAGGTCGGCTCGACCCCCTCGAGGTCGATCTCGTTCATCGTCTCCACGTGCTCGAGGATCTTCGAGAGCTCCGGCGGCATGCGCGCGATCTCCTCCTCGCTCAGCTCGATCCTGGCCAGCCGGGCCACGTGCAGCACCTGATCGCGGTCGATCATCGGCGCGATTGTAGGTGGCGGCGACGCAGGAGCAGGGCCACCCCGGCGAGCGCGAGCGCGATGCCGGCAAGCACGGCGGACTGCCACGGCCGTGTGGGCGGGCCGGCGGTGCACGGGCGCGCCTCGGCCGCGTGAAAGGCGCCGGGATCGTCCCAGCGATCGGGCTGGAATGCGGGGCCCCGGGGGCTCGGCTCCTCGCCGGGCACGAGCGAGTCCTCGGTGCCGCCGAAGCGGCCGGGCCAGCCGATCCAGGGCGTGCGGCGCGGCCCGATCTCAATCAGGCCGGGGCGGACGGCCCGGCCGCGCCCGTCGGCCTCGTCATTCGGATCCGGCCAGGGCCGGTCGTGCACGCCGGGGGCGGCGTACAGCGCGTGGGAGGCGTTCGCCACGAACATCACGGGGGCGTCGCCGTCGCGCCGCAGCGCTCGCCAGCCGCAGCCCTGCGCCCAGGTGTGCTGCGCGAGCGTGGCCTCGACGGGGCGCCCGGCGGCATCGAGCCGCAGCTGGAAGAGCTCCCAGTCCCCCTCGTGGCGCCCCGTGCGCAGCAGGCCGCGATCCTGGCGGTTGTCGGGGAGGAAGAGCCAGTACTGGAGCCAGGTGCGCCCGGAACCGTCGCGCGCCTGGCGGCCGTAGACCGCCGGCTCCGCGGCGATGCCGGTGTCGAACCGGAGCCGGTCGCCCGCGCCGGCCACCCGCCCGTCCCGGTAGCGCGCCGCGAGGTCGCGCGGCCGCAGGCCGCGCACGGTCCCGCCGTCCGCCCGCTCGACCGTCGCGGCGGCGATCAGCGGGTCGATGTCGATGGCGAAGTTGGTCTCTTGGCTGTCGTAGCGGAGCAGCGGGCGGTACCGCTCGAGCGCGCCGTCCGCGGCTGGTGCGGCGGGCGCCGCAAGCGCGCTCGCGGCGAGCGTCAGCAACAGCGCTCGCACGAGGTCTACGGTGACCGTGCTATAGGCGGCAAGCGTCCCCCTCGTGTCACGAGCGGGCGACTTCCGCGGCCGGCTCGAGCCGGCCGGTCTCCGCGCAGCCGCGCGAAGCTCATGCTCCCTCCGGACGCGGGGCGGGCAGCTTTTCCACCTCGGGCGGCGATGCCACCGGGCGACCGCTCGAGTCGACGTGCCGACCGGGCGGCGAGGGGCGCTCGTCGCGCATGCCCACGAGACCCCCGGCCACGATGCCGGCCGCGCCCGCGAGCGCCAGCCAGAGTGCCCACTCGCGGCCGTCGGCCTCGCCCGGCAGCCACAGGATCCTGAACACCACCAGGAGCACGGCGACGATGCCTGCGCCGGTGACCAGCGCCTCGAGCGCGATCGGAACCGCCGGCACGCGCTGGCCCGCCGTGATCGGCAGGAGCGAGAGCGCGGCCAGCGCAATCAGCGCGAGCACGAGGTCGAGGAGCGCGAGCGACTGGAAGGCGGTCAGGGTGCCGCCCGCCGTTCCGTACCAGGGCAGGAACAGGCTCGCGAGCAGCGCTCCCCCCGCCGCGCAGAGCATCAGCTCGCCGATTCGCAGCCTGCGCAGATCCATCCAGCGGAGCGTACCGGCGGCCTGGGGCCGGAGCGCCGGTCCGGCCCGCCCCCGGCGCCGAGGGGGGCGCCGAGAACAGGCGGGCCGGCTGCGCGGCCTGCGGCGGGAGGCACTGAGGCCGCGCGCGGGTCGGGCGGGTTCGACAGCGGTCCGCCAGGTCCGCAACGCCCTTACCGGCCCTGGAGGTTCCCGAAGCGGTGCCCGCCCCACAATCGGGCAGGCCCCCGGGTTGGAGGTGCGGCTACCCGTACGAGCCCCGCCGCCGGCGCCAGCCATCATCCTCACGATGAGCTCGCCGGCCACCCGACTGCCGCTCGCGGGAGCGGCCTTCCTCGCGCTGGCGGACACCGCGATCGTTGCGCTCGCCCTGCCGCCGATTCTGCTCGAGCTGGACACCGACGTGGCGGGCGTGGCCGCCGTGCTCGGCGTGTACGCCGTGGTGCTGGCCGCGGCGCTGCCGGCGGCGGAGGCGCTGCGGGCGCACCTGGGCACCCGTGCGGTCGGGCTGGCCGGCGTGGCGCTGTTCACCGGCGGCTCGCTCGCGTGCGGGCTGGCGGACTCGCTCGAGCCGCTGCTCGCGGCCCGCGCCGTGCAGGCGCTCGGCGGCGCAGGGCTGCTCGTGACCGCCTACCGCGTGCTCTCGGACGGCGGGGGCGCGGAGCTCTGGCGGCTGGCCGCCCTGCTCGGCACGGCGGCCGGGCCGGCCATCGGCGGCGCGCTCACCCAGGGGCTCGGCTGGCGCTCGATCTTCCTCTTCCAGGCGCCCGCGGCGCTGGTGGCGCTGCCCGGCTGCCTCGCGGCGCCCGAGGCGCCGCCCGCCGGCCAGGAGCGGCGCCGCCGCAGCGGCAGGCGCTTCACCGTCGCGCGCACGGTCGCCCTCGCGCTCCTCTCAGGCGCGATCACCGCCGCGCTCTTCCTCACCGTGTTGCTCCTGATATCCGGCTGGGGCCTCGAGCCGCTCACCGCCGCGCTCGCGGTGAGCACGATGCCGCTCGCGGCGCTCGCCGCCACACGGGTGTCCGGCCCGGCCGGCGCGCGAGCCGCCGGCGGCGCGCTCATCGTGGCGGCCGGCACCGCGGCTCTTGCCTTTGTCCCGACCGCGAGCGTGGCCTGGACGATACCCCCGCAGATCGCCGTCGGCGTGGGCATGGGCCTGGCCCTCCCCGCCCTGGCCGGCGAGCTCCTGCCCGAGCGGAGCGGGCGCCAGGCGGCGTGGCTGCTCTCGGTGCGCCAGCTCGGGATCGCGCTCGCCCTGCTCGTGCTTGCACCGATCGCCCAGCACGAGCTCGACACGACGCTCGACGACACCCGCGAGCGCGGCGCCGCGGTGATCCTCGACGCTCCGATCGACCCGCGGGTGAAGATCGATGTGGCGCCGCGGCTGGCGGAGAGCGTGGAGACCGAGGACCCGCGCGGCGGCCTCGAGGAGGTGTTCGCGGAGGGCCGCGATGAGGTGGACGAGGACGAGCTGGAGGCCTACGACGACCTCGCCGCGCGCGCCGACGAGGTGCTCGTGCGCGGCGTGAACGACGGCTTCTCGACGGCGTTCCTCGTGGGCGGCGCCTTCGCGCTGCTGGCGGCCGGCCTGCTCCTGCCGGCTGCGCTGGGCGCGAGGGCCGAGGCGGGCCAGCTCCGGCTCGCCCCGGCGGCGCTCGGGCTGGCCGTGGCCGCGCTGGCGGCGGCGGCGGCGCTGCTCGCCGGCTACGTGCTCGCCGCGGACGCCCGCCGGCCCGAGCAGGTCGCGATCGCCGACCCCTGCGACGACCGCGAGCGTCCCGACAGCGGCGGCGTGACCGGCTTCCTCCAGGATGCGGCGCTCGTTGCCGTGGACAGGGTGGCCTGCGAGGCGGGCTCCTCACGCGAGGAGCTCGTGCTCGCTTTCGTCGACGACCAGGCCGCCGAGGAGTACGAGCGCCGCTACGACGTGGATCCGCGCTCGGTGCTCGAGCTGGTTGAGGTGGCCCTACCCGGCTGAGACGCGGGCGGCCTTCAGGGTGTTCGCGAGCAGCATCGCCCGGGTCATCGGGCCCACGCCGCCGGGCACGGGGGTGATCGCGGCGGCCTTCTCACTCACCGCCTCGAAGTCCACGTCGCCCACGAGTCCGTCGTCGGTGCGATTGGTGCCCACGTCGATCACCACGGCGCCCTCGCGGACCATCTCCGCGGTCACGAGCGCGGGAGAGCCCACCGCCGCGATCAGCACGTCCGCCTCGCGGCACACGCCCGGCAGGTCGCGCGTGCGCGAATGGCAGTGGGTGACCGTGGCGTTCGCGCCCAGCAGCAGCTGCACGAGCGGCTTGCCCACGAGAATCGAGCGCCCGAGCACCACCGCCCGCGCCCCGGAGAGCTCCACCTCCGCGTCGGCCAGGAGCTCCATCACGCCGGCCGGCGTGCAGGGCACGATCGCCTCGTCGCGGCTATGCATGAGGAGCCCGGCGTTGGCCACCGTCAGGCCGTCCACGTCCTTGGCCGGGTCGATCAGGCCGATGAACTCGTCCTGGGCGAGCCCGTGCGGCAGGGGGAGCTGCAGCAGGATCCCGTGCACCCGCTCGTCGTCGTTCAGCGAGCGGATCAGCGCGGTCAGCTCTTCGGGAGCCACGTCGGCGCCGGGCTCGTGGTGGAACGACTCGATGCCGACCTCGGCCGAGTCCTCGCGCTTCATCCGCACGTAGACCGCCGAGGCGGGATCGTCGCCCACGAGGATCGTGGCCAGGCCGGGCGTGGCGCCCAGCTCGGCCACCGCGCGCGCGACGTCCTGCTTGACGCGGGCGGCCACCGCCTTGCCGTCGATGATGCGTGCCATAGGGCGCGGCAGACTACCGGCGCTTGAGCGGCGCGTAGTCCGCCATCAGCTTGCGCTCGGATCCGTCGCCCGCGAAGCGCACAACCACCAGCCCGCCGGGCTCGACGCCCGTGACCACGCCGTCCCCGAACTGCGCGTGCACCACGTCCTCCCCCAGCGCGAACGACGCGGCCTCGCCCGCGGCCCGCGGCGCCGGCGCCGAGGCGCCGCCGCCCCAGGTGGCGGCCGCGGCCGGGCCCGTGGGGGCCTCCTCCTCGCGGTCGGTGAACTCGATCGGGATCTCGTCGACGAAGCGGCTGCGCAGGTTCCAGTCCCGGTTGCCGAACAGCGCCCGCGTGCGCGCGTGGGTGAGGTAGAGCTCGCGCCGCGCGCGCGTGATGCCCACGTAGGCGAGCCGGCGCTCCTCCTCGAGGTCGCCCGCCTCGATCGAGCGCATGTGCGGGAACACGCCGTCCTCCAGCCCGATGATGAACACGATCCCGTACTCGAGCCCCTTCGCGTTGTGGAGCGTCATGAGCGTGACGATCCCCTGCTCGTCGCGAAGGTTGTCCTGCTCGGAGAAGAGCGCGATCTGCTGCAGGAACTCCTCGACGGAGCCTTCCTCGGCGGTGGCGTCGTACTCGCGCGCCACCCCCACCAGCTCCTCGAGGTTCTCGAGCCGCACCTGGGCCTCCACGGTGCGCTCGGCCCGCAGCGCCTCGGTGTAGCCGGATTCCTCGAGCGTCTCGGCCAGCAGGTCGCCAACTCCCGCGCCACCTTCGGAGCGCTCGCGCAGGCGCTCCATCACCGACATGAAGCGGCCCACCGCCTTCACGGCCGCAGCGGCGAGGCCGGGAACGGAGTCGGGGCGCGCCGCCACGTCCCACACCGGCTCGCCCAGCGTGTTGGCGTAGCCGGTGAGTCGACCCTGCGAGGTGGAGCCGATGCCGCGCTTTGGCTCGTTGACCACGCGCGTGAACGCCACCGTGTCGGCCGGGTTCACGAGCAGCGTGAGGTAGGCGAGCGCGTCCTTGATCTCCTTGCGCTCGTAGAAGCGCGTGCCGCCGATCACCTGGTAGCCCACCCCGTAGCGCACGAGCATGTCCTCGAGCACGCGGCTCTGGGCGTTGGTGCGGTAGAAGACGGCGACCTCGTCGCGCGACTCGCCGCCGTCGACAAGGCGCTCGATCTCGGACACGACGAAGCGCGCCTCGGCGTGCTCGTCCTCGAGCTCGCGCACGTGCACCGGGTCGCCGTCGCCGAGCTCGCTCCATAGCGACTTGTCCTTGCGCGAGCGGTTGTTCGCTATCACCGCGTTCGAGGCGTTCAGGATCGTCTGCGTGGAGCGGTAGTTCTGCTCGAGCTTGACCACCTGGGCGTCTGGGAAGTCGTCCTCGAAGTCGAGGATGTTGCGGATGTCGGCGCCGCGGAAGCGGTAGATCGACTGGTCGTCGTCGCCGACCACGCAGAGGTTGCGGTGCTCCTCCGCCAGCAGCTGAAGCCAGCGGTACTGGGCCCGGTTGGTGTCCTGGTACTCGTCGACCAGCACGTGCTGGAAGCTCCGGCGATAGCGGTCGCGCACCTCCTCGAAGAGCTCGAACAGGTTCACGCAGCGGAACAGCAGGTCGTCGAAGTCCATCGCGTTGGCGCCGTGCAGGCGCTGCTCGTAGAGCTCGTACACGTCGGCGGCGGTCTGCTCGAAGAAGGTCTCCACCTTGAGCCGATAGGCCTCGGCGTCGAGCAGCTGGTTCTTCGCGTCGGAGATCTGGCGCCGGATGCCGCGCGGGGCGAAGCGCTTGGGATCGACGTCGAGCTCATCCACGCAGTTCTTGACCAGCCGCAGCGAGTCCTGCTCGTCGTAGATCGTGAAGCCGCGCGTGTAGCCGAGCCGCTCGGCGTCGGCGCGCAGCATTCGCGCGCAGGCCGAGTGGAAGGTCATCACCCACATCGCGCGCGAGCGCCCGCCAACCAGCGTCTCAACGCGCTCGCGCATCTCCTGCGCGGCCTTGTTGGTGAACGTGATTGCGAGGATCTCGCCGGGCCGCGCCTGGCCGGTGCGCACCAGATGGGCGATCCGGTGGGTGAGCACGCGCGTCTTGCCGGAACCGGCTCCCGCGAGGATCAACAGCGGCCCCTCGGCGTGCAGCACGGCCTCGCGCTGGGGCTCGTTGAGGCCCTCGAGCAGCTGGTCGGCGGCGGCTTCGGTGCTCACCGATCCGAGGATAGAAGCGCGTTCGGCGGCGTGGATCTCAGAGGTCGCGGCGGGCGAAGCCGGCGCGCGCCGCCAGCCCCACGAGCCCCAGGTAGGTGATCGCCCAGAGCCACAGGAGCGGTCCGCCCTCCTGGGCGCCGCCGAACGGGCCGAGCTGGACGATCACGCCGGTCACGCCGCCCACGTCCTCGGTGAGCGCGTCGAGGCCAGCCTGGTAGAGCGCTTCGAAGGGCAGGAGCCAGGAGCAGACCGAGGCCACGGTCTCGAGCGTGTCGACGCTCAGGGCGTCGCCGATCTGGCCCAGCAGGCCCGCCGCGAGCCCGGCGCCGAAGAGCATGAAGATCGCGATTCCGTTGGCGGTGGCGGACAGGAACACCGAGCCGAGCAGCGACAGCGCGGCGATCACGAGCACCCCGACCACGAGGCCGAGACCGGGCGCCACGATGCGGTCGGGCCACCAGTCGCCGGCCGCGCCCGTGATCAGGAGCGCCGCCAGGTAGACCGCCGCCACGTAGGAGCTGCACACGGCCGCCGCGCCGCAGAAGCGCCCGAGCAGCAGGCTCGTTCGGCCGACCGGCCGCACCACGAGCGGCTGGAGCAGCCCGCGCTCGGCATCGCCGCGCACGGCCCCGAGCGTCAGGAACGAGGCCAGCACGGCGCCCAGGAAGAGCGTGGTGAACATCGACAGGCCGAGCAGCGTGGAGCCGGTGAGCACGCGCTCGTCGAGCTGCTGGGCCGGGTCGGCGTACCCCTCCACCTGGTCGAACGCGGCGTTGGTGCCGAGCGCGTACAGGGCGAGGAAGGCGAGTGTGAGCACCACCACGACCACGAGCACGCGCCGCCGCACCGCCTCGCGCAGCGCGTAGCGGGCGATCACGAGCGCGCCGCTCACGCCGCTCCCACCGCCTCGAGGTAGGCCTCCTCGAGGGTCGAGGTCAGCAGGCGCACCTCGTACACGTCCTCCCCCGCCTCCACGAGCTCGGCCACGATCCGCGGCACCTCCTCGCGACCCGCCTCCGGGAAGGCGCGCACCCCGCGGCCGGTCTGGATCTCGACCCCGCGCGGGCGCGCAAGCTCGGCCGGCGTGCCGCCGGCCACGATCCGCCCCGCGAGCAGGATCGCCACGCGATCGCACACGAGCTCCACCTCGCTGAGCAGGTGCGAGTTCAGCAGCACCGCCACGCCGCGGCCGCGAAGCTCGCTGAGCAGGTCGCGCACGATCCGCCGCCCGACCGGGTCGAGCGCGCTGGTCGGCTCGTCGAGCAGCAGCAGCCGCGGCGCGCCCACCAGCGCCTGCGCGATCCCGAGCCGCTGCTGCATCCCCTTCGACATCGCGGCCACCTTGACTCCGCGGGCGTCGGCCAGCCCCACCAGCTCGAGCAGCTCGGCCCGCTCGGCGGCCCCGCCCGCCGACCCGGCGAGCGCCTGGTGGAGCTCGATCAGCTCGTCGGCGTTCAGCCAGTCGGGAAAGCGGAACAGCTCGGCCAGGTAGCCCACCTCCGCGCGGGCCGGGGCCGAGCCCGCCCGCGCCCCCGCCACCTCGGCCTCGCCGCCGCTCTGCCTCACGAGGCCGCAGGCGATCTTGGTGAGCGTCGACTTGCCGGCTCCATTTGGGCCCAGCAGGCCCACGAGCTCGCCGGGCTCGACGCTCAGGTCGACGCCCGCCAGCGCCTGCGTCCCGCCGTAGCGCTTGCTGAGCTGGCGGCAGGCGAAAGCGGGCGGCACCGGGCGCAGTGTAGGAAGCTGCCCGGCGTGGACCTGACCGATCGCGTGCGTTCCGGCTGCCGGGAGATCGCCGAGCGGGCGCACTCGGTCGCGATCGACTCCGAGCGGCTGGCCATGCTCGAGGCCGAGGCCGTGGCCATCGAGCCCGCGCCGCTCGACCCCGAGCGGCACTACCTCGAGGGCACGCCCGAGGACGTGGCTTCATACCTGCTGGCGCTCGACTCGATCAACTTCGGCTCCGGCTGGTCCCCCACGCTGCGAAAGCGCCCGGGCTGCTCCGGCTACTACACGGTGGCCTGGGCGCTGGCGGACCGCTGGCGCTCGCCCGGGCCGTGGACCGCCGCCGAGCTCGCCGCGCTCGACGGCCCCGAGGTGGCCGCCGTGCTCGGCCAGGAGCCGGATCACGAGCTGATGGCGCTCTACGCGCGGGCGCTGCGCGAGCTCGCCGCGTTCCTGGGCGATCGCGGCGCCCTGGAGCTGGTGGAGGACGCGCGGGGATCGGCGCTCCAGCTCGCCTCGATGTGCGCGTCCGGCATGCCGATGTTCGACGACGTGGGCTTCTGGAAGAGGGCCCAGATCGTGCCGAACGATCTGGCGCTCGCCGGCGTGGCGTCGTTCGGCGACCTCGACCGGCTCACGATCTTCGCCGACAACCTCGTGCCCCACGTGCTGCGGATGGACGGCGTGCTGCGCTACTCGGAGGCGCTCGCCGCCCGCATCGACGCCGGCAAGCTGCTTCCCGCCGGGTCGCCCGAGGAGCGCGAGATCCGCGCCTGCGCCGTGCACGCCTGCGAGCTCATCTCGGCGGGCAGCGGGGTGCCCGCCCGGACGCTCGACACCTGGCTCTGGAACCGCGGCCAGGCGCCCGCCTACAAGGCGGTAGCGCGGCACCGCACGCGGACCGTCTACTACTGAGCCGCGGGAGCGCGACGGGCGTCGACCCGGGCGAGCGCCGAGACCGCGAGGCTGCTCAGCGCCTGACGGCGTAGCGAAGGAATGCCATGCCCACGGCGTCAGCCGCCCGTGGAGTCCGGCCCGCCGCGGCGCTTCAGCGGCTTTACGTCGGCGCCGCCGGGCTTCCGCCCGGTGAGCTCCACCACCAACTCCTCCAGCTCGCCCAGACGATTGGCGAGCCCGCGGATGGCGTCGGCCACCGGGTCCGGCAGGTGCGCCCAGTCGGCGTCCGGGCCGGTCGGCCTCTTGCCGTCCACGCGCACGGGGTGGCCGGGATTGCCGACCACCGTGGAGTTGGCGGGCACGTCGTGGATCACCACCGAGTTGGCGCCGATCTTCGAGCGCTCGCCGATCTCGATCGGGCCGAGCAGCTTGGAGCCGGCGCCGATCATCACCTCGTGGCCGACCGTCGGGTGGCGTTTGCCGCGCGCGAAGCCGGTGCCGCCTAGCGTCACGCCCTGATACATCGTCACGTCGTCCCCCACCTCGGCGGTCTCTCCGATCACGACGCCTGAGCCGTGGTCGATGAACAGGCCTCGGCCGATCTGCGCGCCCGGATGGATCTCGATCCCGGTGACCATCTTGGTCGCGTTGGCGAGCACCCCCGGGGCGAGCGGCACGCCCGCCGTGTGGAGGGCGTGCGAGATCCGGTGCGAGAGCAGCGCCTGCACGCCGCCGTAGGTGATCAGCATCTCCGCCCGGCCGACTCCGCGCGCCGCCGGGTCGCGCTCCTGGGCGGCGGTCAGGTCCTCCCGCACCTCGCGGGCGACCTTGGCGAATGTCCCGAGCCCGAGCACTGGCTTCCTAGGGCGCGAAGAACGGCGTGCTCACGTAGCGCTCTCCCGAGTCCGGCAGGATCACCACGATCCGCTTGCCCCGCATCTCCGGACGCGAGCCCACCTGGATCGCTCCCCAGAGCGCCGCCCCGCACGAGATGCCCGCGAGCACGCCCTCGCGCTGCGCGCAGCGCCGCGCGGTCTCGATCGCGTCCTCGTCGTCCACCGGGATGATCTCGTCGATCACCTCGCGGTTCAGCACCTCGGGCACGAAGCCAGGCCCGATCCCCTGGATCTTGTGCGGACCCGGCCGCCCGCCGGAGAGCACCGGCGAGCTGGCCGGCTCGACCCCGACCACCAGTAGCTCCGGGTTGCGCTCCTTGAGCCGCTCGCCGCAGCCCGTGATCGTCCCGCCCGTGCCGGCCCCCGCCACGAACGCGTCCAGGCGCCCGTCCATGTCGCGCCAGATCTCCTCCGCGGTGGTACGGCGGTGGATTTCGGGGTTGGCCGGATTTGAGAACTGGTTGGGGACGAAGCAGTCGCCCCGCTCACGGCACACGCCCCGCGCCCGCTCCACGGCCTCGTCCATCCCCCCCATCGACTCGACGAGGATCACCTCGGCGCCGTACAGCCGCAGCAGCCGCTCGCGCTCCCGGCTCATCCCCTGCGGCATGGTGAGCACCAGGTCGTACCCCTTGGCGGCGCACACGAACGCGAGCGCGATCCCGGTATTGCCGGAGGTGGCCTCGACGATCGTGTTGCGGCCCGGCTCGATCCGCCCCTCGGCCTCGGCGGCCTCGATCATGGCCACGCCGATCCTGTCCTTCACGCTGCCGGCGGGGTTGTAGGCCTCGAGCTTCCCCACCAGCTCCGCCTCGCAGCCCGGGGCCAGGCGCGTGAGCCGCACCATCGGCGTGTTGCCCACGATCTCGGCGAGGTTGTCGGGAATCGCCGCGAGGGGCGGCACGCTCATGGACCCGACTGTATCCGGCGGGCGGCTCAGCCCGTGGTGTTGCCTTCCGAGGCGATCCCGGTGCTGAGCGTGTCGGTCCTGAACACGGAGTTGGCGGCGCCGAAGGCGTTCGAGAGGATCGAGACCGTGTGCGAGTCCACGAGCAGCACGCCCGCCCTGGCGCCGCACCCCGTCGTGGGCGCAAGCGCGATCGTGTTCGAGCTCACCTCCGCGTTCTTGACGCCGCGCAGCTCCAAACCGTTACGGGTGCCAAGCAGCCGGTTGCCGCGGAAGGTGAAGCCGCTGCGGTAGACCGGCGGGCGACCGTCCGCGAAGACCGGCGAGAGGATCCTCACCGGAGCGAAGCAGTCGCTGGTCGGGACCGTCTGGGTGTTGTCCACGACCATCACGTCGCCCACCTGCGGATCCGCGCCGAAGCCCACGTTCGCCACCACGCCGTAGCTGTTGGCGCCGAAGCTGTTGCGGGCGATCGTGATGTGCCGGGCGATCTCGCAGTCGTCGTCGCTCTCGATGTCCACGTTCGACCACGCCACCTGGCCCACGTTCGAGTCCTGGAGCGTCACGTTCTCGGCGTCGACCACGGCGAGCCCCTGGCGGCCGATCCGCTCGATCGTCGCCCCGCTGATCACCACGTTGCGCGCACTCGAGGCGTCGTCGCCGCACGCCGGAGAGTCGACAGAGCGCCAGAGCATCATCCCGTCCCCCCAGACCTCGCGCGCCTGCACGCTCTGCAGCGTCATGCCCTGCACGCCCTCGACGGAGAAGCCGTGCTGCCACTCGAGGGCGGGGTCGTAGCCACCGGCGGGGTTGCTCCCCCGCACGGCGAGGTTCTGGACGGTGAGGTTGCCGCCGCCTACGAAGCGCCAGTTGGCGCGGTGGCTCCCGCCCGGGGTGAGTGCGCGGAACTCGGAGCCCTGACCGTCGATCACGAGTCCCGTCCGGCCGCTGAGCGTGATCGTCTCGCTCTGGCCGTAGCAGCGGCCGCGACCGAACTGCACCTTGCCCCCGTCCGGAACGGTGGCGAGCCAGCTGGTGATCTGGGCGTCGACCGCCACCGAGCAGTCGGCCTTGATCTTGACCGGAACCTTGTAGACGCCGCCGAGTCGCGGCGCGCCGAGTGCCGGAGCGGCCACGACGGCGAGGACGAGGAGCAGGGCCAGCAGCCAGAGGCCGCCGCGGGCGCGGTTGCGGGACATGTTGCTCCTCACCTCGACAGGAACGGCGCGCGACTTTACCCCCGCGCGCCGACCACGACCTCGCCCGCGGCTCCCGTGAGCACTATGCCGGCGAGCGCGGGCGCGCCCGGGCTCACGGCGATCGGGAGATGGTGCTCGCCGAGCCATTCGCTGAGACGGTCCGCGTCGCCGTCGAGCCGAAGCTCCGTGATCTGGACCGGGCCGTCCCGATGGTCGGCGGGAATGTGGCCCGGGAACGCGGTGCCCGGTTCCCACTCGATGAAGAACGGCAGGAACGGCTCGGCGGCGGCCTCCGCCAGTGCCGCCATGCGCCAGCGGACGACCCGGCCGTCCCGGGCCTTCCGCGATCGGCTGTCGACGCTCAGGCCCAGCCCTCCGGCCACATCGTCGAGCCGCACGGTCCGTACGGCCCAGCCGAGCGGCCGCGCCGGCCCGGCCGTCGCCCCTCCCACCCAGCGCCCGAACGCGCTGCTCGCCGCCTCGTCCTCGTCGACCACCGCGACCAGCTCGAGATAGGTCTCGCCGAGCGGGACGATCCTGTTGGCGGTCCCCCAGCCCGGATGACGGCCGCCCTCGACCGAGGCCAAGCCGTGGCGCTCCTCGAGCTCCCGCCCAGCCTGCGCCAGGTCCGACACCGCGATCAGTACGTGGTCGAGCTCCAGAGCGGCGAGGGTAGCTGGAGGCGGCACCACGCGATACTCGTATGCCGATGTCCCAGGAGAACGTGGAGATCGTGCGGCGGATCCTCGCCGAGTGGGCTCGAGGGGACTTCCGTGCCGGAGCGGACGACCTCGACCCGGAGGTCGTCTTCATCGTTCGCCCCCCGTTCCCGGAGCCCGCGAGCGTCATCGGCGCAGCGGGAATCAGCGACTACATGCGCGGATTTCTAGAGCAGTGGACTGGATATGAAATCGAGGCCACGGGGTTCGAGCCCATCGGCGAAACCGTCCTGGTCGCTGTCGTGCAGCGAGGGACCGGGAGCTCGAGCGGAGTCCCGGTCGAGATTCCGCATTGGATGGTCTTCGAGTTCCGCGGTGGAATGATCGTGCGGATCGAGACCATTCTCGACAGGGCCGACGCCCTCGAAGCCGCGCGGGTGCGGGAGTAGCCTGGGCGGGGTTCCCTCCGATGCGCCAGGGGTAGTAGGTAGGTACCAGGCAATCAGTCCAGCACGGAGGAGGAAGGCATGGCCGGTTCGGGCGACAGTCGTGGAATCGGAGGGCTCTCGCTTGGCGGGATCATCGTGATCATCGGGATCGTTCTGATGCTCTTCTGGAGCCTCGTGCTCGGGCTGATCGTCGTCTTGATCGGTTTGATCGCCTTCGGCGGGTTCGCGCGCGGGAAGTGGTACTGACGCGTAGCCGGGCGCGCGCGGCGTGACCCCGTCCACCTCGGGTGTGTTCAGCAAATAGGTCGGCGCGTCGTATGCTGATGTGGTGCGAGCGCTTCTGGAGGACGGGCCTCTGCAGGGCAAGGAGCTCGAGGTCGAGGCGGTGGAGGGCCGACCACCCAAAACGGTTGAGGTCCCCGACGACAAGGGCGGCGTTTGCCGATATTGCCTGGCAGAGTGGACTCAGGAGGGCATGAGCGCGGCCTACACATTTCTGTACGACGTCTAGTTGTCACCTGGCCAGACACCCCCTGGCCTCGCGGGATACTGGGCGGGCGAGGTCGCAAGAACGGACAAACAGGGGGTAGAACACGTGAGCGGCCCGCTGGTAGAACACGCACGGGGCCGGTTTCCCGAACGCGCTGGCGACGCTTCGAGTAACCCCCGGCGTCGCTGGCAGAGTTCCTTGGGTTTCCGGCCCCGCTTGACCATGCTAGGTCAGCTTCTCGGTCCTGCAACCTCGAACGTCCGCCGAAGCGTTGCGAGGTCGCCAGCCCCCACGGCATCGCGGACCATCAGACCGGTGCTGAGCGCGCTCCCCCCGTCCCGCACACCGTTGATACCCGCTGCGCGGGCGAGTTCCCTCAGTCGCTCAGTACGCGCCGCTTGATACTTACCTGCCGCCGCTCGGCTTGGAGTTGTCGTACCTGAACCCAGGGAACGATGAACACTGAGCGCCTGGCAGGAGGGCGTCGCGCGGGCACGCACGAAAGCGGGTGTCTGGGGATGTCTGCGAGTGTCTCGCTTCTAGATGCAGTACATCGGGGCGAAGCCGTGCTACGAGCGGATTTGAGCGCGGTGCAGTCGACGGGATCGCCGCCTGCCACTTTCCAGGCAGATCCTCAAGCTGTCCGCGTCGACCAGCGCCTCGTGGAACTCGCGCCGCTGGTGTTCGCTGAGGCTCGGATAGCGGCGGTAGGCGAGGACCTTTCTGACACGGCGGTTGAGCGAGGGGCTTGCCATTGGCGGACGTCAGCTGCAGCGCCCGCTGGCGAGGTAAGCAGAGGGTTCATCGCCCCGTTCCGGGGTACTGTATGAGACGTCAACGTCTCGCCAGGAGATATCGATGTCCACACCCCCCAACGTAGTGGGTAATCTCAGCCTCTCAGAAGGAACGGGCACGTACGCGTCCCCCCTAACGGGGACGGCTGGAAGGTGAAGGCTGAGGGCGGGGGCGTCGACAGTTCGTACGCGGCCCGGGACGAGCCAACTCGCGCTTGGCATCGCCTGAGCCAGGCGGAACAGCACGTCTTGCGGTGCTTTCTCGCAGGGCGTCTTCCGGCCGGCCAAGTCGACGCGGAGCTCGCGAGAGCACGCTCGGAGACATCTCCCGTCGCAACCATGGCGAGCTGCTCGCCCACGGACCCGACGGCCAGATCCGCGAGCGCGACACCCTCGGCCACGACCCCCGCACCAATCCCCGGCTGACGTTCGGCGGGGCGCGGGGGTAGCGGTCTAGCCGTGCCCCGCAGCCCGCCACGGCAAGGTGTGCCGCTGACGTGTAAGGCAGGCGCGCGCTTCGACTCGGTGCGACCCTCGCACCCCCAGAGGGCGAGCGCAACTGGCGGGCACGGACGATCAGCTGGTGCTGAGCGCCCGACGTCCGTCCCCCACATGCCGTTGATACCCGCTGCGCGGGCGAGCCTCAGTCGCTCAGTGCGCGGCGGGCGTAGTCAGAGGCCAGGAGGCCGTTGCTCAGGGCTTCTTGACGGTGGCGCGTGATACGCCGTTCGGCCAGCCGGACAGTACGAGCGGCGGCGCGTTCGGTTGTGCGCAGCTCACAGGCCCGAAGAAGGTGTGCACGTTTCCGTGCTGAGCGCGCGGCCCCGGCGACCTGCCGGCAGCGGCGGAGTCCGGAGGTCGGCAGCTTCGACCCGGCGGCTCGCTCGTGGGCCCGGACAGCGAGGCGGGCATCGCGCCTACTGCTGCGGGCCATCCTGGCAACCAGCCGTTCCGAGTGCTCGAGCTGGTCATGCATCGCGACAAGCTGCTCGTGTCGGCGCCGCTCCATGTGAAGGGCCCAGAGCTCGTTCCAGCGTCCGCTCAGCCGCCCGAGCGCGTGGAACGAGAGCTTTCGGCGCGACTCATACGGCGCTGTCCCGGCGATCTCGACCACTCCCTCCGAGGCGAACTGCCCCGCGAAGTCATCCTTCAGCGTGACGAAGACCTGCTCCGCCCCGGCCTCTGCGAGCGTGAGCACAGACTCGGTCAGGTAGGCAGCCTGGCCCGGCTCACCGCTGCCGAAGGCGAGGCTCAGGCTGGTAGACGGGGTCGGCGGGATACGCGTGTTCTGTCACCCAGAATGGGCCCACGAAGCCGTAGCGTGCGAAGGCGGCCCGCACGGCGCGAAGCTGGCCCACGACAACAGCAAGCCGCCCGCGCACGTGCACGCTCGCCACATCAAACGACCGCGCGGCGTCAGGGCCGGCGGCGGCAAAGAAGAGCTCGAGCCAACCCTCGTTGGGCGATCTGAGAAGGCCGCCGAGCACGATCGTCGCTTCGGGCACACGCGCCTTGATGTGACGATGCGCCCGCCCCAGCATCCGCGCGTATTCCTGCGGCGGTCCGTCGAACCGGGTGTCGAGATCCGGCTCGTTGCGGATCTGCCAATGATGGATGGTGCCTCGGGCATGGGCCGCCACCTCGCCGGCCAATCGCCCCCACTCCTCGGGGTCGCTCGGCGCGCACCCACCAGCCTGGGGCCAACGCTCTCGGCAGCTCGAAATGAACGTCGGCGTGCGCTCCAGGACCGCGAGCACCGCCGGCAGCGAACCGTCACGGATTCGCCGCCTCACAGTCGGCTCGGAGCAAGCAAGCTCTGCGGCCACCTCGGACACGGTCATGTACGCACCGCCGTAGTCACGAGTCGTCAGAACGGTCATGACCAAAGCGTGACCACCCGGTGTTACGGGTGGCGGCCTCGGCCTGCGGTGCAGTTGCGGTGCGGTCGAGGCACCTGCGCCAGGTTTCCGAGGGGTCCCGAAGGGCTTTCTAGAGCCGAGAACGGCCCAACTGCGTAGGCGCTTCTAGATGTAGTACATCGGCGCCGCCGACTGCGCCTCGCGTTCCGCCACCTCGGCGATCGTCGTGCCGGCGAGCACGCTCTTGACGGCTCCGAGCGCCTCGGCCCATACCTGGCCGTCGGCCGGGGCGGTGGCGCCGAGCTCGCCCTCGAGCAGCTCCACTACCTCGAGCACCGTGATCTCCGCAGGTGGGCGGGCGAACGAGTAGCCGCCCTTGACGCCGCGCTGGGACTGGAGGACCCCGGCGCGGCGGAGGGTCGCGAAGAGCCCCTCGAGGAACTGGACGGGGATGTCCCGGGCGCGGGCGATCTCCCCGATCGGCACCGGGGCGGCGTTGCCG
>DASRIC010000084.1:0-11215 GCA_035650215.1 Thermoleophilaceae bacterium
CACGGGCACGAGCGGCAGCTCGCGGGCCGCGGCCAGCGCCTTGGCCGAAGAGAGGCCGACGAGCAGCGCCCCGATCAGCCCCGGTCCGCGGGTGGCCGCCACCGTCGTCACGTCGCCGAGGCGGGCATCGGCGCGCTCGAGCGCGTCGGCGGTCACCGCGTCCACGAGCTCGAGGTGGTGGCGCGAGGCGATCTCCGGCACCACGCCGCCGTAGCGCGCGTGCAGCAGCCCCTGGGAGGCGATCACGTTCGAGCGAATCTCGCCTTCGGTCGTGACAACCGCCGCGCACGTGTCGTCGCAGCTGGTCTCGATCGCGAGGATCACGCGGTGGCGCGTTCGGGCACCGTCCGCCACATGATGAGCGCGTCCTCGCGGTTGTCGTGGTAGTAGGCGCGCCGGCGCCCGGCGGAGCGGAAACCGAAGCGCTCGTAGAGGCGGATGGCGTCGTCATTCGAGGTCCGCACCTCGAGCGTGTACTGCTCGTTCGGCCGGTCGCCGAGCTCGAAGAGCCGCTCGAGGAGCGTGGTCGCGATGCCCTCGCGGCGCAGCCGGTCGTCGACCGCCACGTTCATCAGGTGCCAGACGGTGTCGTAGCGCGAGCAGACGAGGTAGCCCACCAGCCGCCCGCCGCGCTCTGCCGCGAGGCAGATGCCCGCCGGCTTGGAGAGCTCGAGCACGAACATCGCGAGCGACCAGGGCGTGGGGAACGCGCGCCGCTCGATCGCGATCACCTGCGGCAGATCGGCGTAGGTGAGGCGGCGGATGTCGAGATCGTTCACTGGGGAGCGGCGTCCGGCGCTCGGAGGTACTGGGGCAGAAGCGCCTCCGCCGGCTCGCCCTCGACCCCTGCCGCCAAGCGGCAGACGTGCAGGGCGCGAACCACGTGGGCGTCGGACCCGTTCGGCGCCACCCGGACGCCGGCCTGCTCGAGCAACTCCCGAAATCGTACCGAGCCGTCCCCGGCGGCCAGCGGACTGAGACCGGCGTCGCGGACGCGCTCCGCGATCGCCGCGGGCGGCGCCGCGAACGGCGCCCAGAGCTCTCCCTCCGGCCCGTGGAGCGCGGCGAACAGCTCGCCCCGCTTGGCGTCGATCAGCGCTAGGCGATGCTCGCCGTCGATCCCCGCCGCGAGGGCCGCGAGCGAGGAGATGGGCCGTACCCGCAGGCCGCGAGCCGCCGCGAGAGCGCGCGCGGTGGCCACACCGATCCGTAGCCCGGTGAAGCTGCCCGGGCCAACGCCCGCCGCGATCCCGTCGAGGTCGTCCCAGCTCACGCCGGCGCGCCTCATCGCCCCGGCGATCGCCGGCATCAGCTCGGCTGCGTGCGCCGGTGGGCCCGCCAGCCGGTCCGCACCGGGCGCGACCTCGAACGCCTCGCCGTCGGCGCGCAGCACACAGGCCGTGGAGGCCGCTGTGGAGGTGTCGAAGCCCAGCAGCGTCACGCGACCTCGACGCTGATCCGGCGCCGGTCGCGGCCGGCGTGCTCGAGCCGCACCCGCGCCGCCACCCGCTCGAGCGCCGGCACGGCCACCTCGGGCCATTCGACGAACGCGATCCGGCCGGGCGTCAGGTAGTCCTCGAGCAGCGCGGGATCCTCGCCCGCCAGCGAGCCGAGCCGGTAGAGGTCGAGGTGGGCCACCTCGGTCGCGCCCTCGAGCACGTGCCCGATGGTGAAGGTCGGGCTCGTGACCGGCGCCTCGACGCCGAGCGCGCGGGCGGCGCCACGGACGAAGGTCGTCTTCCCCGAGCCCAGCTCGCCGCTCACCAGCACCACGTCGCCGGGAGCCAGCCGGGCGGCCAGCTCCGCGCCCAGCGCCTCGGTCTCGGCCGCGCTCGCGCTCTCGCGTTCCATCCGAGTGGCGGCGGCTAGGAGCCGAACAGGTCCATCTGCGGTGGCTCGGGCGCCGCCTGCGCGGCCGCTGCCACCGCGGCGACCGCGCCCAGCGGCACTGGCGGTGGCTCCTCCAGCAACGCGGGCAGCCGCGCGAAGTCAGCCCGCAGCTCGCCGAGCGTGTTCGTGGAGCGCAGCGCCGCCGCCGGATGGAAGAGCGGGTACACGCGCACCGTGCGCCCGCCGAGCTCGTGCACCTGCGGGCGCCCGTGCACGCCCGTGATCCCGCGCTGCGAGCGGGTGATGAGCTTAGTGGCGAAGTTGCCGAGCGTGCAGATCACCTTCGGCTCGATCAGCTCGATCTTGCGGTGCAGAAACGGCTTGCAGGCGTCGATCTCGTCGGGCTGCGGGTCGCGATTGCCGGGCGGGCGGGACTGGAGAACGTTGGCGATGAAGACGTCCCCCCGCTCGAGCCCGATCTCCTCGAGCAGCTGCTCGAGGAGCCTGCCGGCCCGGCCCACGAACGGCAGCCCCTGGAGGTCCTCGTGCTGACCGGGCGCCTCGCCCACGAACATCAGGTCGGCGTCGGCGTTGCCCGAGCCGAAGACCACCTTGGTGCGGGTCATGTGGAGCGGGCAGCGCTCGCAGGCGGCCGCCTCCCGGTACAGCTTGACGAGGTCCTCGCGGCGCTCCTCTGCGCTGCGTGACTGCATGCCCGAAGGGTATGAGAAGCGGGGGACGAATCGCGGCGCGCGGGTATCCTTCTGGCTGTCGGCCGCTACCTCCACACGGCGGAGTGGACCGGCAGGGAATGAACCCGGAGAGCAACACTCACCAGCGCCCCAAGGAGACCGTAGGCCGCGTGGGGATCATCGGGGCGGGCCGTCTCGGCACGGCGCTGGCAGCTGCGCTCAGGGCGGCCGGAGTCGAGGTGGAGGGCCCGCTCGGCCGGGGCATGCGGCCGCGCGGCTGCCACGCGATCGTGCTCTGCGTCCCGGACTCCGAGATCGAGGCCGCCGCCGAGGCGATGACCGCCGCCGAGGCGATGACCGCCGCCGCTCCGTTCATCGGGCATACGAGCGGAGCCACCCCGCTGTCCGCCCTGACCCACACGGGAGTCGAGCGCTTCGGCCTCCATCCGCTGCAGACATTCGCCGACGGCGCGGGGCCCGAGGGGTTCCGCGGCGCCGGCTGCGCCATCGCGGGGAGCTCACCCGAGGCGCTCGAGCTCGCCACCTCGCTCGCGCTGTGCCTCGGCATGACGCCCTTCGAGATCGACGACGCGGGGCGCGCGGCCTATCACGCGGCCGCCTCCGTGGCATCGAACTTCCTCGTCACGCTCCAGGCCGCCGCCGAGACGATCGCCGGCGGCGCGGGGCTCACGCCGGAGCAGGCGCGCGCCCTGCTCGTGCCGCTGCTGCGCCAGACGCTCGACAACCTCGAGGAGCTGGGGCCGGAGGCGGCGCTCACGGGACCGGTCGCGCGCGGCGACGAGGCGACGATCGAGGCGCAGCGCGCCGCCGTCGAGGGGGTGGCCGACCATCTGCTCGACCTGTTCGACGAGCTGGTGCACCACACCCGCGCGCTGGCCTCCCGCGAGGTGGCCACGTGAAGACCGTGCGCACCGTGTCCGAGCTGCGCGCCGCGCTCGTCGGCGAGCGCCGCGCCGGCCGCACGATCGGCCTCGTGCCCACCATGGGCTACTTCCACGACGGCCACCTGTCGCTGATCCGGCGCGCCCGGGCCGACTGCGACATGGTGGTGGTGTCGCTGTTCGTGAACCCCGCGCAGTTCGCCCCGGCCGAGGACTTCTCTGCCTATCCGCGCGACGAGGACGCCGATTGCGAGCGCGCGGAGGCCGCGGGCGTGGACCTGCTGTTCGCGCCGGCCCTCGACGAGGTCTACCCGGCCGGGTTCGACGCGACGGTGAGCGTCGGCGGCCTGACCGAGACACTCGAGGGCGATCCGGCGCAGCGCGGGCGCTCCCACTTCGACGGCGTGGCAACGGTGGTCACCAAGCTCTTCAACATGGTCGGGCCCGACGTGGCGTACTTCGGCCAGAAGGACGCCCAGCAGGCGCTCGTGATGCGCAAGCTCGTGCGCGACCTCGACATCCCGGTGCGCATCGAGGTCTGCCCCACGGTGCGCGACCCGGACGGCCTGGCGCTCAGCTCGCGCAACGTCTACCTCTCGGCGGAGGAGCGCGAGCGCGCCCTGGCGCTCAGCCGTGCGCTCCGGGCAGCCGAGGCGCGCGCCGAGGGCGGCGACCGCGATGCCGCCGCGCTGCTCGCCGCCGCGCGGACCGAGCTCGATAGGGCGGGCATCATGCCCGACTACCTCGAGCTCCGCTCGCTTCGCGACCTCTCCCCCGTCGAGCGCATGAACGGCTCGGCCCTGCTCGCGGTCGCCGCGCGCGTCGGTCGCACGCGGCTGATCGACAACACGATCCTGAAAGGCGATCCATGAGCTCCCGTCCCCCGCGCGCGAGCGCCCCTCGCGCGAAGCGTCCCGCGGTCACCCTCTCGACCCTGGCCGAGCGGAAGGCGCTCGGCGAGCCGATCGTGATGGTCACCGCCTACGACTACCCGAGCGGGCAGGCGGCCGAGGAGGCGGGCGTGGACATCGTGCTCGTGGGCGACTCGGGCGCGATGACGGTGCTCGGCTATCCCTCCACGGTGCCCGTCACGCTCGACGAGATCCTGATGCTCGCGGCCGCGACCCGGCGCGGACTCGAGACCCCGCTGCTCGTGGGCGACATGCCCTTCGGCTCCTACGAGGCCTCCGACGAGCTGGCGATCACGAACGCCCAGCGCTTCGTCAAGGAGACGGGCTGCGACGCGGTCAAGCTCGAGCGCGGCGGCACGACCGCCGATCGCGCCCAGGCGATCGTGGCCGCCGGGATCCCGGTGATGGGGCACGTGGGCCTGACCCCGCAGAGCGCCGGCGCGCTCGGCGGCTACCGCAGCCAGGGCCGCACGGCCGAGCGAGCGCTCGAGGTGATGCACGACGCGCTCGCCCTCCAGGACGCCGGCTGCTTCTCGATCGTGTTCGAGGCGATCCCGAGTGCGCTCACCGAGCTCGTGATGCCGCGCATGCGCGTTCCGGTGATCGGCATCGGGGCGGGTCCCGCCGCCGACGGGCAGGTGCTCGTGCTCCACGACCTGCTCGGCATCTACGACGGCCACGCCGCCCGCTTCGTCAAGCGCTACGCGAACATCCGCGAGTCGATGATCGCGGGCGTGGCGCGCTACGCGGAGGATGTGCGTAAGCGCCGCTACCCCGAGCCCGAGCACGGCTACACGATGGCTCCCGACGAGATCGAGCGGCTGCGTGAGATGATGGGCGAGCCCGCCGGCGAGCCGTTCACCGGCGGCTTCTCGCTCTGAGACGCGCCGCGTGAGCGTCTTCGCCTCGCAGGTTCAGCTCTCCACCGAGGGAGATGGAGACACGATCGACATCACCGCCGCCCTGCAGACGGCGGTCGAGGAGGCCGGCATCGAGCAGGGCGTCGTCTCCGTGTTCGTGCCCGGCTCCACCGCCGCGATCACCACCATGGAGTTCGAGCCGGGCGGCGTTCACGACCTGCGGAGCGCGCTCGGGCGGCTGGTGCCCGCCGAGGGCGACTACGAGCACAACCGCCTGAACCACGACACGAACTCGCACGCCCACATCCGGGCAGCGATCGTGGGTCCGTCGGAGACCGTTCCGGTGCGCGACGGCCGGGTCGAGCTCGGCACCTGGCAGCAGGTCGTGCTCATCGACTTCGACGACCGGCCGCGCCGGCGCAGCGTGACCGTGCAGGTCTTGGGCTGAGCGCACCGAAACCCCAGCCGGGTCCACGGGTTCACGCGTACGCCCACCACTTATGGAGGAAAGGAAGATGCTGATGTCGCGACGGGTACGTCGCTTCCTGCCGTCGCCCGCGATGGTCGTGGCGCTGACGGCGCTCGTGATGGCGATGGGCGGCTCCGCCTACGCCCTGGTCATCACCAGCGGGAGCATCAAGAACAACACCATCAAGAGCAAGGACGTGCACAACGGCGGCCTGATCGGCAAGGACGTTCGCGGCGACGGCCTCGGGGGTCGCTCGATCAAGGAGTCCACCCTCGGGCCCGTTCCGGTCGCGTTCTCCTCGTACGGCAGCGCGCGCTTCGCGGTTGTGACGGGCAACGGCCTGCTCGCACGAGGCAAGGGGCTCGGCCCGAATCCCACCGCGCGCATCGGCGATGGCCGCTACCAGGTCGTCTTCGACGCCGACGTGCGCGGGTGCGCGTACTCGGCGACCATCGGGGACACGAGCGCCGCCGGCGCGCCCGGCGGCGAGATCTCCACCAGCTCGGTGGGCTCGAACGTCAACGCGGTCGCCGTACGGACCGAGCGAAGCGACGGCGTGGCGGCCGACCGCCCGTTCCACCTGGTCCTGTCCTGCTGAGCTGAACCTCTCCCCCGGCCTCGGGTCGCCCGTCAGGGCGGCCCGAGGGCCTCGGGGTACTCAATCCCCCTGAGCACCGTGGCCGGCGCGCCGGCGGCGATCGAGAACGGCGGCACGTCGCGGGTCACCACGCTGTTCGCGCCGATCACCGCGCGCTCGCCGATCGTGACCCCGCCGGTGACCACCACGTTCGCGCCGCACCAGACGTTGTCGCCCACGCGGGTCGGCCCCTTCGACACGAACCCCTGCCAGGGCACCGGCCGGACGGGATCCTCGAAGCGGTGGTTGCCGTCGGTGATGAAGCAGCCGTTGGCGAACATGCAATGGTCGCCGATCTCGACCAGCTCGACCGAGGCGACCATCACCCCGATGTTGAGGAAGCTCTGCGAGCCGATCCGGATGCGCGCCCCGTGCGGGGCGGTCAGCCACGCGTGCGGCTCGAGAACGGTGTGCTCGCCGATCTCGAGCCGGCCCTCCCTGAAGGCCTCGAGCACGTTCCCATGCAGCGGCCAGCGCGCGAACGCCCGCCTGCGCATCATCTCGCGGTGGATCGCCAGCCGGTTCCAGGGCAGCGAGTTGCGCTCGTACCAGCGCCACTTCTGCCCCCAGAGCCAAGCGTTGCTCACGCGCGGGAGCTTGCCAGGAGCGGCGGCGGGGGTCGAGGCCAGGCGGCCGGCGGCCGATGAATACGGGGTGGACCCGCTTTCCGATCTGCTCAGCGCGGACGAGTTCGACCGGCTGCTCGCCCGCGAGGAGCTGCGCAGGTCGCGCACCGGCGAGACGCTTGCCGTGGCGCTCCTGGACGTGGACGGCCTGCGCCAGGTCGGCGACCGCCACGGCCGCGACGCCGCCGCGGAGGTGCTGCGCCTGTGCGCGTCGGTGCTAAGGGACACCACCCGCACGGTCGACGCCGTGGCGCACACGGGCGACGACGAGTTCTCGGTCCTGTTGCACGCGACCGACGTGCGGAGCGGGATCGGGTGGGCCGACCGCTTCGAGGACGAGCTGGAGCGGGCGGGCGCTCAGCATCCCGCCGCTCCCCTCACGTGCGCGCTCGGGCTTGCCGACACGCTCGAGGAGGCCAGCCTGATGCTGGCCGCCACGCGGGCCCGGCGCCGGATGGAGGTCATCCAGACGGTGCGCAAGCTGCGCCGCGCGCGCGAGCGCGGCTCCTGAGGGGCTGAGGCCGCCCCACACGGGACCGAAGACCGAGTACCTCGCCCCGAATAGCGAGCACGTCACGGTCCTCCGGGTGGCGGAGGCATTCACCACCGGCCGGTTCTGCGAGTTCAATGGGTTCGCGATCGGGAGCTAACTGAGTGCGGTCGAGCAACAAACCGGGTGCATTACCCCATCCAGGGGTTGACATCGGCCGTCAAGGTGAAACAGGATCGGCCGAACGAGGTCCGTGGAGTGCGGACCTTCCCCACGACCAGGAGGTACGCATTCCCATGCGTCGTCTCATCCCCCGCCGGCCGAGCCCAGCCATGGCGGTAGCGTTCATCGCGCTGCTTGCCACCCTCTCCGGTACAGCGATCGCGCTGCCCGGCAAGAACTCGGTCGACTCCGGCGACATCCAGCGGGGCGCCGTAAAGACCAACAAGATCGCTCGCGGAGCCGTGACCAACCCGAAGGTGCGGAACCGCACCCTCACCGGCGCCAAGTTCCGCAACGGCACCATCACGGGCAACAAGGTGCGCGCCGACACGCTCACCGGCGCCAACATCAACGAGAGCACCCTGGGCCAGGTGCCGAGCGCCAACACCGCCAACAGCGCCAACACCGCCAACACGGCGAACACGGCGAACACTGCGACCAACGCAACGGCCGTTGCCACGCTCAAGACGATCGGGGTCACGACGGTCGACGAGGGGGGCATCGCGGTACTCGCGACGCACGGTCCCTTCACAATCGCCGGACGGTGCAGTCCCTCCGCCGCCAACACGCTCGCCGAGGTGCTGATCTCCACAACGGTGGCCAATTCGACCGCCGCTGGCCAAGACAACTCGGTCACGGATCTCGCCCCCGCTGACGGGCCGCTCGAGCTGAGCGATGCCGACGACGCGCCCGGCGGGACCCCCACCGCGGGCGACGGCTACGACGACACGATCACGGCGTTTGCCCCGACCGGGGCGGCGCTCACCGGCGTCGTGTCGCCCTGGGCCGACGCGTCGGTCGGAGCCAGCGGTCAGTGCAAGTTCCACGGGAGCATCGTGCTCGACGGCTGAGCCGCAAGCCCGAGCGCTGAACGGGCGCCGGGCGTCTCCACGAGCCCCGGCGCCTACGCGGCGGCCGCGACCTTCGGTCGCGGCCGCCGCTGCCGCTTCCGGGCCGGCTTGACGATCCGCGACAGGAACTGGCCGGTGTAGGACCGCTCGTTGGCGGCGACCTGCTCGGGCGTGCCCTGGGCGATGAGCGCCCCGCCCTCCTCGCCGCCCTCGGGGCCGAGGTCGATGATGCGGTCGGCCGTCTTAATCACGTCGAGGTTGTGCTCGATCACGACCACGGTGTTGCCCTGGTCGACCAGGCGGCCGAGCATCTGCAGCAGCCGCTCCACGTCCGCGAAGTGCAGACCCGTCGTGGGCTCGTCGAGGATGTACAGCGTGCGGCCGGTGGCGATCTTCGACAGCTCCGAGGCGAGCTTCACCCGCTGAGCCTCGCCGCCCGAGAGCGTAGTGGCCGGCTGCCCGAGCCGGATGTAGTCGAGCCCCACGTCGTGCAGCGCCTGGAGGCGCCGCTTGATCTTCGGAATGTGCTCGAAGAAGCGGACGGCCTCCTCGACGGTCATGTCGAGCACGTCGGCGATCGACTTGCCCTTGAAGCGCACCTCGAGCGTCTCACGGTTGTAGCGCTTGCCGTGACACTGCTCGCAGGGCACGTACACGTCCGGCAGGAAGTGCATCTCGATCTTGATCTGACCGTCGCCGCGGCACACCTCGCAGCGCCCGCCCTTGACGTTGAACGAGAAGCGACCGGGCTTGTACCCGCGCGCCCGCGCCTCCTGGGTGCGCGAGTAGAGGTCGCGGATGTGGTCGAAGAGCCCGATGTAGGTGGCGGGGTTCGAGCGCGGCGTGCGCCCGATCGGGGACTGGTCGATGTTGATGATCTTGTCGACTTTGTCGAGCCCGCTGATGCGCTTGTGCGTACCCGGCCGCTGCTTGGCCCGGTGGAGGCGGTTGGCCACCGCCTTGAACAGCACCTCGTTGACCAAGGTGGACTTGCCCGAGCCGGACACGCCGGTGACCGCGCAGAACACCCCGAGCGGCACCTTGACGTCGATCTCGCGCAGGTTGTGCTGCGATGCGCCCGACACCTCGATGTACCCGCTCGGCCGCCGGCGCTTCTTCGGCAGCGGGATCTCCTTCGCTCCCGCCAGGTACTGACCCGTGAGCGAGCCTTCGGCGCTCATCACGCTCCGCGGCGTGCCCTCCGCGACGAGCCAGCCGCCGTGCTCGCCGGCGCCGGGCCCGAGGTCCACGAGATGGTCCGCGGCCAGCATCGTGCCCTCGTCGTGCTCGACGACGATCACGGTGTTGCCGAGATCCCGCAGCCGGTGGAGCGTGGCGATCAGGCGCTCGTTGTCGCGCTGGTGCAGGCCGATCGACGGCTCGTCCAGGATGTACAGCACGCCGACCAGCGACGACCCGATCTGAGTGGCCAGCCGGATCCGCTGCGCCTCGCCGCCTGAGAGCGTGGCCGCGGCGCGCTCGAGCGACAGGTAGCCGACACCGACGTTGTCGAGGAACATCAGCCGCTCGTCGATCTCGCGCAGGATCAGCCGCGCGATCTGACGTTCGGTACTCGACAGCTCGAGCTCCCCGAGCCACTCGATCGCCCGCCGCGCCGACATGTGCGTGAACTCGTGGATCCCCAGTCCGCCGACCCTCACCGCCAGCGACTCCGGGCGCAGCCGTGCCCCCTTGCACTCCGGACACGGCCGCAGCGTCATGTACTCCTCGATCTTCTCGCGCGACCAGTCCGAGTCGGTCTCCCGGTAGCGCCGCTCGAGGTTGGGGACGATGCCCTCGAACGTCGTGGTGTACGAGCGCTTCCGGCCGTATCGATTCCGATAGGTGATGTAGATGCGCTCGCCGTCGGTGCCGTACAGGAAGCACTGGCGGACGTCCTCGGGGAGGTCCTCCCAGGGACGGTCGCCGTCGACCTCCCATTTGTCGGCAATCGCCTGAGTCATCTGCTCGTAGTAGGTGGAGGCGCTGGTGGACCAGGGCAGGATCGCCCCGTCGTTCAGGGAGAGCGACGGGTCGGGAACGATCAGCTCCGGGTCGATCTCCATCTGCGAGCCAAGCCCGGTGCAACGCGAACAGGCGCCGTGCGGCGAGTTGAACGAGAACATCCGCGGCTCGAGCTCCGGCATCGAGGTGCCGCAGTGCAGGCACATGAAGCGCTCCGAGTACGTGGTGACGTCGGCGCTCTCGACGTCCTCGATGTCGACGATCCCCTCCGCCCTCGCCACCGCCGTCTCGATCGAGTCCGCCAGGCGCTTGCGGAGGTCGTGGCGCATGACGAGCCGGTCGATCACGACCGAGATGTCGTGCTTGTACTTCTTGTCGAGGACGATGTCCTCCTCGAGCCGGCGCAGCTCACCATCGACCTTCACGCGCGTGAACCCCTCGCCGCGAAGCTCGTCGAACAGCTTGCCGTACTCCCCCTTGCGCCCGCGGACGACCGGCGCGAGCACCATGAACTTCGTGCCCTCCTCGAGCGTCATCACCTGGTCGATGATCTGCTCGGCCGACTGCGCCTCGATCGGGCGGCCGCAGTTGTAGCAGTGGGGATGGCCGACCCTGGCCCAGAGCAGGCGCAGGTAGTCGTAGATCTCGGTGACGGTGCCGACCGTGGAGCGCGGGTTGCGCGAGGTGGTCTTCTGGTCGATCGAGATGGCAGGCGAGAGCCCCTCGATCGAGTCGACGTCCGGCTTGTCCATCTGGCCCA
>DASRIC010000085.1:0-54944 GCA_035650215.1 Thermoleophilaceae bacterium
CCTCGCAATCCACAGCCAGGCCGAGCTCGACCGCGTCGCCACCCAACTCAACGGCCGCCCACGCCAAACACTCAACTGGGACACCCCAACTGAAAGACTCAACCAACTCATTGCGATGACCGCTTGAGACCGCCCACCCACTCCGGGACGTTCAACGCGGGCGCGTGTGGGCGGCGCCGCCCCGGGCTTGACGCGGCCCCTCGCGCGCTGAAGTATTGGCGCGGAGACGGCCAACACGAGGGGAGCGCAGCGTGGCGACGACGGCTGGAGGCGATCACTCCGACGAGCTGGCCGAGTTCGGCTATAAGCAGGAGCTCGACCGCAGCATCGGCCGGTTCGCGAGCTTCGCGGCCGGGGTCAGCTACATCTCGATCCTCACTGGGGTCTTCCAGCTCTTCTACTTCGGCTTCGCGTTCGGCGGCCCGGCGTACTGGTGGACCTGGCCGATGGTGTTCGTCGGCCAGCTGATGGTCGCGCTCTGCTTCGCCGAGCTGGCCGCCAACTTCCCGGTGGCGGGTTCGATCTACAACTGGGGGAAGATGCTCGCGAGCGCCACCGTCGCCTGGCTCGGCGGCTGGATGATGCTCACGGCCTCGATCGTGACCATCGCGGCCGTGGCGCTCGCCTACCAGATCACGCTGCCCGAGATCGATCCCTTCTTCCAGTTCTACGGCGACGGAACGGGCGCCAACGACTTCGCCGTAAACGCGGTCATCCTCGGCACGGTCCTCATCACCTTCACCACATTGATCAACGCGCTCGGGGTGAAGCTGATGTCGCGCATCAACAGCACGGGCGTGTTCATCGAGCTGATCGCGGCGGTGGTGCTCATAGTCGCGCTGCTGGCCAGCGCCACCCGCGGACCGGACGTGGTCTTCGAGACGCAGGGCACTGGCGAGGGCCACGAATGGGGCTACTTCGGCGCCTTCCTGGCCGCATCGCTCGCGTCGGCCTACGTCATGTACGGATTCGACACTGCGAGCTCTCTCGGCGAGGAGACCCACGAGCCGCGCAAGACGGCCCCGAAGGCGATCATGCGGGCGGTGATCGCCTCGTTCGTTCTCGGCGGGCTGATCATCCTGTTCGCGATGATGGCCGTGGGCAACATCAACGCGCCCGAGATCGGCGAGTTCGGCGGGCTCCAGTTCATCATCCTCGACGTCTTCGGCGACACGGTCGGGAAGATCTTCCTGATCTGCGTGGTGATCGCCGTGACGGTCTGCTGCCTCGCCGTCCACACCGCGACGATCCGCATGGCGTTCGCAATGGCGCGCGACAACAACCTGCCAGCCGGCGAGCACATCGCGACGGTTCATCCGAAGACCAAGACACCGATCGTGCCCGCCGTGATCACGGGCATTCTCGCGATCCTGATCCTCGTCGTGAACATCGGCAACGATCAGATCTTCACGGTGATCACGAGCATCGGGATCATCATGATCTACATGGCGTACCTGCTCGTGACGATCCCGATGCTGGGCAAGCGTCTCAAGGGCGAGTGGCCGCCGAAGGAGACCCGCTTCTTCACGCTCGGCAAGATCGGTTTGCCGATCAACGTCCTTGCCGTCGGATGGGGCATCTTCATGGCCGTCAACCTGATCTGGCCGCGCAAGGACGTCTACAACGCGAGCCCGCCGTTCCACTGGTACCTCCAGTACGGCGCGCTGCTGTTCATCGGGATCGTGTTCTTCGGTGGCCTCGCCTACTACTGGTTCGTCCAGCGCCATAAGACCGGCGTCCTCGAGTCGCATCGCTTCGAGTCGGCGTCGCCGGCGGTGGCCGAACCGGACGTTGTGCCCGAGACCTCTCCTTGAGCACCCGCATGTACATAGACGGCGATTGGCGCGACGCCGCGAGCGGAGCGACCGTCGAGGCCACGAGCCCGGCCACCGGGGAGTCGCTCGGACAGGTGACGGAGGGCGACCGCGAGGACGCCCGACGCGCCATCGCCGCGGCCGCCGCGGCGTTCCCCGGCTGGGCGGGGCGGACCGGCTTCGAGCGGGCGGCGTTCCTTCACCGGGTGGCCGACGAGTGCGAGCGGCGCAGCGATGACCTGGCGCGTGTGCTCACGCTCGACCAGGGCAAGCCGCTCAAGGCGGAGGCCGAGGTCGAGGTGGGCGAGCTCGTGGAGTTCTTCCGAATGGCGGCCGAGGACGGCAAGCGCGTGCAAGGCTCGATCCCCGAGAGCGCCGCCCCCGGCCGCCGGGTGCTGCTGCTGCGCCGGCCCGTCGGGGTGCTCGGGCTGATCACGCCCTGGAACTGGCCCTACACGATGCCGGCCGAGGTGCTGGCGCCGGCGCTCGCCTGCGGCTGCACCGTGGTCTGGACGCCGGCGCCCTCGACGGCGGTCTGCTCCGGCGTGCTGATGGAGTGCATCGCGGCGGCGGACCTCCCGCCCGGGGTCGTGAACCTCGTTCTCGGCCCCGGCGCAGAGGTCGGCGACGAGCTGGCCGGGGCCCCGGGCACCCACGCGGTGGCCTTCACCGGCTCGACCGCCACCGGGCTCACCGTGGCCACCCGGGCGGCCGGCAAGGTGCAGCTCCTGGAGATGGGCGGGAACGGGCCGTTCGTCGTCATGGACGACGCCGACCTCGCGGCCGCCGCCGACGCCGCTCGGGTGGGCGCCTTCCTCGGAGCCGGCCAGAGCTGCTCGGCGGCCGAGCGGCTGCTCGTGCACGAGGCGGTGCGCGAGGAGTTCGTGGAGCTCCTGGCCGGCGAGGTGAGGCGCGAGGTGCGGCTCGGGGATCCCTTCGACGACGAGACGACGATGGGTCCCGTGAACAACGAGCCGGGCGCGGCCAAGATGGACGAGCACGTCGCGGACGCCGTCGAGCGCGGGGCCACCGTGGTCACGGGCGGCACCCGCGCCGAGGGCTTCCCCACCGGGCTCTACTGGCAGCCAACCGTGCTCGACCAGGTGCCGGCCGACTCGGTCGTGGCCACCAGCGAGACCTTCGGCCCGGTGGCGCCGGTCGTGAGCATCGGCTCGCTCGAGGAGGCGATCGAGCAGACCAACGCCCAGTCCTTCGGGCTCATGGCGGCCATCTTCACCGGCGACGTGAACGCGGGGCTGCGCTACGCGGACTCGGTGCACATGGGCCTCGTGAACATCAACGAGACCACCAACTACTGGGAGCCCCACCTCCCCTGGGGCGGCCGGGCGCGTTCCGAGAGCGGGATCGGGCGCGTGGGCGGGCCCTATCCGATGGACACCCTCACGGAGGTGCAGACGGTCCTCATTAAGACGTGATTGCGCTCTGGCGGGGTACCGCGGGCCTGATATATCATCGCGGCCCTGGATGACCGAGTCGAGCGGCATCGACGTCACCGACGGTCTGGGGGGGCCCGCGGGAGACGAGCAGCAGTCCAAGGTGGCGGGGGCGCGCTCCTCGGGCAGCGCGGCCGTTCTCTCCTTCGACGGCGCCACGAAGGTCTACCCCGGCCGGCGCACGCCGGCGATCTCCAAGCTGTCGCTCGAGATCCCGGCCGGTGAGATCTGCGTCCTGATCGGTCCCTCGGGCAGCGGGAAGACGACCGCGATGAAGCTCGTGAACCGGCTGATCCCGCTCACGGAGGGCGACGTCACGATCGACGGCCGCAGCATCGGCAGCCTCGACGAGACCGAGCTGCGGCGCGGCATCGGCTACGTCTTCCAGCAGATCGGCTTGTTCCCGCACATGACCGTCGAGGGGAACGTCGGCACGGTGCCGCGCCTCGCCGGCTGGCCCAAGGAGCGCATCCGCGCGCGCGCCCAGGAGCTGCTCGAGCTGGTGGGCCTCGATCCGGGCGAGGACCTAAAGCGCTATCCCGGGGAGTTCTCGGGCGGTCAGCAGCAGCGCATCGGCGTGGCTCGTGCGATGGCGGCGGACCAGCCGCTGATGCTGATGGACGAGCCGTTCGGCGCGCTCGACCCGATCACCCGCGACCAGCTGCAGGACGACTTCCTCCGCCTCCACGCCGAGGTGCCGAAGACGGTCGTGTTCGTCACGCACGACATCGACGAGGCGATCAAGATGGGCCACCGCATCGCGATCCTGCGCGAGGGCGAGCTCGTGCAGTACGACACGCCCGATCACATCCTCGCGTCGCCCATCAACGAGTTCGTGGCGGACTTCGTGGGAGCCGACCGCGGCCTGAAGCGACTGAACGTGTGGCGCCTCGGCCATCTGGAGCTCGACCCACTGCCGCCCGGCGAGCCCTCCGGTCCCACCGCCCGTGAGGACACCCTCCTGCGCGATGTGCTCTCGCTCCTGCTCACCGAGGGGGCGGAGCGCGTGACCGTGCTCGACGGCGACGGCAAGCCGAAGGGAACGGTCACGCTCGACAAGATCACCGGCCTCATCGGCCCCCAGGAGGGCGCCGTCAGGGCATGACCGCTCTCCTGGCGCAGCAAGGCCCGGTCATCCCAGAGTTCGAGCGCGGCAGCGACTGCGTGCGCGAGAACGGCCAGTTCTGCTTCGACTGGTTCGTGGACAACTTCGGCGACGTGTTCGCGCCCCGGCTCGTGGAGCACATCGAGCTCACGGCCATCGCGGTCGCGATCGGCTTCGCGATCTCGTTCGCCGCGGCGCTCACTGCCTATGCCTACGGGAAGCTCGAGACGCCGTTCGCGATCTTCATGGCCTTCCTCTACACGATCCCGAGCCTGGCCTTCTTCCAGCTGATGGTCCCGATCACGGGCCTGACCGTGACGAGCGCCGAGATCGCGCTCGTGTCGTACACGCTGCTGATCCTGTTCAGGAACATCATCACCGGCCTGCGCGAGGTGCCGGAGGATGCGCGCGAGGCCGCGCGCGCGATGGGTCTGACCCAATGGCAGCTGCTCTGGCGCGTGGAGCTGCCGCTGGCGCTGCCCGCGATCATGGCCGGCATCCGGATCGCGACGGTCACGATCATCAGCCTCGCCACCGTGGCGGCGTACATCGGGGTGGGCGGGCTCGGCCAGCCGATCTTCAACGCGATCCAGAGCGGCTTCAAGACGCAGTTCGTGGCCGCCGGCCTGCTGGCCGTGCTGCTCGCGCTCGTGGTGGACGGGCTGCTGGTACTGGTGCAGCGCGGCCTGGCGCCCTGGATGCGGGCGACGAGGGCCTGACGTGCAGACCTTCACCGATGCAATCCAGTTCCTCGGCGACAACCTCCAGCTGATCTGGGACAAGACCGTCGAGCATCTGCTGCTCTCGGGCGCCGCGATCGGAGTGGCCATCCTGATCGCGATCCCGGTCGGCGTCTGGCTCGGTCACCTCCATCGCGGGTCGTTCCTCGCCATCAACGTGTCCAACGTCGGGCGGGCGCTCCCGAGCCTCGCCGTGATCTCGATCGGGCTGGGCGTGCTTGGCGTCGGCTTCCTGAACGTGATGGTCGCGCTCGTGATCCTGGCCGCGCCGGTGATGCTCACCAACGCCTACGTCGCCGTCGAGCAGGTCGACAAGGACGCGGTCCAGGCCGCCCGGGCGATGGGCATGCAGCCCCGCCAGGTGCTGCTGAACGTGGAGCTCCCGCTCGCGTTGCCGCTCATGTTCGCCGGCATCCGCACTGCAGCCGTCTACGTGGTCGCCACCGCCACTCTCGCCGCGCTGGCGGGTGGAGGCGGCCTCGGAGACATCATCGTCAACCAGCCGACCTACGGTCCCGAAGGGGTCGTGGCCGGCTCGATCGCCATCGCGGTCCTCGCGTTCGCAACCGAGGGGGCGTTCGCGCTCCTTCAGCGGGCCGTTACGCCGCGAGGGCTGCGCAAGCGCGGCGAGCAAGTCCTACTGGAGCCCACGATCACCCCCGTAACCAACCCCTGAGGAGGATGCAGATGAACCGAGCCACCTTGCGACTTCTGCTGCTGCTGGCCCTGGTCGCGAGCCTTGCGCTCGCCGCCTGCGGCGACGACGATGACGACGACGGCGGCGGCGGGTCGTCCGGCGGCCAGGAGACCGAGCAGGCGTCGTCCGACATGCCCGGCGAGGGCAAGCCCCCCGTAACGCTCGGCACGAAGGACTTCACCGAGGAGTTCGTGCTCGGCGAGCTGTACAAGCAGGCGCTCGAGGCGAAGGGCTACACGGTCAACCTGAAGAAGAACATCGGCGCGACCGAGATCATCGACAAGGCCCTCACGAGCGGCGAGATCGACGGCTATCCGGAGTACCTCGGCGTGTCGGTGGCGGTGGTGGCTCGCAAGGACATCGTCCCCAAGAGCGACGAGGAGACCTACGAGCTCGCCCAGACCTTCTACGAGGACCGCGGGCAGATGATCTCCGAGCAGACGCCGTTCTTCGACGTCGACGCGATCGCGACCACCAAGGAGTTCGCCGACCAGAACGGGCTCGAGACCGTGGCGGACCTGAAGAAGCTCGACAGCTTCACGGTCGGGGCGCGGCCCGAGTTCCGCAACCGCTTCCAGGGGCTCAAGGGAATGCGGAGCGAGTACGGCCTGACCAACGCGCAGTTCAAGCAGCTGGCGCTGGGCATCCAGTACCAGGCGCTCGACAACGGCGACGTGGACAGCGCCAACGTGTTCTCCACCGATGCGCAGCTGGCGAGCGGTAAGTACACGGTGCTGGAGGACCCGAAGGGCGTCTTCGGCTACCAGCACGTGGCCATGGTAATGAACGACGACAAGCTCAAGGAGCTCGGCGGCCAGGACTACTTCGACGTGATCGACGAGGTCAGCGCCCTGCTCACCAACGACGCCATGATCTCGATGAACAAGGCCGTCGCGATCGACAAGCAGGACGAGGCCGAGGTGGCGAAGAGCTTCCTCGAGGCCAACGGGATCCTGCAACAGTAGGACCATGCAGGCTGGCGAGCGGCACGGGCGGGGAGCTCCTCCCCACCCGGCCCTTCGCCGCCTGCGCATCCTCTCCCACCCCTTCCACAACGGGCTCGAGGGCGTGGGGATGGGCGCCGGGCCGTCCAGCCTGAGCGGCGATCCCGAGCTGGCGCGCGAGCTCCGTGAGGCCGGCGTGGCGTTCGAGACGGAGACGATCGAGGCGCCTCCACCCGCCGACCCCGAAATCGTGCGGATCGCCGAGGGCGATCGCCGCCTGGCGCGCCGCGTGCGCGCCGCGGTCGAGGAGGGCGCCTTCCCGCTCGTGCTCGCGGGCAACTGCAACAGCTGCCTCGGCACCGTGGCCGGCGTCGACCCGGGTGCCGCGCCGCTGGGGGTGGTCTGGTTCGACGCCCACCCCGACTTCGACACACCCGACCGCAGCCTGGGCTTCTTCGACGGCATGGGTCTCGCGATCCTCACCGGGAACGGTTGGGAGCTGCTGCGCTCGACCATTCCCGGATTCGCGGCCGTGGCCGAGCGCGACGTGGTGCTCGTGGGCGTCCGCGACGTGGAGCCCCACCAGCGCGCCCCGCTCGACGCCTCGGAGCTGCGGGTGCTGGCCGGCCGCGACTTCACGGCGGCGGAGCTCGCCGCGGCGCTCGACGCCCTTCGCCGCAGCGTGCCGCGCGTGTACCTCCACGTGGACCTGGACTCGCTCGATCCGTCCGAGGGCCGCGCGAACCGCTTCGCCGCCGACGGCGGTCTCAGCCTCGCTCAGCTCGAGGAGGCGATCGAGCTCGTGTTCGCGCGCTTCGAGGTGGTGGCGGCGGCCCTCACCGCGTACGACCCGGAGGTCGACGAGGACGGGCGCATGGCGGTCAGCGCCAGGGCGGTGCTCGGCGCCGTTGCGCGTCGGGCGCTCGCCGGCTGACCCTCAGCCGGGGACCGGCCCCGTAGAGGCGCGCGCCACCAGCACCGGCTCGAACAGCTCCCGGCGCAGCTCGTCGGGCGCGTTGTCGTCGAGCGCGTCGAGCAGGAAGCCGGTTGCCGCCTGGGCCACACGCTCGACGTCCCATGTCGTGGAGGTGAGCGGCGGGGCGAGCAGGCGCGAGATCGGGTGCTCGCCGAACCCCGCCACCGACACGTCGTCGGGGATCGTGAGCCCGAGCTCCGCGCAGGCCACGCATACGCCGTATGCGATCGAGTCCGAAAGGCAGAACATCGCCGTCGGCCGGTCGTCGGCCGAGAGCAGCTCGAGCGCGAGCGGCCGCGAGCCGTTCAGCGAGTACGCGCAGGGCACGATGCGGCAGTCGAGCCCGAGCGTGGCAGCCACCTCGGCCACCGCCCGCTCGGCCGGGCGCCCGGGCGAGGTCTCGACCGCCCAGGAGAGCACCTCGACCCGCCTGTGCCCCAGCGAGCTCAGGTGGCGGAGGATCTCCTCCACTCCCCGATCGTTGTCGAACACCACCTCGCCGACGGAGGTGACCCCGGGCAGGGCGTCCCCGATCGTGACCACCGGGATGTCCTGCGCGACCTGTTCCCAGCCGCCGCTCGGCGGCCCCACCGGCAGCACGATCAGGCCGTCCACGCGGTGGTCCACGAGCCGCCGGGCCAACTCGAGCTCACGCTCGGGCTCGCCGTCGGCGTCCGCCACCAGCGTGCTGCGGTCGGCGTCGTAGAGCTCGCGCTGCACCGCGCGCACCAGCTCCTGGTTCCAGAAGTCGGCCAGGCTGCCCACCAGCAGCCCGATCACCGCCGTCGTGCCGCCGCGCAGGGCCCGGGCGATCGGATCGGCCTCGTACCCCAGCTCGTCGGCCGCGGCGCGCACGCGTTCCTCGGTCTCCGTCGACACGTGCATGCCGCGCAGGGCGTAGCTGACCGCTGCCGTGGACAGACCGGTCTTCTCCGCCAGCTCCCGGATCGTGGCGCGGCGCTTCGGTCGCTCCGGCACCCTGCGGGAGAGTACTCCACACACTCCGCATCGACTCGCGATGGCTTGCATCTCGGCGTGCTTGAGCGCATAATAAGAACGCGACTTAAACGATTCACTGAATCCTTTCAGTGAAACCTTTCACAAGCGTGCAGATCGACGTACATCAGCACCTCTGGCCGGAGCCGCTCCTGGGGGAGCTGGGGCGGCGTCGCGAGGCGCCGCGACTGCGCCGGTCCGGCGGCGGATGGCTCGTCGAGGTGCCGGGCGAGCCGGACGCGCCGGTCGACCTCGCCGATCACGACGCCGATGCCCGCGCGGCCCTGGTGCGCGCCGACGGCCTCGACCGGGCCTACGTCGCGCTCTCCTGCCCGCTCGGCATCGAGGCGCTCCCGCCCGGCTCGGCGCAACCGCTGCTCGACGCCTGGCACGAGGGCGCCGCGGCCCTGCCGGCGGAGCTCGGCGCGTGGGCGGCCCCCTGCCTCGCCGACCCCGATCCGGGCGAGCTCGCCGCGCTGATCGACGTGGGCTTCGTGGGAGCGTGCCTGCCCGCGGACGCGCTCGCGGGCCCCGCCGGCTTCGAGCGCTACGGGCCGCTGCTCGCGCTGCTCGAGGAGCGCGACGCGCCTCTCTTCGTACACCCGGGCCCCGCGCCCGAGACGCTCGCGGCCGGGGACGTTCCGCAGGCCGTCCCGCACTGGTGGCCCGCCGCCACCCGCTACGTCGCGATGATGCACGTGGCCTGGCACGCCTTCGCGACCTTCGGCCGGCCGGCCCACCCGGAGCTGCGCGTGTGCTTCGCGATGCTTGCCGGGCTCGGCCCGGTGCACCGCGAGCGGCTGGTCGCCCGCGGCGCCAACCCGGCGCCCGACCCGCTCGCCTTCCTCGACACCTCGTCCTACGGCACGCGCGCCACCGACGCGGTGATCCGCGAGCTCGGGGTCGACGCGCTCCTGTACGGCTCGGACCGACCGGTGCTGGGGGCCGCCGAGCCGGAGCTCGGCGAGGCCGTGCGGGTGGCGCTGCGCGAGCGCAACCCCAGCCGGCTGCTCGGGCTGGCGGAGGTGGCCACGTGCGGGTAGGCCTCGGCTTCGACCGCGATCTCGACCTGCCGGCGCTTCGCAAGCTGGTGAGCGAGATCGGCGCCGACCCGTCGATGTGGCGCGAGCTCGTGAACCTGGACGCCGAGCACCGCCACTACGCGCAGCTCTGGCGCGACGACCACGTGGACATCTGGGTCATCTCCTGGATGAACGGGCACGACACCGGCTTCCACGACCACGACCTGTCGAGCGGCGCGGTCGCGGTGGTGGAGGGCGAGCTGATCGAGGAGCGCATGGCGCTTGGGGGCCCGCCCCGCCGGCGCGCGTACGCGGCCGGCGAGACGTTCGGGTTCGACGCCTCGCACGTGCACCGCATGCACCAGGCGAGCGGCGGCCCGGCGGTCTCGATCCACGCCTACTCGCCCCCGCTGTGGCGCATGGGCACCTACCTGATCGAGCCCGACGGAACGCTCCGGCGCACTTCGATCTCGTACGCCGAGGAACTGCGCCCGGCCGACGCCGCGGCGGCGTAGCGGGCGACCCCTACCCCGCGATCTCAAGCAGCAGGCCGCGCGTCGTCTCCACGACGGCCGCCGCCGAGGCGTCCGTCTCGAGCGGCTCGAGCGAGGCGCGCACGGCGTCGTAGACCGGGCCCGTGCCCCGGCCGAGCCGCGGCCGCTGCGGCCGGTCGTCCAGCGCCGAGATCGCCACGAGCACCTCGATGGCCAGGATCGTCTCGAGCACCCGCAGCGCGCGGCGGGACAGCATCACCGCCTGGGGCGCGAGGGTCGCGTGGTCCTCGACGTCGAGGTCGAGCGGCGGGCAGTCGAGGGTCACGGGCGAGGCGAGCTGCTTGAGCTCGCTCAGGAGCGCGGCCGCCGAGTAGATGACGTAACCCGGCACGAACCAGCGCTCGGGCCGCGCTCCGCGGAACTTGAAGCTCGATTCTCCGTACAGCGCGTTGACCAGCTTGTTCATGCGGCGCTCGGACAGCATCCCGACATGGGCGAGGGCGAGCCGCAGCGACTCGAACGCCAGCGCCAGCCCCATCGGGTGGAAGTTGCCGGTGGACAGCACGCGCTCCGTCTCGATCGAGACCAGCGGGCTGTCGTCGATCGCGTTCAGCTCGAGCTCGGCCGTCGCCCGGGCGGCGGCCACCTGATCGCGCAGGGCGCCGTGCACCTGTGGCATCACTCGGAAGGAGAGCGGGTCCTGCACCGAGCGCGGCGTCTGCTCGCGGGCCAGGTCGCCGCCGGCCAGCAGCTCGCGCAGGTGCGCGGCCGCGGCGATCTGCCCGGGGAGCGGCTTGGCCCGGGCGGCCTCCTCGTCGAAGGGGCCGGGATTGCCCTCGATCGTCTCGAGGGTCAGCGCCCCGGCCACGTCGGCCAGCACGGCGGTGCGCTCGGCGGCCAGCACCGCCAGGGCCCCCAACCCGATCGATACGCCGTTGCCGCTGAGCAGCGCGATGCCGTCCTTCGGACGCAGGCGGTGCGGCGCGATCGATGCGCGCGCCAGGGCCTCGCCCCCGGGGAGCGTCTCGCCCCCGGACCGCGCCTGCCCGCGACCGGTCACCACCATCGCGATCGCCGCCATGTGCATGAGGTCGGACGCGCCCACGGAGCCCACCGCGGGCACGACCGGATGCACCCCCGCGTTCAACATCGCCACGAGCGTCGCGAGCGCGCCGGGATGCGCTCCCGCTCCGCCGCGCGAGATCCCGGCGATGCGGGCCGCCATGATCGCCCGCACGTCCTCGTCGGGGAGCGGATCGCCTACGGCGCCGGCGTGGTCCGAGACCATCTGCGCCTGGTGGCGATCCAGGTCCTCGGCCGGCACGGGCCGGTCGCGCCGCGACCCGAGACCCGTGGTCAGACCGTAGATCAGGTCGCCGCTCTCGAGTGCCCGCTCGACGACGGCGCGGCTGGCCTCCACAAGCCGCTCGACCTCGGGCGCCAGCTCGAGCGCCGCGCCCCGGGAGAGGCGCGCCACGTCCTCGAGCGCCAGTCCGTCGACCGTGAGCCGGACGCCCGGATCGGCGGCCGGGGCGGGCGCTGAACGCGTCATGGAGCCATGCTAGATGCCCGCTCCCAGACGACGTTCAGCTCGGGCGGCTTGCGGAACACGAGGCCGCTGGGCGCCGGCGCCGGGCGATCGGGATCGAGCCGCAGCCGCGGAAGGCGCTCCCGCAGGCGCCCCACCGCCACGTGCGCCTCCAGCCGCGCGAGGTGCATCCCGATGCACACGTGGGGGCCGTGCGCGAAGGCGACCTGCAGTCGGGCGTTCTCGCGACGCACGTCGAAGCGGTCCGGATCGGGGAACACATCCGGGTCGCGGTTGGCCCCGGCGATCGAGATGGTCACCAGCTCGCCGGCGTCGATCGAGGCGTCGCCGAGGCGCATGTCGTCGGTCGCGTAGCGGTCGATCACCGCTGCGGCCGGCTCGAGGCGCAGGGACTCCTCCACGGCGTTTGGCAGCAGGGAGCGGTCCTCGTCCACGAGGGCGAGCTGGTCGGGATGTGAGAGCAGATGCAGGAGCGCGTTCGCGATCATGCCCTCGGTCGTCTCGATGCCGCCGAACATGAGCACGGCGGCGTTCGACACCACCTCGTCGCGCCCGAGGCCGCCGGACCGGCTCGCGGCAGCCACCAGCGAGGCCTCCGGGTCTCGATCGAGCATCGGCTCGACGCCCGCGTGCAGCGCCGCGTACGCGGCGCGGCCGGCGGGCGTGACGGGCTCGCCGGCGGCCACGCCCGTCACGGCCGCCACGATCGCGTCGTACCAGCCGAGCATCGTGGCCGCATCGGCTCCCTGAAGGCCGAGCGCGTGCGCCACCACCCGCGCCGCCAGCGGCCCGGCGAAGGCGCGCCTGAGCTCGGCCCGCCCGGCGTCCTCGAATCCGTCGATCAGGCTCTCCGTCTCCCCCTCCACGACCTCCGTGAAGCGCTCGCGCACGGCGTCGAGGCGAAACGGGCGCGCGAACGGAGCCCGATGGCGACCGTGCTCCTCGCCGTCGAGCGTGAGCATGCTCGGCCCGACCACCCGGCCGGTCGAGAAGCGCGGGTCGTCGACCGTCAACGCCGCCGAGTCGCGCATCGCGTGGAGGGCGAGGTCGCGCCTGGTGACCAGCCAGGCGTCGAGCGCGGGGAGCCAGGACACCGGTTCGCGCCGGCGCAGCCGGGCGAGCAGCGGATGCGGATCGCGCTCGAGCTCCTCGAGGGTCGCTCCGGCGCCGATGGGAAACGAGGCCCCGCGATCGCTTCGAGACGCTTCACGCACACTGCGTATCTTGGCGAGCGGTTGGCGAGCCCGCCGTTGGGGCAGGCGGGAAGCTCAGCCGGTCGAGGCGTGCGGCACGGCGAAGGCCGCGATTGCGGCGAAGTGCGCGGCCGCCGCCACGACCACGAGCACGTGGAAGATCTCGTGGTAGCCGAAGCTGGCCGGGCGCGGGTCCGGTCGCTTGCGCGCGTAGATCACGGCGCCCACGGTGTAGGCGGCCCCGCCGGCGGCGAGCAGCGCGAGCGCGCCCGCCCCGGTGCGCTCAACGATCTGCGGCATCGCGACGATCGAGAACCAGCCGAGCGCGATGTACGCCGCCGCCACGAGCCACGCCGGCGCGTCGATCCAGAGCAGCGTGAACACGATCCCAGCCGCCGCTCCGCCCCACACCCCGGCGAGCACGACGCTGCTGAGCGGGTCGTCGAGCACGAGCAGGGCGAACGGCGTGTATGTGCCGGCGATCAGGACGAAGATCATCGAGTGGTCGAGGCGCCGCAGCCAGGCGCGCACGCCGGGACGCCAGGTGCCGCGGTGATAGAGCGCGCTCGTGCCGAGCAGTCCCGCGAGGGCCACGGCGTAGATCGCCGAGGCCACGGTGGCGCGCCCGGCGGGCGCCCAGACGACCAGCGCCGCGCCGGCCACGAGCGCAGCGAAGAACGACCACTTGTGAACGACTCCGCGGAAGCGCGGTCGGGCACGAGCGGTCAGTCCCGACGCCGGGACGACATGTTCGGGCGTGGGAAGCGGCTCGCTCATCTCGTCTCGCTGATGCTACCCGCGCCGGTAGCGTTCATTCGCCTATGAGCGACCGCCCCGACGTGGTCGTGATCGGCGCCGGCCAGGCCGGGCTCTCCGTGAGCTTCGAGCTCTCGGCCAGGGGCGTGCCCCACGTCGTGCTCGAGCGCGGCCGCGTGGGTGAGACCTGGCGCGGGCGCTGGGAGAGCTTCTGCCTCGTCACGCCCAACTGGAGCTGCCGGCTGCCCGGCCATCCCTACGAGGGCCCGGAGCCCGACGGCTACATGCCGCGTGATGAGATCGTGGCCTATCTCGAGGACTACGCGGCGCGCTCCGGCGCGCCGCTGCGCGACGGCGTGGAGGTGACCTCCCTCGAGGCGGCGCCCGGCGGCGGCTTCGCGCTGGGGACCAGCGAGGGCGAGCTGGCCGCCCGCGTCGTGGTAGTGGCAAGCGGGGCCTATCAGCGCCCACACCGGCCCGCGGGCGCCGCCACGCTCCCGGCCGGGCTCGTGCAGCTCGACGTGCCCGACTACCGCGCGCCCGGCGACCTGCCGGAGGGCCGCGTGCTGGTGGTGGGGAGCGGGCAGTCGGGCGCCCAGATTGCCGAGGAGCTCCACGGCGCCGGGCGCGAGGTCTTCCTCGCCTGCGGGCGAGCCCCTTGGCTGCCCCGCCGGATCGGGGACCACGACCTGTTCTGGTGGACGCTGGAGACCGGGTTCATGGACCAGCCCGTGTCCGCGCTCCCCTCGCCGCGCGACCGCCTCGTCGCGAACGTGCTCGCCAGCGGCCGCGACGGCGGCCACGACCTGCACCTGCGCACGCTCCACCGGATGGGCGTGATCCTGCTCGGGCACTTCCTCGGCGCCGAGGGGCACACGGCCCGCTTCGCTCCCGATCTCGCCGACAGCATCGCCTGGGGCGACGCGCGCCGGCAGCAGCTCGTGGAGCTCTGCCGGCGCCTCGTGGCCGAGCGCGGCCTGCCGGATCCCGGCCTCGAGGATCCCGAGCCGTTCGAGCCGCCGGCGCCGGAGGAGCTCGACCTCCGCGCCTTCGGCAGCGTGCTGTTCGCCGGCGGCTTCCGGCCCGGCTATGGCTCCTGGATGCGCATCCCGGGCGCCCTCGACGAGCTCGGCTTCCCACTCCACCACGAGTGCGCAAGCACGGCGGCCGACGGCCTGCTGTTCGCGGGCGTGCACTTCCTGCGCACGCGCAAGTCCTCGCTGCTCGTGGGCGTGGGCGAGGACGCGGCGGTGGTGGCGCGGCAGGCGCTGGCGCGGCTCAGCGGTCGGACGGACTGAGCCCGATTCGGAGGTCGAAGCCCGCCGGGGCGTGCACGTTCAGGACGCGCACCGGCTCGCCCGTGGCGTTCGAGAACGTGTGCTGCACGTGCGGCGGCACCAGCACGAAGGTCCCCGCCGGGGCCGGGAACTCGCTGTCCTCGGTGTGCATCGTGAGCTCGCCGTCGAGGATGTAGAAGGCGTCGTCCTCCCCGTCGTGGCTGTGGAGCGCGGGGCCGTGGCGACGAGGAGCCACGGTGATGATCGAGAGGTTGAAGTGCGGCGTGTCGGCGCTGCGGGCGAGGAACTCGACGTTGCCGAGCATGTCTCCCCCGCCGGGCGGCACGACGACGATCTCGCTCCTGCGGTCCTGGGCGGCCACCGCCCGGGACTCTACGCGGGGTCAGCCCTGCTGGGGGCCGGACAGCTCCGCGCGCAGCGTGGCGATCTCGGTCACGGCCATGGCCACGTACGCGCTGCGGGTGGCCGCGATCTCGCTGCGCAGGTCGTCCATGTACGCCGAGTCGCTCGAGAGCCCCTCGATCCAGGCGAGCGCGCGCTCCGCCTCGAGCGCCTGGAGCTCATGCTGTTTCTCGATCGCCGACATGGTGTCCGATTTCTATGGCCCTGCGATACCGCTCTGGGCGATGCCCGTCACAGTCGGACGAACGTCACACAAGCGGGTATACGCGGGCTCGGCCCGGCCGGTTCACCCTGGTTCGCGGTCGAGGTCGCGTCGCGAGATCGAGCCCGTCTGGAAGGCGCGCTTCACGAGCTGGACGCGCTTGGCCGAGCGCGGAAGGTCACCCACCTGGAACTTGTCGAACATCGCACGCAGGTGGGTCTTCACGGCCTCGACGCTCACCACCAGCTCGTCGGCGATCTGCTGGTTCGACGCCGGCGTGGCGAAGTCCTGGTCGTCCCGGAAGGGGCGGCAGAGCGCCACGAGCACCCGCCGCTGCGCCGGCGAGAGCTCGACCGGTCGCAGCTCGTCGCTCACCGCCACCGTCTCGACCACCTCCGTCACGGGCGCCCGGAACACGATCGTGGTCTCGCCGAAGCGCAGCACGTCGCCGTCGGCCAGCCGCCGCCGGCCGCGCAGGCGCTCGCTGTTCACGAACGATCCGTTGCGCGACAGGCCGTCGTCGACGAGCGTCCAGTCGCTGCCGCCGATGCGCTCGAGCTGCGCGTGCGTGCCCGACACCTTGGCGTCCCAGCCGAGCTCGAGCTCGCAGCCGGGCGCGCGCCCGAGCGTGAGGCGGTCGTGCCCGCCGGCAAGCGCCACGATCCGCTGCGCGCCCCCGCCGTCGCGGAGCAGCAGGTAGGGCTCGCCGCGGCGGTCGGCGGCGATGCGCTCCTGGAGCTCGGCCGGCGAGGCGCCGTGGATGTCCACCGGGGAGCCGGGCATGGCTAGCCCTTCCCGCGCGGCTCGAAGCTGAGTGCCTCGCCCATCGGGGTCGAGCGCGTGTGCCCCGCCACCCGCGCGCCGTCGAGCGCGTAGACCGTGTCGCCGAAGCCGACGACGGCCATCCCGTGGCGAGCGGTGCCGAGCGAGGCGCCACGGCTCCAGCTGCGCTCGGCGATGTCGTACACGAGCGTCGCGTCGAGCACGTCGGTCGACGTCTCGCCGCCCACCGCCACGATGCGCCCCTCGACGTACGCCGCGCCCAGTCCGCCGAGCTCCTCCGGCATGTCCGGCAGCCGCTCCCAGCGGTCGGTGTCGGGGTCGTAGCGCTCGAAGGCCGCGCTGTTCTTGCCGGCGTCGAGGTCGCGACCGCCGATCGCGTAGACGTAGTCGCCGTCCGAGGCCGCCGCCAGGTGCTCGCGCGGCGTTGGGATGTCGGCGGCGGGCTTCCAGCTCTCGCCGTCGAAGACCTCGCTGCCAGGGATCAGCCGGTCGTTCGCCTGACCGCCCACGACCACGATCCGGTCGTCGGCGACGCCGGCCGCGCCGGCCACGCGCGGCTCCCGCATCGACGCGATCTCGACCCACTTGCCGCCGCGGAAGGCGAACACGCGCTTGGACGAGGTTGCGGTGAGGTTCGACCCGCTCGGGATCCAGCCGCCCATCAGCACCATCTCGTCGCGATAGGTCACGGCCATGGCGTGGTGAACGGGCGTGGGGAGCTCGGGGCCCGTCTTCCACTGGCGCGTGGTGGTGTCGAAGCCCTCCACGCTCCTGAGCGCAGCCGGCACGCCCGACGGGCCGTCCTGGAGCCCGCCGAGCACCCAGGCGGTGCCGGCCAGCACGGTGCCGGGCGCCTGCTGGCGGGCGCCGTCGGCGGGCGCCAGCTCGTCCCACGCAGAGGCCGGTCGGGTGTTCGGCGTGGGCGCGGCGGCGCGATCGGCGGCGGCGCCGTCGCCCTCCTCCGGGTCGTCGTCGCCCCCCAGCAGCAGCAGCGCGCCCGCGGCCACCACGAGCAGCGCGAGTGCGGCGAGCAGGACCGGGATCAGCCGCCGGCGCGAGGAGCCTCCGCCCGCGGGCGGCGCGGCCGGCGGCTCCGGCGCGGGCGGCTCGGCCACGGTCTCGGTCAGCGGCGGGGCCGGCCCGCCCGAGCCGCCGGCGCCGCCCGCGGCGGCGAGGATCGCGCCCGGCGCCGCGACCTTGAACGGGGTGTCCGCGATCCAGCTCGGGCCCCAGCTGCCCGAGGCCGCCGACGCCAGCTCCACGCCCAGCTCCTCCGCGCTCGCCTGCCGGTCGTCCGGCGAGCGCTCGAGCGCCTTCATCACCACGGCCGAGAGCGCCTCGGGCAACTCGGGCGCCACGGCGGGAAGCGGCTCCGGGTCGCCGTGCACGCGGCTGTAGAGCATCTGGAGCGGGCTGCTCTCGGGGCCGAACGGCAGGCGGCCGGCCAGCAGCTCATAGAGCACCGTGCCCGCGCCGTACACATCGGTGGCCGGGCCCGGCTCAGCGCCCGCGGCCTGCTCCGGCGCCATGTACGCCGGCGTGCCGAGCACGAAGCCCGAGCGGGTCACGAGCGTCTCGGCGCCGCCGAGCACCTTGGCGATGCCGAAGTCGGTGACCTTCACGAGGCCGTCCTCGGCCACCAGCACGTTGGCCGGCTTGACGTCGCGGTGGAGCACGTCGCGCTCGTGCGCGTACTGGAGACCCGCGCACAGGGCGAGCACGGCGGCGCAGCCGCCGGGGGCATCGAGTCCTGCGCGCGCGTAGCCGTCGAGCGTGCCGCCGCCGAGCCGCTCCATCACGAGCAGGCAGAGCCCTTCCTCCTCCACGAAGTCGAAGATCGGGACGATGTGCACGTGGCTGAACGAGGCGAGCAGCCTGGCCTCGGCCACGAAGCGATGGCGCACCTTCGAGTCCGCGGCGAGGTCGGGGGGCAGGAGCTTGATCGCCACGTCGCGGGCGAGACGGCGGTGGTGGGCCGCGAGCACGACCCCGGTCGAACCGCGCCCAAGCTCCTCGCCGACCTCGTAGGACGGCAACGCCGAGGCCACCTGATCGAGTACGCCCACCGACCTCAGCATACGTTCCGGCCAGGCGGGCCACGAGCGGCCCGGCGAGCGGTTCTGGGCGCCGCGCTCAGGCGCCCGGGCGGAAGCGCCGCAGCCGCAGCGCGTTGGCCACGACCGACACGCTCGAGAACGCCATCGCCAGCCCGGCGATCAGGGGGTTCAGCAGGCCGGCGGCTGCCAGCGGCAGTGCGGCGACGTTGTAGCCGAAGGCCCAACCGAGGTTCTGCCTGATCGTGCGCAGGGTGGCGCGCGAGAGGCGGATCGCGTCGGCCGCGCCGCGCAGGTCGCCCGACACGAGCGTGAGGTCGCTGGCCTCGATGGCCACGTCGGTGCCGGTCCCGATCGACAGCCCGAGGTCGGCCTGGGCGAGCGCCGGCGCGTCGTTCACGCCGTCGCCCACCATCGCGACTACGCGGCCCTCCTCCTGGAGGCGCCGCACCACGTCGGCCTTGCCCGCCGGGAGCACCTCGGCCACCACCTCGCCGATGCCCACCTGCTCGGCGACCGCCCGGGCGGTGGCGGCGTTGTCGCCCGTGAGCAGCACCGGCCGCAGACCGAGGTGGTTGAGGCGAGCGACGGCCTCCGCGGAGCTGGGCTTCACGGTGTCCGCCACGGCGAAGAGCGCGAGCGCGCGCCCGTCCGACCCGGCGGCCACCGCGGTCTGGCCGCGCCGCTCGGCCTCCTCCCGCGCCTTCTCGAGGGCGGGCGGCAACTCGATGGCCCGCTCGGCGAGCAGCGCGGGACGGCCGACCACGAGCGCCCGCCCCTCGACCGTGCCCTCGACGCCGAGGCCCTCGCGGTTGGCGAAGCCCTCCACGGCCGGCAGGGGGCCCGAACGCTCGGCGGCGGCCTGCGCCAGCGCCTGGGCCAGCGGGTGCTCCGACGCGTGCTCGACGGCACCGGCGAGCCGCAGCGCCCGCTCGCCGTCCACGCCGTCGGCGACCGACATGCCGACCAGGCTCATGCGGCCGCTCGTCACGGTGCCGGTCTTGTCGAGCAGCACCGTGTCGACCCGGCGGGTGGACTCGAGCACCTCGGGCCCCTTGATCAGCAGGCCGAGCTGAGCGCCGCGGCCGGTGCCAACGAGGAGCGCCGTCGGGGTGGCGAGCCCGAGCGCGCACGGGCAGGCGATGATCAAGACGGCCACCGCGGCGGTGAAGGCGAACTCGGCGGACTCCCCCGCCAGCAGCCAACCGGCCAGCGTGGCCAGCGAAAGCGCGATCACCACCGGCACGAAGACACTCGATACGCGGTCGACCAGCCGCTGCACGGGCGCCTTGCCCGACTGCGCCTCGGTCACGAGCCTCGCGATCTGCGCCAGCGCTGTGTCCGAGCCGATCTTGGTCGCCCGGATCACGAGCCGGCCGCCCGCGTTCACGGTGGCGCCGGCCACCTCGTCGCCCGGCTGCTTCTCGACGGGCACGGACTCGCCGGTGAGCAGCGACTGGTCGACCGCGCTCGTGCCCTGCTCGACCACGCCGTCGGTGGCCACCTTCTCGCCCGGGCGGACCACGAAGCGGTCTCCCACCTGCAGCTGCTCCGCCGGCACCCGCCGCTCGGAGCCGTCGGCGCCGAGCACGGCCACGTCCTTGGCGCCCAGGGCCAGCAGGGCCTCGAGCGCGGCGCCGGCGCGGCTCTTGGCGCGCGCCTCGAAATAGCGGCCCGCGAGCACGAAGACCGTGACGGCCGAGGCCACCTCGAGGTAGATCTCGTCGCCGCGCTCGCCGGCTTCGGGGATCAGGTCGAAGGCCATCGTCATGCCGGTCACGCCCGCGTCGCCCAGGAAGAGCGCGTAGAGGGACCAGAGCCAGGCGGCGAGCGTGCCGACCGAGATCAACGTGTCCATCGTGGCCGCGCCGTGCTTGAGGTTCGCCCAGGCCGCCTGGTGGAACGGCCAGCCACCCCAGAGCACAACCGGCGTGGCGAGCTGGAGCGCCAGCCACTGCCAGTTGTCGAACTGCAGCGCCGGGATCATCGACAGGGGCAGCACGGGCAGCGCGAGCGCGGCCGAGATAAGGAGTCGCCGGCGCAGCGACGCGAGCTCGTCGGAATCATCGACCTCGGGCTCGCTCGCCGGCAGCACGGCCGCGTAGCCGGCGGCCTCGACCGCGTCCACGAGCTGCTCGGGAGCCACGGCGGAGGGGTCGAAGGCGACGCTCGCCCGCTCGGTGGTGTAGTTGACCGAGGCGCTCACGCCGTCGAGCTGGTTGAGGCGACGCTCGACGCGGCCCGCGCACGACGCGCAGGTCATGCCCGTGATCGGCAGCTCCAGGCGCTCGGGGGTATGAGGGGTCTCGACGGCCATGGCCCGCTCCGCAGTCTATAACCCCCAGGGGGTATGTCAACGAGGCTGGATCGCGCGCGTCATGCGGTCGCTCAGCGTGCCCAGCATCTCGATCAGCTCGGGCGGCTCGTGCACCTCGAAGTCAAAGCCGAGCATCGCGATGCGGATCGCGAGCCAGTCGAGATGGTCCTCGCTCGTGCGGTAGACGCAGCGCCCGTCTCCGAGCGGCTCGACGGTGCCACCGATCCAGCGCCGGCGGCGCAGCTCGCTCGCGGGCGCCTCTACCGTGACCCGCGCCTCGTAGCGCGCGGGCGCGGACGACAGGCTCTGCTGCACGTACGCCGCGGCGTCCTTGGCCGGCAGCGTGCGCGGCTCGAAGCGCACGCCGGTCGCGGCCGGCCGGCCCATGCGGTCGAGCCTGAACGTACGCCAGTCGGAGCGCCCGCAGTCCCACGCGACCAGGTACCAGCGCCGCCACGCGTTCACCAGCGAGTGCGGCTCGGCCTCGCGCCGGCTCCGCGCGTCGTCGCGCGCGCGGTAGGTGAAGCGCACCCGCTCGCGGTCACGACAGGCCGCGGCGATCACGGTCAGGTGCTGCGGGTCGACCCGCGGACCTCCGGTCATCGGGATGGTCATCGTCGAGGTCTGGAGCGTCCTGACCCGGCGGCGCAGGTGCGGGGGCAGCACCTGCTCGAGCTTCACGAGCGCGCGCACGGCCGTCTCCTCGATCCCCGTGACCGACGCCCCGGCCGCCGTGCGCAGCCCGACCGCGATCGCGATCGCCTCGTCGTCGTCGAGCAGCAGCGGCGGCATCGCCGAGCCGGCTCGCAGCTGGTAGCCCCCCGCCGGACCGGTCAGCGACTCGACCGGGTAGCCCAGCTCGCGCAGCCGCTCGACGTCGCGGCGGATGGTCCGTCCGGACACGCCCAGGCGGTCCGCCAGCTCGGCGCCCGGCCAGTCGCGCCGTCCCTGGAGCAGCGACAGCAGCGTGAGCAGGCGACTCGAGGTGGTCTCGCTCATCGCGGGGCATCATCGCTCACATTGCGGACAGATACTGGCCTAAACACCTGTCAGCCTGGCCCGATGCATGTTCACGAATCGGATTCCAGTCCGGCGATCTCGGTCACCGGCCTGGTCAAGTCATACGGCTCGGTGCGGGCGCTCGCGGGGATCGACCTCGAGGCCGCTCCCGGCACCGTGCTCGCCGTGCTCGGACCCAACGGCGCCGGCAAGACCACCGCCGTGCGCGTGCTCACCACGCTGCTGCGCCCGGACGCGGGCAGCGCTCGCGTGGCGGGCCTCGACGTGGTGGAGAACGCCGCGCGGCTGCGGGCGAAGATCGGCTTGGCCGGGCAGTACGCGGCGGTCGACGACAACCTGACGGGCGTCGAGAACCTCGTGATGGTCGGTCGCCTCTACGGTCTGCGCCGGAGCGCGGCGCGCCGCCGCGCGGGCGAGCTGCTCGAGCGCTTCGACCTCTCGGAGTCCAGCGATCGCGTGGCCAAGAGCTACTCCGGCGGCATGCGGCGTCGTCTCGACCTGGCAGCCGCGCTCGTGGCGCGACCGCCGGTGCTGTTCCTGGACGAGCCGACCACCGGTCTCGACCCGCGCAGCCGCCTGCACCTGTGGGCGACCATCGAGGGACTCGTTGCCGACGGCACCACCGTGCTCCTCACCACGCAGTACCTCGACGAGGCCGACCGGCTCGCCCACCGGATCGCCGTGATCGATCGCGGCGAGGTGATCGCCGAGGGCACAGCGGATGAGCTGAAGGACCGGGTCGGCGGCGAGCGGGTGGAAGTCACGCTGACCCATCCGGCGGCGTCGCACGCGGCCGTGAGCGCGCTCGCCGACATGACCGACGAGCCGCCGCAGACCGAGGGTGAGCTGATTCGGGTGGCCGTCCAAGCGCGCAGCGGGGCCATCATGGACGCCGCGCGCCGGCTCGACCGCGCGGGCGTTGGCGTCGAGGACATCGCGGTGCGGCGCCCGACGCTCGACGACGTGTTCCTCTCGCTCACGGGCCACGCGGCCGAGATCGACGACGAGGTGGAGGTGGCGGCATGACCCGCCTGGTACCGGACACGCTGGTGATGGCCGAGCGCAACCTCGTGCGCCTGCCGAGAGCGCCCGACCTGCTGCTCGGCTTCACCGTGCAGCCGATCATGTTCGTGCTGCTGTTCGTCTACGTGTTCGGCGGCGCCATCGAGACGCCGGGATACGACGACTACGTGGACTTCCTCATCCCCGGGATCCTCGCCCAGAACATCGCGTTCGGCGGCTTCGTGACCGCGCTCGGCCTGGCCGAGGACATGACGAAGGGGCTGATCGACCGCTTCCGCTCGCTGCCCACGGCGCGCGCGTCCGTGCTGGCGGGCCGCACCGTGGCCGACGTCGTGACCAACACGCTCTCGATCGTCGTGCTGCTGGTCACGGGCCTGATCATCGGCTTCGGCTTCGACGCCGGCCCGCTCGAGGTTCTCGCAGGCGTCGGGCTGCTGCTCCTGTTCGGCTTCGCGTTCTCGTGGATCTTCGCCCTGATCGGGCTGTCCGTGTCGTCGCCCGAGGCGGCCAACGGCATCGGCTTCACGCTCATCTTCCCGATCACGTTCATCTCGTCGGCGTTCGTGCCGGTCGAATCGATGCCGGCCGGCCTCCAGGAGGTGGCCGCCGCCAATCCCGTGAGCACGGTCGTGGACGGGCTGCGCTCACTCTGGCTCGGCACGCCGGCGGGCGACGACATCTGGCTGTCTGTGGTCTGGTGCGTCGTGCTGGTGGCCGTGTTCGCGCCGCTGGCCGTGGCCAAATACCGCAAGACTGCCGCGAGGTGACGAGCGAGCCGACCCCCATTCCGATCGAGACTCCCCACGGCGAGGCGAGAGCCCACCTGCACCACGCCGGCGATCCCCGCGCCGCGCTGGTGCTGGGTCACGGGGCCGGGGGCGGCGTGGCCGCCCCCGACCTCGTGGCCGCCACGGGCGCCGGACTGGCCGAGGGCGTGAGCGTTGCGCTCGTGGAGCAGCCCTACCGCGTGGCGGGCCGGCGCTCCCAGGCTCCCGGCCGCCAGCTCGACGCCGCCTGGGAGGCCGTGGTCGAGCGACTGCGCTCCCAGGGTGAGCTCGCCGGGCTGCCGCTGATCACGGGCGGCCGCTCCGCGGGCGCTCGCGTGGCGTGCCGGACCGTCTCCGCCACCGGCCCCGCGGCCGTGCTGTGCCTTGCCTTTCCGCTCGAGCCCCCGCGGCGCGCGGGCGGCAAGCCGTCGCCCAGCCGGCTCCCGGAGCTGGAGGCGGTGAGCGTGCCGGTGCTGATCGTTCAGGGCGAGCGTGACCGCTTCGGGATGCCGCCCGCGGCGCCCGGCCGGACGGTCGTGCCGGTGCCCGGCGACCACAGCCTGCGGAGCGATCCCGCCGCCGTGGCCGCGGCGGTGGCGAGCTGGCTGGCAGACCTGCCTTTCTAGTTTGAACGTCCCGGAGTAGTGGCTATAGCGGGTACTCCGGGACGTTCATCGCGTGCCGCCGCGACCCCACGAGGCTCAGCGAGATCCGCCGGCGCGGGCGCTCCCTGCGGCGCGACTTCAGCGCCTGAACCGCACCAGCTCCTCGCGGTCGCTGCCGCCGGAGACGCTCACGGCGAGCACCGGGCCGACGCCGCGGGCGTAGAACTTGAACTCGAGCACCCGCGGCTCGAGCGGGTTGCTCTCGCGCGTCATCAGCACCCGGCGATAGTGGCCCGCCGGGACCTCGGCCTGCTCGCGCAGGCTCACGATCCGGGCCCGGTCCTCGGCCTCGCCCTTCGCGTACTCCTGCCGGTAGCGAAGCCCAGGGCGCGGCCGCGCCGGCATGATCACCCCCGCCTCTGCGCCGTCCACCCCGGCCTCGAAGGAGCCCTTGGTCGAGACCGGCTTGCCGTCCTCGTACTCGGTGGTCGCCTCGCCCAGGTACCAGATGTTGCCGGCGCGGTCCTGGGCGTACCAGTCGTCGGTCACCTCCACGGGCACGCCCTTCTCGGTCACCACGTCGCGCACGACGCGCGCTCTCACGCCGTTCGCGATCAGCCTGGTCCGCGCGGTCACCGTCACCACCACCTTCTGCCGCGTGCCCGCGGAATCGGCTTCCCGGTAGACCCAGCGGCTGCCGACGCGCATCGGCCAGTAGGGATTCGTGATCCGGGTGGTGAAGTCGGCGGGGTCGAGCGTCACCCGCTCGCCTCCGCGCGGCAGGCCGCCGCCCTGGCGCTGCGCGGAAGCGGTCGCTCCGAGGGCCGCCGCCGCGCACAGCAGCGCCGCGCCCGACACGAGGGCACGTCGCATCAGTCGTCGCGCGGGCCGTCGTCGTCGCCGGCGCCGTCGTCGCCGGCCGAGCCGATGACGTTGAAGTCCTGGTCGAGATGGACGTCGACCTGGCTGCCGTCGGCGCGCGTGACCTCTACCTCGTAGGCGCCCTCCTCGTCGCCCACCTCCGTCTCCGTGACCTTGCCGCCGCCGGTCTCCGCGAGCGCCGCCGCGCTCGCCCGGTCGAGGGCCTTGCCGGCGATGGGCTTGTCGGTCGCGTCGTCGTCGCCGCCGCCACCGGCCGCGCCGGCAATGGCCACTCCGCCGACCGCCAGCGCCGTAACCACGACCAGCGCGATCACCGCTCCCTTGACCTTGTCTCTCATCTTGCCGTCTCCTCTCGATCGACTCTACGCCAAGCACCCTAGGAGCGTCTCGTGAGATGAAGATGAGCCCGCCGACTGAGGGCATCACTCCGGTCCGGCCCCTCGTGCAATGCCAGAATCGGGCTCGTGCCCGGCTGGTTCGACCCCGGCGTCCTCGCCCTGCTGATCCTCGTGGTCGCGCTGTACGTCCGCGCGGTGCGCGTAGCGCGCGAGCGCGGGCTCGAGGTGCCGGCGCTCCAGCAGGCGGCCTTCTTCGCCGGGATCGGTTTCTGGACGGCCGCGCTGCTGTCCCCGGTGGATGTGCTCGCCGAGGACCTGCTGAGCGCCCACATGGCGCAGCACCTGCTGCTGGCGGAGCTGGGCGCCCCGTTCATCCTCGTGGGCCTGCGCGCCCCCGTGCTGTTCTTCTACCTCCCGCGCCCCGCCCTCGTGAGCCTGGCGCGCCGGCGGCGGCTGCGGCGGGTGCTCAGCGCGATCTCCCGGCCGCTCGCCGCGATCGCGATCTACGCGGTGGTGCTGTACGGCTGGCACTTCGCGCTGCTCTTCGAGGCCGCGACCGAGAACCCGTGGATCCACGCGCTCCAGCACCAGTCGTTCATCGTGATCAGCGTGCTGGTGTGGCTGCCGGCGCTCGAGCCGGCCCGCCGCCGCGTGCCGGGCGCGCTCTGGAAGGCGGGCCACATCATCGGGGCGCGGACGGTCGGCATGTTCCTCGGGATGGCCTTCATCATCATGCGCTCGCCGGCCTACCCGCTCTATGCCGAGAGCGCCCCCGAGCACGGCCTGACCGGCCTCCAGGACCAGCAGATCGCGGGCGCGATGATGCTCACGCTCGACGTGTTGATCGTCTTCGTCGCGCTCGGGTACTTCTTCTGGCGCTCCGCCGAGGACCACGATCGCGCCGAGGCGCTCGAGCGGGCCCGCGCCCGTCCTCAGTAGATGACCGATTCCGAATCCGCGCGCCCCTGGGGGCGCGGAGGTTTGGGATCGGTCATCTAGTAGCTGCGGCGCAGCAGCCTGCGGGCCGGCGGGCGCCGGAAGCTCGCCTGGCCCAGCGCGGCGTTGAAGCCCACGAGCGCGAGCTCCGCCGCCGCGCCGGCGGCGCTCAGCACGTTCAGCCGGCGCTTGAGCCGGGCGGCGTCGTGCGGCGTCTGGGGTGAGGGCGTGCTGCCGTCCTCGAGCGGCACCGCTCCGTCCGGGGCGCTGCGCGCGAAGCGTACGCCCTCGACCGCGGTCGCCACCCCGGTGAGCACTACCGCGGCGAGCGCCGCGTCCTTGCCCTTCGCGAGCGCGCGCTCGCGGGCGGACAGCGCGCTCGGCCGCGCCTCGTTCATCCGGGCGCCGACCCAGCCGCCCACCACGGCCACGAGCGAGGCCGAGTTGATCCAGCCGTAGCGCCGCCAGGCCCGGTTGAGGAGCTTGCCCCGCTCGCGCTGGTCGCTGACCTCAGAGAGCGCCGGATGGAGCGCCACGCGACCGTAGAGGTTCCCTCCAAGCATCGCCGCGATCCCCGCGTCGTGCGCGGCCCTCCCCGCGCTGCTGAGCGTGTCCGATGGAACTCGAAGTTGCATGGGGTCGGTGGTACCCGAGCCGGCGGGCGCTACTCGCCGGTACTCGCCGGAGCCGGGGGTAGCGTTCGCGGCAGTGATCGTCGATCGCGCCATCTACGTGGACGGTCGCCGGACCTCTGAGCCCAGCGATCTGCGCGCGATGGACGAGGAGTGCCGCAAAGGTGGCGGCATAGCCTGGATCGGCCTCTACCGGCCCGACGAGGAGGAGTTCGAGGCGGTGGCCCGCGAGTTCGGGCTCCACGAGCTGGCCGTCGAGGACGCGGTGCACGCACATCAGCGGCCCAAGCTCGAGCGCTACGGAGACACGCTGTTCTGCGTGCTGAGGCCGGCGCGCTACATCGACGAGACCGAAACTGTCGAGTTCGGCGAAGTGCACGTGTTCGCGGGCGGGCACTTCGTTATCACCGTGCGCCACTCGGAGACGCCCGACCTCGCCAAGGTCCGCCACGACCTCGAGGCGCGGCCCGACCTGCTCAGGCGCGGGCCGGTGGCGGTGCTGCACGCGATCATGGACCGCGTCGTGGACGACTACCTCCCGGTGATCGCCGGCGTGGAGAACGACATCGACGAGATCGAGGACGAGGTCTTCGGCGGCAGCACCGAGGTCTCGCGGCGCATCTACGAGCTCTCGCGCGAGGTGATCGCCTTCCAGCGCGCAAGCAAGCCGCTGCCGCCGATGCTCGAGCAGCTGATGCGGGCCCGCGGCGTGGACGAGGAGGAGCGTCGCTACCTGCGCGACGTCGAGGACCATGCGCTGCGGGTGGTCGACCAGGCCGACGGTTTCCGGCAGCTGCTCCAAAACATCCTGAGCGTGAACCTCACGCTCGAGACGAAGGCGCTCACCGAGCTCTCGAACGAGCAGAACGAGGAGGTCAAGAAGATCTCGGCCTGGGCGGCGATCCTGTTCGCGCCGAGCCTCGTGGGCACGATCTACGGGATGAACTTCGACCATATGCCGGAGCTCGGCTGGCAGCTCGGCTACCCGTTCGCGCTTGCGCTCATGCTCGCGCTCGGCTTCACGCTCTACCGCACGTTCAAGTACCGCGGCTGGATCTGACCTACGCCGGGTCGCCGATCCAGTAGCGCGGACCCGGCCCGCGCGCGCCCGCGCGGTCGCCGGGGTTGGCCAGGCGGCAGCGGCCGAGCGACAGGCAGCCGCAGCCGATGCACTCGGTGAGCCCGAGCTTGAGGCGCTCGAGCTCCGCGATCCGCTCGTCGATGCGTGAGGTCCACCGGCTCGAGAGCTGCGACCAGTCGCGCCGGGTGGGCGCGCGGTTCTCGGGCAGCTTGGCTAGCTCGGCGGCGATCTCGGCGAGCGTGAGGCCCACGCGCTGGGCGAAGACGATGAACGCGATCCGGCGCAGCACCGGGCGCTGGTAGCGCCGGTGGCCGGAGCCGGCGCGCTCCGAGGTGATCAGGCCGCGCTCCTCGTAGAAGCGCAGCGCCGAGGCGGCCACGCCGCTCCGCCTGGCCACCTCGCCGATGGTCATGAGCTCGGACACTTGACATCAAGCTTACTTGAACTTGTAGTCTCGGGTCCGAGCCGTAAATCCAGGGCTTCAAGACAGAGGAGGCCACCCGATGGCGAAGACCCCCACAGCAAGCGAGCAGATCACCGCCGAGGTCACGTCCTGGCCGGGCGTCGAGGCGGGGCCGGGCCGGCGCGGTGAGTTCGCGTTCACCGTGGGCCGGCGCGAGATCGGCCACCTGCACGGCGACCGGGCGGCTCACTTCGGGTTCCCCAAGGAGGTCGGCGCAGAGCTGCACGAGCAGGGCCGCGTCGGACCGCACCCCGTAGCGCCCCATAAGGCCGCCTGGGGCGCGCGCAGGATCGAGAACGACGACGACGTGCGCGACGTGATCGCCCTGATGCGGCTCAACTACGACCGCGTGACGGCCCGCGAGTCGTGACTCTCACGAAGCTCGACCATCAGATCGCCGGACTGCACGCCTCGAGTCCGGAGGCGCTGCCGTTCGCGCCCGCGCTCGACATCCGCGCCTTCCTGCTCGCACGCGCGCGCGGGAACATCCTGATCTACAGCACTACCTCCCTGGAGGCGGACGTTCCCGCGATCGAGGATCTGGGCGGCATCGCGCGTCACTACCTGAACCATCGGCACGAGGCGGCGTTCGGCTCGGACGCGGTGAGCGCCCCGCTGTTCGTCCACGAGGCGGAGCGCGAGTCGGTGGCCCAGAGCGCGCACGTGCGCGCGACCTTCACCAGACGGCACGTGCTCGACGAGGACTTCGAGGTGATCCCGACACCCGGCCATACGGCCGGCGCTACCGCGTACCTCTGGGACAGCGGCGCGCACCGCTTCCTGTTCACGGGCGACACCATCCTGCTGAGCGACGGCGAATGGGTGCCCGCCGTGCTCGACTCGAGCGACAGGGAGGCATACGCTTCGAGCCTCGAGCTGATGCGGGAGCTCGAGTTCGACGTGCTCGTGCCCTGGGCGGCCACCGGCGGGCAGCCCTACCTCGCGGTCACGAGCCACGCGGACGCTCGGCGCCGGATAGAGAGGATCCTCCGGCGGATGCGCGGCTGACGGCAGCTTTTGTGCAAATTTGTTGCCGCAAGCGCCAAATCCGTTCTAGGGTGGTAGGACGGCTGGGGGCGGCGTGCCCCCCGCCGGCCATCCACTGGCCGACTCATTGAGGTGAACAGTGCTCCACCGCCCCGCAGCCAATCGGCGAATTGTCAGCCGTGCGCTCATCCTGTGCGCCGCTACGGCGCTATGGCTCGCAGCAGCCGCCCCCGCCAACGCCCAGTTCGCGTTCAACACCTTCATCACGCAGGGTGAAGCAACCACTGGCTGGGTCAACGACACTGACACCCCGCCGGGCGCGACCGACCAGCTCTCACTGCAGCTGTTCGTGAACGGCTCCTCGAGCCAGGACTTCGACGACGCGGCGCGCGCCCTCTTCACCGGCCTCCCCGCGGACCCGCCGGCCGACGCTCCGAGCTTCTACTTCAAGGTCTCGACCGCGGGCGCGAGCGGCGGCTCGGTCCGTTTCCTGATCCGCTTCAGCGACGGCGGTAACGGCGAGTTGCGGCCGCTCACCCTCCAGGCCGGCCAGTGGACGTTCGTGGACGGCGCCGGGCCCAACTGGGACACGAGCGGCGGCAGCTGCGGCTTTCAGCCGGACCTGACCTACTCCCAGGTGCTGGCCTGCCACTCCGGCGCCCAGATTGCGAGCGTCGAGATCCTGAACGACAGCGGCTGGCTCTTCCCCGGTGGTTTCAGCGTCCTCGTCGACAACATCAGCTACGCGGGCGTCACGCTGAGCGGGCCCGCGGCGCCGGTCGAGACGTCGTCCGTGACCCTCACCCAGCTCTCGGGCGACGTGGTGGTGCGGGTGCCCCAGTCCGTCGGCGGCCAGGCGCCGCCAATCGGCAGCGCCTCGGGCAGCGTCGCCCGGCTCAAGGGAACCGCCACCCTCCCGCTCGGAAGCGTGATCGACAGCACCACGGGCCGCGCCCGGCTGTTCGCCCGGCGCGGGAACCGCCAGCAGGTCGGCAACTTCAGCGACGGTCGCTTCCGTGTGCGGCAGGCCGAGGACGGCGAGGTGCTGCTCACCTTGCGCGGCAAGCTCGACTGCGGCGCCCGCTCCTCCGGCGCGCGCGCCGAGGCGTCGGCCACGCGCAGGCGGCTCTGGGGCAGCTCGCGCGGCAGGTTCCGCACGCGCGGCAGCTACTCCTCGGGATCGGTGCGCGGCACCAAGTGGCTGACCGTCGATCGCTGCAACGGCACGCTCACCGTCGTTCGCGAGGGGATCGTGCAGGTGCACGACTACGGGACCGGGGACCGCGTGCTCGTGCGCGCCGGCCAGTCCTACTTCGCGCACGCGGCTGGCAAGACCCGGTAGGCCGTATCGTGGCGGGGGTGCCGAACGGTCCCCGTCACTCCCAGGTCGTGCTCATCACCGGCTGCTCGACCGGCATCGGCCGCGCGAGCGCGCAGCACCTCGCCGCCGCGGGCCACGTGGTCTACGCCACGGCGCGCCGCCCTGAGGCGATCGCCGACCTCGAGTCGGCCGGCTGCCGGACGATGGCGCTCGACGTGACCGACGAGGAGTCGATGCGCGCGGCGGTCGATCGGGTGGTGGACGAGCAGGGCGCCGTCGGCGCGCTCGTGAACAACGCCGGCTACTCGCAGTCGGGCGCGATCGAAACGGTGGCGATGGAGGACGTGCGCCGGCAGTTCGAGACCAACGTGTTCGGCCTGATGCGGATGTGCCAGCTCGTGCTACCCGGCATGCGCGAACGGGGCCACGGCCGGATCGTGAACATCAGCTCGATGGGCGCGAACTTCACGTTCCCGGGCGGCGGCGTCTACCACGCCACCAAGTACGCCGTGGAGGCAATCAGCGACGCCCTGCGCTTCGAGGTCAAGGCCTTCGGAGTCGACGTCGTGGTGATCCAGCCGGGGCTGATCCGGACCGAGTTCGGGGCCACCGGGGCCAGTGGGGTCAGGACCGAGAACGGCCCTTACGCCGAATTCAACGCCGAGGTGGCGCGCGCGACCGAGGAGGTCTACGAGAAGGGCCCGCTGGCGCGTTTCGGCGGCGGCCCGGAGAGGGTGGCCGAGACGATCGAGCGGGCGATCACGGCCGAGTCACCCAAGATCCGCTACCGCGTCACGCCCTCGGCCCACATGCTCGTCGGGCAGCGGCGGCTCATGAGCGCGGGCATGTGGGACCGCTTCCTCGCCACGCAGTTCAAGCGCCCCGGGCGCGCGTAGATCCTGCACCGGCGCCGCCACGCGTTGACATCCGCGCGCGCGGGCCGGAACATGCTCAGGAGAGCCCCTGGCCAAGTGGCCCCCCGCTCTCATGGACGAGCAACTCGAACGTCACTGCGACAACGTCGTCGATGCAGCCTGGGACGGCGAGATCGTGTTCTTCCTCGGCGCGGGAGTGAACCTCTGCGGCCGTCCCAAGGACGTGGACTGGGCGCCGGGCGGCAAGTACCTGCCGACCGGCCAGGAGCTTGCCGACTACCTGGCCGAGCGCTTCCGGCTGCCCGCTGAGGAAAGCCCGGACCTGGCCCGCGTGGCCCAGTTCGTAAGCGCCGAGCGCGGGCCCGCGCGGCTCTCACGCGAGCTTCACGAGCTCTTCGACGTTGAGAGCGCGCCGACCCAGATCCACCGCATCCTGGCCCGCCTCCCGCACCTGCTCGAGGCCGGAGCGGCGCGCTCCCCGCACCAGTTCATCATCACCACCAACTACGACGACGTGCTCGAGCGCGCCTTCCGCGAGGAGAACACGCCCTTCGACCTGCTCGTCTACATCGCCCATGGCGAGCATCGCGGGCGCGTGCTGCACTTCCCACACGATGGCGCGCCGACGGTGATCACCGAGCCCAACAAGATGGTCGAGCTCGGCCTCGAGCGGTCGGCCATCCTGAAGATCCACGGCGCGGTCGACCGCGAGGACGCCGAGCGCGACAGCTGGGTGATCACCGAGGAGCACTACGTCGACTACCTGACCCGGACGGACATCTCCACGTGGATGCCCGTCGGGCTCTCGAGCCGCCTCCAGGAGAGCAACCTCGAGTGCCTCGGCTACAGCCTGCGCGACTGGAACCTGCGCGCGATCCTGCGCCGGCTGCGTCAGGACCGGGCCGAGGGCTGGAAGTGGTGGGCGGTGCAGCTCGAGAGCGCCGAGCTCGACCGCTCGGTGTGGATCAAGCATGACCTCGAGATCCTCGACGCCGATCTCGACGTCTACGCGGACACGCTCGAGGCCGCGCTCCAGAAAGGGCCGCAGCGCGGCAACGGCGCCGGCGCCGGCGCCGAGGGGCCGTGACGAGCGGCGCGCCGCCCCAGGACCCCTTCGTTGGGCTGCGCGCGTTCGAGGCTTCCGAGTGGGATCGCTTCTTCGGGCGCGCCACCTGGACGCGGATCGTGGTGGGCAATCTGGTCGCGTCGCGACTCACGCTCCTGTACGGCGAGAGCGGCGTGGGCAAGACCTCGCTCCTGCAGGCGGGCGTCGAGCACCAGCTGCGCGCGCCCGCGTCGAACGGCGCCCCGCGGCCGCGCCGCTCGCAGCTGCTGCCGGTGGTGTTCCGCGACTGGCAGGGGGAGCCGGTCAAGCCGCTCATCGCTGCGGTGTGGGCCGGCGGAGGTGCTGAGGGCCCCCCACCCGAGTCCCTCAGCGATGCGCTGCGCGAGGTGGCCCGCGCTCGGGGCGCGCGCGTGGTGCTGATCCTCGACCAGTTCGAGGAGTACCTGCTCTATCACGGCCACCACGAGGGGCCGGGCAGCCTGCCTTCCGGACTCGCGCGCGTGCTCGAGGAGCCGCGCCTGCAGGCGGCGGTGGTGATCTCGATCCGCGAGGACGCGCTCTCGCGCCTCGACTCACTCAAGCGCGCGGTCCCGCGCCTGTTCGACAACCTCCTCCACCTGGAGCCGGTGGACACGGCCAAGGCGAGCGAGGCGATCACCGGGCCGATCGACTGGTACAACAGCCGGCAGCCGGCCGGCCGGCAGGTGGAGATCGAGCAGCCGCTCGTGGACCGGATCCTGCGCGAGGTGAGCGGCAACCGGGGAGAGGACGCGAACGGTGAGCCTGCGGTGGAGCTCGCCTACCTGCAGCTCGTGCTGGAGCGGCTCTGGCAGGAGGCGCGTGCGCAGGGCACGACCCGGCTCGGCACCGAGCTGCTCGATCGCCTCCCGGGCGGCGCCGAGGAGATCGTGCGCGATCACGTACGGCGCGCGGTGCAGGAGCTCGAGGGCGAGGAGCGCGACCTGGCGGCGGAGGTGTTCCGCTATCTCGTCACGCCATCCGGGGCGAAGATCGCCTACACCGTGACCGACCTGGCCGGTCAAACCCGAGCGGACCAGGCCGCGCTCGAGGCCCTGCTCGGCCAGCTGTCCTCGCAGGACGCCCGGATCCTGCGGCCGGTGGGCGTACTGAGCGGCGGCCAGGTCGAGCCCGGCGTCGAGATCTACCACGACAAGCTGGCCGACCCGATCCTCCGCTGGTGCTCGGAGCACTACCGCGAGCGGGAACGCGAGCGCGCCCAGCTCGAGGCCCGCGAGGCCGAGCGAAGACGCCGGCGCCGCTTCGCGGTCGCGGGCGGGATCGTGTTCGTTGGGATCGCCATCGGGCTGCTCGGCCTGCTGCTCTGGCAGACCACGAAGAACAACCAGCTCGAGCGCTCGAGCCGGCTGGCGAGCGCCTCGGGGGCGCAGCTCGAGCGCAATCCCGAGCTCAGTGTGGTGCTCGCGCTCGAGGCCGTCGAGGAGGACGCGCGCGACGTGACCGTCGAGGCCCTGCGCGCGGCGCTCGTGGAGTCGCGGCTGCGCAGGGTCTTCCCGCCGGCTCCGAGCCGCTCCGTGATCACCTCGATCTCGATGACGCCGGACGGCGAGACGCTCGTGACCGGAGCGAGCAACGGCCAGGTACGGATCTGGGACGTGCAGAGCGGCAAGACCCGCGCGGGCCCGTTCGCCGGGCCCGAGAAGGACGTGATCAGCGACATCGAGATCAGCCGTGACCGCAACCGCTTCCTGGTGACCTCGGCGGGCACCACCCACATCCGCGCGCTGGGCGACGGCAATCTCGTGGGCAGCGTTACGAGCCCCGACCCCAAGGCGGTGGTGGAGGATGCGGACTTCAGCGCCGACGGCAACATGGTCGTCGTGGCCTACCGGAGCGGTCTCGTCCGCCGCTGGCGCGGGAGCGGGGAGGCGCGCGACCGGGTTCGCAACCTGACAACGGTCAAGTCCGAGATCACCTCGGTGGCGGTGGCGCCGGACGGCCGCCAGGCGATCGTGACCGGGGCGAAGGGGGCCTACCTGCTCCGACCCGTCAGGCCGGGGGTGACCGCGAGGCCGCTCCTGTCGGGAGCTCCGATCGCCACCACCGCGTTCAGCCAGGACGGCCGACTCGCCGTGCTGGCCGCGCGCAGCGGCGCCGTCTTCCTCTGGGACGGTCGCCTCGACGGCGAGCCGCGGCGCCTGAAGGGGCACAGACAGGCCGTGAACCTGGCCGTCTTCAGCCCGCGCGGGGACCTCCTTGTCACGGGCAGCATGGACCAGACCGCGCGGGTCTGGGACACCCGGACTGGCGAGCTCCTCACCGTGCTCGGAGGCCACACCGGCGGCGTGCGCGGCGTGGCGTTCGCCCAGAACGGGAGGCGCGTGGCCACCTCGAGCATCGACGGCACCGCGCGCGTCTGGGTGCCCTCGAGCGGCCGCTCGGTGCTCGTGCTGCGCGGTCACGCGGGACCGGTCAAGCGCGTGTTCTTCGGCGAGGGCGGGCTGCTCGCCACCATGTCCCGGACCGAGGGCAAGGCGCGCGTCTGGGAGGTGGATCCGGCACGCGACGCCGGCCGGAGCTCCGACCACCCCGCGGGCGAGCCGGCCCGGTCGAGGAGCGTCGCGACGAGCGACGACGCGCAGTTGCGGGCGGTCACACGCGGCAACGTGACCGCAGTGAGCGACCTGAACACGCGGCCGAGGCGGCGGCTCACCTCGCTCGTGCACACCGGCACCCGCGACGTGGCCTTCAGCCCCGACGGCGGCGCGATCGTCACGTCGGGCCGGGATTCCGCGCGCGTCTGGGACCCGCGCACCGGCCGCTCGCTGGCGGTGCTGGGCGAGCACGCCCGGCCCGTACTGCACTCGACCTTCTCGCCGGACGAGCGCGGCAGGTTCGTGCTCGAGGTGAGCCGCGACGGCTGCTCCCGCCTGTGGCTCTGGGGCGTGGGCGGCGGGTCGCTGGCAGCGCGCTTCCCCCGCCTGTCCTGCCAGGAGCTGGTGCGACGCCCCGCCGACCAGATCGTCTCGGCCCGCTTCGCCTCGGGCGGGCGCCAGATCGTGCTCACCGACCGGTCTGGGCGCGTGCGCGTCTACGACTGCCGCATCTGCGGCGGCGCGGACGAGCTGGTCGCCCTGGCGAAGGAGCGCCTCGCGCGGGCCCGCTCGGGCGCGGCGCGCGAGGTCGAAGCGGCCGAGTTCTCCCCCTGAGCGATCTCCCGACGCCGTGAGAACCGGCGCGCCCTACTCGAGCACGGTCGTGACTTGCTCGCTCACGTTCCCGTGGGCGTCCGCGGCGCTCGCGAGCACCCGGTAGCTGCCGTCCTCGAGCTCGAGCGGATGGGTCACCTCGCCGCTCGGGGCCTCGACCGGCACCGTGTGCGTGTAGGGGGGAAGCCCGTCGGCGAGCGAGTCGAGCGTGAGGATCAGGAAGGCCGGCTCGGGCCGGCCGGCTGGCGCCGGGAAACGGTACGAGATCAGCGCGTGGTCGCCCTCGCGGCGGACCGCGATCTCCGGCGCCGGGGGACCGGGCACGGGCGGCTCCGGGCCGCGCGGCCTGCGGATCTCGTCGCACTCCTCGTGGAAGGTGGCCGGGTCGCTCCACTTGCCCTGGTGGGCGGGGCCGCGCGGGCTGTTCGACTCGAGCTTGTGGCGCGCCTTGGTCGAGCCCCAGCGGCCCGGCCAGCCCACCCAGGCGGGCGCGTCGTCGCCGCCGATCACGTCGAGCGTGGCGTCCGCCACCTCCGGGCCCTTGCCGTCCGCCTGGTCGGCCACAACTGGAGCGTCGTGGCGGCCGGCCGACGCGAACGACGCCTGGGAGCCCCGTGCCACGTACACGATCGGCCGCTCGCCGCGCTTCTCTACGAGCTGCCAGCCGCAGCGCTGCCCGTGGGTGTGCTGGGCGAAGGCCATCGCGCGCGGTCGTCCGTCCGCGCCGGTCCGCACCTGCACCATCTCCCAGTCGCCCTCGTGCAGTCCGAAGCCGAGGAACGCCTTGTTGTTGAACAGGTAGAAGAACCAGTACTGGAGCCACCAGCCGCCGCCCTCGTCGTCGGGCACGGCGTGGCCGTGGATGCGGTCCGCCAGCTGGCCCCGGTGCATCTCGCGCGCCTGGGCCACGTAGTCGCGGCCCAGCGCGTCGACGTAGTCGGAGCGCGCCGCCCGCGTGCCGTCCGCGTAGCGGGGGGCACCGAGCAGGTCGAGCCGGAGCCGCTCGCCGGCGGCGGCCCCGGCGCTCGCGAGCACCGTTCCGTCGGCACGCTTCAGCTGGTTGCCCACGCCCGCCGGCGAGACCCCGTCGGTCATGATCGCCGGCGAGTCCGCCATGAAGCTGCCCTGGGAGTCGTAGCGCAGCACCGGCAGGTGGCGCTCGAGCAGCTCCATGGCGCCCGGAGCGTCAGGCATGACCGGCTCCCGACCGGCCGGTATGGTCGCCGCGGTGGACATCCCGGTCTTCGTGTCCTGCCCCACGAGCCTCACGAAGGAGCAGGACGCCGCGCGGGCGATGGTCCTCCGGCAGCTGCGGCGCTTCAACCTCGAGCCACGTGCGCTCGGTCGCTCGGACTATCCCACCGAGCTCCCGCTGCGGGAGGTGCTGCTGCTGGCCAGGCACTGTTCCGGCGGCGTGATCCTCGGCTTCGAGCAGTACCGCAGCCTGACGGGTGTCCGCAAGCCGGGTACCACCGACGAATCCGGTCACGAGGATCCGGTCCCGCTGCCAACTGCCTGGAACCACCTCGAGGCGGGCATCCTGTTCGGGCTTACCCTGCCAATCCTGATCTTCCGGGAGGAGGGGATCGAGGGCGGGGTATTCGACCCGGGCGTGACCGACGTCTTCATCCACCCGATGCCCTCGCCGTCGGACGACTCCGCGCGAAGGTCGGCGCTCGGCGACGTGTTTCTCAAGTGGCAGTCGGACGTCCGCAATCACTACTACCGCACCTAGGCGCTACACCGTCAGCGGCCGCTCCTTCTCGAAGTCCGTCGAGGGAGAGCCCACCACCGTGCGCTGCGGGGTCTGCTCGTCGGGCATGCGCGCGAGGATCGCCTCGTGGAAGCCGGAGTAGTCACCCTCGAAGCGCCCCTCGTCCCACACGGCGAGCAGGTTCTCGGTGAAGAGCCCGTTGCTCACGCCGTCGAGCGAGAGCTGATCGTCCTTGCAGCCCGAGATCAGCTGCACGGTGGCGCCCACCTCCACGTCGTCGCCCTCCGGGTGGCTGCGCTTGATGGCGGCGTACTCGTCGCGGTGGGCGCGGAAGGTCTTGGCCTGCACGTCGGCCGGCATCTCCTTCGTGGCACGCTGCTCCTCCTTGCGGATCTCCGAGTAGCGGTCCTGGCCGGCGCGCGTGACCGACCCGCTGTGGCAGGAGTCGGACAGCACGAGGATGCGCACGCCCGGCTTGAACTTTGACCAGAGCGCGAACAGCTCGTCGTCGAGCAGCTGGCGGTCATACAGGACCCACGTCTCGTCGCGGTGGTCCGACTCCTCGTTGTCCGGATCAGGCATCTGGCCGCCGTGACCCGAGTAGGTGAGGAACAGCAGGTCGCCCGAGTCGAGCTGCTCCGCGGCCTCGGCGATCGCCGCCGACACGCCGTCGGCGGTGGCGTCGGAGGCCAGGATCGCCTGCGCGTCGAGGCCGGCCGCGCTGGCCAGCTTGTTCATGTCCTCGGCGTCGAACTCGCAGGCCACGAGCGCGCCGTCCCAGCCCTCGTAGTGATCGGGGTCGACGTGGTTGAGGCCGATGTTGATGCTCTTTCCCTTGGGCACAGGCCCTCCTTTCCTAGCGGTTGTCTTCGGTAGGCCGGCGCAGCCTCGGCGGGGGCGGCCGCTCGACGGCAGCGCCGTCCCCCTGCTGCGAGGCGGACAGGAGCCGGTAGAGCGGGTCGCCGTAGTGCTGGTAGGCGCCCCAAGACTGAACGCCGCCGCCGACGGTCGCGATCGCCTTGCGGGCGCCGGTCATGGCCTTGTACATGGGAAGCGGCGACTCCTCGCTCTCGGGCAGTCCGAGCAGCGACGCGTAGAGCGCCGCGGCGAAGCCGCGCGCCGCCTCGTCGTCCACCGGCCAGGCGGTGCAGACGAAGTTGCCGACGCCTCGCTCGAAGAACGACTCGGCGAAGCTCGGCGCCAGGCCGACCGAGCGGTTGGCCGCCCGGTCCGGGGTGATCCCCGACTCGCACGCGTTCGAGAACACGAACTCGGGCACCCGGTCGATGCGGCGCAGCTCGCGCGCCGAGATCGTGGCGCCGCCCCCGAAGATCCAGCCGGACGCTGCCGGGTCCTCCCGGTTGTAGAAGCAGTGGCCCGCGAAGTGCAGGACGTGGAAGCGCTGGAGGATCAGGTGCCGCAGCACGGCGGTTCGCGTGGCCTGACGTGGGCCGAACAGCCGCACCACCTCGACGGTCGCCGGGCCAACGTCGTTGACGCGCTCGAAGAGGTCCGCGACCGCGATGCCCTCCTCCTCGGCGCCCGGCAGCGGCGCATCCTCGGCGGGGTCGGCCACCACCAGCACGCGCAGCTGCCGCTCGGCCGGGGGCGGCGGCTCGGGCGGCGGAGCGAACGCGGTGCGGAGCTGGCGCGTGAGCTGCCTGCCCACGCCCAGGTGGTCGTCGAGCGCGTCGCCGGGGTCTCCGGCGGTCGGGCGCGCGACGGCGTAGGGACGCGTCACGAGCTCCCAGTGGATGCGCGCCGTCGAGGCGTCGAGCATCAGCACGATGGGAGCGGATCCCGAGAGCTCAGGCCGCAGGTCGGCGGGGAACAGCAGGCGCCCGAGGAAGCGACCCTGGTCGCGCCGGCGCCCGGGGTCCGCCTCCGCCACCAGCTGGTCGTTCGCCTCGGCCACGAGCACGGGATCGAGCGGGATGTCGCGTTCGGGGATCGCGGCGCTCGCCGTGATGGCGCCGAAGCGGTACGAGCTGCCCTCGCGCGACACCGTGATCCTCGTGGGCGGGGGCTCCTCCTGGTCCTGGTCCCCCGGGGCGCCCTCGCGCCAGCGCTCGGACACCTCCTTCCGCGCGCGCGCCCGGCCCTCTTTGCGCCAGTCCTGTTTCGCCTGCTTCGTGGCTGGCGCGTAGTCGAGGGTGAGCAGGCCGTCGCGCTCCAGCCGGGCGGCGACCTTCGGCAGCTCCTCGTCCGCGTTCAGGAGCTGCCTCGGGTCGAACTCCACGAAGCTGATCCGCTCGAGCACCGTGCCCTCAGGCTGGCCGGCGAGCGCCTGCGCGACCCCGCGACCCCAGGCCTCGACGGCATCGGCAGCTCGGAGGTTCCCGGTGCCGGCTCCTATCAGCACCGTCGCCAGATGCCGGCAGCCGAGCCGGCCCGCCGCCCAGCAGAGCTCTCGAGCCAGAACCGTGAGCTCCCCGGCGCCGAAGCGACCCGGAACGCCCATGCCCGCGAGGACGATCAGGCGCGCGCGCCGGCCGGCGGCGGGCTCCGAGCGGGGGTCCACGAGGAAGAACGGCTGGCCGAGGCTGCCGGAGATCGTGCCGCGCAGCGTCAGCTGAGTGAGGACGCCGAGCGACTCGTCAGCGCCGTCGTGGCCGTCGAGCGCGCGGCTGATCGCGCGGTCGAGCGCCTCCTCGGAGGCGCCTGGCCGCACGCCGAGGTAGTGCCCGGCGCCGATCACGTCCACCGGTGGCTCGGCGTCCGCCAGCAGCTCGTGGACGGCCGCGATGTCGCCGTGGAGCAGGTCGACCCGGATCGCGGGCGGGGCGGGCCGCTGGCGGGCGCGCGGCGGGGCGGCACGGCTGGCGTCGCCGTCGAGCCAGCCCCGCACGAGCAGATCCTCGACGCGCCGCTCCTGATCGCTCACGAGCGGCTTCGCCGCGGCCGCGCGCGGGCGCTCGGCCGGCGGGCGCCCCTCCGTCGGCACCACGCGCTCGCGCGTCGCGATCTGGCGCAGCAGTTGCCCCATGCGCTCCTCGTCCGCGTCGTCACGCTTGCTCGCGTCCGCTTTCAGGTCGGCGGCGCTCTCGCGTGGCCCGCGAACCGCGGGCGGGCTCGTGTCGAGAGCGTCGGTCTTGCCCTCGCTCAGCACCCCCGTGAGCGCGTCGAGCACGGTCCTGCTCGTGGTCAGGCCGCCGTGCGAGGTCTGGGCGAAGTACATGGGCACCTCGCCGGCGTCGCCGCTGAGCCGTCCCAGCTCGTGGGCCACGCGGCCGTCGCCCTCACGGCTGCGCTGGTAGGCGCCGTCCTCCCGCACCCGCGCGGGACTGGAAATGCCGACGCGGGTGTTCTCGCCCGCCCCGGCCACGTAGATCATGCGCTCGGGATCGACGATCTCGCGCAGCCGCTCGTGGTGGGCGAGCGCGTTGTCGAGATGGCGCTGGGAGACCCTGAACGGCTCGAAGGTACGCGCCTCGTAGAGCGCATCGATGCCCTTCACCTGAAGCGGCGAGGGCAGCATCTGGTAGGTGCCGACGAAGGTGTTCAGCACGTCGCGCAGGTCCTCGAGCGATAGGCGCAGGTCGCCGAGCGCCAGCAGCCGTACGAGCCGCTCGAAGCCGCAGATCACCGGCGGGATGTCGAACGAGCCGTGGTTGGGGGTGCCGAGCATCACGAGCCGGCCGCCGCGTGCGCCGGGCGCCGCTCGCGTTCCGTCCCACATCGACTTCCAGACCTTGGGGTAGGCCTCGACGAACGAGCGCGCCACGAGGCCGCCCATCGAGTGCGCCACGAGGTGCACGGGCTCCCCGCTCGGGAACCATCCCGCGATCGCGCTGTTGAGGGCGTCGGCGGCGACCCGCAGGTCCTTGCGCCAGTCGTACCAGAAGGCGCGTACGCGCCAGCTCTCGGACAGCGCCAGCAGCAGCTCGCCGTAGTAGCGCTTGAGGACCCCCGATGCGTGCACCGTGTAGCGCTTGTCGCGCTCGGCCAGTCCCTTCTCCTCCAGGGCCAGCCGCGCCAGCCCGCCGCCCAGCAGCTTGAGCGCCTGCACCCACACCAGCGAGCCCTTGCCGCGCGGATCGACCGCGGTCAGGCTCGAGCCCATGATCCCGTGCAGCACCACGACGTTGCCGAGCGGCGGCGCGGCGGCCCGGCGCAGGTTGCGCCGCAGCGCGCGCTCGTGCATGCGCGCGTAGCGCTCCTCGCCGAAGTGCGCGACGAGCACCTGCTCCTGATGCACGGTCGGCCGGCTCAGGAGCCGGGCGAGCTCCTCTGGCTCGGCGGCTTCGACCTCTGCGACGAATTCGCGCTCGTCCATGGGGGTGGCCCGACCATCTCAGGTCGGTGGGTGCGAACACAACCACATAGGCTGCGGCGATCGCCTCCTACGCCGTGAACGAGCGCGCCGTGGCCCGCGCACGCGAGCTGATCGAGGCGCGCCAGTACGTGCTCGACAGCGACTGGGGCGACGTGCAGCCGCGCGCCGCCGCCGAGAACGCCTTCCTCGAGTCGCACTCGTGGGAGGAGTACGCCGGGTGGCATCTCGGCCTCACCGAGGGAGCGACGGACGAGACCAAGGCCCGCTACGCCTTCGTCTACGGCGACTTCCGCCGTCTGCACCGAACCGGCCTGATCGCGTGCCACTACCGGGCGGCCGAATGGCGGCACAAGGAAATCGAGCTGGCAGCTCACGAGCTGCTCCAGCTGCTCGACTCGACGAGCGGCTGACCCCTGCCCCGCAGGTGAACCCAGCACCACCTCGCACTGGGGTGCGCCGCTCACCGGACTAGGTGGCTCGGGACGGGCGCGTTACGTCACCCAGCCCTGCGCGCTACCGCGAGTTGGCGACGGAGAGCGCCGTGACATAGCTGCCGCGCAGCTTGCGCCACTCGCCGGCGCGGTGGTCGCGGCAGCGCACCTCGATCCGCCCGGGGCGGTGGGTGAGGTAGAGCGAACAGAGCGGATCGCTCGGGTCGCGGGTCTTTCCGACCCCCACGAGCGCCGAGGAGTTGATGGCGAGGATCGAGCGCCGCCGGCCGAGCTTCGCGCGCGTGATCAGCCCGCGCACCCCGAGCGGCGAGTGGGTGTGGCCGGAGAGCCACAGCTTGGCGTTCGGATGCTCGGCCAGCAGCTCCCGGATGCGCTCGTCCGGCTTGGCGTGGAACGCCGGCATCGCCGAGGTGAAGTGCAGCTTCGGGTTCCCCATCACCGTGCGCTCGAGCGGCCAGTGGCAGGCGATCCAGCAGTCCTCGCCCGACCGGCCCAGCTCCTCGTCAAGGAACGAGAGCGTGGCCCGCGAGAGCCGGCCGGCGCGCTCGCCCGACTCGTTGCGGTCCGGGCCGACCACGAGCAGCCGGGCGAACGGACGCTCGATCACGAAGTTCTGCGACTCCTGCCCGTAGGCGCGGGCCCAGGCCCGGACGCTGCGCTTGCCCCCGAGGATGTCGTGGTTGCCGAGCACGGTGATCCACGGCCCCGGCAGCCGCTCGAGGAAGCGAAGCGCCAGCCTGTCCTCGCTCGCAACCCCGCGCTCGGTCACGTCGCCGATCTGCAGGTGGAGAGCGGGCGGGTCGAGCTCGCCGATGTCGGCGCCGAGCGCCCGCATCCGCACGTCGGTGATCGCCCCGGCGTGGAGGTCTCCGATCAGGTGCACCGTGCGCCTCCAGTCGGGCTCGAAGCGCGGCGCCGGCGCGCCCCCCGAGCCGGTCACGTGACGGAGCGGCCGCGAATCATGGAACCGTGATATCGAACCGGGCATGGAAATGCAGCGCGTTGGCGTGGTGGGCGCCGGGTTCATGGGGTCGGGCATCGCCGAGTCGGCGGCGCGAGCGGGGGCCGAGGTCAGGCTCGTGGACAGCGATCCGCGCGCGCTCGAGCGCTCGCGCCGCTTGGTCGAGTCCTCGGTCGAGCGAGCCGTGCGGGGCGGCAAGCTCGAGGAGGACGCGGTCGGTCCGCTGCTCGAGCGGATCCAGCACAGCCCCGACCTCGACGCGCTCGCCGGCAGCGAGCTCGTGGTCGAGGCCGTGTTCGAGGACCCGGCCGTCAAGGGCCCTGTGTTCCAGGAGCTCGACCGGGTGCTCACGGACGACGCCATCCTGGCGTCCAACACTTCCTCGATCCCGATCGCCGAGCTGGCCTCGTGGACCGGCCATCCCACGCGCACGCTCGGGCTCCACTTCTTCTCGCCCGTGCCGGTGATGAAGCTGGTCGAGGTGGTGGTCGGGCTCGAGACCGACCCGTCGGTGGTCGAGCGCGCCGAGGCGTTCGTGCGCCAGCTCGACAAGCGCCCGATCCGCACCAAGGACCGCTCGGGGTTCATCGTGAACATGCTGCTGGTGCCCTATCTGATGGCGGCCGTGCGGATGTACGAGGACGGCTTCGCCAGGCTCGAGGACATCGACGAGGGGATGCGGCTCGGCTGCGGCCATCCGATGGGACCGCTGGCCCTCTGCGACTTCATCGGCCTCGACGTGCTCTACGCGGTCTGCAACTCGCTCTACGAGGAGTTCAAGCGCCCCGAGTACGCCCCGCCGCCGCTGCTGAAGCGCATGGTGGTCTCCGGCCATCACGGTCGCAAGACCGGGCGCGGCTTCTACGAGTACCCGGACTAGTGGGCGCCTCCGCAAATCCGATCGCGTTCGGCGGCTGCGAACCTTCGCCTGGGCGTACCCGCGATGCTCGCCAATGCGCCGCATTGGCTGCGCTCACGTGCGCCCCCATGCTCGGTTCTCGCTCGCCGAGCCACGACCGTATTTCCGTCGGAGCCCCCTAGCGATGCGGTTCGGCTACAAGGCGTCGGCTGAGCAGTTCGCGCCCGGGGAGCTGCTCGAGTTCGCGGTGCTGGCGGAGCGGCTAGGGCTCGACACGGTGGCGACCTCGGACCACTTCCAGCCCTGGCGCCACACCGGCGGGCATTCGCCCAACGCGCTCGTGTGGCTGGGCGCCGCCGGCAGCGCGACCGAGCGCGTCAACCTCGCCACCAGCGTGCTCACCCCCACCCTGCGCTACCACCCCTCGATCGTCGCGCAGGCGTTCGCCACGCTCGCGTGCCTGAACCCCGGGCGCGTGATCCTGGGCGTGGGCACGGGCGAGTCGATGAACGAGACGCCGGCAACGATGCTCGACTGGCCCGGCGCCAGGGAGCGCCGCATGCGCCTGGCCGAGGCGATCCGGCTGATGCGGCTCCTCTGGACCGAGGACCGCGTGAGCTTCGAGGGCGACTACTACCGCACACGCCAGGCAACCGTCTACGACCGTCCCGAGGAGCCCGTGCCGATCTACGTGGCCGCCTCAGGCCCGCTCGCCGCCAAGCTGGCCGGCCGCGCCGGCGACGGCTTCATCTGCACGAGCGGCAAGGGGCCCGAGCTCTACCAGGAGCTGCTCGGCAAGGTGGCCGAGGGGGCCGAGGCCGCCGGCCGCGACCCGGCCACGATCGACCACATGATCGAGATCAAGGTCTCGTACGACCGCGACGCCGAGCGCGCGCTCGAGGCCTGCAACTGGTGGGCGGCCCTCGCGCTCAGTGGCGAGGAGAAACGCGGCGTCGAGGACCCGCTCGAGATGGAGCGCCTGGCCGACGCCCACCTCGATCGGGCCCACACCCGGTTCATCGTCACGAACGACCCCGAGCAATGCGCCGCGCGCATCGTGCCCTACGCCGAGCTCGGCTTCGAGCACCTCGTCTTCCACGGCCCGGGGGCCGACCAGCGGCGCTTCCTCGAGCAGTTCTGCGAGGACGTGCTGCCGCTGCTGCGCGAGCGGCTCGGCCCGGGCGAGTCGCGCTAGTCGCCCGACTCGTACTTGAAGGAGATCCCGAGCCGCACGCGGTAGCCAGTCACGGCGCCGTTCTCGATCGTCAGGTCCTGCCGGACCACCTCGGCCACGCGCAGGTCGCGAACGGTCTTGGCCGCGGTCTCCACCGCATTGCGGGCCGCCGCATCCCACGATTCGCTGCTCACACCGATCACCTCGGTCACCCGATACACGCTTTCCGTCATCTGCTGGCTCCTCTCGTCTCTGTTGCGGGCAGAACGGGCGCGACTATATGCCCAGACGGCGGATCAGCGCCCGGCCAGCGCGAGCGCCTCGCCCAGGTCGGCGGCGGTCACCGCGGGCACGCCGGTTGCGCCGGCGGCTCCGCGTGCGTTCGGGCCACTCACCACGATGCGGAGTCCCTGGGCGTCGAAGTAGCGCAGGTTCGTCCGCGCCTCCTCGGCCGTCCGGGGCAGGCGCACCTCGGCGCGGACGGCGCGCAGCCGCTCGTCCACGAGCTCGCGGCCGTCGCGGCCCAGGGCGGCGTCGACCACGAGCGCGGTGCCGGGCTCGCGCGCCCGCCGCTCGCCAGGGGCGCCGCCGAGCAGGCCGCCGGCCGCCGCTGCGCCCGCGGCGACGAGCGCGACGATGACTGTGCCTAAAGACATCATACGTATGAGCATACTACGTATGATGAAATCCATGGCGCTCTCGACGATCAGCCGCGTGGTTCCATTCCCCACCATCGACCGGCCCGCCCCCCAGCGCGTGACGAGCATCGACGTGGCCGAGCACGCGGGCGTCTCGCAGTCAACGGTCTCGCTTGTGTTCTCCGGTAAGGGCAAGGGCCGCGTGTCGGCGGCCACCCAGGAGCGCGTGCGGCGCAGCGCGCGCGAGCTCGGCTACCGCCCCAACGTGGCCGCCCAGGCGCTCCGGCTCGGCAGCTCGGGCGCCGTGGCGCTGCTCGTGCCCGACGTGACCAACCCGTTCTTCGGCCGCGTGCTGCGCGGCGCTCAGCGCGCGGCCCAGGCCGGCGGCTACACCGTGGCGCTGGTCGACACCGGCAGGGATCCGCGCTGGGCGGCCAGCTCGTTCGAGGCCCTGCGCGCCGGCCCGGTGGACGGCTACCTGCTCTTTCAGGTGACAGCGCCGGAGGGGCTCGGCCCAGACCAGCCCGTGGTGCTGATGGAGACCGAGGCGCCCCGGAGACCGTCGGTGCGCTTCGACGCCGAGGGCGGCGCGGCCGCCGCCTTTCGCCACCTGCTCGAGCTCGGCCACCGCCGCATCGGCCACCTGGCCACCACCTTCGACGCGCCCACGTTCCACCTGCGCGAGGCGGCCCGCCGGCGCGTGCTCTCGGAGGCCGGCCTCGACCCCGACTCACTGCCCCGAGCGGGAACCGCCATCGGCATCGAGGAGGCCCGCGCGGCCGCGGGCCCTTTGCTCGCGGAGCGCCCGACCGCCGTGTTCTGCGACGACGACGTGATCGCTGCCGGCTTCTACCTCGCCGCTCGCGAGCATGGGGTGCGCATCCCCGAGGACGTGTCCGTGGTCGGCTTCGACGACATGGACTTCGCGCGGGTGCTCGAGCCGGCGCTCACCACGGTCGCGCTCGACGGCGAGAAGCTTGGGGCGAGCGCGTTCGGGCTGCTCGACGCGCGCATGGCGGGCCGCCGCACCCGCAAGCGGATCGTGCTCGGTGCCGAGCTCCTGGTCCGCGGATCCACCGCGCCCCCGGGTCAGGCGAGGGGTACCTGACTTCCCCCTGAGGGTGCCTGTTCCGGGCGCCCGCCCAAGCCGAGCATGGTCGTCATGACCAGCTCCCACATCCCCACCCACGTCTCGATCAACCTGCGACCGCGCCTGCTGCTTCCCCTGCTCATCGCCTTCACGGTCACCCTCTTCCTCCTCGCCGCCGGTTCGGCATCCGCCGCCACGGCGTCGTTCCCCAACACCACCCTCATCAAGATTCCCGGGAGCGGCGACATCGGCCCGGCGTCGCCCTATCCCTCGTCGGTCAGCGTGAGCGGTATGACCGGTCCGATCACCGACGTGAACGTGACCCTCCACCGCGTCGGGCACAGCTACCCGTCGGACCTCAGGGCGCTGCTCGTGTCGCCGACCGGCGAGAAGGTGCGACTGATGTCGGGCCGCTGCGGCACCGACGACATCGAGGACTACACCTGGATCGTCGACCAGCAGGCCCTCGAGGAGTTCCCGGGCTCGAGCTGCGAGGGCTTCGTCTACCGGCCTGCAGGCGGTGGGGGCAACTTCCCCGCACCCGCGCCCGAGGGCCCGTACTCCGGCAGCCTGAACAGCCTGAACGGCGAGCAGGCCAACGGCACCTGGCAGCTCTACGTGGCCGACTCGAACGTCCACGACACCGGCGACATGGAGGGCGGCTGGACGCTCACGGTGAGCACTGGTCCGGTCGACCTCGAGCTCCCGGGCAGCGGCAGCGGGAGCGCGGGTATGGCGAACCCCTATCCCGCCACGCGCATGATCGCCGGCGAGACCGGCGTGATCACCGACCTCAACGTCGTGCTCGACGGGATCTGGCACCAGCGCCCGGACGACCTGGACATGCTCCTGGTCGGACCGCGTGGCCAGAAGGTGGTGCTGATGTCGGACGCCTGCGGCACCTTCGAGGTGGCCTCCTTCGGCTGGCGCTGGGACGACGAGTCGGCCGGCGCGATGCCTGACGGCGACGGCACGAACGTGTGCGCCGTCCCCAACACCTACAAGCCCACGGACTACGAGCCGGGCGACGTCCTGCCCGCCCCCGCCCCCGCGGGCCCGTACGGGAGTGCGCTGTCGGACTTCGACCTCACCGATCCCAACGGCGAGTGGCGCCTGTACGTGAACGACGACGCCTTCGGCGCGACGGGCTTCTTCACCAACCGCTTCACGCTCGGGATCGCCACGCGGCCCAAGGCTGAGGTGGCCTTCGCGGATGCCGCCGCGCAGGTCGAGGAGGGAACCACCCGAGCGCTCACGATCAAGCGGGCCGGCCCCACCAACCTGGGACCCGGCACCGTCGAGGTCAAGAGCCTGCCCGCCGCGGCGAGCTCCGGCGAGGACTTCATGCCGGTCTCGAAGACGGTCTCGTTCGCGGCGAACGAGACGGAGAAGACCGTGGACGTGACCGCTCTGGCCGATGCCGCCGACGAGGGCGACGAGAACTTCGTCGTCGCGATCGACGGCCCGACGGGTGACGCCCGGGTGGGCTCGCCCGAGAGCCTGACCGTCACGATCCCGGCGCCTCCCGCACCGGCACCCGCCCCGGGTGGCGGCGCGCCGGGCTCCGGCAGCAACGGCGCGGGACAGTCCCCCGCCGCTCTGCGCTGCGCGGGCAAGCCCGCCACGATCGTGGGCACCGCGGGCCGTGACGTGCTGCGCGGCACGCCGCGCGCCGACGTGATCGTCGCGCTGGGCGGCCGGGACATGGTCCGGGCCGGTCGCGGCAACGACACCGTCTGCGCCGGCGGCGGCAACGACCGCGTGCTCGGCCAGGCGGGACGCGACCGTCTGATCGGCGGCGCGGGCAACGACCGCCTGATCGGCGGCCCGGGTGCCGACCGTCTGACCGGCGGCGCCGGGAGCGACACGTGCCCCGGGGCCGGCGACCGCGCCCACTGCGAGTTTGGCGCCCCGTCCGGGCGGTGAGAATCAGGACGTGCCGCTTTTCGACGTCACGTCCGAGACCAGGGACCACAGCGCACTCGTAACGCTCACCGGTGACTTCGACCTCCAGGTAGCCGGCCACGTCGCGGAAGAGTTGACCCGCGTCGAGGCCGGCGCCCCGGAGTTGCTGGTGCTCGACCTGAGCGGCCTGAGCTTCATGGACTCGAGCGGCATGGGCGTGGTCGCCGCCGCCCACGCCCGTGCCCTCGACGCCGGCCGCCGTTTCGTGGTCGTACGGCCTCCGTTCAGCGTCCGGCGCGCGTTCGAGCTCTCCAACCTGAACCAGGTGATCACGATCGTCGAGGACGTGGAGAGCGCCCTCCGGTAGCGGCCGTCTGATTGGCCGCGGGCAATGCGGGGAAGAAGGAAAGCATGCAGATCCTCGGCCTCATCATCATCGGCATCGTGATCGGCGTGCTCGCGCGCCTCGTGCTGCCCGGCAAGCAGGCCATCGGAGCCGGCATGACGATCCTGCTCGGCATCGCGGGCGCCCTGGTGGGCGGAATCGTGGCGAGCGCGATCGGGACCGGCGGCATCTTCGAGCTCAACTTCCTCGGCACCATCGTCGGCGTGATCGCGGCTGCCCTGTTCATCGGAGCGGCCGACAGCGGCGGGCTCGGCAAGGGACGCAAGCGCGACCAGCTCACGCCGGGGCACTAGCTTGGCGGCGGGCCGCCCGCCGCCCGCAATGAACGTCCCGGAGTAGCTGCTGGGGCCACTAGTCCGGGACGTTCGTCGTGCGGATCAGGCGCTCAGCAGCGCGTCCGCGCCGTACTGGTTGCCCTCGTAGATCCGGATCTCGACGATCTCGTCGTCCTCGATCCGGTAGACGTTGGCGCGCGGGATCTCGACCACGCCTTCCGCGCGGACGAAGCGCTCGTTGATGATGATGGCCACGCGATCGTCGCTCGCGAGCATGTCCACCAGCTCGAGCTCGATCTCGCCCTCATTCGAGTGGGCGATGGCGGTCTCGATGTAGTCCCTCGCGACGGCGCGGCCGCGGTGCGTGCCGGCGAACTTCGAACGGCCGGGGACGGTGAAGACGATGTCCTCGGCGAAGTAGCCGTAGCCGGTCTCGCGATCGCCGCTCTTCATGGCCGAGACGTAACGGTGGATGAGGTCAAGAGGTGTCATGGGAGAAAAGGTCTCGTGTCCGAGCCATTTGCGGAAGGGAGCCGCCCGACAACCTGCTGGCGGATAACCGACACCCGCGTGTCGGTTTCCCGCCCTGGCGGCCGGCGCGGCGGTCGTCGATCATCGAATGGTGGCCCTGGGCGTCCTCATCGTGGACGACAACGAGCGCTTCCGTGCGCGCGCGCGACGCATGCTCGAGGCGGGCGGCTACCGGGTGCTGGCCGAGGCGTCCGACGGCGCGTCGGCGCTCGAGTGCGTGCGGCGTCACCGGCCCGCCGTGGTGCTGCTCGACGTGCAGCTGCCGGACATGAGCGGCGTGACGGTCGCGGAGCGGCTGGCTCGCGAGCCCCACCCGCCGGCAGTGGTGCTCACCTCGATGCTCGACCCCGCCGACCTCGGTGAGCGCGTGACGCGCGCCCCGGTGCGGGGGTTCGTGCCGAAGTGTGAGCTGTCGCCGGAGGCCATCGCCGCGCTGCTCTGAAGGTGGCGGGGAAAGTCCCCGGCCGGTGGTGGAGGATGATTGGCGAGAGATGGTGTTCCTCCAGCACACCGAGCGCCGTGTGGCCCGAGCGCTGGCAGAGGCGGCGGACCCCGGCGACGCCCTCTCGCGGGCGCTCGCGACCATCGGGGCCTGCCTGCGCTGGCCCGTCGGTGCGGTGTGGGAGCCCGACCTCGACGACCCGGCGCGGTTGCGCTGCATCGAGCTCTGGCACGTCCCCGGGCTCGACGCGGGGGAGTTCGAGCGCGCCAGCCGCGAGCTGAGCCTGGCGGCGGGCGAGGGTTTGCCGGGCCGCGTGTGGAGCAGCGGCGAGCCCGCCTGGCTCAGCGACCTGCTCACGGCCGAGAACTTTCCGCGAACGGATGCGGCGGCGCGCTCGGGCCTGCGCGCCGCGTTCGCATTCCCGATGACGAGCGCGCGCGGCGTGCTCGGCGTGATCGAGTTCCTGAACGACGAGCCGCTCGAGCCCGACGCCGAGCTGCTCGCGACCATGTCGAGCGTCGGCCAGCAGATCGGCCAGACCCTGCTGCGCCGCCGCGACGCCCAGGAGCTGCGAGCGAAGGAGGCCCGCCACGAGGCCATGCTCAACGCGGCGCTCGACGCGGTGGTCACGATGGACCACGACGGCCGCGTGATCGACTTCAACCCGGCCGCCGAGCGCACCTTCGGCTACCGCGCCGATGAGGTGATCGGGCAGGACATGGCCGAGCTGATCGTGCCTCCCGCGCTGCGCCGGCGCCACCGGAGGGGACTGAGCCGCTATCTCGCCACCGAGGAGGGCTCGATCCTCGACCGCCGCCTCGAGATCACCGGGATGCGGGCGGACGGCAGCGAGTTCCCGGTCGAGCTCACCATCACGCGGATCGACCTGCCCGGCACGCCGCTGTTCACCGGCTACCTGCGTGACATCACCGAGCGCCAGGCGGCCGACCGCGAGCTGCGGGCCTCCCGGACGCGGATCGTGGAGGCCGCCGACGCCGCCCGCCGGCGCCTCGAGCGCGACCTGCACGACGGCGCCCAGCAGCGCCTGGTCGAGCTCGCGCTCGACCTCCGCATGGCGCGCTCGAAGCTCGAGGCCGACGACCGGGACGAGACACGGGCGTTGATCGACGCCGCGCTCGAGGACCTCGCGGCGGCGACCCGCGAGCTGCGCGAGCTGGCGCGCGGCATCCATCCGGCGGCACTCGCCGAGGGCGGCCTGCGGCCGGCGCTCGAAGGACTCGTCTCGCGCTCGAGCGTGCCGGCCTCGCTGCGAGCCGTGCCGGAGCGGCGCTTCGACGCCGCGATCGAGGCCACCGTCTACTTCACGGTCGCCGAGGCGCTCACCAACACCGCCCGCTACGCCGGCGCGGAACGTGTGGAGGTCGAGGCCAGCGTGGCCGACGGGCGCCTGCGCGTGACCGTCCGGGACGACGGCCGCGGGGGCGCCGATCCTGCGGGCGGCTCCGGGCTCCGCGGCCTCGCGGACCGGCTGGCCGCGCTCGACGGGTCGCTCGAGGTGACGAGCCGCCCGAACGCGGGAACCATGCTCGTAGCGGAGATGCCATGCGAATCGTGATCGCCGACGACGCTGCCCTGCTCCGCCAGGGAGCCGCGCGCCTGCTCGAGGACGCCGGCTTCGAGGTCGTGGCGCAGGCGGGCGACGCGGACGACCTGCTGCGCAAGGTCCGCGCGCACACGCCGGACGTCGCGATCGTGGACGTGCGCATGCCGCCGGACAACACCGACGACGGGCTGCGCGCGGCGCTCACGATCAGGCAGGAGCTGCCCGACGTGGGCATCCTGCTCCTCTCCCAGTACGTCGAGGACCGCTATCTCTCCGAGCTGCTCGCCGGCGGCGGCGACGGGGTCGGCTATCTGCTCAAGGACCGGGTGGCCGACGCCGAGCTCCTCACCGACGCCGTGGAGCGCGTGGCGGCCGGCGGGTCGGTCCTCGATCCGGAGGTCGTGGCCCAGATGCTCGGCCGCCGCCGCGACGACGGTCCCCTGACGTCGCTCACCGAACGCGAGCGAGAGGTGCTCGCCCTGATGGCCGAGGGGCGCACGAACCGGGCGATCGCCGGCGAGCTGTTCCTGAGCGAGCGCGCGATCGAGCGCTACGTGACGGGAATCTTCTCGAAGCTCGATCTGACGGCGAGCCCCGAGGACCACCGCCGCGTGCTCGCGGTGCTCGCCTACCTCCGCGAATAGCGACGCCTGGGGACCCGGTTGACCATGAGCACGATCGCCGACTCGCATCTGTCGAACAAGGACCTTGCGCCGACCGGGCCGGCCGTAATCGACGAGCTGGGCTAGCTCGAACCGGCGGATGACCGACACCAAGCCGTCGGCCAGCCCTCCTGGCCCTAAAGGCATGCCTGAGCGACCTTTGCGGCATGAACACGAAGCGCCGTTTCCGACCCACCTACGCAAGCGTGATCGCCAGCGTCGCGTTGTTCGCCGCCCTCGGCGGCAGCAGCTACGCCGCCGTCGCGATCACCGGCAAGCAGGTCAGCGACGGGTCGTTGACCGGCCGCGACGTGCACGACCGCACGCTGCTGGCCCGCGACTTCAAGCAGGGCCAGCTGCCGGCCGGCCCCGCCGGCGCGCAGGGGCCGCAGGGTGCGCAGGGGCCGCAGGGCCCGGCCGGCCCGAAGGGCGACACCGGGCAGCCCGGAGCGACCGGTGAGCCGGGGACCGCTCGGGCGTTCGCATTCGTCGATCCGTTTCGGTGTCGCGACGCGCCCGGGCTCTGCGACGTCATCAAGGCCAAGAACGTCGTGAGCGCCCGGTCGCTCGGGGGCGGCGGCTACTGCGTCCGAGTCGCGGCCGGGATCGATCCCGTCGCGAGCGGCGCGGCGGCCGGTGTCGACTTCAGGCGGACCGATGCCCCCGAGGCGGCCGCCTCGGCGATGACCGACTCCGGCCCCACGAGTGCCCTGTGTGAGGCTTCGGAGATTTCGGTTCAGACCCAGCGGCTCTCGGTCGCGGGCGGCACGCTCGTCGCGGAGGACGCGAGCAACGTCGCGTTCTGGGTCCTCCTCCCCTGACAGGCCGGGGAGGTAGCTTGTCGTCATGGCCCTCAGCTTCGGCGTCACCGTCATGCCGGACCCGCCGTACCAGCGCCTCGTCGAGCTGATCAAGCTCGCCGAGGCGCACGGCTTCGAGTACGGCTGGACCTACGACTCGCACGTGCTCTGGCAGGAGTCGACGCCCACGCTGGCGCTGGCCGCCGCCGCGACAGAGCGGATCAAGCTCGGCCACATGGTCACGAATCCGGGCACGCGCGAGCCGACCGTCATCGCGAGCGCCTACGCGACCCTGCAAGACATCTCGGACGGGCGCATGGTGATGGGGATCGGCCGGGGCGACTCGGCGCGCCGTTACATCAACCAGCAACCCGTGCGGGTTCGGCCTTTCGAGGACGCGCTCAGGATGATCAGGCCGTTCATGAACGGCGAGCGGGTGGAGTGGAACGGCACCGAGATCGAGCTGGGCTGGGTGCGGCCCGAGCTGCCGCCGATCGAGATGCACGTGGCCGGCTACGGGCCGAAGGTGCTCGCGATCGCGGGACGAGTGGGCGACGGCGTGATCATCCAGCTGGCCGACCCGGACATCATCCAGTGGACGATGGCCACGGCGCGACAGGCGGCAGAGGAGGCCGGGCGCGACCCGGCGGCGCTCAAGTGCATCGTGTGTGCCCCGACCCACATCTCCGACGACCTCGAGGCGGCGCGCGAGCAGGTGCGCTGGTTCCCGGCGATGGTGTCGAACCACGTGCGCGACCTGATCGCGCGATACGGGGCCGACGGCTCGGTGGTGCCGAGGGCGCTGACCGACTACGTGCCCGCCGAGACGGGCTACGACTACGACGAGCACTCGCGGGCGGGCGCCAAGCACGGCGCGTTCGTGAGCGACGAGATCTGCGACCGCTTCTGCGTGCTGGGCACGCCGGACCAGGCGGTGGAGAAGCTCCGGCAGCTCGAGTCGATCGGCGTCGACCAGTTCAACGTGTACCTGATGACCGAGGGCCAGGAGCACACACTCGAGACCTACGGGCGGGAGATCATCCCCCGCTTCGCCGAAGTGACCGGAGGTGCAGCATGAGAACGCTTGTCCGCGGCGGCACGGTGGTGTCCGCCACCCACGCGTCGGTCACCGACGTCCTGATCGACGGCGAGGAGATCGTCGCGATCGGCGATGTGGGCGAGGCCGACGCCGAGGTCGTCGACGCGAGCGGCTGC
>DASRIC010000086.1:0-34913 GCA_035650215.1 Thermoleophilaceae bacterium
GTCGTCATCGACTCGCAGGCGGCCCGCCGCGATCACATCGCCAAGAACCAGCCACCGCCCAGGCCTCCGCGGCGACGCGGCGGCCGCAGGCGACGCCCTCTGCTTGAGGAGCCGCCCAAGGCACCCGAGGCGCCGGTCGAAGCACCCGCGATCACCGTCGCGTCAGGAGCCAGCGTCCGGGAGGTAGCTGAGACGCTCGGTCTCTCCGCCGCCGAGGTGATCAAGGCACTGATGGAACAGGGTCAGATGGCCACCCTCACCCAGACCATCAGCGACGAGCAGGTCGAGGGAGTCGCCAAGAAGTTCGATCGCAAGATCGACGTTGTGACCGCCGCCGAGGAGGAGGTGCAGGAGCCCGCCGTCGAGGACCAGGAAGGGGACCTGCAGCCGCGGCCGCCGGTTGTGACCGTGATGGGGCATGTCGACCACGGCAAGACCTCGCTTCTGGATTCGATCCGCGAGACCGAGGTGGCCGCGGGTGAGGCCGGCGGGATCACCCAGCACATCGGCGCCTACCAGGTCCATCACGACGATCACACGATCACGTTCCTCGACACGCCGGGCCATGAGGCCTTCACGGCCATGCGCGCCCGCGGCGCGAAGGTCACCGACATCGCGGTGATCGTGGTGGCGGCGGACGACGGCGTGATGCCGCAGACCGTCGAGGCGATCGACCACGCCAAGGCGGCGGGCGTGCCGGTGATGGTGGCCGTGAACAAGATCGACAAGGAGGGCGCGGACCCGAACCGGGTGCGCGGCGAGCTGGCCCAGCAGGGCCTGACGCCGGCCGACTGGGGCGGCGACACGGAGTTCGTGGACGTATCCGCCAAGACCCGGCAGAACCTGGAGGACCTGCTCGAGACGCTCGTCACGCTGGCGGAGATCCAAGAGCTGAAGGCCAACCCCGACGCCGAGGCGTCCGGCTTCGTGATCGAGTCGAGGCTCGACCCCGGCCGGGGCCCCGTGGTGTCGCTGCTCATAGGCCGCGGCCGCATGAAGGTCGGCGACTCGCTCTTTGCCGGCGAGAGCTGGGGCCGGGTGCGCGCGATGCACGACTATCGCGGCCAGCGCCTCGAGGAGGCCCTGCCCGGCATGCCTGTCGAGATCCTCGGCTTCGACGGAGTGCCCGACGCCGGCGAGCAGTTCCGCGTGGTGGACAACGACCGCGAGGCCAAGCGGGTCTCGAACGAGCGGGCGATCCGCGTGAAGCAGGAGGCGCTCGCCCGCCAGGCCGGCCGCCGCGTGTCGCTCGAGGACGTACTGGCGCGCGCCGAGCGCGGCGACAAGGAGCTCAACCTCGTGCTCAAGGCCGACGTGGCCGGCTCGCTGGAGGCGCTGGCGGACGAGATCGTGCGCCTCCCGCAGGACAAGGTCCAGGTAAACATCATCCGCGAGGGCGTGGGCGGGATCGCCGAGTCCGACGTGATGCTGGCCTCGGCCTCCGACGGGGTGGTCATCGGCTTCAACGTCCGTCCGGTGGCGGGCGCCGCCCAGGTGGCCGACCAGGAGGGCGTCGAGATCCGCACCTACTCGGTGATCTACAAGATCGTCGAGGACTTGCGCGACGCGATGGAGGGCCTGCTCGAGGCCGTGGAGGTGGAGGAGAGCCTCGCCACGGTTGAGGTGCGCGCCACCTTCAAGGCCTCGCGCGTCGGCACGATCGCCGGCTCCTATGTCACGGATGGCACGGTTCGCCGCGGCGCCCGCTGCCGCCTCGTGCGCGACGGCACCGTGATCTACGACGGGCGGATCGGATCGCTGCGGCGCTTCAAGGACGACGTCCGAGAGGTCACCCAGGGCATGGAGTGCGGCATCGTCCTCGAGAACTACCCCGACGTGAAGGAGGGCGACGTGATCGAGGTCTACGAGACGAAGAAGGTGGAGCAGACCCTGGCCTGATCACGCGCGCCGTGAGCTTTGTCTGCCTCCTCGAGATCCACCTTCACCTTCCCGACAACGGCAGCCTGAAGGGCAAGCGCAAGGAGCTCAGCTCGCTCAAGGCCCAGCTCCAGCGCCGCTTCGGGGCCGCGGTGGCGGAGACCGACCATCACGAGCTGTGGCAGCGCGCGACCATCACCGCCGCGCTGGTGGGCCGGGAGGCCGGTCCGCTGCGCGACAGGGCGGCCGCCGTGGACCGCTACGTGACGGGGATGTTTCCCGATGGCGCGCGGGTGGAATGTCAAATGGTGTCAAGGAAAGACCTTCTCTAGGATGAGCGACCGCATGCGCCGGGTGAACGAGGCGGTCCGCGAGGTCGTCTCAGGACGAATCGCCGGAGGCCTGGGAGACCCGCGCATAGGATTTGTGACCGTGACTGCCGTCGAAACAAGCCCCGACCTGCGCCATGCTCGCGTGTTCGTGAGCGTGCTCGGAGGCGACGAGGAACGGGCCGAGACGCTCGCCGGACTCGGCTCCGCCCACGGGGTGATGCAGCAGGATCTGGCGCGCGAGCTACGCATGAAGCGCACACCCACTCTTCAGTTTGTCCTGGACGAGTCGATTGACAGGGGTATGCGCATCACGGAGCTCCTCGAGGACGACCAGGCGTGACCCTCCTGACTCAGCAGGACCAGGCGCTGGCCGAGCTCCGCCAGGCCGACAAGCTGCTCCTCACAACCCACGAGAACCCCGACGGGGACGCTCTCGGCTCGCTGCTCTCGATGCACTGGATCCTCGAGCAGCTCGGCAAGGACTCGGTGATGTTCATGTCGCCCGACGAGTTCCCGCTGCCGTGGGAGTACCGCGCCTTCCGGTTCGACGGGCTGATGGGGTCCCCGCCCGCCGACGTCGCTGAGCGCACGATCGTGTTCCTCGACTGCGGGAACATCGACCGCATGCCCGTCGACTTCCTCCAGGAGGACGGGCTGCACATCCTCAACATCGACCATCACCACGACAACACCCGCTTCGGGACCGTGAACCTCGTGGTGCCCGAGGCGTCCTGCACCGCAGAGATCGTCTGGCGGCTCGCCAAGGAGCTGGGCGCCGAGATCACGCCGCCGGTTGCGGACGCGCTCTATACGGGGCTGGTCACCGACACGGGCAAGTTCATGTACGAGAACACCTCGCCCGAGGCGCACCGGATGGCGGCCGAGCTGATCGAGACCGGGGTGGAGCCGCACCAGGTCTACCGTCGTCTCTACGAGGACCTGCCCTTCCGCCGCCTCGTGCTCCTCCAGCGCGCGCTCGCGAGCGTCGAGCGCCACGACGACGGCGCGCTCACGATCGCCCACCTCACGCGCGACGATTACCAGGAGACCGGCGCGCTCGAGACGGACTCCGAGGGGGTGGTCGACCACATGCGCGCCGTGGAGGGCACGCGGGTGGCCGGCCTGGTGCGCGAGCTGCTCGGCGCCGATCGCGAGGGCATGCGCAAGGTGAGCCTGCGGGCCACCGACGGCACGGTGGACGTGTCCCGCATCGCACGCGAGTTCGGGGGCGGCGGGCATCCCCAGGCGGCCGGCTTCTCGACCGCCGTGCCCTATGGCCAGCTGGTGGAGCGGCTGCGCGACCTCGTGGCGCAGCAGCTCTAGCGGGGCCCGGGTGGAGGCCGGCTCCGGCGTCCTCCTCCAGGCCAAGCCGGCCGGGGTGACCTCGCACGACGTGGTGGCCGGCGTGCGCCGGTCGCTGCCGCGCGGCACGAAGGTGGGGCATGCCGGCACGCTCGACCCGTTCGCCACCGGCCTGCTGCTCGTGCTGGTCGGGCGCGCCACCCGCGCGCAGCGTTTCCTGATGGGTCTGCCGAAGACCTACCGCGTGGTCGCTCGGCTCGGCTGGAGCTCCGACACCGGCGACCGCGACGGCCGCCTCGAGCACACCGGCCGGCTGCCCGAGCGGCTCGCGATCGCCGAGGGCGAGCAGCTCCAGGTGCCGCCGGCCTACTCGGCTGTGAAGGTCGGCGGGCGCCGCGCCTACGAGCTGGCGCGCGCCGGCGAGGCGGCCGAGCTCGCCCCGCGCCCGGTGACCGTCTACCGCGCCCAGCTGCTCTGGCACGAGGGAGAGCGCGCGGCTTTCGAGGTCGAGTGCTCGGCGGGGACCTATGTCCGCGCGCTCGTAGCCGGCCTCGGGGACGCCTACTGCGAAGAGCTCGAGCGGACGGCGATCGGCCCCTTCGAGCTGGCCGACGCCGACCCGGAGCGGCTGCTGCCGCTGGCGGAGGCGCTCGCGTTCCTGCCCGAGCGGGCGCTGGCGGGGGACGAGGCGCGCGCCGTACGGCACGGCCGGCGGCTTCCCGGCGCCGGCGAGGACGCCCCCCACCTGCGGCTCACCCACGGCGGCGAGCTGCTCGCGATCGCGGAGCCGAGGGATGGGGAGCTCCAGCCCGTCGTAGTGTTCGCCCCGGCATGAAGGTGATCTCGCTTCCAGACGTCGAGCCGGGGTCCGGGCCTCGCGACGTGGCGATCGGGACGTTCGACGGCGTTCACCGCGGGCACCGCGCCGTGATCGAGGGCGCCGGCACGGTGCTCACGTTCGACCCGCACCCGCTCTCGGTGATCCGCCCCGAGGCCACGCCCAAGCTGATCAGCCCGTTCTCGATCAAGCGCGACCTGATCGCGGCCCTCGGCGTCGGCGAGCTCGTGGTCATCCCCTTCGACGGCCGCTTCTCCGAGCAGAGCGCCGACGAGTTCGTCGAGGACGTGCTGATCCGCCGCCTCGGCGCCACGCGCGTGTCGGTGGGGGAGAACTTCCGCTTCGGCAGGGGAGCGAAGGGCACGGCCGAGCTGCTCGCGTCGGTGCCGGAGTTCGAGACGAACGTCGAACGGCTCGTGGAGGTCGAGGGGGAGACGATCTCCTCGAGCCACATCCGGGGCCTGGTGGCGGCGGGCGAGGTGCGGGAGGCGGCCGAGTTCCTCGGCGGCCCGTTCCTGTTCGAGGGCGAGGTCGCGCACGGGGACAAGCGCGGCCACGAGCTCGGGATGCCCACCGCCAACCTCGTGCCCGACGACGCCTACGTGTGCCCGAGCCACGGCGTGTACGCGGCATGGGCGCAGCTGCGCGGCGGCGACACGGCGGGCGGCTCGGGCTGGCCGGCGGCCGTGAACGTGGGCGTTCGGCCCACCTTCGTGACCGGCCGTGGGCTGCTCGTGGAGGCCCACCTGATCGGCTTCGACGCGGACATCTACGGCGACACGCTGCGCATCGCGTTTCTCGAGCGCCTGCGCGGGGAAGAGCGCTTCGATTCCGTCGACGAGCTCGTCGAGCAGATGCGCGCGGACGTCGCGCAAACGGGCAAGTTGGCGGGGTCCAGCCTGCTACGGTTTCGCGTCCCATGAGCCTCACAGCGGAGAGGAAGCGCGAGATCGTCGCCAAGCACGGGCGTGCTGACGGCGACACCGGCTCGACTGAGGTCCAGGTCGCGCTGCTCACCGCACGGATCAACGAGCTCACCGAGCACCTGCGCGAGCACAAGAAGGACCACCACTCGCGTCGCGGCCTCTTGATGCTGGTAGGCAAGCGCCGCCGGCTCCTCAAGTACCTCCAGAGCTCCGACATCGACCGCTACCGCGCACTGATCCAGGAGCTCGGCCTCCGCCGATGATCGAGCCCGGCTCTGCGGCGCCGGACTTCACGCTCCCAGACCAGGACGGCAAGCAGGTCGCGCTGGCGGATTTCCGCGGGCGAAGGGTGGTGCTCGTGTTCTATCCGTCCGACTTCAGCCCCGTCTGCACGGATCAGCTCAACCTCTATCAGGAGGTGCTGCCGCAGTTCGAGGAGCGCGGTGTGGCGCTGGTGGGGATCTCCGTCGACGGGGCGTTCAGCCACAAGGCCTTCCAGAAACAGCTGAACGTGACGATCCCGCTGCTCGCCGACTTCCATCCCAAGGGCGAGGTGGCGCGCGCCTACGGGCTCTACTCGGAGGAGTACGGCGTGGCCGGCCGCGGGCTCGTGCTGGTCGGTCCCGACGGCACGGTCGACTGGGCCTATCTCTCGCCGCCGCTCGAGGTGCCGGGGGCGAACCTCATCTTTGACGCACTGGACGAGCGCACCCCCGCCTGAGCCGGGCGCGGACGACCACGTCCGCGGCGCCGGGCCCGTGGTGGTCGAGTACGCGGACCTCGAATGCCCCTACTGCGCGAAGGCGCACCTGATCCTGAAGGCGCTGCCGGTCACGCGGGTGTTCCGCCACTTCCCGGTCACCTCGAAGCACCCGCGGGCCCGGGTGCTGGCCGCCGCCGCGGAGGCGGCGGGGCTCCAGGGGCGCTTTTGGGAGATGCACGACTCGCTGCTCGAGGACCAGGGGCATCAGGACGATCCCCACCTCTGGCAGCGCGCCGAGGCGCTCGGGCTCGATCTCGAGCGCTTCGAGCGCGAGCGCCGTTCCGCGGGCGTGGCGGAGCGAGTCGAGCGCGACTTTCGCAGCGGCGTGAGGGCGGGGGTGACCACCACGCCGACGCAGTTCCTGGCCGGCGAGGCCCACCCAGGCGTGCCGGGCGCGAGCTTTCGCGCCGCGCTGCGTTCCGGCCCCTGAACGTCAGTGGCGCGTTCGAAGCGCTGCCTCGGCCTCGGCGACCAGCCGGGCCACGAGCTCGCCCGCCGGCGGTACGTCGTGCACGAGGGCGGCCGACTGCCCGGTGAAGGGCAGCACGTCGTGTCCCCGGTTGTCACGTACCTCGGCGAGGAATCGCGGCACCACGCTCGCCGAGTCCACCGACTCCGCGTCGGCCTCCAGCCGATCGGTCAGCGCTGTACGCAGCGCGCGCGGTGCGGGCGGGCGACCCGGTGGTAGCTCGAGCGTGAAAGCCGGCATCACCCGCTCGCTGTGGGCGACCTTGACCGCATCCGTGGCGTCGGCGCCCACGATGCGGTCCTTCCACGTCTCGGCGATCCGCATCTCGCGCGTGGCGAGGAAGCGCGTACCGAGCATCGCGCCGTCGGCGCCCAGTACCAGCGCGGCGGCGAGCCCGCGCCCGTCGCCGATCCCGCCCGCCGCGAGCACCGGCACGTCGCCCGCGGCGTCGACCACCTGGGGCACGAGCACCATCGTGGCCACCCAGCCCGCGTTGCCCCCGGCCTCCCATCCTTGGGCGACGAGCACGTCGGCACCCGCATCGAGGGCGAGCTCGGCGCTGCGAAGGTCCCCCACCTGCTGGATCCACTTGGCGCCCACATCGTGAGCCCTTGCGATGTGCTCACGGGGCACGCCCATGTGGAACGAGATCGCCGCCGGAGCGGCGTGGAGGATCGCGTCGAAGACCTCCTCGTCGAATGGGCGCCCTGTGTGGTTGATCGCCACGGGGCGGTCGGTGCGCTCGGCGAGATCCGCCCACTGCTTGCGCAGTTCGCCGGCGTTGCGCACCGCGGTCCCGACGGATCCCAGCCCACCGGCGTTGCTCACCGCCGCGGCGAGCGCAACCTGCTCCCAGGGCCCGAACGGCGCCAACGCGATCGGGACTTCGATCCCCAACAACGAGCAGAACGGGGTGCGCATCTACGACACGATGGCACCTGCGCGCTCAGGCCAGCGGCTCGGGCCGCCCGAGGTGGTAGCCCTGCGCGTAGTCGACGCCGGAGTCGCGCAGCAGGGTGGCTGCGCCGGCGCTCTCCACGCCCTCGGCCACGGTCCTCATCCCGAGGCCGCTCGCGATCGTGACGATCGATCCCACGAGTCGTCGAGGGCGAGCCCGCAGCCGAGCCGCTCGACCCGCCCGCGAAGGCGTGCACCTCCTCCATGCTGGCGGCGGGCGCGGTCTCGGTGATCTCGAACACGAGCTTGGACGGATCCGAGCCTGTCGGTTCGGCCATTCGTCGCTCGCCCTTAGCCGCCGGAGTCTCCCAGGGAGGCGGTTGCTAGCCTCCTCTGCGTTCCCAAACGGACGTAGAGAAGCCATGCCGCCAACCGGAGGCGGCTGAAAGGACGCAGATGACTCAGGATGTAAGCCGGATCTCGCTCGAGATGGGCGGGAGCTCGATCGAGTTCGAGACCGGCAAGCTCGCCAAGCAGGCGAGTGGCTCCGTGGTCGTTACGGCAGGGGAGACGAAGGTCCTCTGCACGGCCACCGCAGGCAACCCCCGCGACGTCGACTTCCTCCCCCTCACGGTCGACGTCGAGGAGCGCATGTACGCCGCGGGCAAGATCCCCGGCAGCTTCTTCAAGCGCGAGGGCCGGGCGGGCGAGAAGGCCACGCTCACCGCACGCATGATCGACCGGCCGCTTCGGCCGCTCTTCCCCAAGGGCTGGAACCGCGAGACCCAGCTCGTGTCGATCCCCATGTCGATCGACCACCGGCACCCCTACGACGTGCTCGCCATGAACGGCGCGAGCGCGGCGCTGATGGTCTCTGACATCCCCTTCCCGGCGCCCGTGGGCGCCGTTCGCATCGGCCAGGACGCCGAGGGCACGTTCCTCGTCAACCCGGACGAGGAGTGGCTGCTCGAGTCGCCGCTCGACCTCGTGGTCGCGGGCACCGAGGAGGCCATCCTGATGGTCGAGGCGGGCGCCAGCGAGATCACCGAGGCGGAGATCCTCGACGCGCTCGACATCGCCCACGCCGAGATCAAGCGCCTCTGCCAGGCCCAGCACGAGCTGCGTGCCCAGTCCGGCAAGGAGAAGGTCGAGATCACCCCGCCGCAGGTCGACCAGGGCGTGCTCGACGAGGTGCGCTCGCGCTTCGGCTCAGCGCTCGAGGCCGCCACCCAGGTGGTCGACAAGCTCGAGCGCCAGGACGCCACCAAGGCCGTCGAGGAGGACGTGATCGAGACGCTCTCGGGCGACCCGGACGAGCCCGAGACCTACAAGGAGCGTCGCGCCGCGGTCCAGCTCGCGTTCGACAAGCTCGAGAAGGACGTCATTCGCCGCCGGATCGCGGTGGAGAAGAAGCGCCCCGACGGCCGCGCCGCCGAGGAGATCCGCGACATCTGGATCGAGGTGCCGGCCGCTCCGCGCGTGCACGGGTCCGCGATCTTCACCCGCGGCCAGACGCAGGCGTTCTCGGTGGCCGCGCTCGGCACGACCCGTGACGAGATGCGGCTCGACACGCTCGGCCTGCAGGAGACCAAGCACTACTTCCACCACTACAACTTCCCGCCTTTCTCGGTGGGCGAGGCCGGCTTCATGCGCGGGCCCAAGCGGCGCGACATCGGTCACGGCGCGCTCGCCGAGCGGGCGCTGGTGCCGGTGGTGCCGACCGTCGACGAGTTCCCGTACACGATCCGCGTGGTGAGCGACATCCTCGAGTCCAACGGCTCGAGCTCGATGGCCTCGGTGTGCGGCTCGACGCTGTCGCTGATGGACGCCGGCGTGCCGATCAAGGCGCCCGTGGCGGGCGTGGCGATGGGCCTGATCAAGGAGGGTGACGACTACACCGTCCTCACCGACATCGCGGGCGTTGAGGACCACCTCGGCGACATGGACTTCAAGGTCGCCGGCACCTCCGAGGGCATCACGGCGCTCCAGATGGACATCAAGATCTCGGGCGTCACGTTCGACATCCTGCGCGACGCGCTCTCGCAGGCCAAGGACGCCCGGCTCACGATCCTCGGCAAGATGGCCGGCGCGATCGCCGAGCCGCGCGCCGAGCTCTCGCAGTACGCGCCGCGCATCTCCCAGATCCAGATCGACACCGAGAAGATCGGCGCGGTGATCGGCAAGGGCGGCGAGACGATCCGTGCGCTGTCGGAGGAGTTCGACGCTCAGATCGACATCGACGACGACGGCACGGTGCGCATCTACGCCCAGTCGGGCGACCAGGGCGACGCGCTCACCGAGCGCATCCGCTCGATGACGAAGGAGGTCGAGGTCGGCGACGAGTTCACCGGCAAGGTCGTGAAGACGACCACCTTCGGCGCGTTCGTCGAGCTCGCCAAGGGCACCGACGGCCTGCTGCACATCTCCAACATCGCGCCCGGCCAGCGGCCGAGCACGGTGGAGGAGGTCGTGAACCGCGGCGACGAGCTGAACGTGAAGGTCGTGGAGGTGGACCGCGAGCGCGGCCGCGTCGGCCTGCGCCTCGCCGACGACCCGGAGATCGCCGGCAAGACGGCCGAGGACCTGGCCGCGATGGGCACCGGCGACAAGGGCGGCCGCGGCGACCGCGGCGGCCGTGGCCGGCGCGACCGCGACAACGGCGGCCGCCGGGACCGCGACCGCAGCCGCGACCGCTCGCGCTACCGCGACCGGGACCGGGAGCGCTCCGAGTAGCACCTTGAGCAGCGAGCCGGCGCAGCTGACGACCCTGGACTCGGGCGTCCGAGTCGTGACCGAGGCGATGCCCTCGGTCCGCTCGATCGCGCTCGGGTTCTGGGTCCGGACCGGCTCGCGCGACGAGGGCCACGAGCAGGCCGGGCTCTCGCACTTCCTCGAGCACCTGCTGTTCAAGGGCACCGAGCGCTTCACGTCGCTCGAGATCGACGAGACGTTCGACGGGATGGGGGCGGAGGTCAACGCCGGCACCGGCAAGGAGACGACCTCCGTCTACTCGCGCTTCCTCGACGGGCACCTCGAGCGCGCCTTCGACGTGCTCCAGGACATGTTCCTGCGCCCGGCATACCCCGACATCGACTCCGAGCGCCAGGTGGTGATCGAGGAGATCGCGATGTACGAGGACGAGCCGCAGGACAAGGTGCACGACGTGCTGGCCGGCGCCATCTTCGGCGACCACCCGCTCGGTCGACCGATCATCGGTCGCGCCGACGTGATCTCGTCCGTGCCGGTGCCGGACATCGCGGCCTGGCACGACGGTCGCTACGTGCCCGGCAACATCGTCGTAGCCGCCGCCGGCAACCTCGACCACGAGCGGATCGTGGAGCTGGTGGGCGGCGCCGTGGGCGACGCCGTGACGGTGCCCGCCAAGCCGGGCGGCCCGAACGGCGCGGCCCCCGGGCTGCGCTTCTTCGCCAAGGACACCGAGCAGTACCACCTTTGCCTCGGCGGGCCAGGCCTGCCGCGCGGCGACGACCGCCGCTTCGCGCTGCGCGTGCTCGACACGATCGTGGGCGGCTCCACCTCGTCGCGGCTCTTCCAGGAGGTGCGCGAGAAGCGGGGGCTGGCCTACGCCGTCTACTCGTACGCGAGTCACTTCGCGGACTCGGGCCAGGTGGCCCTCTACGTAGGCACGCGCCCCGACAACGTGCGCGCCGCGATGGAGGTCATCGGCTCGGAGCTGCGCCGGCTCATGGAGGACGGGATCACGCCCGAGGAGCTCGAGCGGGCCCGTGAGAACGTCAAGGGCCGCACGGTGCTCTCGATGGAGTCCACGCTCGCGCGCATGAACCGGCTCGGCAGCTCGGTGCTCATGGACCTGCCGGCGCTGAGCGTCGACGAGCTGCTGGCCGAGCTCGACGCCGTGACGCTCGACGGCGTGAACGCCCTGGCTCGGGAGCTGTGGGCGGTCGATCGGCTCTCGGCGGCCGGCGTGGGGGCGAGCGAGAGTGCCTTCCGCGGCGCGCTCGAGTCGGTGTCGCCGTCGCTCGCCGTATGACGATCAACGTCGCCGTGTCGGGAGCGGCGGGGCGGATGGGCGCCACGGTCTGCCGCGCGGTGGAGGGCGCCGAGGACATGGCGCTCGTGGGTCGCGCCGACCCGCTGCTCGACGCGAGCCTGACGGACGTGCTGGGCGACGCCGACGTGGTGGTCGACTTCTCGACGCCCGACAGCGCGCTCGATAATGCCCGCCGGTGCATCGAGGCGGGCGTGCACTGCGTGATGGGCACCTCCGGAGCGGACTTCTCGGAGCTCGAGGGCGTGGGCAGCGCCAACCTGTTCGTGGCTCCAAACTTCGCGATCGGCGCGGTGCTGATGATGCGCTTCGCGCAGCAGGCGGCCGAGCACATGCCCCAGTGCGAGATCGTCGAGCTCCACCACGACCGCAAGCTCGACGCCCCGTCGGGCACCGCCACGCGCACGGCCGACCTGATCCGGGCCGCCGGCGGCAACGTGCACGAGCCCATCCACTCGGTGCGCCTGCCGGGCCTCGTGGCCCACCAGGAGGTGCTCTTCGGCGGCCCCGGCCAGACGCTCACGATCCGCCACGACTCGATCGATCGCGAGTCGTTCATGCCCGGCGTGCTGTTGGCGGTCCGCAGGGTCGGAGGCCTGGAGCGCTCGCCCGTGATCGGGCTCGAAGCGCTGCTCTAGCTGCGCAGCAGCAGCGCCGTCACCTCGTCGGCCGGCAGCGGCCGTGAGAGGTGGAAGCCCTGTGCGAGCGGGCAGCCTTCGGAGGCGAGGAACTCGCGCTGCTCCTCGGTCTCGACGCCCTCGGCCACAACCTCGCGGCCGAGCGCCTCGGCGAGTCGGATGATCGCGGCCACCACCGCGGCCGCCTCCTCGTTGTGGGGCACCTCGCGCATGAACGAGCGGTCGATCTTGAGCTGCTCGACCGGCATCTGGCGCAGCCGGCTGAGCGAGGAGAAGCCCTCGCCGAAGTCGTCGATCGCGAGGCCGACGCCGAGCCCGTGCAGGCGCTCGATGAGGTCCGGGCCGGCCATCTCGTCCATGGCGGCCGACTCGGTGACCTCGATCACCACGCGCTCGGGGTCGATCCCGTGGCGTGAGAGCGCGCTCGCGAACGTGTCCGGGTACTCGGCCCGCCGCAGCTCGCGCGGCGAGGCGTTCACGCTCAGGCGCGGGGTGAGGCCGAGCGACTCCCACTCGGCGCCCTGGCGGCAGAGCTCGTCGACCACCCAGGCGCCGATCGGCTCGATCAGCCCGCTGTTCTCGGCCGCCGGAATGAACAGAGCGGGGGAGATGAGCCCGTGGTCGGGGTCCTGCCAGCGCAGCAGCGCCTCCACGCCCACCGGCCGGGTCGTGCCGTACAGGGCGAAGATCGGCTGGTAGTGGAGCAGGAGCTCGCGGCGCTCGAGCGAGCGGCGCAGCCGGGCGGTGAGCGAGAGACGCTCGAGCGGGTCGTCCTTCTCCGGCAGGTACAGCCGGTGGCCGGCGCGGCCCGCGTGCTTCGCCTGGTACATCGCGGTGTCGGCGTGGCGGAGCAGCTCGTCCTCGTCGACGGCGTCGCGCGGATAGAGGCTGATGCCCACGCTGGCGCTCACGTGCAGGGAGACGCCCGCAACCGAGAATGGCTCCGCGAGCGTGGCCGCCACCCGCACGGCCGCGGCCTCGGCGTGCTCCTCGCCGTCGGCGGGCAGGTCCGGAAGCAGCAGGAAGAACTCGTCGCCGCCCGCGCGGGCGAGCATGTCGTCGTGCCGGCCGGTGGCCGCGAGCCGCTTGGCCACGGCCGCGAGCAGCTTGTCGCCGACAACGTGACCCAGGCTGTCGTTGACGAGCTTGAAGTCGTCGACGTCGAGGCAGAGGAGTCCCACGCTCGCGCCCGTGTGCTGCGCCCGGGCCACAGAGGCGGCGATCCGCTCCGCGAGCCGGGCGCGGTTCGGGAGCCCGGTGAGCGGATCGTGATAGGCGAGGTAGGCCACGCGCTCCTGCGCCCGGTGGCGCTCGGTGATGTCCTCGCCGGAGCTGAGCGTGCCGGTCACGCGACCGCTCGCATCGCGCAGGATCGTGTTGCGCCAGGCAACGAGCCGCTGCTCGCCGGACTTCGAGACCACGTGGTTCTCGTGCTCGCCCGCGGCCTCGACGTCGCCGGACAGGAGCTCGCCGAACAGCTCACGCGCCGCAGCGCGCTCGTAGGCGGGCACCACGAGCCCGAACCAGCTCGACCCGGTGAGCTCGTCCTCGTCGTAGCCGAGCACCTCGCAGGCGCGGCGGTTCACGAGGCTGACCTCGCCGCGCTCGTCCAGCACCACGATCATCGTGGCCGCCACGTCGAGGTAGCGCTGGGCGCGCTCCTCGCTCTCGGAGAGCGCGCGCTGCGTGCCGCGAAGCTGGGTGATGTCCATCAGCACGCCCTGGCTGCAGATCGGTTGCCCGCGCTCGTCGCGGATCACGTTGTCGCGCTCCCACACCCAGACCACGCGCCCGTCGGCGGCGATCATGCGGAACTCGTTCTCGTAGTCGGTTCCCGTGTGGAAGCTGTCGACCTCCGCCGCCAGCACGCGCTCGCGATCGTCGGGATGCATTCGCGCCGCCCACAGGTCCTGGTCGGTGACCCAGGCGGACGCCGGGAAGCCCAGCATCCGCTCGATCTGCGGGCTCACGTAGAGGAAGGGCGCGTCCGGGCTGAACTCGCAGATGATCGTGACCGCGGGTATCTGCTCGATCAGGGTGCGGTAGCGCAGGTCGACCGGCACCTCGCCGGCGGTGTCCTGAGCGGAGGAGGGCTCGTGGCTCATGGGCTCTGAGGCCGGACAGGCGGCCTCCCTCCCTAGATCGGGTTCCGGCAGGGATTTCTTGAGGCTCAGGCGGCGCTCTTGGTGCCGTTGCGGCGCAGCGCGCGAGGCACCACGAAGCGGATCCCGGAACGCTCGTCGTCGATCGAACAGGTCTTGTTGTCGATCAGGCCGAGCTGCTTGGCGTGGGGAACGAGCGCCATCTGGTTGAGGTAGCGCTCGTGTCCCCGCTTGCGGGTAATCACCCACAGGAAGCCGGTGTCGCGCAGGCGCGCCCGGTAGCGCACGAGCGCCTCGCGACCCTCGTCCTCCGACTCGACCAGCACGATCGCGCCGTCGAGCTCGCCCGAGCGCACGAGGCCGCGCCCGACCGCGTCCTTGGCGTCGCGGCGCAGGCCCGCGCCGACGTCGCCGGCGATCTCGACCCGCTGGTCGGGCTTCAGTCCGAGCTTCTGTACCACCGTGCGGTGGCTGTAGTCGCGTTCCTGCGCCATCCGTGTGGACGAATTCTGCCATTTGCAGCGGAGGTTCCGCTAGATCTGATGCGCGAAAACCACGCCTCCGCTGACCTGAGCGGTACCCTGCGACGACGCAAACCGGAGGAGACCCGATGGGCTTCATGGACAAGGCCAAGAAGCTCGCCGAGCAGGCGCAGCAGAAGCTCGACGAGGCGCAGACCCAGTTCAACCAGGGAACGGGGTCCGCAGGCGAGCACCAGGGCGGCGGCCAGCAGTTCGACCAGCACGGCCGTCCGATCCCGCAGGAGCCCCCGGCCGAGGCAGCCGCGCCACGTCCCGCTCCGCCGCCCCCGCCGCCGGCTGAGCCGGTGCCCGACGCTCCGACCGATTCCGCCGACGCTCCCGCCGAGCCCGCCGCCTCCGAGCCCGCGGAGCCGCCCCCGCCGCCCCCGAGCGGCGGCGCCAACGCCACCCCCGACCCCTTCAAGCCGCTCCAGCAGTGACGGAGCGCTTCTCCCGCGATCGCATGCGCGTCGGCGGCATCCTCACGGCCATGGTCACCCCCTTCGACGCCGACGGGGCGCTCGCCGAGCCCGCCGCCGCGCGGCTCATGCACCATCTCCTCGAGAACGGCTCGGACGGCCTCGTGCTCGCCGGCAGCACAGGGGAGGGCGCGACGCTCACGGACGACGAGAAATTCCAGCTGTGGCAGCTCGGGGTGGCGGAGTCGGGCGACGCCCCGGTGATCGCCGGTACCGGCACCTACGACACCCGCCACACGATCGAGCTCACGCGGCGCGCCGCCGACATCGGCGTCGACGCCGCGCTCGTGGTCACCCCCTACTACGTCAAGCCCAACCGGCGCGGGATCAAGGCGCACTTCGAGGCCGTGGCCGCCGCCACCGACCTGCCGATCATCGTCTACAACATCCCCGGGCGCACCGTCGTGGACATCCCCAACGACCTGCTCGCGGAGCTCGCCGAGATAGACACCGTGGTTGCGGTCAAGCAGGCGCGCTACGAGGACATGGCGCCGATCGAGGGCATGGACCTGCTGGCGGGGAACGACGAGGTACTGGCCCAGGTGCTCGACATGGGCGGCAGCGGCGGGATTCTCGTGGCGGCCCACCTCGTGGGCCGCGAGATGCGCCGGATGATCGACGAGCCCGACGCCCGCGCCGAGATCCAGGAGGGGCTGCACGACCTCTACGGCGCCCTGACGGTCACCACCAACCCGATTCCGATCAAGGCCGCGCTCGCGATGGCCGGGCACGACGTGGGCGGCCTGAGGCTCCCGCTCGTGGAGGCCGACGAGTCCGAGCGGGCGACGGTCCGCGCGGCACTCGAGCGCCACAACCTGCTGGCAGCGGTCTAGCCAGATGGCGAGATCCACCCTTCGGGTGCTGCCGCTCGGCGGGCTCGGCGAGATCGGCAAGAACATGATGCTCATCGAGTACGAGGACCGCATCGTGGTGGTCGACGCCGGGCTCATGTTCCCGGCACCCGACCAGCTCGGGATCGACCTCGTGCTGCCCGATTTCACCTATCTGCGCGAGCGGGCCGACGACATCGACGCGATCGTGCTCACCCACGCGCACGAGGACCATGTGGGCGCCCTGCCGTTCGTGCTGCGCGAGCTGGGCCGGACGCCCACGATCTACGGGGGCCCGCTCACCGCAGCCATGGTGCGCTCGAAGCTCGACGAGCATCGCCTCAAGGACGTGCCGATCGAGGACGTGCTCGCCACGCAGAGCTTCGACGCCGGCCCGTTCTCGGTGGAGATGGTGAAGATGGCCCACTCGATCCCGGACGCATTCGGCGTGGCGCTCACGTGCGAGCTCGGCACGATCCTCGCCACGGGCGACTACAAGTTCGACCAGACGCCCGTGGACGGCGTGCCCGCGGATGTGGCCCGGCTGGCGGAGCTCGGCCGCGAGGGACTCCTGCTCCTGTGCGGGGACTCGACCAACGCCGACCGTCCCGGCATGTCCCCTTCCGAGTCGAGCGTGGGGCCGCGCCTGGTGGAGGTGTTCGGCCGCTGCCAGGGGCGGATCGTGGTCACCTGCTTCGCCTCCAACATCCACCGCGTGCAGCAGGTGGTTGACGCGGCCGCGCAGCTCGGCCGTAAGGTGTCGCTCGTCGGGCGCTCGATGCGCAAGAACACCAACATCGGGCGCATGCTCGGCCACATCGAGATGCCAGAGGGGATGCTGGTCGGGGCCAAGGAGATCGAGGACTACCCCGATCACAAGCTCGTGGTGGTCTCGACCGGCAGCCAGGGCGAGCCGCTGTCGGCGCTGCGGCGCATGGCGCATGGCGACCACCCGAACGTCGAGCTCCACGACGGCGACACCGTGATCTTCTCCGCCACCCCGATCCCTGGAAACGAGCGCGCCGTGAACGAGACGATCGACCGCATCTACCGTCTCGGCGCGGGGGTGATCACCGCCGCCGACGTGCCGGTGCACGCTTCGGGCCACGGCTACGCCGAGGAGCTCAAGCTGATGCTCAACCTCACACGGCCCGAGTACGTGATGCCGGTGCACGGCGACCATCGTCGCCTGCGCCTGCACAGCGAGCTCGCCGAGGCCGTGGGCGTGTCGCCGAGCGCGATCTTCCGGGGCGAGAACGGCCTGCCGCTCGAGATCGACTCGTCCGGCGCGCGCTTCGGGTCGCGCGAGCAGGCCGGGATGATCTTCGTCGACGGGGTCGACGTGGGGGACATCGAGGACGTGGCGCTGCGCGACCGGCGCATGCTCTCGGCCGACGGCATCTTCATCGTCGTGGCCACGATCTCCGAGCAGGACGGCCGCTCGGTGGCCCCGCCCGAGGTGATCTTCCGCGGCGTCCCGTTCATCGAGGAGGACGACCGCTTTGTCGAGGAGCTACGCGAGGCGGTCGACGACTCGCTCTCGGACTCGGCCAAGGAGGAGGTCCGCGAGATAGACCTCCTCCAGGACCATCTCCACGACGACGTGGCCGAGTTCGTCTACGAGCGCCTCAAGCGGCGCCCGATGATCCTGCCGGTCGTCGTCGAGGTGTAGCTACCGACCCCGGGGCCCCGGGGCCCGCCACGCCCGGGCTGGGTAGGGTCCTGGCCGTCCGGCGCTCAGCCGGATAGGGCTGGACAGCTACCCCGCCTGGGCGACGCCGAAGAAGCCGCAGTCGTTGGTGGTGCCCTGCACGCCGTTCGCCTGCTCGCGGGTGAACGCCTGAACTGTGACCACGCTCCCGTCACCGCCGGCGAAGGCGATCTGCGCAGGCCCGGAGGCCTGGTCCACGACCAGGGTGGACGGTCCGGGGTCCAGGTCGCTGGTGACAGGGGACATGGGGAGGGCGTTGGTTGTGACCTCAGATTGGGGCACTGTCGTGCTCGCTCGGACCTCGAGATCTGCAGTGCCCACGCAGCGAGCCTCGAGGATGAGCCCGCGCACCGAGAGAACCTGAGTGAGGGCGCTGCCCGCCTGACTGGAGTACGCGATCTTCCGCAGCTCGATTCCGCCAACCGAGCCGGCCGTGCCCGCGCTCCCCGCGGTGGTCGCGTTCGTGGCCGTGTCCGCCACCGCGGCGCTCGGCACCTTCTGCAGGCTGTCCTCGCGCACGTCCAACCCCGTGACCTGGTTCAGGCCGATGTCGCGGCTCTGGATGGTCGAGTTGCGGAGGTCGATCCCGCGCACCTCGTTGTTGCGGATGTCGCGCGTGCGGATCTCGTTGTTGCGGACGTCGAGGCTCCGCACCTCGTTGTTCTTGATCTCGCGGCTGTCGATGAAGCCGGTGGCGACGCCGTACGAGACGCCCGAGAGAGACAGGAACAGCGCGATGAGCGAGATGACCAGGGCCGGCGACGGGCGCCGGGCGAGCAGCGACTTCACGACGATTCTCCTACGGCTTCGGGATCGGTTCTTCCGCTGCCAACACGCTAGCGGCGGCATCGGAGCGCGACTTGGCCGGCAGCGTGACCACGAAGCGGGCGCCGCCGCCCTCGGCGTCGAGCAAATCGACCCGCCCGTCGTGGGCATCGGTCACCGCGCGTACGATCGCGAGCCCGAGCCCGCTGCCGCCACTCGGCGCGCTGTCGCTCGCCCCGCGAGCGAAGCGCTCGAATACGCGCGAGCGCATCGCGGCGGGCACGCCGGGGCCGCGATCGGCCACCTCGAGAACGGCCTCGCCGTCCCCTGAGCGCACCGACACGGTGACCGGCGTGCCGGCGGGGGTGTGGAGCAGGGCGTTCTCGACGAGGTTGGCCGCGAGGCGGTGCAGGTCGTCGGCCACGCCGAGCACCGTCGCCGGCCGGGTGGGGTCCGGGAGGTCGAGCGAGACCGGGTGATCGGACGAGAGCGCGCCCGCCTCGGCGGCCGCCTCGCGCGCGACCGCGCCGAGGTCCACGGGCCCCTTGGGCGCCTGGCGGCCGGCGTCGGCGCGGGCCAGCAGGAGCAGGTCGGCCACCAGCCGGCGCATCCGGCGCGAGGAGCGCAGCGCCGAGTCGGCCATCTCCTGCTGCTCGCCGCCCAGCTCGGACTCGAGCAGCTCCAGGTTGGCGAGGATGCTCGTGAGCGGGGTCCGCAGCTCGTGCGAGGCGTCGGCAACGAACTCGCGCTGGCGGGCGAGGGTCGCCTCGGTTTCCTCGCGCGCGGCGCTCAACTCGCGCAGCATGTCCTCGAAGGTGTGGGCGAGATCCGACACCTCGTCGTTGGCGCGCGGCTTAGGCAGCGTGATGTCGGGGTCGCGCGTGCGCGCCACCTCACGCGCCGCTCGCGTGAGCCCCGCGATCGGGCGCATCGCGCGCTTGGCCACCACGAGCCCGCCCAGGAACGCGAGGAGCGTTCCGCCGAGCACGCCGAAGGCGAGGAACACGCGTACCCGGTTGATCGTGGTCCGCACGCTGCGCTCGGGCTTGGCGTACTGCACGTACGCTTGCGTCTGCGCCACCGGCTCGGGGCTCAGCTCGAAGCCGAACGGCGTGTCGGGCTGCCGGGTGGCGGTCACGAGCGGGCGCGAGACCACGCGGTAGTCGCCCACGTCGATGACGCCCTCGGTGAGCGCCGGGCCCAGCGGCGACAGAGTGCCCGGGGGATAGAGCACCTGGCCGTCGCGGCGCACCACCACCACGATTGCGTCCCCGGCTCCGGCGCCCTCGAGCGCGTCCCGGTCGATCTGGAGGACTCCGTCCTGGATGGTCGCGTCGAGCTCGTCCACGAGGTCGGCCGAGGTGGCGCGCAGGTCGTCCTCGAAGCCGTCGGAGATGCGCTGCTCCGCGAGCGCCCCGATCACCGCCGCGAACAGGCACAGGATCATGAACGTCAGGGCCGCGGTCACGATCGCGACCTTCAGCTTCACCGGCAGGCGCGTCCTCACGCGTCCTCCCTCAGCACGTAACCGGCGCCCCGCATCGTGTGCAGCACGCGCGGCTCACCGCCGGCCTCGAGCTTGCGGCGCAGGTTCGAGATGAACACGTCGACCGTGTTGGTCTCCGCAAACGGGTGATAGCCCCACACCTCGTCGAGCAGCGCCTGGCGGGAGACCACGATGCGCGCGTTTCGCATCAGGTGCTCGAGAAGCTCGAACTCGCGCGCGGTCAGCTCGAGCTGGCGCTCGCCGCGGAAGACCTCGTGCGTGTCGGGGTTGAGGCGCAGGTCGCCGACCACGAGGAAGGCGCTGCCGCGCGGCGGACGGCGGCGGAGCAGCGCTCGCAGCCTGGCGAGCAGCTCCTCGCGTTCGAAGGGCTTGACGAGGTAGTCGTCCGCGCCGGAGTCGAGGCCCTGCACGCGGGCGTCGAGGGCGTCGCGGGCGGTGAGGATGAGGATCGGCACGTCGCCGTCCTCGCGGAGCCGGCGGCACACCTCCACGCCGTCCAGCTTCGGCAGGCCGAGGTCGAGCACCACGGCGTCGGGCTCGAAGACGCCGGACTCGTCGAGGGCGGATTCGCCGTCCCCGCTCACCCGCACCTCGTAGCCCTCCTTGTCGAGCGAACGACGCAGCACGCCGGCGATGTCGGCGTCGTCCTCGACAACCAGCACTCTGGGCCTGCCAGCCACCAGGTACATCGTAGGGGCCGCAGGAGGGTGCGAGAGCACGCCGTCGAATGCATCGGGGATGGCGAGCCGCCGCCGCAAGCGACGCCGTGCCCAGGCCTGGTGGCCGGAGCTCGAGCTACCCAAGCTCGAGCAGCGCCACTGGGACCTGATCGGGCTCGCTCTCGTGGCCTTCGGCGTGTTCTTCGCGCTCGTCTTCTACTTCGGCTGGAGCGGGGGCGACGTGGGGGAGCCCATGGCCGAGGCGCTGCTCTTCCTTTTCGGCGGCATGGCCTACGCGGCCCCGATCGGGCTCTTCTGCGCGGGCACCCTGATCGTGACCCAGCCGATGCTGCCGGCGGTGCATCCGCTCAAGGCGGGAGCGATCTGCCTCGTGGCCGCGCTCACGCTCGGCCTCGCGGCCGGCTCGCTGGGGCTCGGCCCCGGTCACACCCCGCGCGACGGCTGGCTCGACCCGGCCTACCTGAAGGCACACGGCGGCCTGGTGGGCGAGTCCTTCCTGTGGGTGTCCGCCAAGTTCTTCTCCGTCGCCGGCTCGCACATCCTCTTCACCTTCCTGTTGGTGGCCGGCGTGCTGCTGCTCACCGGCGCGTCGATCGCCGGGGTGCTCGCCGCCACGCACTCCGCGGCGCTCACCACCGGCGAGCGCGTGCGCCGCACCGCCACCGCCATCAACCTTCCGACCGAGGCCACGGCGACGGCTGGACCGCTGCCGGGAACCCTGCACGCGCGCGAGCCGGAGCCCGAGCCGGTGGAGCCGCCCGAGCCCGAGGACCAGGAGCCTGTGGTGCGGGCAACCCACGTGGAGGCGCCGGCCCTCGACGCCTCGGAGCGCTACCCGGACCTGTACGGGGACGACGACGAGCCGGACACCTTCGAGCCTGAGCCCGAACCCGAGCCCGAGCCGGCCGTGCTCGAGCCGGCGCCGGACGATCTCGAGCCCACCGAGCCGCTCACGCCGATGGGCAACAGGCGCTCCGCCGTAACGGAGTCCGACGAAGCCGAGTACCGCATGCCGAAGCCGGCGTTCCTGAAGCGCTCGGCGGGAGCCCAGAAGGTCGACACGAAAGGCATCGAGCGGATCGGGACCCAGCTGGTGGAGGCGCTCAGCCACTTCAGCGTCGAGGCGCGGGTGATCGGGACGGTCACCGGACCGCACGTGACCCGCTACGAGCTGCGCCTCGCGCCGGGGATCAAGATGTCGAAGGTCGCCCAGTTGAAGGACGACCTCGCCTACGCGCTAGCCGCCGAGCAGGTGCGCATCCTCGCCCCGATCCCGGGCAAGCAGGCCGTGGGCGTGGAGGTGCCGAACCGCGTGCGCAAGATGGTGCACCTCGGCGACGTCTTCCAGGACTCGCCCAAGGGCTGGTCGCCGCTGTCGGTGTGGCTCGGCAAGGACATCGCGGGCAAGGCGATCGGCACCGATCTCGCCAAGCAGCCGCACATCCTCATCGCGGGCACGACCGGCTCGGGGAAGTCCGGCTGCGTGAACGCGATGCTGTCCAGCGTGCTGCTGCGCTCGTCGCCGAACGAAGTGCGGATGGTGCTGGTGGACCCGAAGCGGGTCGAGCTCAACCACTACGAGGACATCCCGCACCTGCTCACGCCGGTCGTGACGAGCCCGCGCCTGGCGGCGAACGTGCTCAGCAACCTCATCAAGGAGATGGAGGAGCGCTACGGGGTGATGAGCCGCGCCAAGACGCGCAACCTCGTGGAGCTGAACCGCGTGCGCACGAGCCAGGGCGAGGCGCCGCTGCCCTACATCCTGTGCGTGATCGACGAGCTTGCCGACCTGATGATGGTCGCGCCGGCCGACGTGGAGGACTCGATCATCCGGCTGGCGCAGAAGTCACGCGCCGTGGGCATCCACCTGGTGCTGGCAACGCAGCGCCCGAGCGCCGACGTGATCACCGGCATGATCAAGGCCAACGTGCCGGCTCGAATCGCATTCGCCGTCTCCTCGCAGACGGACTCGCGCGTGATCCTGGACCAGAACGGCGCCGAGTCGCTGCTCGGGCAGGGTGACATGCTCTTCCGCCCCGCCGGGGAGTCGCGCTCCGCCCGTATCCAGGGCGCGTTCATCGCGGAGGACGAGATCGAGAAGCTCACCGAGCACTGGCGCCATCAGGGAGAGCCCGAGCTGCAGGAGGAGCTGCTCGAGGCGGTGGAGCCCGAGGACGACGGCGACGGGCCCGACGGGGACTTCGATCCCGACCAGGACGAGCTCCTCGGCGACGCGATCGCGACGGTGGTGCAGATGGGCACGGCGTCAACGTCGATGCTCCAGCGGCGCTTGCGCGTGGGCTACACGCGTGCGGGCAGGCTGATCGACATGATGGAGCGGCGCGGGGTGATCTCCGGCTACGAGGGCTCCAAGGCACGCCAGGTGCTGATCACCGAAGCGGACCTCCCGCGGGTGCTCGAGGCGCTCTCCGAACCGGCTGTTGCAGCCTCTGCGGACGAGTAGATCGTTCGTCAACATACGCCGCCGATGCCCTCCATCGGGGAAACCCTGCGCCAGGCTCGGATGCGCCAGCGCCTGGACATCGCGGATGTCGAGGAGCGCACCAAGATCCGGGCCAAGTACCTCCGTGCGCTCGAGAACGAGGAGTTCGGCATGCTGCCCGGGCCCACGTTCGTCAAGACCTTCCTGCGCACGTATGCGGAGGCGCTCGGGCTCGATCCGCAGCGGCTCGTGGAGGACTACCGCACGGGCTACGAGTCGGCGGAGGAGGTCGAGCAGGTGCAGTCGCTCGGGCCTCCCGGGGTCGGTCGCGACCGGCGCCGCGGCGGGCCGCGGCTCGGCGGCGGCTCGCTCGTGCTGCTGGTGGCGGTGGGCATCGTGGCGCTCCTGGTGGCGATCGGACTGGCGAGTGGAGACGGCGACGACGGCGGCGACCAGGCCTCCGTGACCGAGCCCACCGAGACCCAGGCCCGCACCGAGCCTCGCCGCGAGCGGCGGCGCCCGCGCCGGGTGGTGCTGCGGATCGCGCCGATCACGCCCACCTACGCCTGCCTCGACCGCGGCGCCGGCACGCCCGTGATCTTCGAGAACACGCTCGCCGAGCCGCAGACCTTCCGTGGCAAGCGGCTGCGCGTGAACCTGGGCAAGACCGACGTGAAGCTCAGGATGAACGGCAAGCGTGTCCGGGTCGAGACCGGCCCCAACCCGGTGGGGTTCGTGTTCACGCCCGGGGGCAGCCGGCCGCTCCCGCTCGGTCAGCGCCCGTGTGCGTAACGTTGGCGGCTTGAGCGCTCGAGCCGGAATCGTCATCACGGGCACGGAGGTGCTGAGCGGCCGTGTACAGGACCGCAACGGACCCTGGCTGTCCGACCGCTTCCTCGAGCTCGGCGTGGAGCTCGCGCACCTCACGATCTGCGGCGACAGGTCCGACGACATCGAGGCGCAGCTGCGCTTCATGGCCGAGCGCGAGATGGACCTGATCGTCACGAGCGGGGGGCTCGGTCCCACGGCCGACGACAAGACCGTCGAGGTGGTGGCGAGCTTCTGCGGGCTGCCGCTCGTGCTCGACGAGCGGCTCGAGGAGCGCATCGCTGAGATCCTGAAGCCGCTGATGCAGCGGTTCCGGACCTGGGACTTCGACGCGGTCAGGGCAGCCAACCGCAAGCAGGCGCTCGTGCCGGAGGGCGCCTTCGTCATCGACCCGGTGGGCACGGCCCCCGGCGTGATCGTGCCCGGCTCGCCGGCGATCGTCGTCCTACCCGGCCCGCCGCGGGAGCTGCAGCCGATGTGGCGCACGGCGGCCGGCACCGAGATCGTAAGCGAGGCGCTCTCCGGTCGCACCGACTACGTGCAGCGGACGATGCGCATGTTCGGGCTGCCGGAGTCCGGCCTCGCCGATACCCTCCGCGACGCGGAGGAGGGAATCGCCGGGTTCGAGGGGCTGGAGATCACGACCTGCCTGCGGCGCGGGGAGATCGAGATGGTCACCCGCTACGAGCCGGTCTCGAGCGGCGTCTACGAGCAGCTCGTCGGGCTGCTGCGGGAGCGCCACGCGCCGGAGATCTTCTCCGAGGACGGCTCGCGGATCGACGACCAGGTTGCGGCGCTGCTCGCCGGACGGCGGGTCGCCACGGCCGAGTCGTGCACCGCGGGGCTGCTGGCGGCGCGGCTCACCGACCGGCCGGGCTCCTCGGACTACGTCGCCGGCGGCGTTGTGGCGTACGCCAACGACGCGAAGGTCGACCTGCTGGGCGTCGCCCCCGCCCTGATCGAGGAGCACGGCGCCGTCTCCGGGCAGGTCGCCGAGGCGATGGCGCGGGGCGCGCTCGCCCGCTTTGAGGCCGACACGGCCGTGTCGATCACCGGCATCGCCGGCCCGGGGGGCGGGACCGAGGACAAGCCGGTGGGCACCGTGTGGTGGAGCGCCCAGACCTCCGACGGCCGCGCGCTCACGCGCTCGGCCCTGATGCCGGGTGGGCGCGCCGACATCCGCGAGCGCTCGGCGCTCGTAGCGATGCACCTGCTGCGGCGGCTCCTGAGCGGCCGGGAGGACGGCATCCCCTGAGCGGTCCTCGCGCGCGGATGTTCGTCGCGCTCGACCTGCCCGGGCCGGTCCGCGACTCGCTCGCGAGCTGGCGTGACGGCCTCCTCGCCGGGCGGCGCGACCTGAGGCCCGTGAGGGCGGAGGCCCTCCACGTGACGCTCGTCTTCCTCGGCTGGCAGGACCAGTCGGCGGCCGAGGCGATCGCCGAGGCCACGTTCGGTGCCGGAATTCCCGTCCGTCCGGCGCCCCGGCTCGCGGCCGCCGAGATGCGTCCGCTCCCGCCGCGCAATCCGCGCCTGTTCGCGCTCGCGCTGGACGACGACGGCGGGCGAGCGACCGAGCTCCAGGACGGCGTCTCGCGGGCTTTGGAGGCCGGGCGCTGGTACAGGCCGGAAAAGCGCCCGTTCTGGCCGCATGTGACGCTCGCTCGGGTCAAGCGGGGCGAGCGCCGGGTGCCGGCGCTCGAGGGCCCGCCGCCGCCGGATTCGCCGTTCGTCGCCGCGGCGCTCACCCTCTACCGCTCCACGCTGCGGCCTCAGGGGGCGCTCTACGAGCCGCTGGCGCGACGTGAGCTCTGACCGCCCCGCTATGCCTGCGCGGGCCCCACGGGCGTGAGCGCGATCACCGGTATGCGCCGGTGCGCGGCCGTCCTCGCCCGATACTGGACCCAGCCCGGGTAGATCTCGATCCCGCGCTCGTACCAGCGGTCGCGCTCCTCGCCCTCGAGCTCGCGTGCCACCAGCTCGCGGGTCTCGCCCTCGAAGCACGCGGTGGCCCGAGGATTGGCCATCAGGTTGTGGTACCAGGCGGGATTGCGCTCCTGCCCGAGGTTCGAGGCGATCACGATCAGCCCGTCGTCGTGGGGGATCGCCACGAGCGGCAGCGTGCGCAGGCGCCCGCTCTTCGCGCCCTTCGTCGTGAGCTGCACCACCGGAAGCCCGGTGATCCAGGACGTGAACGTCGCGCGCTCGCGGGTGGCGCGATAGACCACGCCGTCGACGCGGTGGAGCGCGTGGGCGTACACCCGCCACATACCGGGCCAAGTCCCTGAATTGCGAAAGATGCGCCGCGCCACGTTCGCTTGCTCGTACCGGTACATGGGAGCCCATTGTCGCGCCTGGAGGCGTAGCGTGCGGCCGATGGAACAGCGAATCAGCCTGGTCACCCTCGGCGTGCGCGACCTCGCGCGGGCCCGTACCTTCTACGAGGCCCTGGGATGGGCGACGCGGGCGGAGCCCGGCGCCGACGTCGTCTTCTTCCAGACCGGCGCGGCGGTGCTGGCGCTCTGGGACCGCGCGGCCCTCGCCGAGGACAGCGGCGTGCCGGACGCCGGCGCCTGGGGAGGGGTCACGCTCGCCCACAACGTGCGCTCCCCGGCCGAGGTCGACGCGGTGATCGAGGAGGCCCGCGCCGCCGGGGCGATGATCACCCACGAGCCGCGCGAGACCTTTTGGGGCGGCTACTCGGGCGCCTTCGCCGACCCGGACGGCCATCCCTGGGAGGTGGCGCACAACCCGCGCTGGGAGATTCGCGAGGACGGCTCGGTGGTGCTGCCGGACTGACTGCCGCCGGCCCACCACCGTCGCGGGGTCTCTGACGAGTGCTCCTGTGATGTGAGCGACATCACGGACGTCTCGCGGATCGCCTCCTACCGTGCCGCGGGTGACCGACACCGCTCAGCACCCCACGACCCTGGACGCCGCGACAGTTGCACGACGCATCCTCGACGCGATGGAGGCCGGATCGCGCGCCGACTTCGACGCGATCTGCCACCGCGACTTCCACAACCACGAGCAGCGCGACGAGCCGCCCGAGGCGCGCGGGCGCGGCCCGGCGACCGCCTACGCGACCGCGCTGTGGCTCAGGGACGCATTCGCCGAGCTGCGCTGGGAGATCCACCAGGTGATCGCGGAGGACGACCTGATCGCCTTCCACTGCACGATGGCGGGCCGTCACGTGCGGCCGTTCGTCGCTTACGCGCCGGACGGCTCGGTCGACGAGGCCTTTCCACCCACCGGCAAGCGGTTCGCCACGACCCAGACGCACTGGCTGCGTGTCGAGGACGGGCTGGTCGTCGAGCACTGGGCCAACCGCGACGACCTCGGCACCGCGAAGCAGCTCGGCTGGGTGCCGCCCGCGCCGATCTACCTGGTGCGCATGATGCTGGCGAAGCGCCGGGCGCGGCGCGCACGGTAGCCGCGCGCCCGGCCGGCCGCCGGCGGCCAGGCGGGGCGCCGGAGCCGGGGTCGGGGCGAACATCTGTCCGGGCCGACTCCTACGTTGTGGATCCAAGAGCTTTCAGAGGAGACATGACGTATGGACAAGGAGCAGCAGAAGGCCGCTCAGGCACGTGAGGCGGCGCTGAAGGGGGCGCTCACCCAGATCGAGCGGCAGTTCGGGCAGGGGTCGATCATGAGGATGGGGGACGACGCCGCTCAGGTGAGGGTGCAGGCCGTCCCGACGGGGGCGCTGTCGCTCGACCTCGCGCTAGGCGTCGGCGGGCTGCCGCGCGGCCGGATCGTCGAGATCTTCGGGCCGGAGTCGTCGGGCAAGACAACGCTGCTCTACCACGTGCTCGCCAACGCTCAGCGGATGGGCGGCATCTGCGCGTTCATCGACGCCGAGCACGCGATGGACCCCGCCTACGCGAAGCGCATCGGCGTGGACATCGACGAGCTGCTGGTCTCCCAGCCCGACCACGGCGAGCAGGCGCTCGAGATCGCCGACCTCCTGATCCGCTCGGGAGCCGTCGACATCGTCGCGATCGACTCGGTGGCGGCGCTCACGCCCAAGTCCGAGCTCGAGGGCCAGATGGGCGATCAGACGGTCGGCCTCCAGGCACGCATGATGTCCCAGGCGATGCGCAAGCTCGCCGGCAACCTCAACCGCGCGAACACCCTCTGCGTCCTCACGAACCAGATTCGGGAGAAGGTGGGCGTAATGTTCGGATCGCCCGAGACGCAGCCGGGCGGCCGCGCACTCAAGTTCTATTCCTCGCAGCGGCTCGACATCCGCCGCATCGAGACGCTCAAGGAGGGCACCGAGGCGATCGGCAACCGGGTGCGCGTCAAGGTGGTCAAGAACAAGGTTGCGGCGCCCTTCCGGCAGGCCGAGTTCGACATCGAGTACGGCGAGGGCATCTCGAGCGAGGGCTGCATCCTCGACCTCGGGATCGAGCACGGCATCGTGCAGAAGTCGGGCTCGTTCTTCTCGTACGGGGACGAGCGGCTCGGGCAGGGGCGCAACAACGTCAAGGGCTACCTGCGCGAGAACCCGGCCGTCACGGGCGAGATCGAGCGCAAGATCTACGACCTGCTCGGGGTGGAGCCGGCCGCGGCGCCGCTGGCGGCGGTCGCGACGCCGGGCGACGGCGAGGCAGAGCCCGGAGCGGCCGCTCAGGAGCGGGCCGAGACGGCGCAGGAAAAGGCGGCGTAGCTTGCCGCGGCGGGCTCGTAACAGCGACGCCCGCTCCGAGACCGAGCGGGCGGTCGATCTCGCCTACAAGGCGGTCGGCCGCCGTGAGCGCACGGTCGCGGAGCTGCGCACCCTGCTGGAGCGCAAGCGGGTCGATCCGGCCGCGATCCACCAGGCGGTCGAAGAGCTCAGCGAGGCGGGCTTCCTCGACGACGCCCGCTACGCGCGTCGCTTTGCCGAGGACAAGCGCGAGCTCGAGCAGTGGGGGAGCGAGCGGATAGCGCGCGAGCTCCAGCGGCGCGGCATCGCGCCCGACCTGGTGGAGGCCGCCAGCCGAGACCGCAGCGCCGCCGCCGAGCTCGAGACCGCGGTGCTGCTGCTCGGGCGGCGGCTGGGAGCGCCCGCGCGCGACGACCGCGAGCGCGACCGGGCCTGGCGGATGCTGGTGCGGCGCGGCTACTCGCCCGAGCTCGCTTACGAGGCGATCCGTCGCCACGAGCGGCACTGGCGCGAGGAGGATGACCTCCGCGCCGCCTGATGCCGATATCCGGCTCTACTACCGGCCCGGCAGCGCCGCGCTCGCGCCGCATGGTGCCTTGCTCGCAGCCGGGGTCGAGCCGGAGCTTGTGTACGTGGGGCGCGACGGGGACGCCGTCGACCCGCCCGACTACGTGCGCCTGAACCCGATGGGCGTGGTGCCGACGCTCGTGCGCGGCGACCTCGTTGTCACGGAGGCGGCCGCCGTCGTCCAGTACGTGGCGGACAGCTGGCCGGCTGCGGGGCTGCTGCCCACGCACGGCACGCGCGAGCGGGTCCGCGCGGTCGAGCTGCTCGCGTTTCTCAGCACTACGCCGCAGCAGGCCCTGCTTCGCTTCCTCTACCCCGAGCGCTACACGACCGCGTCCCACGCCGAGGGGGTGCGCGAGGCCGCCGCGGCCGCCCTCGATCGCCAGTTTGGCTGGCTCGAGAGCGTGCTGGCCGCCCAGCCGGCGCTGCTCGGCGGAGACGTTTGCGCCGTCGACTTCTACCTGCACATGCTGATCCGCTGGGGCCGCCACCTGGACCCCGACGCGCGAACCAGGGGAGCGTTCGCGCCCTACTACCGCAGGCTGAGCGAGCACCCGCCGGTGGCGCTCGCGCTGGAGCGGCAGGGGCTCGAGGCGTAGCTGCGTCCGGATCGGCCCCCGCGGCCGACCGTCCGCGCTCACGAGAGGAACTTGATCGCGTAGTAGGCCCGGCCACCCCTGCCAGGGCCCGCCCGCCGGTTGCGAGTGCCTGCGCCGGGAGATACCCTGATGTGAACGCGGCCGGCTCGGCCGCCGTGAGACAAAAAGACGAGCAAATCGCCCGAATTTCAGTCCGGAAAGTGATGCGAACAGCGACAAGCGGCCGCCCTGGGAGGAGCGCTCGGGAAGGTCCATAGAGGCAGCACCGCGCGTCCTCACCGGGGCGCGCGCGCTCTGAGGCGAGGTCTTCGTGTCTCGCGGCTTTCGCAGCCGCACCGCTCACACACAGTGCATGAGCCCGGTGCTCCGCGCCGGAACGAGGAGACATCCCAAATGGAGATCGTGTTGGCGGCAGGGGTCGCGGCGGCTGTTGCGGTGGCGGTCGTGCTGCTTGCCGGGCGGCCGCGCGCCGTGCAGGCCGGTGCCGGTGCGACCGTGGCGCCCGAGCCGGGCGCAGGGGCCGACGGGCGGGCGGGGGCGGGGCGCGACGGCGTCGAGGAGGAGCTGGTCGCGCGACGCACCGAGATCGCTCGCCAGGAGGAGCGCATGCACGCGCGCGAGAGCGCGCTCGACGGGCAGGCGCAGCAGCTCGCGGAACGCGAGCGCTCGCTCGAGGACCGGCGCCGCAACCTCGACCAGGTGCGCGAGGAGCTGAAGGACACGAAGTCTCGGCAGATCCGGGAGCTCGAGCGCGTGGCGGGGCTGAGCGCGGGTCAGGCCAAGCAGATCCTCATGCACGAGCTCGAGGACCAACTCCGTCACGAGAGCGCGCGGCTCGTGCGCCAGGTGGAGGAGGAGACCCGCCACGACGCCGACCGCCGCGCCCGCAGCATCCTGGCCGCGGTGATGCAGCGCGTTGCCTCGAGCCACGCCGTGGAGACCACGGTGTCGGTCGTCGAGCTCAAGTCGGACGAGTTGAAGGGCCGCATCATCGGTCGCGAGGGGCGCAACATCCGCGCGCTCGAGACGCTCACCGGGATCGACTTCATCATCGACGACACGCCAGGCGCTGTGCTGCTGTCGGGCTTCGACGGCGTGCGCCGGGAGATCGCCCGGCTCACGCTCGAGAAGCTGCTGCAGGACGGGCGCATCCATCCTGCCCGGATAGAGGAGGCCTACCACCAGGCCAAGTCCGAGATCGACCAGCACATCGTGCAGCTGGGCGAGCAGGCCGTGTTCGAGGCGAACGTCGGCCAGCTCCATCCCGAGCTCGTGAAGGTGCTCGGCAAGCTGCGCTTTCGCACGAGCTACGGCCAGAATGTTCTCCACCACTCGATCGAGTGCGCACGCCTGGCGGCCATGCTGGCGGACGAGCTCGGCGCGGACCCGCGCGTGGCCGCCCGGGCGGCGCTCCTGCACGACATCGGCAAGGCGGTGTCGCACGAAGTCGAGGGCCCGCACGCCCTCGTCGGCGGCGAGATGGCGCGGCGCTACAAGGAGTCCGAGTCGGTGGCGCACGCTATGGAGGCGCACCACAACGAGGTCGAACTGCAGACCGTGGAGGCGGTGATCGTCCAGATCGTGGACGCGCTCTCCGGTGCCCGGCCGGGGGCGCGCGGCGAGTCGCTCGAGCAGTACGTCAAGCGCCTGCACGAGCTGGAGGCGATCGCCACGCGTCATAACGGCGTCGACAAGGTCTATGCGATGCACGCCGGGCGCGAGATCCGGGTGATCGTTCACCCCGACGAGCTGGACGACGACGCGGCCACGCTGCTGTCGCATCAGATCGCCCGCGACGTGGAGAAGGAGCTCGAGTATCCCGGCCAGATCAAGGTCACGGTGATCCGCGAGAGCCGTGCCACCGACTATGCGCGATGAGTCCGCTGCTCAGCTGGCGCGGGCTCGACGAGTGGCGGGCCGAGAGCGCGCTCGTCGACCGCGATGAGCGCGGGCTGACGGCGCACGGGGTCCAGATCGGCGCCGGCTACCGGGTCGACTACCGGCTCCGCACCGACTCCGCCCTTGTCACCCGCTCGCTCGAGCTGTCGGCGCTCACGCCCGGCGGGCTGCGCCGGCTCCAGCTCGAGCGCCGTGAGGACGGGAGCTGGACGGCGGACGACCACGTGGTCGACGAGGTCGAGGGCGCGCTCGATTGCGACCTCGCCTTCTCGCCGCTGACGAACTTCATGCCGGCGGCTCGGCTGGGCGGGGAGCCGGCCGACCACGTGATGGCCTGGGTGTCAGTGCCGGACCTGGCGGTGCTGCGCTCGGAGCAGCGCTACGAGCCTGCGGGCGAGGGCCGCGTGCGCTACGTGGGCCTCGACCACGACTTCACCGCAGTGCTCGAGCTCGACGAGGCGGGCTTCGTGACCCGCTATCCGGGGCTGGCCGAGCGGGTGGCGCCTGAGACCTAGTGGCCTGAGTCGTCACTCCGCGCGCACCTTCCGGAGGCCGGACCTCCGACTCAGGTCACTAGAGCGAGGCCGCCAACCGCTTCGGCGCGGTCATGCGGTAGGCCTCGACCACAAGCCGCTCGACCTCGTCCCAGTCAACCTCCGGCACGTCGAGCCAGATCCCCGCCCAGCCGCGCCGTCCCAGGTACGCGGGCAGGAAGTATCGCTCTGGGTGAGCGCCGGCCAGCTCGGCCGCCACGCCCGCGGGCGCCTTGCAGTTGAGCGCGAGCCGGCCATCGCCGTGGTGATCCTCCAGCAGCCACGCGAAGCGCTTGCCGCGGACGGTGAAGCCCACGTGCTGCTCGCCCTCGGCCACGACCTCGGGGAGGCCGGTGCAGAGCTCGATCACCCGCTCCCTGGGCACGAGCGAAGGCTATCCTCGGCCGGGCGTGAAGAGCTATCACCTCACCACCTTCGGGTGCCAGATGAACGAGCACGACTCGGAGCGGATGAAGGGCATGCTCGAGTCGCTCGGCTACCGCGAGGCGCCCGCGCGCGACGGAGCCGACCTGATCCTCTTCAACACCTGCTCGATCCGGGAGAAGGCCGACAACCGGCTCGTCGGGCACCTCGGCGAGGCCAAGCGGCTGAAGGCCGAGCAGCCGGGCCGCGTGGTCGGGATCGGCGGCTGCTGGTCCCAGTCGATGAAGGAGCGGGTGTTCGAGATGTTCCCGTTCGTCGACGTCGCCTTCGGCCCCGGCCAGGTGCACAAGCTTGCCGAGTTCCTCACGAGCGACAGCCTCAGCGCGCAGGGCTTCTTCGAGTTCGAGGGCTTCACCGGCCACCTCCCGATGAAGCGCGAGCGCGAGCACCAGGCGTGGGTGCAGATCTCGGTGGGCTGCAACTGCGTCTGCTCGTACTGCATCGTGCCCTCCACCCGCGGCCGAGAGGTGTCGCGGCCCGCGGCGGAGATCCTGGCCGAGGTCGAGCGGGTGGCCGCCGAGGGGGTGAAGGAGGTCACGCTGCTCGGGCAGAACGTCTGCTCCTACGGGCGCGATCTCCCCAAGGGCGGCAAGACGACGTTTGCGGAGCTGCTGGCGCTGGTCGACGGCGTAGACGGGGTGGAGCGCATCCGCTACACGAGCCCGCATCCGAAGGACATCCGCGAGGACGTGATCGCCGCCCACGCCGAGCTCGCGAGCGTGTGCGAGCACATCCACCTGCCCCTCCAGTCAGGCTCGAGCCGGATCCTGAAGGCCATGCGCCGGACCTATGACCGCGGGCGCTACCTCGACCGGGTGGCGATGATCCGCGAGCTGGTGCCGGACTGCGCGCTCACCACCGACATCATCGTGGGCTTCCCGGGTGAGACCGAGGCGGACTTCGCCGGGACCCTCGAGGTCGTCGACCAGGTGGGCTACGACTCGGCCTTCACCTTCATCTACTCGCCGCGCCGCGAGACGGAGGCCGCCACGCTCGACGACCAGCTGCCGCACGAGGTCTCGCGCGAGCGCATGCAGCGCCTCGTGGACCTGGTGCAGCACCACGCGACCGAGCGCGCGCAGCGCTTCGTCGGCCGCACGATGGAGGTGCTGGTGGAGGGTCCGTCGCGCACCGATCCGTCCAAGCTGCGGGGGCGGATCCGCCACAACAAGACCGTGAACTTCACGGGCGCAGCAGCGCCCGGCGACCTGACCGACGTCGAGATCGCGGCCGCCACGAGCACCACGCTCGCGGGCGACGAGCGGCTGCTCGCGCGCGCGGGCTAGGCGCCGGCGTCGGCGGGCGAGAAGCTCGCTGCGATCTCGTTCAGGCGGTTCGCGGCCGTGCCCACGGCCTCGAACGCCTCGGTGGCGTTGGCGATCTTCCGCTGCACGTCCTCGAGCTGGCTCTCGAGCGCCTCGTTCCGCTCGCGGCCCGCCCGCAGCTCGGCGCCGAGGTCACGCTCGATGAGCGAGTGGAGCTCCGCCTGCCGCTCGCTCTCCTCGCGAAGCTCCGCCAGGGCGGCGCGTGCGTCCTCGGCGCGCCGGTCGGCGTCCGCCAACAGCTCGAGCTCGCCGCGCAGCTGCTCGATCTCGGCGAGGGCGTGGTCGCGCTCCGCCGCGGAGGCCGCCTTGGCCTCGTCGAGCGCCTCGGCGGCGGCGCGCCGGGCCTGCTCGGCGTCCCGAGCGGCGGTCGCGTGGGTCTCCCGCAGGCTCGCCTCAGCCTGCTCCAGCTCCGCAACCCGCGCGCTCTGGCTCGTGAGCCGTTCGCGCACCTCTCCGATGCTCTCGGCGTGCGCGGCGCGCTCGCGCTCGAGCTCATCCTGGTGGCTGTCGGCCGCGGCGGCGAGGGCCTGGTCGAGCTCCGCGGCCGAGGCCGCCCTGGCCTCGTCGAGCGCCGCCCGCCGGCTCGCCTCGAGCTCCTCGACGCGTGCGCTCTGACGCGCGAGCCGGTCCTCAAGCCCGCCGACCGTCTCGGCGTGCCTGACACGCTCCCGGTCGAGCTCCTCGCGGTGGTTGTCGGCGGCGCCGGCCAAGGCCTGGTCGAGCTCCGCGCGATGCATCGCACGCTCACGGTCGAGCTCGTCGCGATGGGTGTCGGCCGCGGCGGCGAGGGCCTGGTCGAGCTCAGCCGCTGAGGCCGCCTTGGCGTCGTCAAGTGCATCTCCGGCGGCGCGGCGGGCCTCCTCGGCCTGCTCGAGTTTCTGTTCGAGGGCGGCCACCCGCTCGCTGTCGTCGGAGACCTCGTCGAGACGGGCCGCGAGCTCCTCCGCACGAGCCTGCTC
>DASRIC010000087.1:0-33647 GCA_035650215.1 Thermoleophilaceae bacterium
CCGCGGCCAGCTCGGATTCCTCGGGGCCGAACCCGATGTAGTTGCCGCCGCGGTCGGTGAACAGGTGGGCGGTGGCCCCGTAAACGAGCTGGTAGCCGCGCTCCGCGACCTGCGGGAAGAAGCTCGCCACCACGCCCTTGCCCATCACGCGGCCGGTCACGGACACCTGCTGGAAGAAGACGTACCTGATGCCCTCGGACTCGATGAGCTTCGTGAGCTCCTCGATCTTCTCGCGCCGGCCCGGCGCGCCGCGGGCCTCCTCGAGCGTGGCGGGCGGCGCCACGGCACGGGGTGTCTCGAGGACCGTCTCGACGGTGCCGCCGAAGGTTCCGTTCGCCCTGGCATCGACGGTCATGGCACCGTCAGTGGCTTCGCTCATCCTCTCCTCCGGATGGGGGGTTGGGCCGGCCGGGGGCCGTCCCCGGGGTGGCGCGACTATACCAGCGCTTTGAGCAAATTTGTATACAACCGGAACGCCGCACCTAGGGCCCGCCCGGCCAGGGCGCTACCGACGCGGAACTACCGCGATCGGACGGCCGCAGCCCGCCCGATCGCCGGCACCGGCGGCACGTCCTCGAGCCACCGCATCACGTGGAGATCGAGCGAGCGGGGCAGGAAGACGTCCACCGAATGCTCGAGGGGCGCGCCCTCGGCGTCGCAGGTCACGTGCTCGATCTCGAGCGCGGCGGTGGTCTCGCTGACCGCGAGGGCGATCCCGACCGGGTCGCGGCGCGTCACGAGGCTCGCCTTGATGTGCGCGCGCGTGTACGCCACGGGAAGGCCCGCCTTCAAGAGCTGGTCGAGCACCATCTCGCCCGCCTCGAGGGACGCGCGCAGCCGGGCCGCGGAAGGCAGCGTGGCGTCGGGGTGCACCACATCGCGCATCCACGCGCCGGGGCGCCCGTCGAGCAGCAGCACGCGCGTGAAGGTGGTGGCCGGCGCGCCCGGATCGGCATCGAACACCGCCGCCCGTTCCTGGCCGAGCGGCCGCTGCTCGATCGAGAGCTCGCCGAGCTCGATCTCGACCCCGCGCTGGCGGGCCAGCTCGGAGTAGGAGATGAGCTTCTCGAGTCCCTCGTCCAGCGCGGTCTGGGTGGCGCGGCCGACGTAGGTGCCGCTCCCCTGGCGCCGCACGATCTCGCCGCTCTCCTCCAGCCGCCGCAGCGCCGTGCGCAGCGTGCCGCGCGAGATGCCGAGCGCGGCCGACAGCTCCTGCTCGGGCGGCAGGCGGTCCCCGGGGCGGTGGCGGCCGGTCTGGAGCCAGCTCCGGAGCGCGTCCTCGGCGACGTCGACGAGGGACTGCTTGCCCGGGCGAACCAGCGCGGCGGGGGGGTCGGCCGCTCCGCTCATGCTCAGAAGAGTCCCACGGTCCGCCCCTCGGCGTCGATGTCCACGTTGAACGCCGCGGGCGTCTTGCCGAGGCCGGGCATCTGCTGGATGTCCCCGCACAGCGGCACGAGCCAGCCGGCGCCCGTGTAGGCGCGGATGTCCCGCACGGGCAGCTCGAAGTCCTCGGGGGCGCCCAGCAGGGCCGGGTCGGCCGAGAGCGAGAGGTGCGTCTTCGCCATGCAGATCGGGAGCCTGTCGAGCCCGTCTTCGTGGTACTGGCGGATCTTGCGCTGGGCGTCGAGGTAGAAGATCACGTCCTTCGCGCCGTACACCTTGCGCGCGACCTTGCAGATCTTCTGGTCGATCGGGTCGTCGTCGTCGTAGATGAAGCTGAAGTTGCCCGGCTGCTCGCAGGCGTCGGCCACCGCCTCCGCGAGGGCCGCCGCACCTTCGCCGCCGCGAGCGAAGCCGTCGTTCACCTCGGCGCCGTGCGCGCCCGCCTCGAGGGCCATGCGGCGCACGAACTCGACCTCGTCGTCGGTGTCCCCGGGCCGGCGGTTCACGGCCACGACGCAGGGCAGGCCGAAGGTGGCCACGATGCCGAGGTGACGGCGCAGGTTCGCGAAGCCCTCCTCGAGGGCCGTCATCGCCTTCGCCGAGTCCACCCGCGGATCGTCCTCGATGCCGCCGTGGTGCTTGAGCGCGCGGACCGTGGCAACGAGCACCACGGCGCTCGGCGTCAAGCCCCCCTTGCGGCAGACGATGTCGAAGAACTTCTCCATGCCCATGTCGGAGCCGAAGCCGGACTCGGTGATCACGTAGTCGCTGAGCTTCTGGCCGATCAGGTCGGCCACGAGCGAGGAGTTGCCGTGCGCGATGTTCGCGAACGGCCCCGCGTGCATCAAGCAGGGCTGCCCCTCGAGGGTCTGGATCAAGTTGGGCTTGAGCGCGTCCTTCAGCAGGACGGTCATCGCGCCGGCCGCCCCCAGGTCCTCCGCCGTGACCGGCTTGCCGCCGTCGAAGGAGTGCGCGACCGTGATCGCGCCGAGCCGCGCGCGCAGGTCGTGCAGGTCGCGCGCCACGGCCAGGATCGCCATCACCTCGGAGGCGGCCGTGATGTCGAAGCCGGTCTCGCGCGGATAGCCGTTGGCCCGGCCGCCGAGGCCAAGCGTCACGTCGCGGAGCGCCCGGTCGTTCATGTCGAGCGCGCGTTTCCAGCCCACCCGCAATGCGTCGATCTTGTGCGGGTTGCCGTGCAGGATCGACGCGTCGAGCAGCGCCGCCAGGAGGTTGTTGGCAGCGCCGATTGCGTGGATGTCGCCGGTGAAGTGGAGGTTCAGGTCCTCCATCGGCACCACCTGGGTCATGCCGCCGCCTGCGGCGCCGCCCTTGATACCGAACACCGGTCCGAGCGAGGGCTCGCGCAGGCACAGGAGCGGCTCCTTGCCGATGTGCCCAAGGCCCTGGGTGAGCCCGACCGCCGTGGTCGTCTTGCCCTCGCCCGCCTTGGTGGGCGTCACGCCGGCGACGCACACGATCTTGCCGTCCGGCGCGTCGCTCATGCGGTCGAGCACGTCGAGCGACACCTTGGCCTTGAAGCGGCCGTAGGGCTCGAACTCGTCAGGGGTCAGGCCGGTGCGCTCCGCGATCGTCTCGATCGGAAGGAGCTCCGCTTCCTGCGCAATCTCCAGGCTGCTCTTCATCGAATCTCCTCCATCAATGGCTCACCGCCGCGGCGGCCAGCTCGGATACAAGCTTGTCCTCGTAGAAGCGCTCGAGCGCAAACGGGGCGATCAGCTCCGGCGTGGCGCCCGTGGCCGCGAGCTCCGCGAGCGTCTTGCCGACGATCGGCGCCGCCTTGAAGCCGTACGTGCCCCAGCCCGAGCTCACGTGGAAGTTGTCCACCTCGGTCTTGCCGAGGATCGGACTGTAGTCGGGACTGAGGTCACATAGTCCCGCCCATGAGCGCAGCAGGCGCGCCCGCTCGAGCTGCGGGAACAGCTCGAGCGTGTGGCGGCTGACCTCCTGCAGGAAGTTGAGCGTGCCCTGCATCCGGTAGGTGGTCCAGGGCTCGATCTCCGCGCCCATCAGGAACTCGCCGCGGTCGGTCTGCGAGATGTAGACGTGCATCTGCGATGACACGATCACCACGTCGAGCAGCGGCTTCATCGGCTCGGTCACGCAGGCCTGGAGGATGTGGGTGGTGATCGGCATGTCCACGCCGGCCATGTCCGAGATCAGGGAGCTCCAGCCGGCCGTGCAGTTGAGCACCGTGCCCGCCTTCACGCGGCCGCGATTGGTCTGGACGGCATGGACGCGCCCGTTCTGGCGCTCGATCCCGGTGACCTCGGTGTAGGGGTGGATCTCGGCGCCGCCTCTGTCGGCGCCACGGGCGAGGCCCCAGACCACCGCGTCGTGGCGGATCACGCCGCCGGGCGGGTGGTAGAGCGCGCCCTGGATCGGATAGACCGCGTGCGGGTTGTCGACCTGCATCGCCGGCGCGAGCTCCTTGATCTCGGCCGGGTAGATCAGCCGCGAGTCGATGCCGTGCAGGCGGTTGACCTCGGCGCGATTCGCCATCACGAACATCGCCCGGTCCGAGTGGGCGAGCGTGAGGTGGCCGTTCTGCGAGAACAGCAGGTTGAAGCCGAGCTCGGCGCTGAGGCCCTCGTAGAGCTTCACGGACGCGTCGTAGAAGCGCGCGCCCTCGGGCGTCTTGTAGTTCGAGCGGAGGATCGTGGTGTTGCGCCCGGCGGCGCCCGAGCCGATGTAGCTCTTCTCGAGGATCGCGACGTCCTCGACGCCGTGGTCTCGTGCGAGGTAGTAGGCGGCGGCGAGTCCGTGCGCGCCGCCGCCGATGATCACCACGTCGTACGAGTCCTTGAGCTCGCCCGCCTTGCGCCACATCCGGCGGGTGCGGAACAGGTCACGCATGGACGGTGGCCCCCTCGAGCGCGTCGACGCCCACCGGGGCGCCGCCAAGAGACGCGCAGGCGTCTGCCACAACCGTCCACATGTAGCGCCCGAGCGCGGCGCCGAAGAGCATCAGGTAGCGCTCCTCGTCCTGGCGCAGGACCGCGCCCGGCCCGCGCGCCACCGAGCCCGGCCGGAAGCCGTGCACCGGCGTGACGTTCGGGCGCAGGTCGAGGGCGGTGAAACGCGCGAACACCTCGCGGGCGAGCGGGCCCGCGATCGTGAGCGCGCCGAGCACGGACGTCATCTCGATCACGCTTGTGAGCCGCCCGGCCGCGCGCGCCTCCTCCTCGAGGCGCTCGACGAGCGCGGCGGTCCGGCCCGGCTCGCACAACACGATCGCCCGCTCGTGCGTGTAGGGGCACCACCAGGCGCCGTCCACCAGCCGCGCACGGCCGAGCTCGAGCTGCTCGCCGATCTCTCCCTGGAGCTCGATCTTGCCGAGGTACGAACTGTCCGCGAAGCCGACCGAGCCGCGGAGGCGCTCGCGCTCGGCCTCCTCGCCGTCGAAGCTCACCGCCACGTTCCAGCCGTCGCGCTGCTCGAGCCGCGCCCCCGCGGCGAGCGCCTCGCGCTCCATCGGCGAGCGCGCGACGGCGCCGGGACCTGTCGAGAGGAACTCGAAGCTCACGAGCGCAGCACCTCTCCGTCGGGGTCGTAGAAGGGCCGGGTGACCACCTCGGCCTCCAACCGCTTGCCCTCGTCCGAGATCGTGACCCGCTCGCCGTCCTTGGCCAGCGCCGCGGGCACCCAGGCCATGCCGATCACGCCGCCGAGCTGCGGCGAGTGGCGCGCGCTCGTGACCTGGCCCATCGGCGACCCGTCGAGGGGCATCACCACGGCGCCCTCGGTGGGCACGTGGCCGTTGGCCACGCGGAAGCCCACGAGCGCGGTCTCGGGCGGGTCCTCGGCAAAGCGCTCGAGCGCCCACTTGCCGATGAACGCCTGCTCCTTGTCGAGCTTCACGATCCAGGGCATCGCGGCGCCGAACGGGTTCGACTCCGAGTCCGTGTCCTGGCCCACGAGGATGTGCATCTTCTGTAGGCGCAGCAGCCGCTGTGGCTCGAGGCCGAAGGGCCGGATCCCGTGCGGGGCGCCGGCACGGAGCAGCGCGTCCCAGAGGTCCTCGCCGTGCGCCGCGGCGTAGTGGATCTCGTAGCCCACCTCGCCCACGAAGCCGATCCGCAGGATGAGGCAGGGCACACCGGCCACCGCGGCGCGCTTGCCGTCGAGGTAGGTGAACGCGTCGGCCGAGCAGTCGAGCTCCGTGAGGCCCTGGACGATCTCGCGCGCGCGGGGGCCGGCGAGGTTCACGGCCGAGAGCCCCTGGGTCACGTCGGTGATGTGCACGTCGAGGCCCCAGTCGGCGAGCCACCAGGTAAACCACTCGTAGATGGCGCCCGCGCCGCTCGACGTGGTGGTCACGTAGAACGCGTCGTCGTCCAGCCGGCAGATCGTGCCGTCGTCGGTGATCCGGCCGGCGTCGCTCGCGATCACGCCGTAGCGGATCCTGCCCGGCTTGAGGTTCGAGAAGCGATTCGGGTACAGCCGGTCGAGAAACTCGCCGGCGTCGGGGCCGCGCACGATCAGCTTGCCGAGCGTCGACACGTCGATCAGCCCGGCGGCCTCGTGCACCGCGAGCGCCTCGCCGCGCGGGTCGCCGTAGTCGTAGGCGCGGCGCCAGTCGCCGGCCCAGAGCACGTTGGCGCCCAGCTCGCGGTGGCGGCCGTGGATCGACGAGCGCTTGGCGGGCTCGAAGGGACGGCCGGCGAGCGCGCCCATCGGCACGGCGTGCCAGGGCGGGCGCGCGGTGGTGGTGCCCACGTCGGCCAGGCTGGTGCCGGTCTCCTCCGCCATCAGGCGCACCGCGGGCAGCAGGCACATGCGGCCCTGGCAGGGGCCCATCGTGGCGGTGGTGTAGCGCTTGGAGAGCTCGATCGAGTCGTAACCCTCCTTGACGCTCAGATGGATGTCCTTGCTCGTCACGTCCTCGCACAGGCAGGCGAAGCACTTGCCGCGGCGCTCGCTCGTGACCGGCGGCGGCACGGCGTTGCCGGCGGCGGCCCAGCCGTTCGGCCCGGCCGGCTTCGCCCGCTCCCGCTCGGCCGCGGCGCGCGACGCCTCGTCGCCGAAGCCGAGCGCGTGCGCGGCGTCTGCGCCCGCGAGCGCGCCCGAGCCCTCGGCGGCCGCGAGCTCGCCCACGCCCGCCACCTCGCCCGCGGCGAGCACGCCGCTCGGGACGTGCGTGAGAGCGAAGTGGCCGCGCCGCTCGTCGTAGCCGGTGCGGGCTCCCGCCTGCGACAGCAGCGAGGTGGCCGGCGCACTGCCGCCGGAGACCACCAGCAGGTCGCAGCCAAGGGTCCTCTCGCCCGCGCCGTCGTCCGAGCCGGGCCGCCCGAGGATCACGCCGTCCAGCTGACCGCGCCCGCGCGCCTCGAGCACGGTGCTCCCGCGCATCAGCGGGATGTTCCGGCGCTGGAGCAGCTTCGCCGCGTCCCCTCGCGAACCACCGTGCGGTCGCAGGTCCGCGACGCAGGCAATCTCGACGCCGGCCTCGCGTAGCGCGAGGGCGGCGTTCAGCCCACGGTCGCATACGGCCGCCACCACCGCCCGCGTGCCGGGCTTGACCGCGTACAGCTCCACCAGCCGCAGCGCGCCGCCCGAGAGCATCACGCCCGGCAGGTCGTTGCCCGGGAACAGGAGCGGCTGCTCGATCGCGCCGCTCGCCACCACGAGCTGCGCCGCTCGCACCTGGTGGAGCGTGTCGCCCTGCCAGACCGGCACCAGGCCGTCGAAGGTGCCCAGCGCGGGGGCGTTCTGGAGCAGCTCCACGCCGGCGGCGCGCGCCCGCCCGGCGAGCTCGCGAGCGTAGTCGCGGCCGCCCTCGGCGAGCAGCCGCCCCCCGGGCTCGGGGCCCTCGTCGGCCAGCACCACGTCCGCGCCGAGCTCCGCGGCCGCCGTGGCCGCAGACAGGCCCGCCGCGCCGCCGCCCACTACGAGCACGTCCGCGTGGCGGCGCCGGTACTCGGTCTGCCACTCGCGCTCCGGCTGCGACTTGCGAAGACGGCCGAGACCGGCTGCGTGGCGCAGCACCTTCTCGTACAGCGGCCACAGGCGCCGCGGGCGGATGAACGTCTTGTAGTAGAAACCGGGGGGCGTGAACGGCCCGCCGAACCTGTCGGTGGCGTTCATCACGTCCAGCTCGAGCGACGGCTGCGCGTTCATGTGCATAACCTGCATGCCCTCGCGCACCGGCTCGGTGCAGGCGCGCACGCCGGGCGCGTCGTCGACCTGAACGAGGCAGTTGGGGCACTGACCGGCGCAGCACATGAGTCCGCGGCGGCGGTGGTACTTGAAGCTGCGCGAGAAGGTGCGCTGGCCGGCGGCGAACAGCGCCGAGCCGATCGTGTCGCCCTCGTAGGCGCCCACCTCGCGGCCGTCGAAAGTGAACGTGAGGCTGCGGCCGCGATCGATGCGCTCGCCGTCGCGCTCGGGCAGCCGGCTCACGCGCCGGCCTCCGGCAGCTCCGTGAGCAGCACCTCGTTCGTGCGCGTGTCGCGCTCGGCGTAGAACCAGGCGCCGCAGCCCGAGCGGTGGACCCACCACTCGCGCTGAACGCCGGCCACGTTGCGGCGGAAGTAGTTGTACTCGCCGAGCTCGCGCGCGGACGGCGCAGCGACCGGTCGCGGGTTCACCTCGCCCCCGAATCCGAAGTCGGTGACCTCACGCGGGCCGCAGTTTGGACAGGTCAGGACGTAGGACACGAAAGAGTTCAAGCGCCGAGGGGGGTCGGCACGGCGATCGTAAACAAATTTGTCTAATCGTTCAAGCCAGGGACCCACGGCGTCCCCGCCAGGGGCACGCGCGCCATCGCCGCGGCCTCGACTGTGAGCGCCACCAGGTCCTCCGGCTCGAGGTTGAGGAGGTGCGACTTGCCGCAGGCGCGCGCGAGCGTCTGGGCCTCGAGGGTGATCGTTCGCAGGTAGTTGGCCAGCCGGCGCCCGCCGAGCTCGGGGTCGAAGCGCTTGGCCAGCTCGTCGTCCTGCGTCGAGATGCCGGCCGGGTCGCGCCCCTCGTGCCAGTCGTCGTAGAAGCCGGCGGCCGAGCCGATCTGGGCGTAGCCGTCCGCGTGCTCCGGCGCGTTGTCACCCATCGCGATCAGCGCGGCGACGCCGATCGAGACGGCGTCGGCTCCGAGCGCAAGCGCCTTGGCCACGTCGGCGCCGGAGCGGATCCCGCCCGACACCACGAGCTGCACCTTGCGGTGCATGCCGAGCTCCAGCAGCGCGTCCACCGCGGGCCTGATCGCGGCGAGCGTGGGGATGCCGGCGTGCTCGATGAAGATCTCCTGGGTGGCCGCGGTGCCGCCCTGCATCCCGTCCAGCACCACCACGTCGGCGCCCGCCTTGACCGCCAGCGCCACGTCGTAGTAGGGCCGCGAGGCCGCGACCTTCACGAAGATCGGCTTCTCCCAGTCGGTGATCTCGCGCAGCTCGCCGATCTTGATCTCCATGTCGTCGGGCCCGGTCCAGTCCGGGTGGCGGCAGGCGCTGCGTTGGTCGATGCCCTTGGGCAGGTCGCGCATCTCGGCCACGCGATCGGAGATCTTCTGGCCGAGCAGCATCCCTCCCCCGCCCGGCTTGGCCCCCTGGCCCACCACGATCTCGATCGCGTCGGCCTTGCGCAGGTCGTCGGGGTTCATCCCGTAGCGCGAGGGCAGCAGCTGGTACACGAGCAGGTCGGAGTGGCCGCGCTCCTCGGGGGTCATGCCGCCGTCGCCGGTGGTGGTGCTGGTGCCGAGCGCGCTCGCGCCGCGCCCGAGAGCCTCCTTCGCGGGAGCCGAGAGCGCCCCGAAGCTCATGCCGGCGATCGTGACCGGGATCTTCAGGTGGAGCGGCTTCTTCGCGTGGCGGTCGCCCAGCACCACGTCCGTGTCGCAGCGCTCGCGGTAGCCCTCGAGCGGGTAGCGCGACACGCTGGCGCCGAGGAACAGCAGGTCGTCGAAGTGCGGCAGCGGGCGCTTGGCACCGAAGCCGCGGATGTCGTAGATGCCCTCGCGCGCGGCGCGCTGGATCGCGTGGATCGCGTTGCGGTCGAAGAGCGCCGACTCGTGGAGGCCCGAAGCAGCCGGCTGCGCAGGGTTGGGAGTCCCCGGTGCGGCCATCAGTACTCCCCCGCGTTGTCGACGTCGAAGTTGTAGAGCCGCCGCGCCGAGCCGTAGCGACGGAACTCGGAGGGCTCGGCGCCCTTGACCCCGGCCGCATCGAGCAGCTCGGCCAGCTCGAAGCGGTGCTCGTCGCGCATCTCCTTCTCGATGCAGTCCGAGCCCAGGCCGGCCACTGAGCCGCGCACGTAGAGGCGGGCCTCGTAGATCGAGTCGCCGAGGGCTTCGCCGGCGTCGCCGCACACCACCAGGCGGCCCTTCTGAGCCATGAAGGCGCTCATGTGCCCCACCGACCCGTGCACCACAACGTCGACGCCCTTCATCGAGATGCCGCAGCGCGCCGCCGCGCTGCCGCGAACCACCACGAGGCCGCCGCGCCCGGTGGCCGCGGCCGATTGGCTCGCGTTGCCCTCGACCACCACGGTGCCGGACATGATGTTCTCCGCCAAGCCCACGCCGGCGTTGCCATGCACGCGCACGGTCGCCTGCTTGTTCATGCCGGCGCAGTAGTAACCCGCGTGCCCCTCGATCTCGACCTGGAGCGGGGCGTCGAGACCGACCGCGAGGGCATGCGCCCCCCGCGGGTTGAGGACGCGGTAGCGCGCGGTCGAGTCCGCGGCGACGGCGTGCAGGGCGGCGTTCAACTCGCGCAGCGGCGTGACCGTCAGGTCGATCTCCGCCGCCTCGAGACCGCTCTCGAGGGCGGCCATCAGACCAGCTGGCGTTCCCAGCTGTATACGCGGCCCGGCTCCGGCTCCCAGGTGGCCGCGTCCTCGGCGCCCGGCAGCACCGCGATCGCGCGGTACTCCGAGGCCATCGCCACCCAGTGGTCGGTCTCCGCCATCACCGCGGGCTTGCAGGCGATCGGGTCGCGCAGCACCGCGAACCCGTCGGCGGTCCCGACGGCGAACGTGTAGAAGCCGTCGAGGTCGTGGAGGCAGCCCTCGAGCGCCGCCTCGAGCGAGGCGCCCTCGCGCATCCGCCAGGTGAGGTAGCCGGCCGCCACCTCGGAGTCGTTCTCAGTCTGGAAGTCGATGCCCTCCGCGCGCAGGCGCTCGCGCAGCCGGTTGTGGTTCGACAGCGAGCCGTTGTGCACCAGGCAGAGGTCGAGACCGGTCGAGAACGGGTGCGAGCCGTCGGTCGTCACCTTGCTCTCGGTGGCCATGCGGGTGTGGCCGAGGGCGTGACTGCCGTCCATCGAGGCGAGCTCGAAGCGGGCAACGAAGTCGCGCGGAAGCCCGGCCTCCTTGTAGATCTCGATCGCCTCGCCCGCGCTCATCGGGCGCAGCTCCGGATAACGCTCGCGCAGCCACGGGACCACCGCGGGAGCGTCGGCTTCGACCGCGATCACGGCATGGCTCGCCCGCACCTCGGCCTCGCCCGCGCCGAAGGTCTCGCCGAGCGCCGCGCTCACGCCCTGCCAGTCAACCCGATCGTCGGGAGAGTGCAGCGTGACCTTGCAGGAGCCCGGCTGGACCGGGTTGCGGTAGAACGCCACGCCCGCGCTGTCGGGGCCGCGGTCGCCCAGCTGGAGCAGCATCTCGGCGAGGTGGCCGCCGAGCGCAGCCTCCATCTCGTCCGTCTTCGAGAACAGTCCTGCGATTCCGCACATGAGAGACCTCCGCTGCCGAGTGTAGGCAGGGGCATATGGAGCTCCCAATAGGCGGCGGCGCACAATTCGCCGGTCCGGTATGGAGGTTCCCACATTGGCCCGATCCGGGCGAAGGGATACGTTGCGCGCCATGACCGAGGTCGAGACCTTCACCGCCACGTCCTCGCGCGAGGACGTCGAGCGCTACATCAAAGAGAACGACGTCGAGTTCCTGTTCGCGCAATTCGTGGACATGCACGGCAAGCCGAACGCGAAGCTCGTTCCCGCTCGCCATCTCGACGGTCTGATCGAGGACGGCGCGGGCTTCGCGGGCTTCGCAGCCGGCGCGATCGGCCAGCAGCCGAACGACCCGGACTTGGCCGCGATGCCCGACTTGCGGAGCTTCACCCCGCTGCCCTGGCGCAGCGGCGTGGCGCGGCTCGCGTGCGACGTGCACGTGGAGGGCGAGGAGTGGCCCTACTGCCCGCGCACGATCCTGCGCCGCCAGCTGGCGCGCGCCAAGGAGCTCGGCTACGAGTTCAAGATCGGCGCGGAGCTCGAGTACTTCCTCGTGCGGCAGCTTGAGGACGGCTCGATCGAGGTGGCCGACAGCCTCGACACGCTCGAGCAGCCCTGCTACGACATGCGCGGGCTCACCCGCAACCTCGACTTCGTGTCGCAGATCTCGCGCTACGTGACCTGGCTCGGCTGGAACAACTACGCCACCGACCACGAGGACGCGAACGGCCAGTTCGAGCAGAACTTCGACTTCGCCGACGCGCTCACCACCTGCGACCGGGCGATCTTCTTCCGCTACATGGTCGAGGCGCTGGCCCAGGAGCGCGGGCTGATCGCCACCTTCATGCCCAAGCCGTTCGGGCACCTCACCGGCAACGGCTGCCACTTCCACATGAGCCTCTGGAAGGACGGCGAGAACGTGTTCGACCGCGACGCGAGCGACGACCCGCGAGGGCTCGGGCTCTCGGAGCTGGCCTACAACTTCATCGGTGGCCTCAAGGCCCACGCCAAGGCGTACATCGCGGTCACCGCGCCAACGGTGGGCTCCTACAAGCGGCTCGTGACCGGCACCCGCAGCGGCTCGAGCTGGGCGCCGGTGTACGTGAGCTACGGCTTCAACAACCGCACCCAGATGCTGCGCATCCCCGACGGGGGACGGATCGAGGACCGCACCGTCGACGGCTCCTGCAACCCGTATCTGGGCGCGGCCGTGGTGCTTGCGGCGGGCCTCGACGGGATCGAGAAGGGCCTCGACGCGGGCGATGCCACCACCGAGCTCAACCTCCACCAGGTGAGCGAGGAGCGGCGCGCCGAGCTGGGCGTGGAGATGCTGCCCGGCACGCTGCTCGACGCCACGCGCGAGCTCGAGCGCGACGACGTGATCCGCGCGGCGCTCGGCAAGACCGCGAAGGAGGACTACGTGGACTACTACGTGCGCGTCAAGCGGCAGGAGTTTCAGGACTGGCACGAGCAGGTCTCCCAGTGGGAGATCGACCGCTACCTCCAGTTGTTCTGAGCACCGGGTCCAGCAGCCCGAGACGGCCCGCGAGCCACGCGGCGGGCAGCGCCTGGAGCAGCAGGGTGAGGACGATCGCGAGGGCGACGACGCTCGCGTACACGTCGATGTTCGGCACCCCGAGGCCGGCCAGGACACCCACGAGCGCCGCCGGCACCACCCCGGTCTCACGCGTCCAGCAGAGGAACGCGATCTCCTGGCGCGTCCAGCGAGCGCCCCGGTCGGGCATTGCGCAGCTGAACACCGTGAGCGGCCGGGCCACGAGCATCAGCGTGGCGAGCACGGCGAGCGCGGGCAGCAGGTTCTCGCCGAGCTCGGCGAACGGGATGTTCGCCCCGAGCACCATGAACACGATCAGCGTCACGACGTCGGCGAGGTTGAAGGCGAACTGGCGCACGTCCTGCTCGTGCGCCTCTGACATCCCGAGCCCGAGGTTGTCCATGTTGCCGACGATCAGGCCGGCCAGGAACGCTCCGAGGTAGCCGCTGCCGCCGGCGGTGTCGAGCGAGAAGAAGCTGATCGTCACGACCGTGAGCACGGCGATCGCCGCACTCTCCCGCCAGATCCCGGAGCGGTCGCTCGAGATCGCCGCCGCGAGCACGATCCCGGCCACGATCCCGATCGCGGTGCTGATCGCGAGGTCCACGAGGAACTCGGTGGCGGGCGCGGCGATCGAGTCGCTGCCGGTGAGCAGCACGCCGGCGAGCGTGAGCGCGAGCGCCGCGCCGGTCGGGTCGTTGAACGCCGACTCGGCGATCACCGTCTGCGCGAGCTTGGGGCGCAGGCGGGAGCGGACGAAGAGCGGGATCAGGATCGCCGGGTCGGTCGGCGAAAGGACGGCACCGACGAGGAGCGCGGCGTCCCAGGGGAGGTCGAACGCGAGGTGCGCGGCGACGCCCACCACGAGCGCCGTGAGGAGCATGCCGGGCACAGCGAGCAAGCCCAGCGACAGCCACACCTGCCGCAGCACCGGCAGCGACAGGCTGAGCCCGCCATAGAAGAGGATCAGCGACACGCCGAGGGTGAAGATCAGCTGCGCGCCGAGCGACTCGAAAGGCACGTCCACCACGTCGAGCACCGACGGCCCGAACAGCGCCCCGATCGCGACGAGCAGGAGGATCTCGGGGATGCCGATCAGGCTCGCCACGAAGCGCGCCAAGAGGGCCCCCATCAGCAGCAAGCTCAGGGTCAGGAAGATGTCGTCGGTCATGCCTGGCCCTGACGGTGCGACTCGAGCGCCAGGCGGGCGATGTCCACGGAGGTCACGAGCAGCAGCACGATCACGAGCGCCGCGCCGAGACCGACCGCGATGAGGCTGCGCCGCGACTCCTCCCGGGCGTCGTCGAACGACGCCTCGGTCGCCGTCGCGCGGCGGGCCTCGTAGCGGGCGAGCTCCTCGGAGCGCGCGGCCATCGCGTCGAACAGCCGCAGCTCCGGGCCGAGGAAGATGCGCTTGACGCGCTGGTCGTCCCCGCGCAGGAGCGCCGCGTACGCCACGTCGTCGAGGCCCATGAACCTTTCGAAGCGCACGCGGATCTCACGCAGGAGCCGTCGCTCGTGGGGGTTCGTGAGCGTCCGCTGGGCCACGGCGAGGTCGCGCTCGAAGCTCCGTACCGAGGCCACGAAGCGCGGTCGCGACGCGCCGTCGTCGTAGCCGTAGGCGGTCTGCCAGCCGTTGAAGTCCGTGACGCCGTACTTCAGGTTGAGCGCGAGCGCGCCCCTGTCACCGCGGTCCTGCACTTCGGAGAAGCGGTCGCCGAGCCGGTCCATCCCGTGGAGCGCGACGGCGATCGTGATCACGGGACCGATCACGGTGAGCAGGATCGCCACGTACAGCTTCGCTCTGATCGTCACGCGGGGCCCCCGATATCGTGCCCGCCCCCGTGATCGTCTTCGTCATCACGCAGCAGCTGCCACCGATCCTGCTGCTCGCGCTCGCGATCCTCCTCTACCTCACGGTCTGGGACCTGTGGAACGAGGACATGCCATTCCTCACGAAGGCCTGGTGGGTGCTGCTTGTGTTCCTGCTGCACGTAATCGGCTATCTGATCTTCCGGATCTTCATCGCCGCGCGCCGACGCGGCCGAGGCGCGCAACCTTGAGGGCCAGCTCGAGCGACAGCAGGTCGTCCTCGCGCAGGTCGAGGCCCGTGACCTGCTCGATCCGCTCGAGCCGCTGCCGGACCGTGTTCGGGTGGATGAAGAGCGAGCGGGCCGTGCCGGCCACGCTGCAACGCGCCCCGAGGTAGCGCTCGAGCGTCTCGACCAGCTGCGCCTTGCGCCGCTCGTCGTAGTCGATGAGCTGGTCCACGGCCTGGCCAAAGCGGTCGCGCGGGGCGTCACCGGGCTCGAGGTGCACGAGGTAGCGGTAGGCGCCGAGCTGCTCGTACTGCGTCGCACCGCCGGCGCCGGCCAGCGAGCGCCCGATCCGAGCGGCGTCGGCGGCTTCCCGGATCCGGCGCCGCGCGCTCGCGGTGCCGCGGTCCACGTCGCTCAGCCCGAGCGACAGGCCCTCGTCGCGGGCGAGCTCCTCGCAGGCCCGGCGCAGCCCCTCGGCCGCCTCGCGGTCGCCAGTGGGCAGCGGAGCCAGCGCCCGCACCGTGTCGTGCCGGGCGTCGAAGAACGCGCGCGGGTAGAGCCGCCCGAGCCGCTGCTGCATGCGGCCGGCCACGTCCGGCCAGGGCGGCCCGTCGTCACCCGCCGCCGGGGCGCGCTCGGCGTGGATGAATACGTGCGGCCGGCTGAGGTCGCAGCGCGCCTCGACCGCCTTGGCCTCGGCCGTTTCGATCGAGCCGGCCGCCAGCGCCTCGAACATGTCCTTGACGATGTTCTCGGCGGTCAGGCGCTCGATCAGCTCGGCCTTGGTCAGCCCGACCGCCGTCTGATCCGCGACCGCGCGCAGCAGCTCGGCGTCCTCGTCCCCGAAGCGGCGCTTGCCGGAGGTGCAACAGAGGATGCCGAGCCGCTCCTCGCCCGCAGCGAGCGGCGCGGTGAGGAGGCTCTCCCCGTCGAGCTCGGAGGCCGCCGCGCCCGAGCGCCGCGCCCCGCGCTCGCGACGCATCAGGTCGAGCAGCAGTCCCGCCCGCCCCGACGCCACGGCGGGATTCGCGCCCTCGGCCGGGTCCGAGCCCACCAGCACGAGCTCGTCGGCCCGCGGGTCGAAGCGCCAGATCTGGCAGCCGTCGGCGCCCAGCAGCTGGCGTGCGCCGCGCGTGACCGCGTCGTAGAGATCCTCGCGCAGGGTGACCGCCGCCAAGGCCTGGCTCAGCTGCGTGAGGGTGGTCAGCGCCTCCACCCGCCGGCGCGTTTCCTCGTAGAGCTGCGCGTTCTCGATCGCGCCAGCGGTGAGCGAGGCGGTGTGCACCAGGAAGTTGAGCACCTCGTCCTCGAACTCGCGCGGCGCCTCGGTGTGCAGGACCACCACGCCGATCACGCCGCCGGCGCGCCCGAGGATCGGCACCGCCACCATCGACTGGAAGCGCTCCTCCTCGAGCTCGGGCACGAACTTCATGCGAGGGTCCTCGAGCGCCTTTTCCCGGATGAACTCCGGGCTCTTCGTGCGGGCGACCCAACCCGTCAGGCCCTCGTCGGTCCCCCACGCGAGCTGTCCGACCAGGTGCGCGTAGCGCGGCGAGGCCGCGCGCAGCACGAGCCGCTCGTCCTCGAGGAAGTAGATGAAGCAGGCGTGGCAGCCGGTGGCGTCGGTGGCGATCTCGACGATCCCGCCCAGCACGCGCTCGAGCGCCAGCGAGGACGAGACGGTCTTGATGACGGCATATAGCGTCTCGTTCTCGCGCCGGACACGGCCGAGCGCCCCACCCTCATCCCTGGCCGCGGAGACCGTCATCGCGCGGAACCCTCCTTTCGTGGCGGCGATCCTAGCCGCAGCGTCGTTTCGGCCCTATGTGCTTAACACACACTCGTCCATCACCAAGGTTGTGTGCAAGTCACATTGCCCACCGTGGATGCCACGGATACGGTCGCGTGGTTGACGGCTTGCCGCGCTAAGGCGCGGAAGAGTGGAGGAACGCCTTGATCGACTTCGTCATCGCACAGGTTCAGAACCTGGAGGACGCGGCAAGCGTCGAGGCCCAGACGCTCGACTCGGTGATCCTCGGCGAGCAGTTCTACTTCTTCACCGTCGTACTCATGTGGCTCATCCATGCGGGCTTCATGACCTACGAGGCGGGTGTCGTCCGGCGCAAGAACGTGATGGCCACCGCGATGAAGAACATCCTCACGATCGCGGTCGTCACGCCGAGCTTCTACTACTTCGGCTGGTGGATCTACAACTGCAACCAGCCCGGCCTGCCGATCGGTCCGAACTCGACCGACTTCACCGCCGTCGCGTGCCAGGGCGGCATCCCGTGGTCGGACGCCTTCGGGCCGAACCTGACGAACAACATCAACCTGATCTTCTTCCTGGCCTTCCTGCTGTTCTCGTGGACCACTGCCTCGATCATGTCGGGAGCGCTGCTCGAGCGGGTGCGCCTCTCCGCTTACCTGGTCCTGGCCGTGCTGCTGGGGTCGGCGGTTTGGATCCTCGACGCCGCCTGGGGCTGGAGCGCCGGCGGCTGGCTCACGCTGCGCTTCGGGTTCCATGACTCGATCGCGTCCGGCGTCGTCCACGGGGTGGCCGGCGCCTTCACCCTTGGCGTCCTCTTCAACCTCGGACCGCGAATAGGCAAGTACACCCGGGAGGGGCTCGCGCGCCAGTTCCGGCCGCAGAACCTGCACGGCACCCTGCTTGGCCTGATGCTGATCTTCACCGGCTTCTACGCCTTCTACGGCGCCTGCCTCGTGATCTCCTCGACCGCCTTCCCGGGCTGGGCGAACATCTACCTGAGCCCGACCACGCTCGGCTCGATCTCCATGGTGATCACCTTCGGCTTCGCCGGCGGGTTCACCGGCGGCTACTTCGCCGCACGCGGGGACCCGTTCTGGACGGTGTCGGGCGGCCTCGCGGGCGTGATCGGCGTTTCGGCGGGCGCCGACGTGTACGCGCCCTCGGTGGCCTACCTCCTCTCAGCCGCCACAGCGGCGCTCGCGGTCTACGCGGGAAACTGGATCGAGAAGAAGATGCGCGTGGACGACGTGGTCGGCGCGGTGGCCGTGCACGGCTTCTCGGGCTTCCTCGGGATGCTCTGGGTCGGCATCTTCGCGGCCGGGTACCCCACGGGACTCAACAACGTGGACAGCTCGATTGGCGGGCAGCTCATGGGAATGGCGACCTTCCTGCCGCTCGGTTTCCTGAGCGGATGGGTCTCCAGCTTGATCCTGAAGAAGCTCAACCTGCTGCGTGTGCCGCCGGAGGTCGAGCTCGAGGGCCTCGACGTGGCGGAATACGAGGAGGACCTCTACATGCCGGAGAGCGCCAAGCTCGGCGAGATGATGGTCGAGCCCGACGGCTCGCTGGTGCCCGCGGAAGGGGTCTTGCGCGAGGCCGAACGGGAGGTGGTGAGGTAGATGGCCCTGTTGATCGACAGCTCGCCGGACTGCATCATCAGCAAGGAGGGCGCGACGCCGGCCGACGACTCGGTGGACTTCATCCTCCAAGCGAGGTACGAGGACTGCGCCGGCATAATGACCTTCGGGCCGGGCTCGACCTACGGCGACGAGGGGGCCGCGGCCGACACCGGCTACTACATCGTGACCTGGCTCGGCATCACGTTCATGGTCGTCACGCTGATCATGTGGATGGCGTACGAGAACCGGCAGCTGATCGGCCACGTGGGCCGCATCCGCGGCCGCGACGGCGGCCCGCCGCCGCAGCCCGGCGGAGTGGGAGGAGAGGTATGAACGGAAACGGCGCCGGCGGCAAGCGCCAGATCGAATTCGCCCCGAAGCAGACTCACGTGAAGTCGTTCGAGGTCGCCATGTTGGCGCTCTCGATCATCTGCATGATCATCGTGTTGATCATCGTGCTGTTCACGAGCATCGGGAACGAGTTCCGTCCAACTCTCTGAGCGAACGCAGCGCCGGCCCTCCGGGGCTACCTGGCCGCGACTCCTCGTTGTCGTGAGCGTGCTCGTGGGCGCCTTCGTCGTGTCCCAGACCTGCCAGAAGGACCAGGTCCGGGTGACCAAGGACCAGGCGATCGCCACCGCCGAGCGCCAGGTCGACTTCGAGCCCAAGCGGACCCAGGTGCGGCTGCTCCGACAGGGCCTCAATTCCAGGCCGAACTGGATCGTGTCGCTGTCGATTCCGATCGGGGAGATCACGAGCGACCGCTTCCGCGAGCTGGCGGTGGTGAGGATCGACGCGAACACCGGGAAGGTCATAGACGTCAGGGTCCAGCGCTGATGAGCCCCGCCATGCGCGTGGAGGAGTCCGTCCGGATCGACCGCTCGCCCGCCGAGGTCTGGGAGGCGATCGCCGACTACGGGTTCGACCGCGAGTGGCGCAACGGGCTGCGGGACATGACGCCCGATCCGCCCGGGCCGCCGGCCGTCGGCACGAAGGTCCACGAGGTGGTCAGGACCTCCGGCCGGGACTACGTGGCCGACACGCTCGTGACGGAGCTCGACCCGGGTGTCTCGTACCGGTTCATGGGATCGGGCACGATCGGCGGGCTCAGCGGCGGGCGGTCGGTGCGTCCCGACGCCGCGGGCGGCGGCGCCGTGTTCACCTACACGATCGAGCTGGAGCCGACCGGTGCGATGCGGCTGCTCGCGCCGCTGCTGCGCCCGCTGGTGCGCTCCGGCTTGACGAAGGACCTCGCGCGACTCAGGACGATTCTCGAGGGCGGCTAGCGCCGCCGACGGCGCGCAATGCCTCGTCCCAGGCGTCGAAGTACTCGATCCGCACCATCGTGCCGTCCTCGAACGTGGTCACCTGGTGGTACATCTCCGTGTCGAGCTCCGCCCCGCTCCCCCGGCCCCGACCGTAGAAGCGCAGCCGCACCGCCACTCGCTCGCCCGCGTCCACGAACTCCTGGGGATCGAGCCTCAGCTCCTCGAAGGTCTCGTCGAGGCCCAGCCAGAAGCGCCGGATCTCCTCCGGTCCCCGGCAGGAGTCGGAGCTCTGGTGCTCCGGGAGCACCCAGTCGATCTCCGGATCGAAGTGCTGCATGGCGGCGTCGAAGTCGCGCCGGTTGTAGGCGGCGATGAAGTCGCCGGTCCTCCTCACATTCTCCTGCGACATCGGGCCGGAGTATGCCGCGCTGCGCGCCGCGCGCGCCTGACCGGCGTCCATCCAGATCTCCCAGCGGCCCGACTCGGACGCGCGCTCGTCCTGAAGGCGGTAGGGCCGGCGACCACCGAACTCGGTGTTGCGCAGGTGGGCCACGCCGCCGAGCACGGACGCGATGCGGCGCCGCGGCCAGCCCAGAGCGTCCTCGACCTGACCGAACGTGCGCGGACGCTCGGGCGCGCCGGCCAGCTCGCCGAGCAGCTCACGCATGAGATCGCTGCAGCGGTCGTGGAAGCGCGCGATGTCGTCGGGCGCATCCATGGCGTTATGCGGGGCGTGCTGCACCTCGCCGATCCTCCCACCACGCCAAGCGCCTCGTGCAGCCCCCGTCTCGATCTGAGAGGCTGGCGCGGCGGGCAGGCGGACGCCGCATCGATCGAGAAAGGGACTCACGTGAGCTCAATCGGCACGTCCAGCAAGGTCATCTTCGAGCCCCCCGGACCCGGGTCGTGGGATCTGGACGCGGTCCACTTTCCGCGCCCGGTCACGCGCTACTGGGCGGGCATGCACCCCGAGCCCTTCATGCGCGGCTTCCGGGAGTTCACCCGCTTCTACGGGATGCTGATCGACACCATCGAGTACCGCTACATCGACGGCTTCGCGTACAAGACCCTCCTACCGGTCGCCGAGAGGGAGGTGCCCGAGCGGTTCCAGCGCGCGGAGGAGGTGTTCGAGGGCAAGCTCTGGCGCGAGCAGCTTCGCGAGTGGGACGAGACGATCAAGCCCGCTTCGATCGAGACGCACCGGGAGCTGCAGTCGATCGATGCCGACGCCCTCTCGGACGACGACCTCGTGGCGTACCTGACGCGCTGTCGCGACCACCACACCGCGATGATCTACCAGCACATGCGCTTCACGGCCGCGCCGTCGGTGCCGACCGGGGACTTCCTCGCGCACGTGGGTGACTGGACCGGGCTTCCGCCTGCTGAGCTGCTCGGCCTGCTGCGCGGCGCCGCGCCGGTATCGGCGGGCGCTTCCGCCGAGCTCGAACGGCTCAGGGCGGCGGTCGCCGGCGACCCGGCGGCCCGCCGGCTGCTCGAGTCGGATGACGAGCCGGGCGACGTCCTCGGAGCTCTGCGCTCCCTCGACGGGGAGGCGGGCGCGGCGGCATCCGAGTACCTCGACCTCGTGGGCTACCGGCTCCTCGACGGCTTCGACATCTCGGGGCGCTACGCGCTCGAGCTGCCGGACGCGCTGCTGCGCGCCATTCGCGTGGCCGTGGCCGGCGACGGGCCGGAGGAGACGGCCGTCGACGAGCGCATCGCCGAGGTCCGCGACAGGGTGCCGGAGCAACACCGAGAGCAGTTCGACGAGCTCCTCCAGGAGGCGCGGCTCACCTACAAGATCCGCGACGAGCGCGGCGTGTTCAGCGACATCTGGGCCTCGGGGATCGTGCGGCGCGCCGTGCTCGCGGGCGGCCGCCGGCTCGCGGACCGGGGTCGCGTGCACGACCCGGAGCACTTCGTGGACGCCGGCTTCGACGAGATGTGCGCACTGCTCTCGGGGGACGACGGACCGTCGGCGGAGGAACTGGTTGGGCGCTACCAGCTGCGAACCAATCTCAGCGCCAAGGATGCCCCGCAGCTCCTGGGCGACCCGCCCTCCCCTCCGCCAGACCCGTCCGGACTGCCGCCCGCGGTCGCGAGGGTGATGCGTGCGATCGGCATCGTGATCGGCGAGATGTTCGGCAGCTCCGAGGAGCAGCACGAGGAGCGGCTCGTGCGTGGGCTGGCGGCGAGCCCCGGAAGCTATGAGGGCCCCGCGCGACGGGTAGCCGGCCCGGACGAATTCGACCGGATCGTCCAGGGAGACGTCCTCGTGACCGAGTCGACGTCGGAGGCCTTCAACATCCTGCTGCCGCTCCTCGGTGGGATCGTCACCGACAGCGGCGGCCTGCTCTCGCACGCGGCGATCGTCGCGCGTGAGTACGGGATCCCCGGGGTCGTGGGCACGCGCGAGGCGACCCAGCTCATCCCGGACGGGACGCGCGTGCGGGTCGACGGCGTGGCCGGCGAGGTCTCGGTGCTCGAGTGAGTGAGGTCGTCCCGCTCGAGGACGCCCGCGACGAGTCGCGCTTCGGCGCGAAGGCGGTCGGGCTCGGGGAGGCCGCGCGCTCCGGTCTCCCGCTCCCGCCCGGCGTTGCGCTCTCGGGCTCGGTCGTCGAGGCGGTGGCCTGTGGCGAGGAGGAGGCGATCGAGCAGGTGAGGAGGCTGGTGGACCCGCTGGGCGGACCGCTCGCCGTCCGCTCGTCGGCGGTCGACGAGGACGGGGCCCACGCGAGCTTCGCTGGCCAGCACCTGACCCTGCTGGGCGTTCTGTCGGCGGACGACGTGGGCTCGGCGCTGCGGGAGGTCTGGTGGTCGGCCAACTCCGACTCGGCCATCACCTACCGCCAGCGGGTCGGCCTCTTCACGCGCCCGAGCGTCGGCGTGGTGGTCCAGGCGCTGCTCGATCCCGAGAGCGCCGGCGTGATGTTCACCCGCAATCCGATCAGCGGAGCCGACGAGCGGGTGATCGAGGCGAGCTGGGGGCTCGGCGAGGCGGTCGTGGCCGGCCTCGTGATCCCCGACCACTACCGGATCGATCGCTCCGGCGCGGTGCTCGAGCGCACGCCTGGACTCAAGAAGCTCGCGATCCGGATGCTTCCCGACGGGGGCACGGTCGAGGAGGAGGTCCCCGCCGAGCTCACCGAGCGGCACTGTCTGGACGACGACCAGCTCGGGGAGCTGAGCCGCCTGGCCGACACCTGCGAAGAGGTCTACGGGCGCGGGCGCGACATCGAGTGGGCCTTCAGCGGCGGACGGCTCTACCTGCTCCAGTGCAGGACGATCACGCAGGTCGCATCCGAGAGGCTCCCGGCCGCCGAGGCGCCCCTCGAGGTCATCGGGCGCGCCCGGCTGTTCGGCGACCTTGACGAGGACGAGGTCGAGAAGATCGCTCGGCTCTTCAAGGAGCGCCGCTTCCCCCGAGGCGAGACCGTGATCAAGGAGGGCTCGGGCGGGGCGGCCTTCTACGTGATCGAGTCGGGCGAGGCGAAGGTGACGGTCGGAGGCGAGCTCCGCTGCACGCTGAAGGCGGGCGATTACTTCGGCGAGATCGCGCTGATCGACGAGGGCGCGCGCACGGCGACGATCACCGCCTCCAGCGACCTCGTCTGCCGCGGCCTCACGCTGTGGGAGTTCCGCCCGCTCGTGCAGCAGAACGGCGCCCTGGGCTGGAAGCTGATGCAGACGCTGGCCAGAGAGCTTCGCCGCGCGGAGGAGGCGCTTGCCGGCCTACGCGCGGCGCAGAGGGCCGCGAAGTAGCCGGCGACACGAGGGGCCGGCCACCGTAGCGGCTACCGTACGCACGGACGAAGCGTGGAGCCGCGGATGGACGTGAGGCTGCTGGGCCATCTCGAGGTCGAGGTCTCGGGCGAGCTCGTCCGTTTCGAGGGAGTCAAGCAGCGGCGGCTGTTCGCGGTGCTCGCGTTGCGCGGGCCCGAGGCGGTGTCGACGGACGAGCTGGTGGAGGCGCTCTGGGGCGACGAGCCGCCGGCCGGCGCCGCGCAGGCGCTGCAGAAGCAGATCTCGCGCCTGCGCCGGCGGCTGGGCGAGGGCGCCTCGCTGGTGCAGCATCGGCCTCCCGGCTACGCGCTCGCCATCGACCCCCTCGCCCTCGACTCGCGGCGCTTCGAGGATCTCCTGGATCGGGCGAGAGTCGCGCTGAGCGGCGACGACCCGGATCGCGCCGCCGCCGACCTGCACACCGCACTCACGATGTGGCGCGGCGACGCGCTGGCCGACTACCGCTTCGACGACTTCGCCCAGCGGGAGATCGCACGCCTCGAGGAGCTGCGGCTGGAGGCGATCGAGGAGCGTCTGGCCGCCGAGCTTGCCCGCGGCGCCGCCGAGGAGCTGATAGGCGAGCTGCAGACCCTGGTGGCCGAGTTCCCGCTGCGCGAGCGCCTGCGCGGACACTTGATGGTCGCCCTCTACCGGGCCGGCCGGCAGGCGGAAGCGCTCGAGACCATGCGAACGGGACGGCGGCTGCTCGTCGATGAGCTCGGCATCGAGCCCGGGCCGGAGCTGCGACGACTCGAGCGCATGATCCTCGCGCACGACTCGGGGCTGAGCGCCGATCGCCCCGGCGCCGGGCTCGTGGGCAGCCTCCCGGCGCCCGCGAACGAGACGATCGGGAGGCGCCGGGAGCTCGCCGAGGTCGGCCAGCTGCTCGTGTTTCCGGATATACGGCTGGTGACCCTCGTGGGCCCGGGCGGCGTGGGCAAGACGCGCCTCGCGCTCGAGGCCGGACGGTCGGTGAGCGGGCGCTTTCCCGGGGGCGCGGTGCAGGTCAATCTCGACGGCGCCGAGAACGCCGGCGTGCTCGTGCCGGAGGCCGCGTCCGCCCTCGGTGTCGTGGCCGCGACCGCGCCGGAGCTCGGCGTGCGCCTTGCCGAGGTCACCCGCGGGGCTCCGGCGCTCCTCGTGCTCGACGGCTTCGACCGCTACCTCGACGACGGCGGGCAGGTGGGTCAGCTGGTGGCCTCGGTGCCGAACCTGACCGTGCTGGTCACGAGCCGCGCCCCGCTGCGGCTCACGGCCGAGCAGGTCTACCGCGTTCAGCCGCTTCCCGAGCCGAACGCGGCCGCGCTGTTCGTCGCGCGCGCGCGAGCCGTGAAGGGCGATCGCGCCTTCGACGACGAGGACCGCGCGATCGTGGACGCCATCTGCGCGCGCCTGGACGGCCTGCCGCTCGCGATCGAGCTGGCCGCCGACCGCGCGCGGCTACTGCCACTGCGCGCGCTGCTCGAGCGTCTCGAGCACCGCCTCGAGCTGCTCACCGGGGGGCCGCGAGACCTGCCCGCGCGGCAGCGCTCGCTGCGCGCCACGCTGGAGTGGTCCTGGGAGGCGCTCGAAGAGCCGGAGCGGCAGCTGCTGAGCCGTTTGGCGGTGTTCGAGGGAGGCGCCTCGCTCGAGGGGGCCGAGGCGGTGTGCGGCCCCGGCCTGGAGGCGCTCGCGGCGTCGCTGGTGGACCAGAGCTCGCTTCTGCGGACCGATTCCGGGCGCGACGCAGAGCCGCGCTTCGGGATGCTCGAAACGGTTCGTGAGTTCGCGGTCGAGCTGGCTCCCGAGGGCGAGGACTTCGCGGAGCTGGAGCGGCGCCACGCGCACTACTTCCTGGAGTACTGCGAACACGCGGCAGAGCGGGCCGCGCGCACGGATCAGCGCGAGTGGCTCGACCGGCTCGCCCAGGAGCGCGGCAACATCCGCCTTGCGTTCGAGCGCTTCGTGCGCGCCGGGGCGATCGACAAGGCGCTGCGCGTGGCGATCGCGTTCGCCCGTGCCCTGCCCTGGGATGCGCATGCATACGAGGTCCGCAGCTGGCTCGCGCTCGCCCTCGAGCTCGACGAGCAGGCCGGGGCCTCCGCTGGGGAGCGCCGCGCTAGCGCCCTGTACTGGGACGGCATGCTCGCCCTCTCCCAGGGCCTGCTGGCCGAGGCCCAGGCTCGGCTCGAGGCCGGATTGGCGGCCGCCCGCGAAGCGGGCGACGCTTCCGTCGAGGCGGCCGCACTGGCCGCCCTGGGCCGGCGAGCACTGCTCGTCGGGGATGCCGCGGCGGCCGGGCTGTGCGAAGCCGCGGTGGACGCTGCGCGCGGCGCCGGGGATCCGATCCTTGTCGCGGACGCGCTGCTCACGCAGGCCGGAGCCTGCGAGCGCACCCAGGACTGGGAGCGCGCCGGCACGCTCGCCGGCGAGGCGCTCGAGCTCTACCGCGAGGCGGGCGATCCCTACGGCGCCGCCTGGGCGCTGGCCGAGCAGGGCTGGTACGCCATGGTCCACGGGCGGCTCGACGAGTCCGATCGGCACCTCAGCGAGGCGCTCGAGCTGCGGCGGCGCCTCGGCGACGACCGGCGGCTCGTCGAGCCGCTGATCGACCACGCCTGGCTGATGCACGTTCGCGGCCGCGGCGAGGAGGCCCTGCGCGGCTTCCTCGACTGCCTCGCGCTCGCACGCCAGGTGGGCGACCAGTTCAACGTGGCCGAGGCGCTCGCCGGCCTGTCGGCCCAGGCCGCGAGCGACGGGCGGGCGCCGGAGGCCGCGTGGCTGGCGGGCGCGTCGGCGGAGCTCCACGACCAGATCGGCGCCCCTCCCTGGGAGTCGGTGACCGCGACCCAGGAGCGCGCGCTCGCGGCCGCCCGGGACGAGCTCGGCAGCGGCTACGAGGCGCACGTCGCCGAGGGTCGCAGGCTGTCGCCCGAGGACGCCGTCGCACACTTGCAGCGCCGCAGCGCGGGATCGGCCGTCACGGCTGGGCGCTGACGGTCTGCTGGCGGTGCGCGTCAGCGGGATGTCCGTGGGAGGTCAGCGGCTGCTGGTCTGATGTCTCTCACAGCGCAGCAACCTGGACCGCACAAGGAGAAGACAGATGATCGCCACCAACCTGTACCGCATCCGCTTCGCCGCCGCCGAGGACGCCGACACCCTCGACGGGCTCGCCCAGAGCGCCTCCCAGCAGCCGCTCACCGGCCGCGTGCTGGTCGGCCACATCGCCGGCAAGCCGGCCGCCGCGATCTCCCTGCTCGACGGACGCATCACCGCCGACCCCACCTACAACACCGGCCAGCTCGCCGCCGCCCTGCGCATGCGCGCCGACGCCATCCACGCCTACGAGGCCACCCCCTCGCTGCGCGACCGCCTTCACAACGCCTTCGCGGGCGCCCGCCGCGACGCCGTCGTCATCCCCGTCCCCACCACCCACAGCCAGGACCAGCAGCCCACCCGCAAGGCCGCCTAACGCCGCGCCTCAGGGCGGGTGCAGGAAGCGCCCCGGCCCGTGCCGTTGTCTCTGAGAGCATTGAGCGAAGCTCGACGGCTTGTGGGTCGGCATCGCGGGCTCTTGGCTGGGCTCGCGGCGCTCGTTGTGTCGTTCGCTGTGGCGGCACGCGCGAGCTACGGCTACCAGGGCGACCCGCTAAGGCCGCTCGCCGGCAACCACTACGGCTACCTGATCCGAGCAGGGCTGTATTGAGCCGCGTGACATCACCGCCCGGCGCTTCGCGGCCGGTGGTGCTCCTGGCCGTCGCGGCGCTGTTCGGCCTCGCGCCGTCCGCGCGCGCGGAAAAGATCCTGTACGAGCGCGTCACCTCGCAAGGGGAACGCTGGTGGCTTATACGTCCGGACGGCAGCCACGCCCGGCCGCTGCCGTTCTTCGGTACCTCGCAATGGCCGGATCTGACCTTGGATGGCCGGCGCTTGGTGTTCACCAGCCTCACCGGCTTTAGCGCTCTCATGACGAGCCCGCTCGCCCATCGACGCCTTCGTGTCGTGTGGCGCCCGCGCGACTTGGGGTGGTATCCCCGCTGGTCGCCGTCCGGCAAGCGGATCGCGGCGACAACGGAGGTCGAGCCGCCATCCGGCTGGCCAGAGAACTCCAACTTCTTTCAGGTGTTCGTCATCCAGCCCGGAGCTGGGCGGCCGCGCAGGCTGCGCACGCCGGTATCGATGAGGTTCCAGAGCTGGTCGCCCGATGGCCGCCGACTCGCGGTCACCATCCAACGAAGAGGCCGGGGAAGCGACATCGCGACGATCCGCGCCGACGGCTCCGGGCTGCGAGTTCTCACCCACGGCGGCAACAACTTCAACCCCGACTGGTCTCGCTGACGGCCGCCTGAGCGCGGCTTCCCGCGCTCGGAGCTAGTCCCGCTCGCCCTCGGGCGCCGGTGGCGCGTCCGGCACGTCCGGCAGCACCTCGGGCTCGTCGGGCAGATCGCCGGAACCGGCGTCGTTGTCCTCGGAGGACGGGTCGACCGAGTCGCCCTCCTCGCGGGCGTCGCCCTTCGCTCCCACGCCTACCGTCTCGCGAGTGCGCTCCTTGGGCTTGACGATCGAGATCAGCATCTCGCGCTCGTCGTCGTCCGGCGCCTTGTCGACCTCGATGGTCGAGCCGGCCGGCATCGACTGCGTGAGCACCTCGTCCGCAAGCGGATCCTCGATGTAGCGCTGGATCGCCCGGCGCAGCGGGCGCGCGCCCATGGCCGGATCCCAGCCTTTGTCGACGAGGAAGTCGGCCGCGCTCTCCGAGAGGTTGAGCGACAGCTCGCGCTCGGCCAGCGACTCCCGGATCCGCCGCAGCAGGAGATCCACAATCGCGGTGATCTCCTGCTTGGTCAGCTTGTGGAAGACGATGACCTCGTCGATGCGGTTGATGAACTCGGGCCGGAACACCTTCTTCAGCTCGCCCATGATGCGGTTCTTCATGTCGTCGTACGAGAGACCCGTCTCGTCGCCGACCGTGAAGCCGATGCCGGTGTTCTTCGCGATCTCCGAGGCACCGACGTTCGAGGTCATGATCACGATCGCGTTGCGGAAGTCGACTGTGCGGCCCTGCGCGTCCGTGAGCCGGCCGTCTTCGAGGATCTGCAGCAGGATGTTGAACACGTCCGGGTGCGCCTTCTCGATCTCGTCGAGCAGGAGCACGCTGTACGGCTTGCGCCGCACGGCCTCGGTGAGCTGGCCGCCCTCGTCGTAGCCGATGTAGCCGGGCGGTGAGCCCACGAGCCGCGACACGGAGTGCTTCTCCATGTACTCGGACATGTCGATCCGCACCATCGCGTCCTCGTCCCCGAACAGGAACTCGGCGAGCGTGCGCCCGAGCTCCGTCTTGCCGACGCCGGACGGGCCCAGGAAGATGAACGAGCCGGTGGGGCGCTTGGGGTCCTTGAGCCCGGCACGCGAGCGCCGGATCGCCTTAGAGACGGCCTCGATCGCGGCGTGCTGCCCGATAACGCGCTTGTGGAGCTCCTCCTCCATGCGCATCAGCTTCTGAGTCTCGGCCTCGGTGAGCTTGAAGACCGGGATGCCGGTCCACATCGACACGATGTCGGCGATCTCTTCCTCGCCGATCTCCGGCCGCTCGCCGGACTCGCCCGAGCGCCACTGCTCCTCGAGTTCGCGCTTCTTGTTGGTGAGCTGGCGCTCCTTGTCGCGCAGGTTCGCCGCCTTCTCGAACTCCTGCGCCTCGATCGCCGCCTCCTTGTCGCGCCGCGTGGTCTCGATCTCCTCCTCGAGGTCGCGATACACGGGCGGGGCGGTCATCGACTTGATGCGGGCGCGCGAGGCGGCCTCGTCGATCAGGTCGATCGCCTTGTCGGGCAGGAAGCGGTCGGAGATGTAGCGGTCGGCAAGCTCGGCCGCGGCCTCGAGCGCCTCGTCGGTGATGCCGACGCGGTGGTGCTGCTCGTAGCGGTCGCGTAGGCCCTTGAGGATCTGGACTGTGTCCTCGGTCGAGGGCTGGTCCACGCGGATCTGCTGGAAGCGGCGCTCCAGCGCGGAGTCGCGCTCCAGGTACTTGCGGTACTCGTCGAGCGTGGTGGCGCCGATCGTCTGCAGCTCGCCGCGCGCGAGGGCCGGCTTGAGGATCGAGGCGGCGTCGATCGCGCCCTCGGCGGCGCCGGCGCCCACGAGGTTGTGGAGCTCGTCGATGAACAGGATGATGTCGCCGCGCTGGGTGATCTCCTTCATCACCTTCTTGAGGCGCTCCTCGAACTCGCCGCGGTACTTCGAGCCCGCCACGAGGGCGGCCAGGTCAAGGGTGTAGATCTGCTTGTTCTTCAGCAGCTCCGGCACCTCGCCGTTCGTGATCAGCTGGGCCAAGCCCTCGACCACGGCGGTCTTGCCCACGCCCGGCTCGCCGATTAGCACCGGGTTGTTCTTCTGGCGGCGCGAGAGGATCTGCATGATCCGCTCGATCTCGGTCTCGCGGCCCACCACCGGGTCGAGCTTGGCCTCGGCGGCGAGCTTGGTGAGGTTACGGCCGAACTGGTCGAGCAGCTTCGACGACTTCTTGCCCTCGCCCTGCGCGCCGGCGCCGGCCGCGGCGCGACCCTGGCGGCCGCCGGGGCCGGACAGCATGCGGATGACCTCGTTGCGGATCTTCTCCGAGTCGGCGTCGAAGTCGAGCAGGATGCGGGCGGCCACGCCCTCGTTCTCGCGCACCAGGCCGAGCAGGATGTGCTCGGTACCGATGTAGTTGTGGCCGAGGGAGAGCGCTTCGCGCAGTGCCAGCTCGAGCACCTTCTTCGCGCGTGGGGTGAACGGGATCTGGCCGGAGGTGACCTCCTCGCCGGAGCCGACGATCCGGACGACCTGGGCACGGACGCGCTCGACCGTGATGTCGAGCGACTCGAGCACGCGCGCGGCAAGACCCTCCTCCTCGCGAAGGAGGCCGAGCAGGATGTGCTCGGTACCGATGTAGTTGTGCTTGAGAATCCGGGCCTCCTCCTGAGCGAGGACGACCACTTGTCGGGCCCTCTCGGTGAAGCGCTCAAACACCGCTTGCTCTCTATCTGTCGGGAACTACGGGGCGGGGTTACCCGTTCCCCATTAGATCGGCAGCTACGCGAATCCAATGAGTGGTGCGGGGCTCCACCCGGCCCGCTCAGCGAGTCTACCAATGCGTCCAGTCCCCATTTCGGGCCTTCACGAAGCCCTAATTACCGTCCCGCCGGACGGGTTTTTGGCGCTAGGCTGGCCTCACTTTCGTCCTCCCGTACAGGATCAGGAGCTCGCATGTTCAGGACTCGCCCCGTGGCGATCACCGCGGTCGTGCTCGCCATTTCGCTGCCGATCGCCGCTTGCGGCGGCGGCGACGACGACGACGAGAGCTTCAAGGAGGACTACAACGCCGCGGTCAAGCCCCTGACTGAACTCAATTCGGACATCGGGGACTCGCTCGGCGGAGCGGGCGGGCAGTCGAACGCGGCGATCGCGAAGGAGTTCGACAAGTTGGCGTCCAAGGCGCAGGAGACGCGCGACAACCTGGCCGGGCTCGACCCTCCGGAGGACGCCAAGGAGGAGTTCGACAACCTCGTCTCGGCGCTGAAGGACGGCGCCGACGACCTGAAGGCCGTGGCCGATGCCGCCAGGGACGGCAACCCCGCCGAGGCGCGCCAGGCCGGCCAGGACCTGGTCAAGTCCGGAAGCGCGGTCCAGGAGGCCGAGACGAAGTTGCAGAAGGCCGTCGACGGGTAGGGACGGGCCGCCCGCGTCAGGAGCGCATCGCCGGGAAGAGCACGACCTCTCGGATCGAGCGCCGGCCGCTCAGCAGCATCACGAGACGGTCGATCCCGATGCCGATGCCGCCGGTGGGCGGCATGCCGTGCTCGAGGGCCTGGACGTAGTCCTCGTCGTAGGGCTGGGTCTCCTCGTCGCCCTCGGCCTGGTCGGCGCGCTGCTGCTCGAAGCGGGCGCGCTGCTCGTCCGGGTCGTTCAGCTCCGTGAAGGCGTTCGTGAACTCCATCCCGCCCGCGAACCCCTCGAAGCGCTCCACGAGCCCCTCCTCGGAGCGGTGGTCCTTCGCGAACGGCGACAGCTCCTTCGGGTAGTCCAGGATCAGGGTCGGGTTCTGGAGGGTCGGCTCAACGTGGTGTGAGAGCAGGCCGTCCACCCGCTTGGCCCAGGTGCCCTCGCCCGGGAGCTCCTCGCCGGCGAGGATGTCGATGCCGGTCTTCTCCCTGATCGCGTCGCGGAGCGTGATCCGCTTCCACGGGCGGGAGAAGTCGATCGGACCGTCGTAGCCCACCTGTTCGGCCACGTACTCGACCAGCTCCTCGAGGTGGTTGGCGATGTCGTTGTAGTCCGCGTACGCCTCGTACCACTCCAGCATCGTGAACTCCGGATTGTGCTTGTGGGACACGCCCTCGTTGCGGAAGTCCTTGCCGATCTCGTACACGCGCTCGAGGCCGCCGACGATCAGCCGCTTCAGGTAGAGCTCGTCGGCGATCCGCAGGAACAGGTCGCGGTCGAGCTCGTTGTGATGGGTCACGAACGGGCGCGCCAGCGCGCCTCCGTACAGCGGCTGGAGGATCGGTGTCTCGACCTCGAGGAAGCCGCGGTCGTCGAGCCAGTTGCGGATCGCGCGGACGATCTTGGTGCGGAGGATGAACAGCTCCCGGATCTCCTGATTCGCGATCAGGTCCAGTTCCCGGTGCCGGTAGCGCGTCTCGATGTCCTCGAGCCCGTAGTGCTCCTTGGGGATGTCGCGGAGCGACTTGGCGAGGAGCTTCCAGTCTGAGACGAGCAGGCTGAGCTGGCCGCGGCGGGTCACGAAAGAGGTCCCGTCCACGCCGATCAGATCGCCGATGTCGAGCGACACGAGCCGGTCGAACGACTCGTCGCCCAGCTCGTCGCGCTTGGCGTAGAGCTGGAGCTTGCCGACGCGGTCCACGAGGTCGATGAACGCGGCGCCGCCCTGGTCGCGGCGGGCGGTGATGCGGCCTGCCACGCGGTGCGCGCGGTCGGTGTCGGGCTGCACCGCGGTGGTCGGCTCCACCCCCGGGAACTCGTGCGGGAAGGGGTCGATCCCCTGCTCGCGCAGGCGTTCCAGCTTCGCGCGCCGGTCGTCCACCGGCGAAAAGCTACTCAGCGCTCGATCTTGGTGATCTTCAGCTTGCGCGCGGGGCCGCGGGGCACCTGCACGCTGACGGTCTCGCCGCGCTTGTGGCCGAGCAGCGCGCGGCCCACGGGGGACTCGTTCGAGAGCTTGCTGTCGGCGGGGTCGGCCTCGGCGGAGCCGACGATCTTGAACTTCGTCGACTTGTCCGTCTTCTGGTCCTTCACGTGCACCGTGACCCCGACGCTGACCACGTCGGTGTCCACCGACTTCGCGTCGATCACGCGCGCGTTCCGAAGCTTCTCCTCCAGGTCGGAGATCTGCTTCTCGAGCATCGCCTGCTCGTTCTTGGCGTCGTCGTACTCGGCGTTCTCGGAGATGTCTCCGAACTCGCGAGCCTCCTTGATGCGCTCGGCCACCTCGCGGCGCCTGTCGCCGCTCAGATGGTCGATCTTCGCCTTGAGCTCCTTGAGGCCTTCAGGTGTGAGGACAGTCTCTCGTGCCATAAGAAAAACCCCCGTTCTTTCCTCCCGAGGGGACGGATGAGTGTAGCAACAGCACATACGGCCCAAATGGCCGTTTCGTTCAGGCGGCAAGCGGCGTTGCGGCGCCCGCGAAGCGCGCGAATTCCGACCGCGCATGGGCCGTCGACGGGGCCGTGACGAGCGCGTGGCGCTCGCGCCTCGTGAGGCCCAGCCGGTCGGCGTACCACGGGTAGAACTTCCGCAAATAGCGGCCTGCGCGTTCCACGCCGAGGTGGTCCTCCGCCGATGCGATCACCCACTCGAGCTCGTCGAGGATCTCCTCGACGGTCGGGTCGGCGTGGCGGGAGCCGAGCAGGCGCTCGAACAGCCACGGGTTGCCGAGCGCGCCGCGCGCCAGCATCACCGCGGCCGCGCCGCTCTCGTCGAAGGCGCGGCGCACCTTCTCCTCGCTGGAGAGGCCGCCGGAGAGGATCACCGGCACCGGGAGCGCCTCGACCAGGTCACGCGCCAGCGCGTAGTCGGGGGCGCCCGAGTGCTGCTGGGAGGCGTGCCGCGGGTGGAACGCGACGCCGGCCACGCCGGCCTCCTCCACCAGCCGTCGCGCGAGCGTGACCCCGGCGCGGTCGCCCGGGTCGCGGCCCGGGCGGAGCTTGACGGTCACGGGCAGCCCGCTCCCCTCGCCGGCCGCTCGGGTGATAGCCACGGCCCGGTCCGGGTCGTCCAGCAGCGCGGCGCCCGCGCCGGTCCTGCACACCTTGCGCACCGGGCAGCCCATGTTGAGGTCGATCAGGTCGGCGCCCGCGGCGCCGGCGATGGCCGCCGCCTCGCGCATCACGTCCGGATCGTGCCCGAACAGCTGCATCGAGACCGGGTGCTCGTCCGGGTGGATCCGCAGGAACTCGCGGTGGGTGCGGGCGTCGCCGTGCACCAGGCCGAAGCTCGACACCATCTCGGACACCACGAGCCCGGCGCCGTGCCGCTTCGCCTGCAGCCGCACGAACCAGTTGCC
>DASRIC010000088.1:0-40217 GCA_035650215.1 Thermoleophilaceae bacterium
TCGCCGCTCTCGCCGGTGCGGATCCGGATCGCCTGCTCGATGTCGTACACGAACACGCGGCCGTCGCCGATCTCGCCCGTGTGCGCACCGCTCACGATCGCCTCGACCACGCGCTCGGACACGCTGTCCTCCACCACCGACTCGACCTTGATCTTCGGCAGGAGCGAGATGTTCGCCCGCGAGCCGCGGTACTGCTCGGTGTAGCCCTTCTGCCGGCCGCAGCCGACTACGTCGCTCACGGTTAGACCCGACACTCCCAGCTCGTCCAGCGAGTCCTGCACGTCCTGGAGCCGCTCGGGCCGGATGATCGCCTCGATCTTCTTCATCTGCCTAGCCCTCCTGGGTCCGCGTCGAGAGCTGCTGCAACGCGAGCGCGCCGGCGCGCGCCCCCGGTGTGTTCGGTGGGTGGTACTCGGATCCCGGCACCGGCATGAACTGCTCGGGATAGCCCCACATGCCGTGCTCGACGATGTCGAGGCCGCGCCGCTCCTCCTCGGCGGTCACGCGCAGGCCGTAGGTCTGCTTGATGAGGTAGAAGACGAGCATCGAGACCGCGAACACCGAGACGAACGCCGCGGTCACACCGAGCGCCTGGACGCCAAGCTGCTCGAACGAGCCGGTGTAGAAGAGGCCGCCCTCGCCGATCGCGTTGTACTCGGCCAGCCGCGGGGCGGTGAACAGGCCGCAGGCCATCGTGCCCCAGATTCCGGCCACCCCGTGGGCGGAGAGGGCGCCGATCGGGTCGTCGACCAGCTTGTCGATGGCGATGATGCAGGCCACGACGATCACGCCCGCCACCAGCCCGATCGGCACCGCCGCCCAGTACTCCACGTAGCCGCTCGGCGCCGTGATCGCGACCAGGCCGGCGATCACGCCGTTGCCGATCATGCCCATGTCGAAGGTCTTCGTCGTCAGGTGGCTGGCGCCCATCGCCCCGAGCACGCCCGCGGCGGCGGCGATCACCGTGACGATCGCCACCTCGGCGAAGCGTCCGTCCGCCACCCCGAGCGTCGAGCCGGGGTTGAAGCCGAACCAGCCGACGAACAGGATCAGCACGCCGAGCCCGACGAGCGGCATCGAGTGACCGGGGATCACGTTCGGGCTGCCGTCCTTGCCGTACTTGCCCTGGCGCGGGCCGAGCAGCAGCAGCGCCGCGAGCGCGCCGGTGGCTCCCAGCAGGTGGATCACGGTCGAGCCGGCGAAGTCCTGCATGCCGAAGCTCGCCTGGAGCCAGCCGCCGCCGAAGATCCAGTGGCTGATGAGGGGGTAGATGAGCGACGCGAACACAACCGCGTAGATCAGGTAGGCCCCGAACTTGATGCGCTCGAGCGTGGTGCCCCAGACGATCGCAAGCGAGACGGCGCAGAAGGCGAACTGGAAGAAGAACTTGGCGGGCACCGCCGCGCTCGAGAACTCCATCGCCGGGAACGCGCTCTGCGCGGTGGTGCCGAGGAAGGTGCCCTCGGTCCCCGCGAACCAGCCGGCGCCGCCGAACGCGATCGCGAACCCGATCGCCCAGTAGCAGAGCGCCGCGATCGACAGGTTGGCGATCACCTTCGCGACCACCGTCCCGGCGTTCTTCATGCGCGAGAAGCCGACCTCCAGGAGGAGGAAGCCGGCCTGCATGAAGAACACGAGTATGCCGGCGACCAGCACCCAGAGGGTGTCGATCCGGCTGAGGGCATCGTTGAGCGTGGGTTCCATGCCATCGAATGCTCGAAGAGCAGGGCCCGTGCGTCTTTCTCCCGCTGTACAGAATTGGGAGGGCCGGCTTGTACGAGCGGAGAGGCGCCGCCCTCAGCCGAGCGCGACCACGCGCGCCCGGATGCATTCGCAGAGCCGCTTGGGATCGACCTCGAACAGGCTGTGAGGGTCGCCCGCCGCGGCCCAGACGCGCTCGTGCTCGAGCAGCGCCTCGTCGAACAGCACGGGCAGGTCGTGCCCGAACGGCGGCACGCCGCCGATCGCGAAGCCGGTGGCCGCGCGCACCTCGTCGGCCGCGGCCTGGCGCACCTCCGCCACGTCGAGCGCGTCCGCGAGCTTGTCCGGGTCGATCCGGTGGCGGCCGGACGCCACGCAGACCACGGGGTCGCCGTCCGCCACGAACACGATCGACTTCGCGATCTCGGCCTCGTCGCAGCCCACCGCCAGCGCAGCGTCCTTCACCGTGCGGGTGGAGGCCTCGAGGCGCTCGACGTGCAGGTCGAGCCCGAGGTCACGTGCGCACTCGGCGAGGCGGTCCCTCACGTCCGGACCGGGTCCCGCGCGGTCTCGGGCGCGGGGCTCAGCTCGACCCCCGCCTCGGCGGCGAGCTCGGCAAGCGAGTCGGCCACGTCGCCTGCGAAGTCGTCGAGGTCCCACATCGTGTCGAAGTCGCCCACGAGGCCGAAGTTGATCTTGCCGGCGTAGGAGAGGAGCGCAATGCCGAGGCCCTGGTTCTTGGCGAGCGGCACCATCGGGAACGGATCGGTCATCCGGCGTCCGGCGAGGTAGAGCGGGAACTGCGGGCCGGGCACGTTCGTGACCACCACGTTGAAGAAGCGCTGGCGCGACATGAGCCGCGACGCTTGGCCCATTACCGTGGGCGGCGCGAAGCCCGACAGCTCGGTGAGCACCTGCGCGCCGACCGCCTGGCCGCCCGACTTCAGGCCCTTCAGCTCCTCGCGCACGATGTCGAGCCGCGCCACCGGGTCCTGGCACCACACCGGCAGCGGCGCCATCAGCGCCGCCACGCGGTTGCCGAGCGCCCCGCGCTCCACGTCGGCGCGCACGCTCACCGGGACCATCGCCTTCAACTCGAGCCCGTCGGTGTTCTGGCCGCGCCGGCGCAGGTGCTTGCCGAGCGCCCCGGCCACCGTGGAGAGCACCACGTCATTGACCGTGCCGCCGAGCTCGTCCTTGATCGCCTTGACGTCGCCCAGATTGGCGCGCACCCAGGTGAAGCGGCGGTGGGGGCCGATCGAACGGTTGTAGGGGCTCGCCGGCGCCGGGTTGAGCCCGGCCCAGGCCATGGCTCCGACTCCAACGGCGGCGTCGCGCGCGCCGGCGACGATGCGGCGCGGTCCGCGGAACACGGCGCGGATGGAGCGCGCGGCCTCGCCCGGCAGCGTGGCCCGCTCGACCAGCGCCTCGCCGAGCAGTTGGGCACTCGAGGGAAGCGGGCGCGGCAGCCAGCGGCTGCCCGGGTCGGGCGGCGCGGCCGGCTCGGGCGAGGTGTCGAACAGCACGGAGATGATGTCCACGCCGGAGATCCCGTCCACGAGCGCGTGGTGGGTCTTCGAGAGCATCGCGAACTGGCCGTCCGCGAGCCCCTCGACGAGCCACACCTCCCAGAGCGGCTTGTCGCGATCGAGCTGCTGGGAGAACACGCGCCCGGCGAGCGCCTTCAGCTGATCCTCCGAGCCGGGGGAGGGGAGCGCCGTCGAGCGCACGTGGTAGCGCAGGTTCAGGTGCGGGTCGTCTACCCACTTGGGGCGCCCCTGCCCGAGCGGCACGAACGCGAGCCGCTGGCGGTAGCGCGGCACGAGCGAGAGGCGGGCCTCGATCGCCTCCAGCAGGTCCTCATACGGGGGCGGCGGGCCCTCGAAGAGCATCACGGAGGCGACGTGCATGTGAGAGCAGCCGTCCTCCAAATGGAGGAAGGATGCGTCGAGACCAGTCAGGCGATCCGAGGACATGCGCTGACCGTATCGCAGGGGCTCAGAGCGAGAGCGAGAGCTGCGAGTCCGGCGCGGCCGGGGCTGCGCGCGGCGCCTCGTCGAGTCCGGCGACCCGCACGCCGAGCAGGCGAACCGGCCGGCGCGGGTCGAGCGTCCTGAGCAGCTCGAGCGCCACGCCCAGCACGCTGTCGAGCTCGTTTACCGGGGCCTGCAGGCTGCGCGCCCTCGTGACGGTCGAGAAGTCGGAGAAGCGCACCTTGATCCCGACCGTGCGCCCGCGGGCGTCCTGGCGGGCGAGTGCCTGGCAGAGCTCGGCGGTGAGCCGCTCGAGCACCGGCTCGAGCTGCCCGAGGCCGTGCAGGTCGCGGTCGAAGGTGGTTTCGCGCGACTCCGACTTGGCCGGCCGTACGGTCTCGATCTCGCGCTCGTCCTCGAAGCGCGCGAGCGCACCGAGGTGTCGCCCGAGGCGCGCGCCGAACCAGCCCGCCAGCGTCTCGTCGGCGGTCGCGCCGAGTGCCCCGAGCGTGCTGATGCCGAGCGAGTCGAGCTTTTCGGCGGTCTTCGGGCCGATGCCCGGCACGAGCCGCGGCGAGGCGCGTGCGAAGCGCTCGCGGGCCTGCTCGGCCGTGAGCTCGACGAAGCCGTCGGGCTTCTCGGCGTCGCTCGCCACCTTGGCCACGAGCTTGCTCGGCCCGATGCCGATCGAGCAGGTGAGGCCGGTCTCCGCTCGCACGGCCTCCTTGACCCGCCGCGCCGCGGCGCGGTAGCGCTCGATGCCGCTGAGGTCGAGGTACGCCTCGTCGAGCCCCACCGACTCGACGCGCTCCACGTGCGCGCGCAGCACCGCGTGAACCTCGCGCGAGCGGGCGCGATAGAGCTCGAAGTCGGGCGGGATGAACACCGCGTCCGGGCACAGCCGCCGCGCCCGCTCGGCGGGGGTGGCGGAGAAGACGCCGAACTTGCGCGCCTCGTAGCTCGCCGTGGTCACGACCGCCCGCGGCCCGCTACCGGCCACCACGACGGGCAGGCCCACGAGCTCGGGACGCCGCTGCAGCTCGACGCTGACGTAAAAGGCGTCCATGTCAACGTGCGCGACTCGCACAGGTCCAAGGTACGCGGCGGTCCGGCTGGGTCGATGAACGTCCCGGAGTATGGCCTCTGGCAACTACTCCGGGACGTTGATCTGCTGGTGACTCGACGAACCTAGCTTCCCTGGTGGATCGGCCGCACCAGGATCTCGTTGACGTCCACGTGCGGCGGCTGGGTCATGGCGAACAGCACGGCGCGGGCCACGTCGTCGGCCTCGAGCGCATTCGACACGCGGTTCTCGAAGAACGGGGTGTCGACCATGCCCGGCTCGACCAGCGTGACCTTGATGTCGGTGTCCGAGACCTCTTGGCGGAGCGCCTCGCCCATCGCCGTGACCGCGAACTTCGTGCAGGAGTAGAGCGAGCCCGGCAGCGCGCGGCGACCGGCGATCGAGCTCGTGAGGATCAGGTGGCCGCGGTTCTGGCGCCGGAAGTGGGGGAGGGAGGCACGGATCGACAGCGCCGCTCCGAGGACGTTCGTGTCGATCATCGACTTCCAGTGCTCGACGGATTCCTCGAGGAAGCCGCGCTTGGCGCCGAAGCCGGCGTTCGCGAAGTAGGCGTCCAGGCGGCCGTACGCCTCGAGCGCGGTGGACACGAGCGCCTGCTGGTCCTCCCAGCTCGTCACGTCGCAGCGCACCGCCAGCGCCTTCTCCTCGCCGCCGAGCTCGTCCGCGAGCGCGCCGAGGGCCTCCTCCGAGCGGGCGGCGAGCACCACGCGGTTGCCGAACTCGATCGCCCGGCGTGCGGTTGCGGCGCCGATGCCGGAGCTGGCGCCCGTGATCACGAGAACTGGTTCGTCGGCCATTCCGGGGGTTCTAGCAATAGCCTGCGCCGCGGTGAGCGCCGTCGACCCCACGGAGGCCCGCTTCACCGCGGTCCCGGACAAGGCCGGCCACTACGAGAGCTTCTACCTGAAGCTCTGCCATCCGGACGAACCCCTCGGCGCCTGGATCCGCTACACGGTGCACAAGCGCCCCGGGGCTCAGCCCACGGGCTCGCTCTGGTTCACGCTCTTCGAGGCCGCCGGCCCGCGCGCCGCCAAGGTCACCGTGGCCGCGCCGAGCGCCGCCGGGGACGGCTGGCTCACGATCGGTGAAGCCCGCATAGGCGCGGGATCGGCGCTCGGCTCGATCGCCGGCGATGTGGGCTGGGAGCTCACGTTCGAGGGGGAGGAGGCGCCGCTCTTCCACCTGCCTCGCCCCTGGATGTACAGGAGCCCGCTGCCGCGCACCAAGCTGCTCTCCCCGGCGCCCGGCGCCCGCTTCGACGGCGGGCTGTCGGTCGACGGACGCGAGATCCCGGTCGAAGGCTGGCGCGGCATGGCGGGCCACAACTGGGGCGCCCAGCATGCCGAGCGCTGGATCTGGCTTCACGGGCTGACCGCCGACGGCGACTGGCTCGACGCGGCGATCGGCAAGGTCAGGCTGGGTCCGCTCACCACGCCGTGGGTGGCGAGCGGCGCGCTCAGCCTCGCGGGCGAGCGCCACCGGCTCGGCGGCCCGGGGCGCAGGGTCGTCGTCGACGAGTCTCCCGACTCCTGCGCCTTCGTCCTCGCGGGCCGGGGGATGCGCGTGCGCGGCACTGTCTCTGCGCCGCGGGAGCGCTTCGTCGGCTGGACCTACGCGGACCCCGACGGGTCCGAGCACCACACCGTGAACTGCTCGATAGCGGACATGCGCCTGATCGTGGAGGGCGCGCGCGGCGGGCGTAGCTGGGAGCTCGACGTGCCCCGCGGCGCGGCCTACGAGCTCGGCATGCGCGAGCGGAACCACGGGATGGCGATCCAGCCGTACTCCGACGAATGAAGGCGGCGGCTGAGGTGATCGTGGAGCGTCCGCTCGAGACGGTCTGGCGCTGGGCGTCCGACCCGCGCAACTGGGAGAACTGGCTCGACGGCGTGCACGACGTGGAGCTGCGCGGGCGCCTGGAGGAGGGCGCGCGTCTCACGAGCAAGTACGACTACGCCGGCGCCGTGCACGACATCGAGTACGAGATCGTGGAGCGCCGGCCGACGCGCCGGCAGGTCGTTCGCACGGTGAGCGGGCCGTTCCCGTTCGAGGGCACCCTCGAGCTCGCCGAGGCGCCCGAGGGCACGCGCGTGCGCCAGACGATCGACGCCGGCTCCGACAGCCCGCTCACGACGGTCGTCTTCGCGCTCGGCGGCCCGGTGCTGCGACGCAGCATGCGCCGGCGCATCCACTCGCAGCTCGAGCGCATGCGCGAGGCGATCGAGCTGACCGGCGCGAACTGAGCCCCGGCTCCTCTCGTCGCTTGTCGCTGATCCGGGTGTTGTCTAGTGTCGGGCTCATGGCAGCCTCCGATAGCAAGCGGGATGCCATCGAGATCGCGGCCAGGCCGCTGCGGGAGCTGCTGCGGGAGGAGCACGACGAGATCGCGGCCGCCCAGCGCGCCCTGCGGCAGGCCGAGAAGGAGCACGATCGCGCGATCGAGCTTGCCGAACGTCAACTGCGGGCGGCCAAGACCGCCAAGCCGCTTGCTGCCTACGGTCACCGCGTGATCCTCTATGCCGATTGTGTGAGCACCGAGGAGGGAAACCACGAGCTCACGCCGGAGGTGAGAGCTCGGATCGAGGCTCGACCGGACGCGGGCCGCTTCCACCGTGGCCAGACGATCCTCACGATCGAGGCGCCGAACTGGCGCCGCGAGGTTGCCTTCCCTCACCGTGACGAGCGCAAGGTGCGCCGGCTGGCCGAGGAGATCGAGCTCGCCGCGCGCAACGTGGACGTGATCCGTGAGGCGGCTCGTGCGGAGACCGAGCAGACCGACCAGGACCTTGGGGAAGCGCTCGCGGACCGCCGTGCGGTCCAGGAGACGCGCGCTTTGATCCACCAGCTGAGCGATCTCGTTCACGACGGGGAGGACGTGATCGACATGGCGCCGGGGATCAGCGCCGGCCACGACGGGGTGATCGTGGCCACCGACCAGCGACTGCTCTTTGTTTCGGTGCGGCGGACGCTCTCCTTCCCGTACGAGCAGATCTCCTCCGTGGAGCTCAAGGGGAAGTGGTTCGGGGCGCGCCTCGCGCTCTCGACGTCTTCGGGCAAGGGCGTCATCAGCGGGCTGGCGCCACGGCACGCGGCCGAGATCGCCGAGCTCGTCCGCGGTCACATCGGCGGGGACGCGGCCCCCCTCTAGGCGGAAGTGGGCGAGGGCCGGGCGCGCTCAGCGCTCGGTTCCTTGAGCGCCTCTCCCGCACGCACCGGCGCAGGCATCAGCGTCGCGGCAACGAGCACGAGGACGAACGCCGTGAGCCGCGCCGCCACCACCAGGAAATCGTCACCAACCGGGTCACCGAAGACCACGACGCCGGCCAGGATCGTGGACATGTTGGCCGCGACTGAGGTCACCGCGATCACGGCTACGCCGTCGCCGACCTGGAGGCTCCGCGCGGAAGCGAAGAAGGAGGCGACCGCGGCTATGACGATGAGCGCGGTCCAGGGGCTCAGAAGCCCGGAGATTCCGCTTTCGAGATCTTCGCTCAGCGCCTTTATCGCCACGTCGGAGATCCCGAAGCCGAGCCCTGCCGCGGCACCCAGGAGGACTCCGTACTGGGCTCTGATCCGCGGGATGCGATGGGAGAAGATCAGCAGCAGTCCCAGGGCGACCGCGGCGCCTTCGAAGAGGATCATTGCCGGCACGGAGTAGTCGGAGCTGTCGCCGTCGGAGCCCTTCCCGGTAACTGCGAGGAGCGTGAGCGAGACGGCCACCAGGGCGATCCCGACCCACTGCCGTCGACCGAGCTCAAACCCGAAGAAGCGCTCCGCCAGCACGGCGAGGAGTACGAGGCCGCCCGACAGCACCGCCTGGGCGAGCGAGAGCGGCAGAAGCGAGAGCGCTGCGACGTGCGCGAGAAAGGCGACGGCCGCCACGAGCCAGCCGATCGTCCACCACTTCGAGCGGAAGAGGTCGATCGCGCTCCGTATCGGTTCGCGCATGTCCACGTCGGGCGCCGCAACCGCGCCGCGATGCTTGAACAGGAAGGCCAGGTTCGTCCCGAGCGCCGACAGAACGGCGCACGCGAACCCCACTAGGGCGGACCCCGTCACTAACCTGCCCCTACCCGGCCCCCCGTTTCTTAAGGGCGGCATTGTCCGCCCAGCGCTCTATCGCCCGGGCGACGTCGGCTCGCGACGACACTCGCAGCTTGCGGAAGATGTTGCGCATATGGGTCTCGATGGTCTCCTCGCTGAGGACGAGCGTTCTCGCGATCTGGGGGTTGGTCTGGCGGTCGACGACGAGCCGGGCGACGTCGAGTTCGCGCCTGGTCAACGTGTCCACTCCTTCGCCGTCGGGGTTGCGCGGGAGGGTCCGGCGGCTGAAGCGTTGCCCCAGCTTCCGCAGTTCATGCTCGGCCTCTTCCAGGTAGCGACGGGCCGCGCACGCTCTGAGCTCTTGGGCAGCCTTCTCCAGCACGGCAATGGCGAGCTCGGGCTCACCCGCCGCCGCCCGCGCCCGTCCCGCGAGTGTGCGTGCACGCGCAGCGTCCACGCGGGCGCCGGCCGCGTCGGCGGCGGCGGCGGCTGCGATGGCGCGGTCGGCGGCGGTTGCGGGGTCGCCCGCGGCGAGGGCGGCGGCGGCGGCCGCCCGCTCGGCCATGGCCGTCGCGGCGCTGAAGCCGACCCGCTCGGCGACGGCTGCGGCACGAGTGGCCGCGCGAGTCGCCTCGACCGGCCGGCCGAGCGCGAGCCAGCTGCGCGTCAGTAGCTCGAAGTAGTGCGCTCGCCAGGGCTCGGGGATGCGCGGGAGCTCCTCACCCTCGGCGGCCGCCAGGAGGGTCTCAATCGCGCCGCCGGAGTCCCCGGTCTCGAGGAGGGCAGTCGCGAGGGCCCATCTGGCATAGGTCGACACGAGGCGGTCGTCGAGCTCTCGCGTGACGTCCACGCTCTCTCGGGCGAGCGTGACCGCCGGCCCGAGGTCGCCCGCCGCGACGGCCACATAGGCCCGGCTCAGCAGGTTCCAGCCGAGTGCCTCCAGGTTGCCGGACAGCCTCGCGCTCTCGACCGCCTCCTCCAGCAGGTCTGCCGCCTCGCTCACCCTTCCGGTGGTGTGCAGGACCGTGACGAGCACCGGGATCAGGAAGGGTGCGACCTCGCCCTGGCCCGACGCGCGGGCGATGGCCAGGCCTCGCTTCGCGTGCGCGGCAGCATCGTCGTAGCGGTGGAGGTAGAGATCGGCAGCGCTGAGGCTGGTCACTGCATCGAGGCGGCTCGCCAGCTTGTCGTCCGGAAGAACGTCCACGAGTGCCGCGGCTGCCGAGCGGTAGGCCTTGGCCTCCGAAACGGGTCCGGTGAATGCGGTGGCCACTGCGAGCACGGCCAGGCTCGCAACCGTGAGCGACTCGTCGATGTCCTTGGCAACAGCGAGGGCGCGCTCACCCCAGCCGCGCATCCCCTCGTAGTCCATTCGGTAGAAGTCCCCGGCTGCCAGGCGATTCATGAGCTCCACGGCCTCGGCGGTGGTGCTCCCCGAGCGCCCAGCCAGCGCCGCGGTCAGCCGCTCACGCGCCTCGTCGTGATGTCCGAGCAGTTGCTCGACGGCGGCGCAGGACCCGATGAGCCGGACCCGCAACGTCCTGTCCGCGTCGGATGTCAGGTCAATGCTCTCGAGGAGGGCGGCGCGGCTCTCCTCGAAGCGGCCAGTCGCGGCCAGCGATCCGGCGAACGCCATCAGCAGCGCCAGACGTTCGGGGGATTGGGCCGTCTCCGGCAAGAGTTCGAGGGCCGCGCCAAACCAGAGCGCCGCACTCTCGGGCGCGCGCTTGGCCGCCGCCTCGCCCGCATCCCGCAACACGGCGACGGCATTGGGATCCCCATGCTGAGCGGAATGCCGTACGTGGTGGGCGCGTGCGGCGGCGGGCGCCCCCCGCGCGGCAAGGGCTTGGGCGCTGCGCCGGTGGGCGGCGATCCGAGTCCCGGCCGAGCACGACTCGTACACCGCCCTTCGGACGAGCGGGTGGCGGAAGCGAAACCGGCGCGGCACCCTCGTAGAGCGCACGAGTCCGTGTTCGATCAGCTCGTCGAGCGCGTCCAGTGCATCGGGTTCGTCGACGTCCGCGGCGGCGGCGGCGAGGTCCAGCTCGAATGGGTCCCCGGCCACCGCGGCCGCTTCGGCAAGGTCGCGGCCCAGCGCCGAGAGGCAGTCCAGCTCCTCGACGGTGGCCGCCGCCACAGCTCCGGGCACCCAGAGCCCGTCGCCGTCAGAGCCAGGTGAATGGCGATCGCCCGCCAGGCGGGTCAGCTCGAGCAGGTAGAACGGGTTGCCGCCGCTCGCTTCGTACACGTGGGCGAACTGGGCTGTCGGCTCCCCGCCGACGAGCGCGTGCGCATGAGCCCGGGGCAGCGGGCCGAGATCGATCCGCCGGTCCGACTCGCGCAGCCCACGCTCGATCGCGGACACCAGCGTGCGGTCGACCTGTCCCCGGCGGTAGCTCGCCGCCACCATTACCGCGCCCTGCGCCCGGCGCCTGAGCAGGTGCGAGAACAACTCGAGTGATGCGCCATCGGCCCAGTGCAGGTCGTCCAGCGACAGCACCACGGGCTGCCCATCGGCGAGACGTTCGAGCAGCGCGCCGACCGCCCGGTGCGCTCGGAAGCGCTCGGCCGCGGTGCTGGGCTGATCGGATCCCGGATCGAGGGACCGAAGCGCGGGGAACACGCCGGCCAGCTCGGCGAGGTCTTCGGTGGCCAACCGCTGGAAGCCCTGGGGATCGAGCGACTCGAGAAATTCGTCGAGGGCATCGACGACGAGTCCGAACGGCAGCTCGCGCTCGAACTCGGCGGCGCTGCCCTGCAGCGCTAGGCAACCCCGCTCACCGGCCAGCCGGAGGAGCTCGCCGAGGATCCTGGTCTTGCCGATGCCGGGCTCCCCGCTGACGACGAGGAAGCGCGCGTTGCCCGCACATGTCCCCTCGAGCAGCTGCTCGATGACCTCCAATTCCTGCTCACGCCCCACAAGTGGGGCAGCCGCTTCTGGCATATGCGAGTCCCTGGCAAGCCTACCCGGGTTAGCCGGGCCCGTTGCGGCCTTTCAGGGGTTTCCCCCGATTCCAAGTCGCGATCGGCAGTCGATGCTGTAGCCAGATGCCGCGTTTCCTGCTGGAGCACAGCCATTCCGCCGCCGACTGCGGCGTGGTATTCGCGGCGTTCAACGCCTTCGAGAGCCCGCTGCGCCATCGGTCGACGATTGCCTCGTGCCATTACGGAGGCCACCGGATCTGGTGGGAGGTGGAGGCCGCGACGGGAGACGAGGCGCTCGCCTGCCTTCCGGGCTACGTCGCGGCACGCACGGAGGTGTCCCCCGTTCGGGCCACTGAGATCCCCTGAATGAGCTAACGGCAAATCTCAGGGGTTTCCCCTGATGACCCAGCGACTCGCAGACTGGAGGCTGCCCCCACTGCCTCAAACTGCCACAGGGGGAGACACCGTGAAGAGGTCCCGCAACCTCGCCGCACGCGCTGCGCACTGGAGCGCCGAGCACCGTAAGACCGCGATCTTCGGCTGGCTCGCCTTTGTCGTCGTGGCGGTCTTGGCGGGCAACGCCGTGGGCAAGAGCATGATCCAGGACGCGGACCTCTACTCCGGGGAGTCGCACCGCGCGGAGCAGACCCTCTACGACGCCGGAATGCGACCGAACGACGAGCACCTGCTCATCCAGAGCACGACGCTCACGGTCAACGATCCCGAGTTCACGGCGGCGATCGAGGAGGCAACGGCACGTCTCTCGCGCACCGAGGACGTAACGAACGTCGCATCGCCGCTCAACGGAGAGGCGCCGGTGTCCGCGGACCAGCACTCCGCCTTGGTCGACTTCCAGATCACGGGCGACTCGCTGGAGGCGGCGAAGCGGCTCGAGCCGACGGACGAGGCCGTGTCCGCGATTCAGGACGCACATCCTCAGCTGCGGGTGGAGCAGTTCGGCAGCGTGAGCTCGAACAAGGAGCTGAACGACACCTTCACCTCGGATCTCGGCAAGGCCGAGCTGCTGTCTTTCCCGCTCACCCTGCTGATACTGGTCATCGCCTTCGGCGCGGTGGTGGCCGCCCTCGTGCCCCTGCTGCTGGGGGTCACCACCGTAATGGCCGCGCTCGGCCTGGTCGCACTCCCAAGCCACCTCTCGCCGATCGACAGCAACCTGCAGTCGGTGATCCTCCTGATCGGGCTCGCGGTCAGCGTCGACTACAGCCTTTTCTACCTGCGGCGCGAGCGGGAGGAACGCGCCGCCGGGCGCAGCGAGCGCTCCGCGCTCGACGTCGCCGCCGCCACCTCGGGCCGCGCCGTGCTGATCTCGGGCCTGACCGTGATCGCCGCGATGGCGGGAATGTTCCTGACCGGCGACAAGACGTTCATCTCGTTCGCCCAGGGCACGATCCTCGTGGTCGCGATCGCGATCGCCTCGTCGCTGACGGTTCTTCCCGCGGTGCTCGCCTGGCTCGGTGACCGCATCGACAAGGGCCAGATTCCGGTCCTCAAGCGCTACCGGCGACCGGCGGGGCAGTCCCGCTTCTGGTCGGGGCTGGTGAATCGCGTGATGCGCCACCCGTGGCCCGCCATAGCCATCGCCGGGGGCGCCCTCGTGGTCCTGTCGATCCCGGCGTTCAACATGCACCTGGCGGTCACGACCACCGACGACCTGCCGCAGGATCTCGCTGTGGTGAAGACCTTCGACCGGGTCCGCGAGGCGTTCCCCGTGGAGGCGGTGACCGTGGACGTGGCCGTCAAGGCCGCCGACGTCCGCACCGGGCCCGCCGCGAATGCCATCGCCGACCTGCGGGCGCAGGCCGACGGTAGCCTCGAGTTGCTTCAGGGCACCGAGGTCGAGTACAGCCGGGACGGGACCGTAGCGCTCATCACCATTCCCACGGAGGGCAGCGGCAACGACGAGCAAGCCACCGACGCCCTGAACGTCGTCCGCGACCAGATCGTCCCTGCCACGGTCGGCGCGGTTGACGGCGCGACCGTGAACGTCAGCGGGACCGCCGCCCAGTCCAAGGACTTCCGCGATCTGGTGAGCGACCGACTGCCGCTCGTCTTCGGGTTTGTCTTCTCGCTCGCGTTTCTCCTGATGCTGTTCACGTTCCGGTCGATCGTGATCCCGATCAAGGCGATCCTGCTCAACCTGCTCTCGGTCGGCGCGGCGTACGGGATCCTGGTGCTCGTCTTCCAGGAGGGCTGGGGGGAGAGCCTGCTCGGCTTCACGTCGAACGGGGGCGTGACCTCGTGGCTGCCGCTGTTCCTGTTCGTGATCCTCTTCGGGCTCTCGATGGACTACCACGTGTTCATCCTGTCCCGGGTGCGCGAGGCGTACCTGAGCGGGATGAGCACGACCGAGGCGATCCGATACGGGATCTCCTCCACCGCCGGCACCGTCACCAGCGCGGCGGTCGTGATGGTGGTTGTGTTCTCGGTCTTCGTCACCCTGAGCTTCATCGACTTCAAGGAGATGGGCGTGGGCTTGGCGGCGGCCGTGCTGATCGACGCGACGATCATCCGCGGCGTCCTGCTACCGGCGTCCATGAGGGTGCTCGGCGACTGGAACTGGTACCTGCCGAGCTGGCTCGAATGGATCCCCCACGTCGCGTCCGAGGACGCCACGGTGCCTCCCATCGGGGAGGAGGAGGCTAAGGAGGAGGAGCCGACCGAGGAGCCCGTCCCGGCGCACCGCTAGCTATGACCGTCACCCGACCGCCGGTCGAGCCGGCCGCGCCCTTGGGGGGGCCGACGCCCTCCGCGCCGCGGCGGCCGCGCGAGCAGCCGTTGTTCCTGGCGGCTCTGGGCGTCATCGCCCTGCACGTCGTCGACGACTCCTTCGTGCAGCCACAGCCGGGGACCTCCGCCGGCGATCACCTGGTCAGCGGGCTCGTGCCGCTCGGGGCCTTGGCGCTGGCCGCGGCCGCCTTCGTGCGCGTGCGGGCCGGAGGCCGCGCGGCGATCGCGCTCGTGGTCGGGTTCTTCGGGATCGTGTTCGGCATCGAGGGCGCCTACTACACGAGCAAGGTGGGCCCCTCGGGGGACGACTTCACCGGGCTCCTCTCCCTCGTCGCGGGCGCGGTGCTGCTCGGGCTCGGGGTGGTGACGCTGTGGCGGACTCGCCGGCGCGAGGGTGCCCTGTGGCGACGCTGCCTGCGACGGGCGGCGATAGGTGTTGCCGGCTTCGTGGCCTTTGCCGCTGTCCTGTTCTGGGTGGGGTACTCCTACGTGGGCACCCACGTCGCGCGCCCGCCGGTCGAAGATATCGATCTCGCCAGCCCGGGCGTCGAGGACGTGCAGCTGCTCACGAGCGACGGGCTGACGTTGGAGGGCTCGTATGTGCCGTCGCGGAACGGCGCGGCGGTGATCGTCGCCTTTGGCCGCAAGGGCTCCCAGGATCCGGCTCGCATGCTGGCGCGCAACGGCTACGGCGTGTTGATCTTCGACCGCCGCGGCGAGGGCGAGAGCGACGGCGATCCGAATCCCTACGCGTGGGATGGCGGCGAGAAGGACCTGCTGGCGGCGATCGAGTTCCTGAAGGAGCGCCCGGACGTCGAGCCCGGCCGGATCGGCGGCATCGGATTGTCGGTGGGTGGCGAGGCCTTCTTGCAGACCGCTGCGGGCAGCGAGGACCTGGCCGCCGTCGTATCAGAGGGCGCGACCGCCCGCTCCGGGAGCGAGCTCGCCAGTGTTCCGGGCGGCGCCTCGGGACCGATCTGGGTCAACACCGTCCTCACCGCGGGAACGGCGGTCTTCTCGAATGCCTCCCCGCCCGAGCACATCATCGACCAGGTCGACGACATTGCACCCCGGGCCATGTTCCTCATCTACGCGCCCAACGTCGACAACGGTGACGAGAAGAGGTTCAGCGAGGCCTACTACCGCGAGGCGGGCAGGCCCAAGTTCATTTGGGGCGTCCCGGAGGCCGGTCACGTCGGCGCGCAGGACGCGCGCCCGCGCGAGTACGAGCAGCGAATCACCCGCTTCTTCGACCAAGCCCTCCGAAAGGAACAACCATGAACACGCCCACCACCCACGCCGAGCCGACCTCTGTACCGGTCCAGGCCCAGGCCTCCAACGGCGCACGCACCGCGCAGGGCCGGCCCTTCACCACTCGAGAGCTCGCGTTCATGATCGGCGTTCCGGCCGCGTGGGCGATCCTGCTTCTCTTCCACCCTCGCGGCGCCGGCGACTTCAGCGACTTGATCGGCGACCACGTGACCGCCTGGATCACTGTTCACCTCGGGATGGGGATCTTCGTGCCGCTGTTCGCCGGCGTCGTCTACCTGCTCCTGCGAGGGGTGAAGAGCACCGCAGCGACCATCAGCAGGATCGGGCTGGCGGTGTTCGCGAGCCTCTACGCGGCATGGGAGCTCGTGCTCGGCGTCGGAACCGGCATCCTCGCCCATGAGACCAACGCGCTACCCGAGGCCCAGCAGGCGGTGGGACGGGATCTCATCGACTCGTACGCGGAGAACGGCGTCATCGCGGTCCTGTCGGTAGTCGGCAGCCTCGGTTTGGCTGTGGGGATCATCGGGGCCGCGGTCGCCCTGCGCCGCGCATTCCGAGTGGGCTGGGCAGCCGTGGTGCTGATGCTGCTCTCGCTGCCGTTGATCGCGATCCACGAGCCGCCCTTCGGCCCCGTGGGGCTCGCCCTGTTCATCGTGGCGATTCTTCTGCTCGTGCGGCAGAGGGCATCTGCCCCGGTCCGGAGCGCCCCGCCGAAGGGCCAGCCGGTTTCGGCACCCCTGGCCTGACCGGCACTCGCGCGCGTCGGATGAGAGCCCGGCGCTCGCCGCCGGCCGCGCGATGCGTTCGGTCCCATCCGTGGACGACGTAGCCGCTACGGCGCGAGCCGCTGCGGCGCCCGCCAGCCGCCCGCGCCGTCGGGCTCGTAGCGGAAGCGGTCGTGCAGGCGGTTGTCCCGGTGCTGCCAGAACTCCCATGCCTCGGCGGCCAGGCGGTAGCCGCCCCAGTGCTCGCCGACCGGCAGCTCGCGCCCGGCGTACTCCTGGTCGAGCTGAGTCACCCGCTGCTCGAGCCAGGTACGGTCCGGGACCGGCTTGCTCTGGGGCGAGGCGAGCGCGCTCAGCTGGCTCAGGCGCGGCCGGGCGAGCGCGTAGGCCTCGGTCTCCGAGCGCTCCACGCGCTCGACCGGGCCCTCGATCCGCACCTGGCGCCCGAGCTGCGGCCAGTAGAAGAGGAGCGCGGCGCGCGGGTTCGACTCGAGCTCTCCGGCCTTGCGGCTCTCGTAGCTCGTGAAGAACTGGAGCCCGCGCTCCGAGAAGCCCTTCAACAGGACCATGCGCACCGAGGGCGCGCCGTCCGGGCCCGCACTCGCGAGCGCCATCGCCTCGGGCTCGAAGACCCCGGCCTCACGTGCCTCCTCGAACCAGCCGGCGAACTGGGCGAGCGGATCGGGGTCGAGATCGCTCTGCGAGAGCGGCCTGTCGCGCTGCATGTCGGCCATCGTGGGCGCAGGCTGTCAGATCGCGCGGGTCAGGACCCGCCACAACCGCGTGCGAGCGGGATTGCCGCTCGACCGCTCAGCAGCCCCTCGCCGGGCCGGCCGACGACCTTGCAGAAGCCGTAGCGACCGGTCTCGAAGTCGATCCGCACGCGATAGGGGTAGCCGATGTCACTCGCCTCGCTCAGCTCGTTGCCGCCGAACTGCGCGGTGATCGCGAGACAGGAGTAGCGGCCGTAGCGGCTCTCGAGGCTCTGGTGGGCACCCTTGCCGGCGACCGTGCGGGGGTAGGGCTCACACTCCACGCGCTTGACCGGGCGGCGCAGCTCGCCGCTCGCCGCGCGCTCGCGAGCATCCGCCCCGACGGAGGCCGCGGCGTCGTCGAGCAGCCGGCCGCGCTCCGCCAGGTCCGCGGCAGGTGCGCCGGCCGCGAAGCGGGGCTGCTGCTCACGGCGAACCCGCGCCTCGTGCTGGGCGCGGACCCGCGCTTGCTGCTGCTGCTCGGCGCGGGCGTTTCGGTCCTTCGTCTCGTTGATCCCGGGCGCGAGCGCCATGATCAGCCCGACAACGACGAGCGGCAGCAGCGCGAGCCCCACCTTTCCGGCGCGCGGCAGCTTCCGCCACACCCATGCCGGGAGGTCCACCAGGGGAGGGAGGGGGTCGTAGCTTTCGTCCTGTCGCTCGCGTGGCGCCGCGAAGGGATTGTCGGGCATTTCGCGGTATCTTACATGCATGAGTCATACATTGGCCGTGGGCGACGATGGGACGCCGGCCGCGGGGGAGCCTGCTCGCGAGGCCAACCTGCTGGGCACGGTCTCGCTCGCGGTGAGCGAGCGGGTCGACGGGGCGGTGGAGCTCGCCGCCGGGCACGGGGGCACCGCACCGGCCGCGCTGTCGGCGCTCGCGACTTACCTCGACGGCTCGTCGATCGACGCTCTGCGGCGGGCGCTCGGACTCACGCACTCGGCCGCAGTGCGGCTGGCGGACAGGCTCTCGCAGACTGGCCTCGTGAAGCGCGCGCCCGGCCTCGACGGCCGCTCGGTCTCGATCCAGCTGACGGACGACGGGAGCGCAGTGGCCGCCCGCATCCAGGCCGCTCGCGAGGCGTCGCTCCTCGAGATCCTGGCTCCGCTCAGCCAGGCGGAGCGCGCCGAGCTGACGCGCCTGCACGAGAAGCTTCTGGAGGGCGTCGTCGACGGCCGCGAGGCGGCGCGCCACGTGTGCCGGCTCTGCGACGCCCACGCGTGCGGGCACGCCGTGGGCCGCTGCCCGGTCACGCGGGCCGCCGATCGCGCCGAGGCCGCCGTCGGCTGAAGCTGGCCATGGCTGACCGCTCCTGAGTTTCCATAACCGCCGTTATCGAGCGTTGGTGAGCAGGCGAACCAGGCCGTTTTCGGCTCATTGATCGCCGTATGACTCCCCCGTCAGCTACGTTGATCGGCATGCAATCGCCACGGATTCGCCTCGCGCTGCTGCTCGCCGTCGTCGTCGCTCTGCTCGTGCCCGCGCCTGCGATGGCCCAGGACCAGGGCTCGCCCTGCGCGTCGACCTTCGACGTCCTCCACGACGACCAGATCGGCCGTCTGTCGCTCGTGGCGGGTCCCTACACGATCAGCGTGCGCGGCGGGCTCAGCTGCGCCGAGGCGTCCAGCCTGTTCCGCCAGTTCCTCGAGGACTGGGACGGCCGGCTGCCGCGCCCGTGGGTGCTCAACGTCGGCACGGCGACCTTCACCCGCGGTTCGGGGGGCCTCACCGGCTTCAGCGTCGCGCGGGCGGGCGGCCACAGCGGCGGAGGCGGAGGCGGCAGCCACGGCCAGTTCGCCTGCCCGGCCTCCTTCACGGTGCTCCACACCGACCACATCGGGAGCTTCGTGATCCCCAACGGCCCCTACCGCATCACGCTGCTGTCCGCCGGCAACATCAGCTGCTCCCAAGCCTCGGCCCTGTTCGCCCGCTTCCTCCAGGACTTCGACGGCGTGCTGCCGCGGCCCTGGCTGCTCGACCCGGCGACCGGGACCTTCCGAAGGGGCGCGACGGGCGTGGGCTTCCGCGTCAAGCCCTTCGGCGGGCCCGTGCCCCCGAACGGCGGAGGCGGCCGCCATCCGGCTGACGGAGCGCGCTGCCCCGGCACGTTCCGCGTGCTTAACAACGACCGCATCGGCTCGCTGCGGCTCCCGCGAGGCCCGTACATCATCACGGTCCTGCGTGGCGCGAACCTGAGCTGCCAGGGAGCCTCGCGGCTGTTCGCCCAGTTCCTCCAGGATGTCGACGGCGTGCTCGCCTCGCCCTGGCGGCTGAACGCGCAAACCGGCACGTTCACACGCGGGCGCAGCAGCACGGGGTTCCGGGTCAAGTCCGCGGGTTAAGGGGTAACGCGGCCGCCCCGCCGGGCATACTGCGAGGAATGTCCGAGTCCGAAACGCCCGAGATCCAGACACCGCGCTTTCGGCGCAACGCCGCCGAGCGCATCCGCGAGCGCAGCTTCCCAGTCGCCGTACGCGGCTACGACCGTCGCGCCGTCGACGAGTTCATGGAGGAGATGCTCGAGGTCGTGACCGAGCTCGAGGCGCGCCAGTCGCGCGAGACGGTGGTTCAGCGCGCCCTCGACGAGGTCGGCGAGGAGACCGCCGGCATCCTCCAGCGAGCGCACGAGACCGCCGACGAGATCGCGGCCCGCTCGCGCGCCCAGGCGGAGGGGCGCATCCAGCGCGCGGAGCGGGAGGCGGACATCGTCCGCCGCCAGGCCGACGAGTTCTCGGAGAAGGTGATCGTGGACACGCGCCTCCTCTGGGAAGAGCGCCAGCGGCTGATAGAGGACATCCGCCAGCTGGCCGACGAGGTGCTGGCCACGGCGGACGATGCGATGGAGCGTGTCACGCCGCCCGACCCGATCGCCGAGGAGGAGCCCGCCACCCCCCAGGAGCCCCTGAGCCTCCAGCCGGCCGCGGAGGGCCTGCCCACGGAGGCCCACGAGCCTCCGACCCAGGCGCACGACCCCCCCACGGCCGAGGTTGAGCTCGACGTGCTGCAGGGCGGCGAGCAGGACGATTCGCCCGGCCCGGAGACCGAGTCGCGCGACCGTCCCTAGAGGTTCCTAGAGCGGCAGCTTGCCGCGCGCGCGGCGGCCGGTCGAGGCGCTCTTGTTCGTCGCCTTGCGCGAGGTGCCGAAGGACTTGGAGAACAGCTTGCCGATCAGGCCGGGCGCCTTGCCTCCCGCTCGCTGTCCCTTGCCGAGCCCGCGATCGACGCCGCGCTGCGGGCCATGGGAGAGCCGTGGCACGAGGAAGCCCAGGATGAGCAGGATGATGCAGATGCCGACGATGATCGCGATGGTCATGCCTCACCTGTACCCCCTCGGCGCCCGCGCGCAAACGGAAAGGCCGTCGCGTTGCCGGCCGAACGTCTGGCAGACTCTCTGACCCGTGCCGAAGCAGAAGCAGATCAAGATGCAGATGCAGGTGGGCGCGCTCGCGGCGATCCCGCAGCTCGAGTCGCGTACCGACGAGCAGCTGCAGAGCGAGTCCAAGCACCGCGTTGCCGCCAAGGCGATCCTGGGCGCTCGCGCGGCCGAGCGGTACGACGTGAAGGCCGCGCGCGCCTACTTCAACGAGGCGCTGGCGGGCTGCCACCCGCAGGAGCGCCCGGCGCTGCGGCAGATGATGAAGGCGTCGCTCGCGCTCGCCGAGCGCCGGCCCGACGAGCTCAAGGACGCCATGGAGCGGCTCGGGCAGCAGGCGCCGTCGGGCCGCCAGCTCTTCATGCTCCGCATGATGGGGCTCCTGATCCCGCCCCAGAGCGCCGGGATCGTGGCGCGCGTCCGGGGCATCCTGCTGCTGATCCTGCTCGTGATCGTGCTGCTCGCGATCGGCTTCGGGCTCGTGAAGCTGCTCTCGCTGCCGTTCGGCGGCCTCGGCACCGGAAGCTCGGTGTTCTTCGGCTTCCTGGTGGTGGTGATCGCGATCGGCGTGCTCGTGTTCCTGGGCAGGCGAAGGCAGGCCCGCGCCCAGGCCGCGCGCGGCGGCTAGTTCAGCGCCGCCGAGAGCCGCCGCCGGTGCTCGCGCGCGAGCGGGTGGTCCGCGCCGAGCTCGGTGAAGATCGCGACCATCACGCGCCGGATGGCGTCCTGGTGCTCGCCCGCGCCGGGCAGCGCCGCCTGGAGGCCCTCGAGCGCCGCGCCGGGGTCGCCCGCGTCCCACGCCTCGAGCGCGGGCGCGAGACTCTCGTCGCCCGCGAGCTCGATCCGCGCTAGCAGGCCCTCCGCCACGAAGTCGCCCGCCGCGCCCTGTAGCAGCTCCACCGCCTCGCTCGTGTCGCCGCGCGCCAGCAGCAGCCGGCCGAGCTCGCGGCGGGCGGTGGGGTGACCGGGCTCGAGCTCGAGCGCGCGCCGCAGCGCCTGCTCGTCGCCGCCCGCCACCAGGTCGTCCGCCTCGGAGGGCACCAGGCCATCGAAGAAGCGCGCCACCTCGACCGGCGGTAGCGCGCCTGTGAACTCCGTGGCCACGCGGCCGTCGCGGAATGCCTTGACGGCCGGGATCCCCTGGACGCGGAAGGCGGCCTGGAGCCGCGGGTTGGCCTCGACGTCGACCTTTGCCAGCTCGACCCTCCCCGCGCGCTCGGCCACGGCGCGCTCGAGCACCGGCGTGAGCTGCCGGCACGGGGCACACCAAGCCGCCCAGAAGTCGACCACCACCGGCAGCTCGCGCGAGCGCTCGAGGACGCGCTGCTCGAAGTCCGCCTCGCCGACGTCGAACACGGCGGGCGCGGGCTCAGGACTCACGGACCTTCATTCCCTCGATCACCACCGGCCTGAGCGGAGTGCCCGACTCGCCGCTCGCGGCGTCGCCGAGCTCGCTGATCGCCAGCACCACGTCGAGGCCGTCGGTGACCTTCCCGAGCAGCGCGTAGTCCGGCGGCAGCCCGGCGTCCGAGGCGGTGACGATGTAGAACTGGCTGCCCGACGTCCCGGGCGCCTCGGCCCCGGTCTTGGCCATCGCGACCACGCCCTCGGTGTAGGCGGCGTCGGACGGCGGGGTGTCGACCACCGAGTAGCCGGGTCCGCCCGTGCCGGTGCCCGTGGGATCGCCGCCCTGGATCACGAAGCCCGGGACGATCCGGTGGAACGTCGTGCCGTCGTAGAACCCGCTCCGGGCTAGCGACACGAACGACGCGCTGGTGTTCGGTGAGGTCTTCGGATCGAGCTCGATGGTGATCTCGCCGCAGCTGGTGGTCATGTCGACCTGCCAGGTCTTGGCGGGGTCGAGCTTCATATCCGGCTTCTTGGCGCCGCCGTCGGGCTTGGGCTTGGGCGCCGCCACCTTCTTGCAGCCGGCGCCCTCGGTCGGCTCCTCGGCCTTCGGCTTCGCGGCGCGCTCGGTGTCGGCGGAGGCGCCGCCGGAGCCCGATCCGCTGTCCGATCCCGAGTCGTCGTCACCGCAGGCGGCGAGCATGAGCGCGAGCAGGCAGAGGGCCAGGGAGAGCACGCGAGCCACGCCGTCGTAGGCTAGCGACGTGCCATTGACCCCCCTGGCGAGCGCCTACGACCAGTTCATCGTCGACCTCGACGGCTGCGTCTGGATCGGCGGCGAGGCGCTCCCCGGTGCGGCGGAGGCCCTCGAGGATCTGCGCGCCGCCGGGAAGGGCGTGGCCTTCGCCACCAACAACGCCTACGAGCCCGGCGAGGACCTCGTGGCCGCCCTCTGGCGAATCGGCGTGCGCGCCTCGCTCGCGGACGTGGTGACCGTGGGCGGCGCGATGCAGCACCTGCTCGCCGAGACCCGCGCCTCGCGGACCGCGTTCGTGGTGGGCACCCAGGCGATGGTCCGCCACGTGACCGAGGCCGGGCTGCGGGTGCTGAACGGAACGGACCTCGCCTCACGCTCCGAGGTCGTGGTCGTGGCCGGCACCACCGAGCTCACCTACGACGACCTGCGCATCGCGATCCAGGCGGTGAGCCGCGGCGCCGAGCTGCTCGCAACCGCGCGCGACCCCACGTACCCGCAGCCTGACGGGCCGTGGCCGGGCACGGGCGCCGTGCTCGCCGCTATCGAGTACGGCTCGGGCGCAACCGCCGAGCTGGTCGGCAAGCCGATGCCGCAGCTCTTCCTCACAGCCCTCGACCGGCTGGGCGACGGCCGCACGCTCGTGGTGGGCGACCGGGTGGACTCCGACCTGGCCGCGGCGAAGGCCGCCGGGATCGACGCGGCGCTGGTGGCGCACGACGCCGCGGCGGCGGCCGCTCTCGACGGCTTCGAGCCGCCGCCCGTGGCCGTGGCCCCGAGCCTGGCGGAGATCCTCGTGGCCGGCCGGGCCGCCTGAGGGCTCCTGTCTTCTTCGCGATCGTGAAGGGCGCCGCTGAGGTTTGGGATGGCTCGGAGTCGCTGCGCCCGGTAGAGATATCAGCGCCGGTTCGGCTGGAGCGGGACCGGCCAGTTTGTACGCTCTGGCGCGCCAAGGAGAAGCGTGCCCCCCGCCGGCGCGCGCGTCTCGCTCAGGCGCCGTTCGCGCCCAGCGCCGAGCGGAGCTGCGCGAGCATGTCTCTCTCGCCTTGACTCACGCGCTCGGCGCGGAAGCCCATGAATCCGCCTTCCTTTGCGGCCTCGGCAGCCCTTTGCGCGCACTCCAGGATCCAGGTACGGAACGCGTCTGCCTCCTCGTGGCTCGCCTTTGCGCTGACGATCTCGTCAGCGCGTGATATCTCGTCGATGATCTCCTTGGCGGCCAGGGCGCCCCGGGGCTTGAAGTCGCCGAGCGGGTTCTTGCGCTGCTCGGCGAGCCCGCGCACGTCGCGTGCGAGCGCTGCCACCAGATCGTCGCGCTCCTCGATCGAGGAGCTGGTGACGACCTTGAGGACCGCGGAGGTCTCCTTCAAAACCTCGATCGGGCCGCCTGGGTCGGCAAGCGTGATCGCCGCGCCGGCCACCATCGGCGACCGCACCAAGGTGGCCCACTCGTCCTCACTGAAATCGGCCTTCGTGGTCATCGGGCGCCTCCTTGTCTGCGGTGGCGGTCAGCTGGGGCAGGACCGGGTGGGCTCAGGCTACTGCTGCGTTGCAGGCCACGGTGTGTGCCCTCGCCAGGCGACCTGCCGTACGTTCGGGCCGGGGACGCCGGAGCCGCAGATTGCGCTACAGCCGCGAGGGCGTCAGCAGGATCGCTGGGGCCGATGATGCGCGCCGTCACGCTCTCGACCGGGAGGCCTGCAGGCGCTCCTGCACCTCCCCGGGCACCACGCCGAGCAGCGCGCACGCAGCGGGCGTGACCGTGAGACCGGCGCGGGCGGCGCTCGCCAGGGCGTCGGCCGGGGCGATGCCCCGCACGTCGTGCAGGTGCCCCGCGCAGACGGCGGCGGCGAAGTCCGTGTAGCGGTTGCCGTGCACCGCCACGGCCCCGGGGCTCCGCAGCCGCCTGCGCAGGAGCGGCAGAAGCTCGTCGAGCGCCGCGGCCCCGTCCGCGGTACCGCCCATCGGCACGTGGTGACACTCCAGCCCGGCCGCCTCGTAGGCCGCCAGGTTGTGGCGCGTGGGCATCGTCGACACGCACAGCCGCACGCCGCGGGCCACGAGGTAGGCGATCTCCGCGTCGCGCCGCTCGGGGCGGTGACTCCTCCCCCCTCCCCCCGGCCGTTCGAGCCCGCAGAGCTTGCGCGGGCGTGCCCACCAGATGCGCTTGGGTTCCTGCGAACGGGCCTCCATGATGGGGTAAGTCGCCGCCCCTGGAATCTCGCCCCGGTATCCTGCGAGCCGTCATGTGCCGTGTGTTCGGCTGCGTCAGCTCGGAGCCGGTCTCCGTCCGGCACGAGTTGCTCGACGCCAGGAATCCGCTGATCCGCCAGTCCGAGGAGCACGACTCGGGCTGGGGCATCGCCGTGTACGAGCGGCCCGAGGGTTGCGACCCGCGTCTCGTGCGCTTCCCCGAGGCCGCCTACGCGGACGACGACTTCGTCGCCGCCACGGACCTGCGCGGGCGGATCGTGAACGTGCACGTGCGGCGCGCGACGATGGGCGACCTCGCGCTCGAGAACACCCATCCGTTCGAGCTCGGCCCGTACACCTTCGGGCACAACGGCACGGTGCTGCGCTATCCGCGCCTGCTCGAGCCCGGCATGCGGCGCCCCCGCGGCGCAACGGACAGCGAGTACCTGTTCAACCTGCTGATGCACGACTACGACCCGGGTGACCCGGTCGAGTGCCTTCGGCGCACTATCGCCACCGCAGTCGCGCGCTCGCCCTTCTCCGGGCTCAACCTGCTGTTCACCGACGGCGAGCGGCTGTTCGCCTACCGCCTCGGCCTGTTCGAGTTGCATTGGCTCGCCCGCCCCGGTCAACTGCTCGTGGCCTCGGAGAGGGTCACGGACGAGCCCTGGCACACGGTGCAGCAGGACGTGCTCCTCGTGCTCGATCCCGACGACCTCGAGGAGCCGCATGCAGAGCGCCTGCTGGGCGACGAGCGCGTCGCGAATGCGCGGATCCAGAAGGTCGACCATACGCCTCATCTGCGAGGCGCCGAGCGCGGCCAGGCGGCCGCCGAGCGCGCACGCGAAGCAGCAGCGGCGGCCGCCGAGTGAGCCGTGGCTTCGCGCTGCTGGTCAACCCCGCCTCCGGGGGCGGTAAGGCGCTCCGCGCCCTGCCCGCGGTGCACACCGAGCTGGACGCGCTCGGGGTCGAGCACCGCACCGTTACCACACGCAGCATCGAACACGCCGGCGAGGAAGCAATGCGTGCCGCGGCAAGCGGTGAGACCGTGGTGGCGCTCGGCGGCGACGGCCTGCTGCGGCCGCTCGCGGGCGCGCTCCGGGGCACGGACAGCGCCGTGGCACTGATCCCCTGCGGGCGCGGCAACGACCTCGCGCGCGTGCTCGAGATCCCAGACGACCCGGGGGCCGCCGCGCGGCTGGCCGTCCAGGGGGTGGAGAGGCTGCTCGATGTGGCGAGCGTCGACGGCACGCCGTTCATGGGCATCGCGAGCTTCGGCTTCGACTCGGACGCCAACCGGATCGCCAACGAGGCGCGCTTCGTAAAGGGCGACGCCGTCTACCTCTACGCCGCCCTGCGCGCCCTGGTGAGCTGGAAGCCCGCACGCTTCACGGTCAGCGTGGACGGTAACCGCCACGAGCTCACCGGCTACTCGGTGGTGGTCGGCAACTCGCGCGCCTACGGCGGCGGCATGTACGTGCTGCCCCAAGCCGAGCTCGACGACGGGCTGCTCGATGTGATGCTCGCCAAGCGGGCCTCGAAGCTGACATTCCTCCGCGAGCTGCCGAAGCTGTTCAAGGGGGCTCATCTCGACTCCCAGCACGTCGAGTTCCTGCGCGGCGCGGAGATCGAGGTGGCCTCCGACCGCCCGTTCGTCATCTATGCGGACGGCGACCCGATCGGCGCGACGCCGGCCACCGTGCGCGTCGAGCGGCGCTGCCTGCGGGTCGTGGCGCCGGCCTGATGTACCGGCCGGCGCGCGCACTCGCCCGCGCGGCTCGGGCCGCGAGCCGCCGCGTGGGCCGCACCGGTGGCACCACGGCCCCCGGGCGCATGCTGTTGAGGCTCTCGCCCGGCGCGCTCGCGAAGATGGCCGCGGAGCTCGACGACGGCTCGCTGCTCGTGTCGGCCACCAACGGCAAGACGACCACCTCGGCGATGCTGGCCGGCGCGCTCGAGCGCTCCGGCAGGCCGGTGGTCCACAACCGCGCCGGCTCCAACATGGCCTGGGGCGTGGCCACCGCGCTGCTCGACGCGGGCCGCCGCCCCGGCCAGCTGGGCCTGTTCGAGGTCGACGAGGCCTGGCTCCCGAGCGTGGCGCGCGACCTGCGCCCGCGCCTGCTCCTGCTTTCGAACCTGTTCCGCGACCAGCTCGACCGCTACGGCGAGCTCGAGCTCTTGGCCGACCGCTGGGCCGAGCTCGTAGCCGAGCTCGACGGCGGGGCGAGCTTCGTCCTGAACGCCGACGACCCCCTCGTGGCCGACCTCGGGCGCGGTCGCAAGCGCGTGACCTACTTCGGCGTGGAGGACGACAGCCAGGCGCTGCTCGGCATGCAGCACGCCGCCGACTCCAAGCACTGCCGCAACTGCGGGCACGCCTACGAGTACGAGGCGATCTACCTCGGGCACCTCGGGCGCTACCGCTGCCCGAACTGCGGCCGGGAGCGGCCGCGCCCCGCCGTGGCTGCCACGCGAGTCGAGCTCGACGGGATGTCGGGCTCGCTGGTCGACCTGCGCACCCCGGAGGGCGAGCTGTCGGTGCGCCTGCCGGTGCCCGGGCTCTACAACGTGTACAACGCCGTGGCCGCTGCCGCCACGGCCCTCGAGCTGGGCGTCCCGCTCGCCACCATCGGCGACGCGCTGACGAGCTTCTCCGGCTCCTTCGGGCGGGTCGAGACGATCCCGATCGACGGGCGGCTCGTCTCGATCCTCCTCATCAAGAATCCCGCCGGAGCGAACGAGGTGCTGCGCACGCTGCTGCTCGAGGAAGGGCGGCTCGACCTCTGGATCGCGCTCAACGACAACACCGCCGACGGGCGGGACATCTCCTGGGTCTGGGACGCGGACTTCGAGGTACTCGGCGGCCGCGTACGGCGGGTCACCTGCTCCGGCACGCGCGCCGAGGAGATGGCGCTGCGCCTGAAGTACGCCGGCATCGACGCCGAGCTGACCGTGGACCGGGACCTCGGCTCCTCGCTCGACTCCGCGCTAGCGGGCGCCGCCGGAGAGAGCGTGTTCGCGCTCCCCACCTACACCGCGCTGCTCGAGCTGCGCGACCTGCTGGCGCGCCGTGGCTTGGCGAGGCGCTGGTCGGAATGAGCGGCCGCGCGGCGATCTGGCACGACGTGGAGAACGGCGGCTACTCCGCCGACCTCGCGCTCTGGCGCGAGCTGGCGTCCACCGCGAGTGGCCCGATCCTCGACCTGGGGGCGGGCACCGGGCGCGTGGCGCGCGACCTGCAGGCGAGCGGGCACGTGGTCCACGCGCTCGACTCCGATCCGGAGCTGCTGGCGGCGCTGGCGGAGCGCGCCCCAGGCGTCCGGACGATCGCTGCGGACGCCCGCTCGTTCGAGCTCGACCGGCGCTTCAGGCTGATCCTCGCTCCGATGCAGCTGGCTCAAATCCTCGGGGGCCGCGCGGAGCGGATCGCCATGCTTCGGCGCGTGGAGCGGCATCTTCATCCCGGCGGGCGCTTCGCGGCCGCGCTCACCAACCCGTACGACGCGGTCGACGAGGAGGACACCTCGCCCCCCTACCCCGACATGATCGAGCGCGACGGCTGGGTGTTCTCGAGCCAGCCGGTCATGGTGCGCGAGGAGCCGGGCCAGGTGGTCGTGGAGCGCCGGCGTCAGGCCGTGTCGCCGAAGGGGGCGCTCGAGGAGGAGATCGCGCCGATTGCGTTCGACCTGGTGAGCGTCGACGAGTTCGAGGCCGAGGCCCGCGAGGCCGGCCTCGAGCCGGAGGGGCGCCGCTGGATCCCGCAGACCGCCGATCACATCGGCAGCATGGTGGTCGTATGCCGGCGCTGAGGGTCTGCTCGCTCTACCCCGAGCTGATGAACATCTACGCCGACCGCGGCAACATCGCGGTCCTGCGGGCGCGGTGCGAGTGGCGCGGCCTGGGCTTCGAACACTCGTCGGTCACGCTCGGGCAGCCGCTCGACCCGGACGCTCACGACCTCTTCTACATGGGCGGCGGCCAGGACCGCGACCAGGTGGCCGTGGCGCACGACATGGCGGAGACCAAGCGCGAGGCGCTCCACGCCGGGGCCGGGCGCGGCGCCGTCGTGCTGGCCGTGTGCGGCGGCTACCAGCTGCTCGGCCACTCCTACGAGCTCGGCGGCGAGCTGCTCCCGGGCGTCGGCCTCGTGGAACTGCGCACGGTGCGCGAGCCCGGGCCGAGGCTGATCGGAAACTGCGCGATCGAGGCCGACCTGGGCTCGGGCCCGCGCGTGATCGCCGGCTTCGAGAACCACGGCGGGCGCACCTACCTCGGCGCCGGCGAGCAGCCGCTCGGACGGGTGCTCGCGGGGCATGGGAACAACGGCCGCGACGGCTTCGAGGGCGTGCGCAAGGGCGGCGTGATCGGCACCTACCTGCACGGCCCGCTGCTCCCCAAGAACGTCTGGCTGGCGGACCGCCTGATCGAGCTCGCGCTGGGTCTCGAGCTCGAGCCGCTGCCCGGCGACGAGGTGGAGGCCGCGGCGCACGCCTCGGCGCGGCGGGCGGCCGGCGTACCGGCCTGAGGCCGCGCTCAGCGCCCGGTCGTCCCGAGCACGCGCAGCACCTCGGACACCGAGGTCACCCCGCGCTTGATCTTCTCGACCCCGTCCTCGCGCAGCGTGCGCATGCCCTCCTCGCGGGCCACCGCGCGCAGCTGGTCGGCGCTGGCGTGGTCGAGGATCAGCCGCCTGATCGCGTCGCTCACAGGCATCACCTCATAGATCCCGATGCGGCCGCGGAAGCCGGTCTGCCCGCAGCGCACGCAGCCCACCGGCTCGCGTGCCGTGAAGCCGCGCGGCACATCGAAGCCGTTCTCGGCGAGGACGTCCTTCGAGAGCTTGATCGAGGTCGAGCAGTCACACAGGCGGCGCACCAGGCGCTGCGCCACCACGCACTCGATTCCCGAGGCCACGAGGAACGGCTCGATGCCCATCTCGATCATGCGCGCAGCCGCAAGCGGCGCGTCGTTTGTGTGCAGCGTGGTTAGCACCAAGTGGCCCGTGAGCGCCGCCTCAATCGCGATCTGAGCGGTCTCGCGGTCGCGCACCTCCCCGACCATGATCACGTCCGGGTCGGCGCGGACCATGGAGCGCAGCCCGTGAGCGAAGGTGACCCCGGCCTTCACGTTCACCTGCACCTGCTTCACGCCCTCGAGCTCGTACTCGACCGGGTCCTCGACGGTGATGAGCGTGCGCTCGGGCGTGTTCACCTCCATGAGGCCGGCGTACAGCGTGGTGGTCTTGCCCGAGCCGGTCGGTCCGGTCACGAGCACCGCGCCGTGCGTGGCGTCGACCGCGGTCTCGAAGCGTTCGCGCTCGTCCTGCTCCATGCCGAGCAGGTCGAGGTCCATCACGACGTTGTCCTTGTCGAGGATGCGCATCACCACCGCCTCGCCGCGCACGACGGGGAGGGTGGCCACGCGCAGGTCGACGTACTTGCCGTCGACCGACAGCCCGATCCGGCCGTCCTGGGGCAGCCGGCGCTCGGCGATGTCGAGCTCGGCCATGATCTTGATGCGCGACACGAGCCCGGCGGCGAGATGGCGCGGGACGGTGGTGGAGTCGAACACCACGCCGTCCACACGGAAGCGCACGCGCATGTCGGAGGCGCGCGGCTCGAAGTGGATGTCCGAGGCGCCGCGCCGCACCGCGTCCGCGATCACCGAGTGCACGAGCTTGACCACCGGCGCCTCGTCGGCGGACTCGCGCAGCTCGATCACCTGCGCCGGATCCGCCTCCTCGTCGGTCTCGTCGACCACCTGCTGCACCGACTCGGCCAGCGAGGAGAGCGAGCTGACGAGCGCCTCGATGTCCTCCGGCGAGGCGACCGCGCGGCGCACCTCGTAGCCGGTGGCCATCGTGATGTCGTCGAGCGCGAGCAGGTTGGCCGGGTCGGCGGTGGCCACCAGCAGCGTGCGCTCGCCGAGGAAGGCGACCGGCACGGTCTGGTAGCGGCGCGCCTGGAGCACGTCGATGAGCGCGGTGGCGCCCTTGTCGACGTCGAAGCTGTTGAGGTCCACGTAGTCGAGGCCGTTGCGCTCGGCGAGCGCCTGGGCAAGCTGGGCGGAGCTCACGATCCCGGCCTCGATCAACGCCTGGCCGAGTGGCATTCCCTGCGCGCGGCCCTCGCTCACCACCCGCTCGACGAGCTCGCGCTCGGCGAAGCCGAGCTGGACGATCACATCGCCGATCCTGCGCTTGACTCCGGTGCGCTTGGTGGGAGGAATCAGTCCGGGCACGGGAAACGGCCCCGCAGAGGCAACCTGGGCTTCCATACCCGACTCGTATCGGCAGGAGCGCCCGCTAAGTGAAGCGGGCCCGCGGGCGGGCGACAGCTGCGATCGCGCCCTCCCTGTCGGTGCTCACGCCGAGGATCCCGACCATGTCGGTGACCTCGAATACGCGGTACAGCGGGCCGGGCGGGCAGACCACGGCGAACCCGTTTCCGCGACGGTCGACGCGGCGCTTGGCGTTGATCAGGAGCCCGAGCCCGGTCGAGTCCATGAACCCCACGCGGCTGAGGTCCACAATCAGCGGACCCGCGCCGTCGCTGACGGCCTGGTTGAGCACGGGAATGAGACGCGGCGACGTCGCGATGTCGATCTCCCCCTCGACGGCGACGAAGTCGATTCCGTCAACCGACGAGCGCTCCACGGCGAGCGCTTGCACGTCCCCACTGTACGTTAACTTGGCTCCCATATGGAGCTTGCCGAGTACCAGCGCCTGTCGAGAGCCACCGCGGTGTACCCCAACGCGGGAGCCAACCTCACCTATCCCGCGCTCGGCCTCTGCGGCGAGGCCGGCGAGTCCGCCGAGAAGGTGAAGAAGGCGATCCGCGACGACGGCGGCCGCCTCACCCCGGCGCGCCGCGAGGCACTGGCCGCCGAGCTCGGCGACGTGCTCTGGTATCTCGCCCAGCTGGCCACCGAGGCCGGCCTCGACCTCGACGAGATCGCCGAGGAGAACCTCCACAAGCTGCTGTCGCGCCGCGAGCGCGGCATGCTCCAGGGCAGCGGCGACCGGCGCTAGTTACCCGCGCTTGCCGTTTCCCGCGAAACGCTCGAAGCGTGGCGCCACCGCCGCCGGTACGCGCGCGCGGACGCGGACGCCCTCGGCGGTGTCCTCCCGCTCGAGCTCGCCGGCCAGGTCGTGCAGCTCCGACAGGCTGCCGCCCTCCTCGTAGGGCACGAGCAGCTCCATCGGGCGAAGCGTGGCGAGGAAGCGCGACTCGATCCCCTCGCGCAGCTCGTCGAGCCCCTCGCACGTCACGGCCGACACCTGCGCCGCCCGGGGGAAGCGGAACGACAGCTCGCGCCGGCGCTCGTCGCTCACCAGATCGATCTTGTTGAGCGCGAGCAGCCGCGGGCGCTCGTCGGCGCCGATCTCGGCCAGCACGTCCTCGACCGCGGCCAGCATCTCGTGCAGGTCCTCCTCCGGCGCCGAGGCGTCCGCCACGTGCACCACGAGGTCAGCGCCCAGCGCCTCCTCGAGCGTGGCCGAGAAGGCGTCGACGAGCGCGTGCGGCAGCTTGCGGATGAAGCCGACGGTGTCCGTGACCAGGTACGTGCGCCCGGAGATCTCGAACGAGCGGGTGGTGGGGTCGAGCGTGTGGAAGAGCCGGTCGCGCACGCCCACCTCTGCGCCGGTGAGAGCGTTCAGCAAGGTCGACTTGCCTGCGTTCGTGTACCCGGCGAGCGCCACCGTGGGGAGCGCGGCCCGGTCGCGCTCACGCCGCATCGTGTCGCGCGAGGCGCGCGTGCCGCGCAGCCGGCGCCGGAGCGCCGCGATGCGGTCGCGCGCCAGCCGGCGGTCGGTCTCGATCTGGCTCTCACCCGGTCCCCGGGTGCCGATGCCGCCGTCGATACGCCCGGCGCCGAGGCGCTCGAGATGCGTCCAGAGCCCGCGCATGCGCGCGAGGTTGTACTCGAGCTGGGCGAGCTCGACCTGGAGCTTGCCCTCGGCCGAGTGGGCGTGGTCGGCGAAGATGTCGAGGATGATCGCCGTGCGGTCGATCACCGGGAGGTCGAGCGCCTGCTCGAGGTTGCGCTCCTGGCGCGGCTTCAGCTCGTCGTCGCAGGCCACAAGGTTGGCGCCCGACTCCGCAATCGCGCGCTTCAGCTCTTGAAGCTTGCCCTTGCCGAAGTAGCGGTCCGGGTCGGGCTCACGCCGGCGCTGGACGAGCTCGCCCGCCACCGCCACGCCGGCGGTGCGCAGGAGCTCCCTGAGCTCGGCGAGGTCCTCGTCGCTCGGGCCGGCGGCGATGCAGAACGCGCGCTGCCGGGCGCGCGGGTTCTGCACGCCCTCGCCGTAGCGCGTCTGGGCGTCGCGGCCGCCGTTGCTTCGTTGCATCGACTCCAGTCTAGGAGCTCGGGCGCGAAGCTACTCCGTGACGGGCGGAAGCTGGAGGCGCTCCACGGGCGGCAGCACGCCCTGGGTGGGCAGCTCCTCCGGCACCGCGCTCCCCGGCAGCACCACGACGGCCTCGGAGGGGTCGCCGAGCCAGCAGGCGTGGCCCACGGCGTAGCGGTGCGCGCCGAGCGCGCAGGCCGCTGCGTCGATCTCCTCGGCACGCCGGTGCCAGAGCTCACCGCCCTCGTCGAGCACGTGGTCGCCGCGCAGCTCCTCGATCCGCATCTGCATCCCGAGCGGATGGCGCCGCGCGGGGAGGCGCCGGCCCTGGAGCGCGCAGAACACGCCGTCGGCGTTCGTCTCGAAGACGGGCGCGTCGTGGTAGGCGCCCTCCCCCACCGGACCGTCGTGGCCGTCGGCGCCGTCAGGCCTGAAGATCGCCATGCCGTGGAGCAGCTCGGCGAGCGCGCGGGTTACCCGGCTCGGCTTCTCCGGGCCGATGCCGAGCCGCAGCAGCAGCGCGTCGCAGTCGCGGCCGGGGCGCCCCTCGAGCGGCTCGTGGAGCGGCGCGCCCACCGCCACCACCACCTCTCCGAGCGAGCGCAGCTCGGCCGCCACCTGAGCCGCCGAGCCCGGCTCGAAGAAGATCGCGCTCAGCCGGATCGGCGGCTCGGGAGCGCGCACCTCCTCCAGCATCGCCACCTGGAGCATGTCGCGCATCGGTACCACTCCGCAGTAGTGCATCTCAGCCTCCGAGGCTGCCGCGCAGGCGCCCGACCGCCTCGCTCAGCCGCTCGTCCGCGATCGTGAGCGAGATCCGGAAGAAGCCCTCGCCGTTCGGTCCGTAGGCGCTGCCCGGAGACACGACCACCCCCGACTCCTCGAGCACCAGCTCGCAGTAGGACGCCGAGGTGTGCCCCGCGGGCACGGGCGCCCAGACGTAGATCGTGCCGCGCGGAGGCGTCACCTCCACGCCGATCTCGCGCAGCGCGTCGCAGACGAGATCGCGGCGGCGCTCGTAGTGCGCGGCCATCTCCGCCGGCGGCCCCTGGTCGAGCGCCTTCGCCGCCGCCAGCTGGAGCGCCTCGAACATGCCCGAGTCGATGTTCGTCTTCAGCTTCCAGTAGCTCGCCACGGCGTCGGCGTTGCCCACGAGGGCGGCGGTGCGCCACCCGGTCATGTTCCAGCCCTTCGAGAGCGAGAACACCTCCACGCCCACCTCGCGAGCTCCCGGCGTCTCGAGGAAGCTCGGCGCCACGTAGCCGTCGAACGTGGTCTCTGTGTAAGACGCGTCGTGCACGATCAGCACGTCGTGCTCGCGCCCGAACGCGACGGCGCGCTCGAACAGGCCGTCCGGCACCACGGCGCCGGTCGGGTTATTGGGGTAGTTCAGGTAGAGGAGGCGCGCCTGCTCGGCCACCTCGCCGCCGAGCGCGTCGAGGTCGGGCGCGAAGCCGAGCTCGGGCACGAGCGGCATCAGCACCGCCTCCGAGCCTGCCAGCAGCGGGCCGCCGGTGTACACGGGGTAGCCGGGGTCGGCCGCGAGGGCCACGCTGTCGGGGTCGAGGAAGGCGAGGTTCAGATTGAAGATGCACTCCTTGGCCCCGAGCGCGGGCAGGATCTCCGTCTCGGGATCGAGCGTCACGCCGAAGCGCCGCTCGTAGAAGCGGGCGAACGCCTCGCGCAGCTCCGGCCGGCCGCGGTTCGAGGGGTACTGGTGGGTACCCGCGTCGCCCGCCGCACGGCCGAGCTCCGCGGTCACCGCCGCCGGCGTCGGCAGATCGGGGTCGCCGATACCGAGGCTGATCACGTCGACCCCGGCCGCCCGCTTCTCACGGATCTTGCGCTCGAGCTCCGCGAACAGGTAGGGCGGCAGGCGGTCCAGGCGGCTACTGGCTTTCATTCAACTCCTCGATGAATCGGTCGCTGAGCGTCGCGGCGTACACGGGCCGCGCCCAGCCTGTCAGGTTCACCTGCATGTCCTCCCCCACCTCCACCACGAGCTCACCGCCGTCGAGCACGACGGTCACCGGGCTGTCTTCCCCCACGAGCACGGCGGCCACGGCCGCGCCCACGGCGCCCGTGCCGGACGACATCGTCTCCCCCACCCCGCGCTCGAAGATGCGCGCCCGGATCGAGTCGTGGCCCGTGCGCCGCCAGAACGAGACGTTGGTTCGGTTCGGGAACAGCTCGTGCCGCTCGATCCCCGGGCCGTAGCGCCCGAGGTCGAGCTCCTCGAGGCCCTCACGCAACTCGATCGCGCACTGCGGATTGCCCACGTCGAGCGCCTGGTAGGAGAACTCGCGCCCGGCGGAGCTGAGCGTGCCGTTGCCGCGGTCGCGCACCCGTCCGATGTCCATCGTGCACAGCTCGCCCTCGATCCGCGGCCTGATCTCGCCGGCCGCGGTCCGCACCGAGAACGAGTCGTGCTCGGTCCAGCCGTTCCTGCGCAGGTACATCACGGCCTCGCGCACGCCGTTGCCCGACAGCTCCGCCTCCGAGCCGTCCGGGTTGTAGATAACGACCTCGGCGACAAACCCGCGCTCGTCGGTCTCGCGCAGCAGCAGGATTCCGTCCGACCCGACCCCAGTGTGACGGGCGCAGAAGCGGCGGATCCGCTCGGGTGTGAGCTCGAACGGGAGCTGCCGTTCCTCGACGATGGCGTAGTCGTTGCCCAGCGCCTGCCACTTCTCGAAGCGCACGGCGGGTGAGGCTACCTACCGTGCGATCAGCCGGCTGGCCAGCTCGGCCGGCTCGGCGGCGCCCGCGTCCAGCACCCAGACGCCCTCCAGGCGACGCAGCCAGGTGAGCTGCCGGCGCGCGTAGTTGCGCGTGCGGCGCCGCATCGCGTCCACGTCGCCGCGCAGCAGCTCCTCGAAGCCGAGCGCGCTCCGCGCGGTGCGCGAGGCGCCCGCGGCGTCGGCGAGCCTCACCTCCTCCTCGGCCCCGGCGCCGACCATCGCGGACACCCGCGCGTCGATGCGCTCATGGAGCGCCTCGCGCTCCATCGTCAGGCCGGTGAGCAGCGTCGGGTGGCGCAGGTCGGCGGTCCACAAGCGCGAGCCCGTGCCGGCCGGGGCCGGCTCCTCCCCCATCTCGAGCAGCTCGAGCCCGCGGATCACCCGGGTGCGGTCGGTGGGCGGGATCGCGGCGGCGGCGCTCGGCGATCGCTCCGCCAGCTCGGCGTGGAGCGCCTCGATGCCGCGCTCCCTGGCGTCGTCGAGCAGGCGCTCGCGCAGCCCGGGCGGCGGCGGCGGGCGCAGCTCGAGGTCCGTGAGCGCCGCCTGCAGGTACAACCCGGTGCCGCCGACCACGATCGGGCGCCGGCCGGCGGCGAGCGCCGAGTCGATCTCCCCGTGCGCGAGCTCTGCGAAACGCCCGGCCGAGAAGCTCTCCGTGACGGGCACGATCGACACCAGCCGGTGCTCGAGCCGCGCCCGCTCGGCGGCGGTCGGCGCGCCGCTCAGGATCTCGAGCCCGCGATAGACCTGGAGCGCGTCGGCCGAGATAGCGATCGGGCGCTCGCCCCGCTCGCGCAGCAGCTCGGCGAGCGCAATGGCGAGCTCGGTCTTGCCCACCCCCGTGGGACCGAAAAGGGCGATCACGGCGTTCTCAGGCATCGCGATCGCTAGTAATACCTGCCGTGCGCCGGCGTGTCCTCCTCCTTCTCGCGCTCGCTGCCGCGCTCGGCGGCTGCCAGGAATCGGGCTTCGACGAGTCCAAGGAGACCGCGCGCCCGCTCAAGGTGCAGCACGCGCTCGGCGACATCGGCGGAACCAAGGTTCCCGGGCAGGCCGAGCGGCCCGCCACGCTCACCACCGACGCGCTCGACGACACGCTGGCGCTCGGCGTCGAGCCGGTCTGGGCGAGCGTGCCGGGCGGGGAGCTGCCGGACTACCTGCGCGCGGAGGCGCGCGGGATCGAGGTGGCGCCTCCCGTGACCCGCCTCGACACGGCAGCGCTCGAGGCGGCCGACCCCGACGTGATCCTTGCGAGCGTCCAAGGGCAGGAGCGGCTCTACCCCGAGCTCAGCCGGATCGCGCCCACGATCGCGACCGACGCCGGCGGCGCCGGCTGGCAACTGAACCTGCGGCTCCACGGCGAAGCGCTCGGGCGCACGAACGACGCGGAGGAGCTGCTCACCGACTGGGACCGCCGGGTCGGCCAAGCCCGGGCCGCAATCGGCGACGAGGCAGCCGCCCAGACCCGGGTGGCGGTGGTACTTGCCGCACGCACCGGGCTGTTCGTGGCCGGGTCGGACTCGTTCGCGGGCAAGGTGCTGGCCGATCTGGGCGTGGAGGGTCCGGCGTCGGGCGACGACCACTCTGGCGAGCGGAAGCGGATCTCCGCCGCCGGAATCGGCGCCCTGCGCTCCGCGCTGTTGCTTCTGTCCGTGGCTCCCGGGGCCGAGGACGCGGCGGCGCGCCTCGAGCGGAGCCGCGCTTGGAGAGCGCTGCCCGTCGTGCGCTCGGGAGGCGTCACGCGCGTCGACGCGGGCACCTGGTGGTCGGGAGGCGGCATTCTGGCCGCGCGCGCCGCGCTTGCGGACGTGGGACGGGCGCTCTAGAAGCGTCGCGCGGGGTCCAGTTCGACCCCGTTTTGGCCGATCAGCAGTCAGAGAAATGACTGCTCAGCTCCTGGATTCCCTCTCGCGGCTCGCCGCGCGGCGCTTCGGCAGCTTCGCCGAGGCGGCAAAGTCGATCCTCGACCTGCTGGAGGCGGTGGCACCCGCGACGCCGATTGTGCTCACCCAGGTCGACTGGGAGAGCGGCGAGTTTCGGGTCATCGACGCGCGCGGTGGCCACGCCGCCCGCGGCCTCTCGATCCCGCTCGCACGCGAGGTTCCGGCCGACGCCTCCGCGGTGGGCCAGCTCGTGGACGGCGATGCGCTGGCTGCCCTCGGCCCCGGCCCCTGGGGAGCGGCTCCGCTCGACGCCGCCGACGGCCAGATCGTAGGTCTCCTGCTTGCCTCGGGCAGCGCAGGCCAGGCGCCGCCGCGCGAGCTCGCCCAGCTGCTGCTGCTGGCCGCCCGGCTTCTGTCGTATGAGTGGGAGAGCGTGTCCACCCGGGCCGAGCTCCGCCGGCTTGCGGAGCTTGCCCGCGACCGCAGCCGCACGGACGCGGTCACCGGGCTGCCCGACTGCGAGGCACTGCTCGAGTCGATCGATCGCGAATGGGAGCTCTGCAAGCGCGGGACGGTCGACAGCTACCTCGTCGTCTGCCAGATCCGCGAGCTCGCCGGGGTGACCGAGCGCGTCGGCCACGCCGCCGCGAACCTCCTGCTCAAGGAGGTCGCCGAGGTGCTCGCCGGCGGGGTGCGACGCACCGACTACCTCGCGCGAGTCGGCGAGGACCGCTTCGCGGCCCTGCTCGTGGGCTGCAAGGGCCCCGAGGGCGCCCGCGCCTTCCTGACGCGCTTCGAGCGGGCGCTCGAGCGGAGCGCCGATGCGCGGCCCGCGGCGGTCTCGCTCGCCTACGGGATCAAGGCGCTCGCGGGAGCCAACTCGGCGCGCGAGGCGCTCCAGCAGGCCGAGGACGAGGCTCGCTCGGCGAGCGCGGCGGAGGAGAGCGCTGCGTGAGCGCCGATCCGCTGCTCGACCCGCTGCCCAGCGCCGTACCGGGGAGCAGTCTGTCCGGGCCCGGCGTCACCCCGCCCTCGCTCTCCGGGGCGGGCGGGCGCTTCCTCAGCGATATCGTGGTGGAGCTCGGCTACGTCGAGCCCAGGGTCGCCGAGGACGCGGTCCAGGCGGGGCGCCGCCCGGGGTACACGCCCGAGCGGGTGCTGCTCGAATCGGGCGCGATCACAGAGGATCAGCTCTCGCGAGCCCTTGCCGAGCGCTACGGGCTCGACCACATCGACCTGTCTGAGTTCACCGTCGACGACTCGGCGGCCGGGCTGCTGCGCGAGCACGCCGCAAGGCGCTACCAGGCAGTGCCCGTGGGGTTCACCGACGAGGGCACGCTGATCGTCGCGGTCTCCGACCCGGGGGACTCGCTCGGGCTCACCGACATCGCCGTGATGACGAAGCTTGCGGTGCGACCGGCCGTGGCGTCGCGCAACCAGATCGACGGATTGCTCGACACGCTCCACTTCATGGAGGAGCCTGTCGCTCCCGGCCCGCAGACGATCGGGACAGTGATCGTTCCCCCCGAGGAGGAGGCGAGCGAGCAGGGCACCCAGGCTCTTCGGATCGCCCCCCTGCCGCCCGCACCGGCTCCCGTCCCAGAAGGGCGGGTCGAGGAGCTCGAGCGCGATCTCGCCGACGCCCGTGCCGAGCACGAGCGCGCGCTGGCCGAGCTGCGCCGGGCGCACGAGGACGCGCTCCGCGAGACCCGAACGGAGGCCGACCGCCAGGTAGCGAAGGCCGAAGCGGAGCACGAGGGCGTGCTCGCCGACCTGAAGGGGACGCACGAACTGGCGCTGGCCGACGAGCGGGCGCGCAGGACCGTCCAGCTCGAGAGCGAGCGGGCCCAGACGGGCAGTGAGATCGACGCCGAGCGGGAGCGCCATGAGAAGGAGCTCGACGCCCTGCGCGCGCGTGCCGAGCAGGTGCTCGCGGAAGAGCGCGCTGCCGCCGCGAAGGATTTGGAGCGCGAGCGCGAGCGCCACGAGCGGACGCTCGCCGAGCAGCAGACCCGCAGCGCCGAGAAGCTCGCTGTGGAGGCGGAACGGCAGGCAAGCGAACTGGAGGGGGTGGCGGCCAAGCAAGCGGAGAAGGTCGGCGAGCTGCGCGACCGGCTCGCCGCTGAGCAGGCTCGTGCGGAGGAGCTCGCGGCGCGTCTCGACGAGGTCTCCGACGACAGCGAGCGGGTGGCCGCCCTCGAACAGCAGCTCGAGCAGGCCGAGGCGCGTCTGCGCGAGGCGCGGGAAGCGCAGGAGTCCGCCGCACGCGAAGCCGAGGAGGCCCGGCGCGCCGCCGCGGAGGCACTCGACGACGCCAGGACGGCCCTGGCGGCGGAACTCGAGCACGAG
>DASRIC010000089.1:0-17187 GCA_035650215.1 Thermoleophilaceae bacterium
GCGATGGGCCGCAAGTTCGTGCGGATGAGCCTCGGCGGCATCCACGACGAGGCCGAGATCCGCGGCCACCGCCGGACCTACATCGGCGCGATGCCGGGGACGATCGTGCGCGCGCTGCGCGACGCCGGCTCGGCCAACCCGCTGTTCATGATCGACGAGCTCGACAAGATGGGCTCCGACTACCGCGGCGACCCCGCCAGCGCGATGCTCGAGGTGCTCGACCCGGAGCAGAACTCGACCTTCCGCGACCACTACCTCGACCTGCCCTTCGACCTCTCGGGCTGCTTCTTCATCTGCACCGCGAACCAGCTCGACACGATCCCGCTGGCGCTGCGCGACCGGATGGAGATGATCGAGCTCTCCGGCTACACCCACGAGGAGAAACGCGAGATCGCCCAGCGCTACCTTGTGCCGCGCCAGATGGAGCACAACGGCGTGGGGCGCTCGAAGATCGAGTTCACGCCTGAGGCGCTCGACGCGATAATCGACGGCTACACGCGCGAGGCCGGGGTGCGCTCGCTGGAGCGCGAGATCGGGTCGATCTGCCGCAAGGTCGCCCGGGAGTTCGCGGAGGAAACGCGGAGGTCGAAGCGCACGATCCGCCCGCGCGTGGTGCGCGAGCTGCTCGGCAAGCCGCGCTTCGAGGCGGACGTGCAGGAGCGCACCGACGAGCCGGGCGTGGCGATCGGCCTCGCCTGGACCCCGGTCGGCGGCGACGTGCTCTACGTCGAGGCCACCTCGTTCCCGGGCGAGGGCAAGCTCCAGGTCACGGGCCAGCTCGGCGACGTGATGAAGGAGTCAGCGGCGGCCGCGCTCTCGTATGTCAAGTCGCTCGATCACGGCGTGCCGGAGGGCTACTTCCGCGAGCACGACCTGCACCTGCACGTCCCGGCCGGGGCGATCCCGAAGGACGGCCCGAGCGCAGGGATCACGATGGCCACGGCGCTCGCCTCCCGCGCCACCGGCCGCCCGGTGCGCTCGGATACCGCGATGACCGGGGAGGTCACCCTCACCGGCAAGGTGCTGCCGATCGGCGGTCTGAAGGAGAAGGCGCTGGCGGCCCAGCGTGCGGGTATCAACCGGTTGATCGTGCCGCGCCGCAACGAGAACGACATCGACGACATTCCCGCGCACCTGCGCCGGAAGATGAAGTTCGTGCTCGTGGACGACGTCGGCGAGGTGCTGGAAGCGGCGCTCCGCAAGCCACGTCGGCGTTAGGCTGCCCGAGCCGGGTATGGTGTTCCCCACCAAAGGCGGATCGAGGAGAGCAATGGCATCGAAGAAGAAGAAGGCCGAAAAGGCCGGAGCCGGAGCGGTCGCCGCCGGCAAGGCGATCCGCTCCAACGAGTACGTGCAGCGTCTGGTCAACGACCCGGAGCTGCGCGAGAACCTCAAGGGTGCGTTCGAGTCCGGGCGCAAGGCCTACGCGCGGATGAACGGCAAGGGCCCGGTCAAGGCCGTGACCGAGGACAAGAAGACGCAGCGCGAGCTGCGGGACGCCGCGAACTCGCTGAAGGAGGTCGCCGACTCGCTGCGCGGCAAGAAGCGGAAGAAGCGGCGCAAGAGCCGCGTGCTGCTGATCGGCATCGTCGGGGCGGTTGTGGCGCTCGCCGCGAGCGAGGGCCTGCGCAAGAAGGTCCTCGACGCGCTGTTCGGCGCGGAGGAGGAGTTCGAGTACACCTCGAGCACCACTCCGGAACCGGAAAGCTCGAGTCCGAGCGAACCGGTCGGAACCACTTGACCCAGGGGGGCGCCGCGAGGCGCCCCCTCTCGTTGGGCCACCTCGCATCTGGTTGGCCGGCCAGCTAGGATCCCGGCCCAGGGATGGAGGCCTCTGTCGACCTACCGCGCCGGCTCGAGGGCGACAAGGCTCAGCGCATCATCGCCGCCATGCGCGCCAGCGTGGGAGCGCGCGGAGCGGCAGCGTCGACGTTCGACCACGTGGCGCGTGAGGCCGGCGTCTCGCGCGGTCTCCTCTACTACTACTTCGGCTCGAAGGAGCGCCTGCTGGTCGAGGTGGTGCGCCACGACTGCGAAGTGCGAAACGAGGCGATGGACGAGCGTCTCGCCCACGCCCATTCGATCGACGAGATCGTTGACGCGCTCGTGGTCGGGCTCAACGAGTTCCTCGAGGACGACGCCGGCGGCCAGGCGGTGATCTACGAGATGCTCTCCGCCTCACGCCACTCGGAGGAGATCCGGGCGGAGCTCGCCGAGCTCTACAGGCAGTGGCGCGAGCGACTCGCGGGCTGGCTGCGCCAGAAGGAACGCGACGGCGTCGTGAGCCTGAAGGCCGACCCCGAGGCCGTGGCCTCGATCCTGTTCGCCCTCGGCGACGGCTTCGGCATCCAGGTGCTCTCCGATCCGGACTGGGATCGCCAGGGCTCGTTCGAGCTCGGCGTGGCAAGTGCCCGCCGGCTGCTCGGCGACGACTAGTCCTTCTTCGAAGTCGTCTTCGAGTCGCCGGAGTCCTTCGACTTCGACTCCGAGGAGGGCTTCGAGTCGGAGCCCGTCTCCGAGGTGGAGCCCTGCTTCTTCTTGCCGTAGTCGGTGTTGTAGAAGCCCGAGCCCTTGAAGTGCACCGCCACCGGGTGGAACACGCGCTGCACGGGCGCCTCGCAGGTCGAGCAGCTCGAGATCGGATCGTCGGTCATGCGCTGCATCACCTCGAACGTGTGGCCTCTCTCGCAGCGGTACTCGTAGATGGGCATGGCACTCCGAGTATAGGAGTGCCAAGCGGCGCCTCAATCGTCGCGCGGTGGCTCCGGGCGCTCGAGGTCGCGAAGCAGCGATACGCGCACCGTGTGCCATACCAGCCAGGCGGCAAGGTGCCCGAGGGGGCGCAGAGCGGTTCCCACCACGGGGGCGCAACCTACCAGCGGGTAGGGTGGCCGCGATGGTGACCATGGAGAAGATCGTCGCTCTTTGCAAGCGCCGCGGCTTCATCTTCCCCGCGTCCGAGATCTACGGCGGGATCGCCAACACCTACGACTACGGCCACTACGGCGTGCTGCTCAAGAACAACGTCGTGGCGCAGTGGTGGAAGGCGATGATCCAGGAGCGCGACGACGTGGTGGCGCTCGACTCGGCGATCATGCAGCATCCTCGTGCCTGGGAGGCGTCCGGGCACCTGGCCGGCTTCACGGACCCGCTCGTGGACTGCCGCGCCTGCAAGCTTCGCTTTCGCGCCGACCATCTCGAGGAGGAGCGCGCCGGCACGGGCAACAACCCCGAGATCCGCTGCGGCAAGGCGCCGTCGAAGCTGCCCGGCGACCATCCCGACTGCGACCTCACCGACGCCCGTGAGTTCAACCTCATGTTCGAGACCACGATCGGGCCGGTGAAGGAGGCGGGCTCGACCGTCTACCTGCGCCCGGAGACCGCCCAGGGCATCTTCCTCGACTTCAAGGCCACCCTCCAGTACGCGCGCCGCAAGCCGCCGTTCGGGATCGCCCAGGTGGGCAAGTCGTTCCGCAACGAGATCACTCCGGGCAACTTCGTCTTCCGAACGCTCGAGTTCGACCAGATGGAGATGGAGTTCTTCGTCCCGCCCGCCGACGCCGAGCGCTGGCACGACTACTGGATGGAGGAGCGGATGCGCTGGTACGCGGGTCTCGGGCTCGACCCCGAGCGGCTGCGCCTGCGCCCGCACGGTGCCGACGAGCTGTCGCACTACTCGAGCGCCACCAGCGACATCGAGTACCTCTACCCGATCGGCTGGTCCGAGCTCGAGGGGATCGCCAACCGCGGCGACTTCGACCTCACCCAGCACGCGCAGTTCTCGGGGGAGAAGCTCGAGTACGTGGACACCGCGACCCAGGAGCGCTACGTGCCGCACGTGATCGAGCCGGCCGGCGGCGTGGGCCGCACGCTGCTTGCGCTGCTGTGCGACGCGTACCACGAGGAGGAGGTCGAGGGCCGCCAGCGCACCGTGCTGCGGCTGGCCCCGAAGGTGGCGCCGGTGAAGGTGGCGGTGCTGCCGCTCGTGAACCGCGAGGGCATGCCCGAGCTCGCGCGCGAGCTCTACGAGGACCTCCGGCGCCGCGTGCCGGCCGAGTACGACGCGGGCGGCTCGATCGGCAAGCGCTACCGCCGCCAGGACGAGATCGGAACGCCGTGGGGCGTCACGGTCGACGGCCAGACGGTCGAGGACGGGAGCGTCACGCTGCGCGACCGCGACTCGCTCGAGCAGGTGCGGATCCCGATGGGCGAGCTCGCCGCTGAGCTCGAGGGCCGGCTGGCGGCTGCCTAGTCCCCCTTCACCAGCTTGCGCACGGCGTCCCGCTTGGCACCGTCGGAGACGAACAGGTTGCCGGGCGTGCACAGCCCCGTCGTCTCGCAGAGCGAGGTCTCGATCACCTCGGTATCGCCGGTGCCGCCGCTCGCGATGTCCGTGAAGAGCGCCATCAGCGCCGGCCCCTTCATGTCCGACTTGAGCGCGCGCGGGGCGTTCCAGCTCACCCACGGCAGCCGGAAAAACGTGCTGGGCGACTTGACCTGACCCGAGATAGCGCTCATCACCTCCTGCTGGCGGGCGGCCCGGTCGCGGTCGTCCTCGGCCGGGGCGCAGGGGTTCTTGCGGATGCGGGCGAAGCCGAGCGCACGGCGGCCGTCCACCTCGTTCTCTCCCTTCTCGAAGCGAATGCCCTTCCAGAAGTTGTCGAACGGCGGCGAGCAGATCTTCGACTTCGAGTTGACCGTGATGCCGCCGAGCGAGTCGATGAAGGCGGGAAAGTCGGCGAAGTCGACCTCCACCAGGTGGTTGATCTCGACCCCGTTGCCGAGGAAGTTCTCCACCGTCTCGATGGCGAGGGCGGGGCCGCCGAATGCGTAGGCGGCATTGATCTTGCCGCGCCCCCGGCCGGGAATCTCCGCCTCCACGTCGCGCGGGATCGACAGTTTGCGCACGCTCCCGAAGGCGGCGTGCACGAGCATGATCGAGTCCGACCGGCCCGGGCCGCTGGCGCTCTCGTCGATCGAGTCGCCGGTGCGCACGTCGGAGCCGAGGACGAGGATCGTGCTGCCGGTGAGGAGGGTCCCGCCGCCGGACAGCGCGGCCTCGGCCTCGTCCGAGATGCCCTCCTGCGTCTGGGCGCTGATCATGAACACGACCAGGGACAGCAGGAGCCAGGCCACGACCGCGATCGCGACCCACTTGACCACCCGGCCGGGGGTGATCGGGCCCCGCTCGCGCGAGGGCCGCGGCTCGCCGCCGCCGTCGCGGGAACGCGACAGCCGACGCTTGAGCGCGTTCAGGTCGGAGCCGCCCCCGAGCCGCCCGAGCGGCTTCTTGCGGGAGCGGTAGACCTTGTACTTCGGAGGGCCAGGATCGGGCGGGTTCACTCCCCTCTGTATATCTACCCGCATGCCGCCCAGGCGCGTGATCGGCATCGACGCGGGTGGAACGAAGCTCCTCGGCGGTGTCGTGGACGAGGCGCTGACGGTGCATCACCGGGTCCGGCGGACCTGGCGTGGCGGCGACCGTCAGGAGACGCTCGACATCTTCGTCGACGCCGTGGAGGAGGTCCGCGCGGCGGCGCCGGACGTCGACGCCGTGGGCTTCGGGATCCCCGCGCTCGTGGAGTGGGAGACCGGCGTCTCGCGCTGGTGCAACCACCTGCCCCTGGCCGACGTGCGCTTCCGCGACCTGATGAGCGAGCGTCTCGGGCTGCCCGTCGTGGTCGACAACGACGGCAACGCCTCGATGCTCGCCGAGGCCCGCGCCGGCGCGGCGAGGGGCGCGTCCGTGGCCGCGTTCGTGGCCCTCGGAACCGGCATCGGGAGCGGCCTCTTCATCGACGGCAAGGTCTTCCGGGGCGCGCGCGGGCTCTCGCCCGAGTTGGGCCACGTGGTGATCGAGCTCGACGGCCCGGACTGCCCGGGCGCCTGCCCGGGTCGCGGCTGCTTCGAGGTGCTCGTCTCGGGCAACGCGATCGGCGTGCTCGGCCGGACGGTGGCCGCCGAGCGTCCCGACTCGGAGCTCGGCCGCCGGCTGGTGGCGGGGCGAGAGATCAGCGGCGGGATCGTGACCGAGCTCGCGCACGGCGGCGACGACGCGGCGCGCCGCGTGCTGGCCGAGGTCGGCCGCCGGCTCGGGTTCGGCCTGGTAGGCGTCACGAACACGTTCAACCCCGAGGTGATCGTGATCGGCGGGGGTGCCGTGCGCGGGGGCGACCTGCTTATCGAGCCGGCGCGGGAGGTCGTGGCGGCCCATGCGCTGCCGCCGATCCGGGAGTCGGTCCGGATCGTGGCCGCCCACTTCGGCGACGAGGCCGGGATGCTCGGCGCGGCGCTGCTCGCGCTCGAGAACGTGGTGCCCGCGTGAGCGGCCGCCTCGTGGTCTGCCCGACCCCGATCGGCAACCTCGAGGACATCACGCTGCGCACGCTCGCCGCGCTGCGCGAGGCGGACGTGGTGGCATGCGAGGACACCCGGCGCACGCGCGTCCTCCTCGACCGGTACGGGGTGTCGGCGCGGCTCGTCTCCTACCACGAGCACAACGAGGCGGCCCGCTCGGCGGAGCTCGTGGGGCGCATGCGCGAGGGGGCGGTCGTGGCGCTCGTGTCGGACGCCGGGATGCCGCTGGTCTCGGACCCCGGCTTCCTGCTGGTGCGCGGGTGCGTCGCGGCGGGCTTGCCGGTCGAGGTGCTGCCGGGTCCCTCGGCGGCGATCACGGCGCTGGTGGCCTCCGGTCTGCCGGCCGACGAGTGGCACTTCCACGGCTTCCTGCCGCGCAAGAAAGGCGAGCTGCGGCGGCTGCTCGAGGGGCGCCGCGAGACGCTGGTGGCGTTCGAGTCGCCGCGGCGGGTGCCGGCCACGCTGGCGCTTCTGGCGGAGCTCGAGCCGGGGCGCGAGGTGGCCGTCTGCCGCGAGCTCACAAAGGTGCACGAGGAGATCGTGCGCGGCTCGGCGGCCGAGCTGGCCGCGCGCTACGCCGACGCGCCGCCGCGAGGTGAGGTGGTGCTGGTCCTGGGGCCCTCCAGCGAGGTCGATGCGGACGCGGACGCGCCGGCGGGGCTCGAGGCCCTGCGGCGGCTCGTCGACGCCGGCGCCCACCCGCGCAAGGCGGCGGGGGTGGTGGCGGAGCTCACCGGTGGGAGCGCGAACGCCCTGTACCGGGCGCTGACGGCGGGGGAGTAGGGGGGCGAAGCGCAACGACTTGCGCACGTCCGTTACGTCTCCGCCACAGCACCGCACCAACACCGCAACACGCTCTTCCCGGCCGGCCGATCCGCCCGTACGGTCGGCGCATGCCCCGCCCCCTCGCCACCCTCCTCCTCGCCCTGGCCATCCTGCTCGCCCTCGGTCCGCCCGCCCACGCGGCGTGGATCTGGCCGCTGCGCGGCGAGCTGATCACGAGCTACCGAAACGGCGACGACCCCTACGCCGCCGGGCAACACCGTGGCATCGATATCGCGGGCGGCGTCGGCGCGCCGGTCGTGGCGGCGGCCGGGGGCGAGGTACGCTTCGCCGGCGTGGCGGGCTCCTCGGGCCTCACGGTGAGCATCCGAACCGCCGACGGGTTCGACACCTCCTATCTGCACCTGTCCTCCGCGGAGGTGCGCGCGGGAGCGACGGTTCGGGCGGGCGACGCCGTCGGCACCGTCGGCACGAGCGGATCGCGCTCGGCGGCCCAGCCTCACCTCCACTTCGGCGTGCGCGACGCGGGCACCAGCCACGACTACCGCGACCCGCTCGACTTCCTCCCGGCGCCGCCGCCGGCGGCCGAGCCCGCGCCGGGCCCGGCGCCCGCCCCGTCGCCGCAGCCGGTGCCGGTCGTCCCCTCGCCGCCCGGCGTGCCCGTTGTACGGCCCGCCCCGCCGCCGCGGCCGGCGCCCGCACCGCGTCGCGTGCCCGCGCCGCGCGGCATTCCGGTTCCCCGTGCCGTTCCGGTTCCGCGCGCGGTTCCCGCGCCGGCACCCGTGACCTCTCCGCGCACGGTTCCCGAGCCGCGCGCCGTGGGGCGACCCACCGCTCGTCCAGCCCCAGCCGCGGATCGGCCGGCGCTCCTTGGGCCCGAGCCACAGGCCGCGCCGCGGGGGGCCACCCAGCCAAGCCTCGGGCCCGAGTCCTCTCCTCTCGACTCGGGCGCCGGGACCCGCGCAGCCGCGCGAACCTCCGCCACGGCACGAGGTCCGGACGTGGGCATGGTGCTCGCCTGCGCCGGGCTACTGCTCGCCGCGGCGCTGAGCCGACGCCACCTCTCCCGCCTTCTGCGAATGGGGTCGCGCGCAGCCCCGCGGGTAGCATCGGCTGAGGAATGTCGTACTACGTCACCACGCCCATCTACTACGTGAACGGGGAGCCGCACCTCGGTCACGCCTACACGACCATCGCCGCCGATGTGCTCGCCCGCCACATGCGTCAGCGCGGCGACGACGTGTTCTTCCTCACCGGCACCGACGAGCACGGCGAGCCCGTCGCCCAGGCCGCCGAGAAGCTCGGCGTCACCCCGCGCGAGCTCGGGGACCGCAACGCGATCCGCTTTAGGGAGCTGGCGCGAGAGCTCAACGTGACGAACGACTTCTTCATTCGGACGACCGATCCCGAGCACATGGCGCGGGTGGCAGAGGTCGTGCAGCTCATCCACGACAACGGGCACGTCTACCACGGCACCTACGAGGGCTGGTACTGCCCTCGCTGTGCCGACTTCAAGACGGAGTCCGAGCTCGAGGACGGCAACCGCTGCCCGATCCACCAGATCGTGCTCGAGATCGAGAAGGAGGACAACTGGTTCTTCAAGCTGTCGGAGTTCCAGGAGCCGCTCGAGCGCCTTTACGCCGACCGGCCCGATTTCGTCACGCCGCACGTCCGCTACAACGAGGCGCTCTCGTTCATCAAGGGCGGCCTGCGCGACCTATCGCTGAGCCGCGCTCGCCTCAAGTGGGGCGTGCCCGTGCCGTGGGACCAGAGCCAGGTCGTCTACGTCTGGATCGACGCGCTGCTCAACTACTACACGGCGCTCTCGTACGCCCGCGACGGGGAGGACCTCACCGGACGCTTCTGGCCGGCCACCGTCCACCTGATCGGCAAGGACATCCTCAAGTTCCACGCGGTCATCTGGCCGGCGATGCTGATGGCCGCCGGCCTCGAGGTGCCCCACCGGGTGGCCATCCACGGCTACCTCCTGCTCGGCGAGCACAAGATGTCCAAGTCGCTCGGGAACGTGATCGAGCCCTTCCAGGTGGCCGAGCTCTACGGCGAGGACGCCCTGCGCTTCTACGTGCTGCGTGAGGTCACGTTCGGTGCCGACGGAGAGGTGTCGCCGGAGGGCTTCGAGACGCGCTACACCAGCGAGCTCGCCAACGAATACGGCAACCTGGCGAGTCGAACGCTCGCGATGATCGCCCGCTACCGCGACGGCGTGGTGCCGGACGCGCAGCCGGCCCCGGAGATCGTGGCGGAGTTCGAGGGCCTCACCGAGACCGTGTGCGCGCACATCGACGCCGTCGAGATCACCGTGGCGCTCGACGAGGTCTGGCGTCGCGTCAAGCGGCTGAACCGCTACGTCACGGAGGAGGAGCCCTGGAAGCTCTCCAAGGACGAGGCGCAGGCCGAGCGGCTCGACCAGGTGCTCTACACGCTCGCCGAGGGGCTCCGGGTGCTGTCGGTGCTTCTCCACGCGTTCATGCCGCGGTCGGCCGAGCGGCTGCTCGGGGCGCTCGGCCGCGAGGAGCTCGGCTTCGACGACGCGCGGCTCGGGGCCGCCGGCGGCGGCGCCCGGCTGGGCGAGCTCGACCAGCTCTTCCCGCGAGTCGAGCACACCAGTTGATCGACACGCACTGCCACCTCGACGCGTGCGAGGAACCGGAGGCCGAGCTGGTGCGGCGCGCGCGCGAGGCCGGCGTCGGGCGGCTCGCGACCGTGGGGATGAACGGCCCGTCGATCGAGCGGGCGCTGGCGGCCGGCCGCGACTACGAGGGCGTGATCGCGATCGTCGGGCGCCACCCGCACGAGAGCGAGGGCTTCGGCGCCGAGGACTTGGACGAGATCGAGCGCGCGGCGGCCTACGACGCCGCCCGCGCCATCGGCGAGACGGGCCTCGACTACTTTCGCGACTACGCGCCGCGCGAGCACCAGCGGCAGGCCTTCGAGAGCCAGCTCGAGCTGGCTGCCCGGCTCGGCCTGCCGGTGGTGATCCACACGCGGGCCGCGGAGGACGACACCTTCGCGATGCTCCGCGAGCATGCGCCCGGCCTGCCCGCGGTGATCCTCCACTGCTTCTCGGCGCCCTCGCGGCTCGAGGAGTCCGCGAGCCAGGGCTACCTGTGCTCATTCGCCGGCAACGTGACCTACCCCAAGGCCACCGACCTCCAGGACGCCGCGCGCGAGCTGCCCGCCGAGCTGCTGCTGGTGGAGACCGACTCGCCCTACCTCTCCCCGCAGCCGCGCAGGGGCAGGCCGAACGAGCCCGCCAACGTCGTGCACACGGCTCGCTTCGTAGCGGAGCTCCGCGGCGTGACCTACGAGGAGCTCGAGAGCACCGTCGACGCGAACGCCGAGCGCGTGCTCGGACCGTGACCGGCGAACCTCGGCAGGCGAGCCTTCGGCGCCTCCGGCAGTTCGACATCCGCCCCAACCGGGAGCTGGGCCAGAACTTCCTCGTCGACGACAACATCTTGGGCGTGATCGGCCGCGCCGCCGAGCTCGGGGCCGCCGACGTGGTGCTCGAGGTGGGCGGCGGGCTCGGGGTGCTGTCCGAGTACCTGGCCCGGCGGGTGGCCCACCTGCACGTGGTGGAGGTCGACCGCGCCCTCGAGCCGGCGCTCCGCGACGCGCTGGCGCCGTTCGACAACGTGACGCTGCACCTGGCGGACGCCGTCAGGCTCGATCTCTCGTCCCTGGATCCCGCGCCGGACAAGGTCGTGGCCAACCTGCCCTACGGCGTCGCTGCCACCGTGCTGCTCAAGTCGCTCGTCGAGCTGCCCGGCGCGCGGCTGTGGGTCGCGATGGTGCAGCGCGAGGTGGGGGAGCGGCTCGCCGCGCCGCCGGGGTCGAAGACCTACGGCGCCACGTCGGTGCTCGCCCAGCTCGCGTGCGACGTGGGCGTCGAGCGCAGGGTGCCGGCGGCGGTGTTCCGGCCGGTGCCGAACGTCGAGTCGGCACTCGTGGTCATGCGGCGGCGCGGCTCGGCGCCCGATCCCGGGCTCAGCGCGCTCGTTCACGCCGGCTTCGCGCACCGGCGCAAGTCGCTCGCGGGCTCGCTGGCCCTCGCCCCCGGCGCGCCGGAGGGCATTCGCGACGCCACGCGGGCGGCCCTCGGCGAGCTCGGCCAGCCCGCCGACGCCCGCGCCGAGCGGCTCGCTCCGGACGAGTGGGTGAGGCTGGCGAGCGCGCTCGGCGAGCGCGGGCTCTCGTAGCCTGCGCCCCGTGCACAGCGAGCGCGCGTACGCGAAGCTCAACCTCGTGCTCCACGTGGGGGCCCCGGGCGCGGGCGCCGGCGGCCTCCACCCACTCTGCTCGCTGTTCGCCTCGATCGACCTCGCCGACGACGTGCGCGGGCGCCCGGCGGACGCGGGCGGGGCGGAAGACAGCGTCGACTGTCCGGGAGTCACCGGCCCCAATCTCGCCCTCGCGGCGCTCGAGGCTTTCCGCCGGCACGTCGGTGCCGAGCTCCCTCCGCTCGACCTGACGATCGAGAAGCGGATCCCGGTCGCCGCCGGGCTCGGCGGCGGCAGCGCGGACGCGGCGGCCGCGCTCCGGATCGCGAACGCCGTGGCGGGCCAGCCGCTCGGGCCCGGCGAGCTGCGAACCCTCGCTGCGTCGCTCGGCTCCGACGTGCCCAGCCAGGTCGAGCCGCGGCACGCGCTCGTGGAGGGCACGGGCGAGCGGGTCGAGCCGGTGGGGCTGCCGCCGCTCGTGGCGGTGCTGGTTCCGAGCGACACAGGGCTCTCGACCGCCGCGGTCTACGCGGAGCACGACCGGCTCGGCGGTGGGCGCGCGCGGCTCGACCCTGAGCCGCTGCGGCGCCTCGCCTCCGCCGGCGCCGCCGAGCTCGCCGCCGGCGTCGAGAACGACCTCGAGCCCGCGGCGCTGTCGCTGCGCCCGGAGCTCGCGTCGACCCTCGCCCACCTGCGCGACAGCGGCGCGCTCGCCGCCGCGGTGAGCGGGTCGGGGCCGACCTGCTTCGGCCTCTACGAGGACCGGACGGCGGCCGATCGAGCCGCCGCGGCCCTGCCGGGAGCGATCGTCAGCGCACTGCGCGGGCCATGAACCCCCGCACCGCCTCGGCGGTGTCGGGATCGGCGGGGAAGAACGACTCGATCGACAGCTCGGAGACCGTCACGTCCACGGCGGTGCCGAACGTGGTGAGGGTGCTGATGAAGGCGAGCACGCGCCCGCCCAGGCGCACCCGCAGCGGTACCGCGATCTCGCCGGCGGCCGGGTCGTGCGAGGCGGCTGGAGGGCCGCCCGGATACGACGCCAGCTCCTCGTGGAGGGCCGCGAGCGCCGGATCACCGGTCGCCACCGCCTGGCGGCCGAGCCGCTCGAGCAGGTGCGCCCGCCACTCGGGCAGGTTCTCGATCTTGGGCGCCATGCCCTCGGGATGGAGCGTCGCGCGCAGCACGTTCACGGCTGCTCGAGCAGGTGGGGAGCCACGCCCTCGGTCAGAAGCGACACGGCGCGGTTGCCCGCGACCATGCCCCAGTGGCGGTCGACCACCACGGCGGGGTAAGGCTCGTGTCCCGACAGGACGCGCTCGATCATGTCCCGCACCGGTCCCATCTCCGGCTCCTCGAGACCCCGCTGGCCGTAGACCGGCGCGTGGCCCGCCGCCAGCAGCAGCTGATTGCGATCGCGGAGCGGCACCTCGAGCTCGTCGGCCAGGTGGAGCACCATCTCGGCGCTGGGCCGCGAGCGCCCGGTCTCGAGGAAGCTGAGGTGGCGCGCGGACACGCCGGCCTCTAGCGCCAGGTCGAGCTGGCTCAGGCGGCGGCGCTGGCGCCACTCGCGCAGCAGCGTCCCGACACGCGATGGAGCGGCGACGTCCGGCATGGCCGCCGACGGTAGCGCCGGCACGTCCCCGAGTCGATTACCTCCGGGGTAGGTGCCCGCCGGCCTGACGTACCCTCATCCCGATGTCGACCCGCGAAGTGATCGCCGCCATCGCCGCGGTGGCGCTGGCGGCCTTCGTCGTCTGGAGGTGGAAGAGGCTCTCCGGCGAGCGCAAGGCGCTGGGCGTCGTCGTGGTGCTCGCCCTCGCCGTCTACGCCAGCGGCGTGCTCTCCGAGCTGCCCGATCCGAAGAAGATCATCGGCGACATCGCCGGGACGCTCGGCCCTTGGACCTACGCGGTCGTGGGCTTGATGGCGTTCCTCGAGACGGGCGCGTTCGTCGGGCTCGTCGCCCCCGGGGAGACGGTGGTGATCGCCGGGGGCGTGATCGCGGGCCAGGGCGAGATCAGCCTGCTTCCGCTGATCGCGCTCGTCTGGCTGTGCGCCGTGCTCGGCGACACCACGAGCTTCTACGTCGGCCGCCGGCTCGGGCGCGGCTTCCTCGAGCGCCACGGCCCGCGCTTCAAGATCACCGCCGAGCGCCTCGATCAGGTCGACGGCTACTTCGACAAGCACGGCGGCAAGACGATCCTGATCGGCCGCTTCATCGGCCTGGTGCGCGCGATCGCGCCATTCATCGCTGGTTCGTCCGGGCTGCCCTACCGGCGCTTCGTGCCCTACAGCATCGTCGGCACCGGGCTCTGGGCCACCACGTTCTGCGTGCTCGGGTACATCTTCTGGCGCTCGTTCGACAAGGTGGCGAGCATCGCCGGCCAGGCCATCTTCGGGTTCGGCGCCACCGTCGCGGTGATCGTGGGGATCGTGGTCACCTACCGTCGGCGCGCCGCGATCCGCGCCTGGCTCCTGGCCCACCAGCGCCACCCCCTCCTGCGCCCGCTGTTCGCCGTCGGCCGGCCGATCCATCGCCGCATGATCCGGCCGGTCTGGAGCGCCCTGATGCCGAAGGTTCGCTTCCTCTGGGAGCGGGTGACGCCGGGAGATCTGGGCCTCGAGCTCACGACCGCGCTGGCGGTGGGCGGCGTCGGCATCTTCGTGTTCGTGCTCTACCTGGTGGAGTTGAGCCACAGCCTGCGCCCGACGCCGCTCGACACCGAGCTGCTCGATCTCGCCGACGATCTCTACAACGAGATCGCAATCGACGCGGCCAAGGTCGTGTCCGGGTTCGGCGCGCTGCCGACGGTGCTCGTGCTCGTCCTGGCGGTCTCATTCGTGCTGGCCTCGCGGCGGCGCTGGATGGAGGCGCTCGTGCTCGTGGTGGGGCTCGGAGCGAGCTTCGCCATCGTGCACATCGCGAAGGCCGCGGTCGACCGTCCGCGTCCCGCCCACCCCTACGTGGAGACCGCCCTCTCCTCCTTTCCCAGCGGGCACGCGGCCTACGCCACCGCCTGGGTTGCGATCGCGCTGATCTTCACGCGCCGGCTCGGTCTCGTGGCCAACACGGCGCTCGTCATAGGGGCGATCGCTCTCACTGCGGCGATCGGCCTCTCCCGGATCTACCTGCGCGCCCACTACTGGTCGGACGTGGCCGGCGGCTGGGGGGTGGGCTTCGGGATCTTCGGCCTGCTCGCGGTGATCGCGTTGGTCGTCGACTACATCCGCCACAATGGTCGCGAGCGCGAGCCGAAGCCCGTGGCGCGCGCGGAACGATGAGCGATCTCGACTTCTCCACGACCCAGGTGGCTATCGCGCTGGCCAGTGCGCTCGCCGGCGCCTGCTACGTGGCGCTGATCCTCGTGCCCGCGGTGCGCTGCTACGGGCGGCTCTGGGAGAAGGTGGGGGCCGGCTTCCTCACTCTCTTCATCATGGCCTCGCTGGTTGGAGCGGGAGCGGCGCTCGGGCTCGCCGTCGTGTGGACCTACGACCAGTACGCGTGACGCCTCCCGCTCACGCCGGAGAGTCGTCAGGAACGTTCCTCGACGCTCTCGATCAGGTCTCTGAGGCCGTCGAGTCCGGCGCGGGCCTGCCGTCGGTCGCCCGCGCGGCGAGCCGCGCGCTGGGCGCGAGCGTGATCGTGCTCGACGCGTCCACGAGCGTGCTCGCCGTGGCCTGTGCATCGCCCGAGGACGAGCGCGTGGTGATGGCGGGCGAGGCGGGCACCGAGACCGTGGAGCTGCTCGTGGCCGACCAAGCGGTCGGGCAGCTCCGCTTCCGGTCGCGCGAGGAGCGGCCGCCGCCCGCGCTGCTGCGCCTGGTCGCGAACCTGATCGCGCTCGAGCTGGAGCGCTCGAAGGCGCCGGCGCGGGCGAGCGAGGCGGCGGTGGGCGACTTCCTGGAGGACCTCCTGTCGCGCCACGTGACCGACCGCGAGAACATCGCGGCGCGCGCGGCTGAGCTGGGCTGTGACCTCGCGCCGGGGGCGACCTTCATCGTCGTGCGCGCGCGACCGCCCGGGCCGGAGGACGGCGACTGGCGCGCCAGGGTGCTCACGCTCGCCGAGCGCGGTGCGCGCGCTGTCGAACGCGACTCGCTGGCCGCGCTCGTGAACGCGGGCTTGAGGCGAGAGGAGCCCGAGCTGGTGATCCTCAGCCCCGGTCCCGACCCGGCCGCCGCCCGCCGCGTGGCCGCCGCCGCGCGGCGCGAGCTGGAGGCCGGCCTGCACGGCTTCGCGATCACGGTCGCCCGCAGCCGCCACAGCACGGAGCCCGCCGACCTTCACCGCTCGGGAGCCGAGGCGCTGCTCGCGGCCAACGTCGCCGAGGCCCGTGGCCTGGCGGAGCTCTCGTTCGAGGAGACGGGCGCCTACCGCCTGCTGCTGCCGGCGATGAGCGAGGACCCGGGCGAGCTCCACGACTTCTTCGGCGAAACCGTCGCCCCGCTCGTCGCCTACGACGAGCAGTACGAGACCGAGCTCGTGCGGACGCTCGAGACGTTCCTCGACGCTGACGGCAACGTGGCCGGCACGGCCGAGAAGCTCTTCACGCACCGGCACACGATCCGCTACCGCCTCGAGCGAGTACGGGGGCTGACCGGCCTCGACGTGGGCTCCACCGACGGCCGCGAGCGACTGTCGCTCGGCTTGAAGGCGATGCGCGTGCTCGGCATCGTCCCGCCCGGCGGTCCCGCCAACGAGAAGGGCGCCGAGGCGGGCCGGGTGCCGAAGGAGGAGAAGGATCGGTGAGCCACGCGCCCGGACCCTTCGTCGTGAACGTGGCAGACGCCCCCGCGACGGCCCGGAAGGGGGCAGGCTCGTACGTGAGTTTCGAGCGCGAGGGCGAGCGCTTCCCCGACTTCGGCATCAACGTCCACGTGCTCAGCCCCGGGGAGCCTAACGGCAAGTATCACCGCGAGAGCGTGCAGGAGGACTTCCTCGTGCTGGGCGGCGAGTGCCTCGTGATTCTCGACGGCGAGCGCCACGAGCTGAAGGCATGGGACTTCGTCCACTGCCCGGCAGGCACCGAGCACATCTTCGTCGGCGCCGGCGACGGGCCCTGCTGGATCCTGATGGTGGGCACCCGCAGCCCCGACCGGACCCTCCATTACCCGGTGAATGAGGAGGCGGCCCGCTACGGGGCCTCGGCCTCCGAGCCCACGGACAGCCCGCGCGAGGCATACGCCGACTGGTCACGCGAGCGCACACCGACGACGCTGCCCTGGCCGCCGGGCTGAGCGGCGGTGGTACCTTCGCCAGGGCACTGGTGGGGAGTGGTCTAATGGCAAGACGCCGGCCTTTGGAGCCGTGCAATTCCGGTTCAAATCCGGACTCCCCAGCCTGATCCGTCCGAGGCGTGCACGAACATGTGTTCGTCTATGCCCAGCTACACCGAAGCCCAAGCCCGGGAGGCCATAGCCGTCTCGCGCTCGTACGCCGAGGCCTCGCGCCGGCTGGGCCGGTGCTGGACCGGAGGGGCGAGCAACGCGCTGCGGAAGTGGGCGGCCATCTGGGGTATCCCCCTGCGCCTCGAGCCGCGGGACTGCCTTCTTTGCGGCCGGTCCTTCGTGCCGAGCACCTCGAAGCAGCGCTACTGCTCGAGGACGTGCGGGCAGCGCCGTACGAAGACCGGCACGTACGAGGCGCGCCCCAAGATACGGGAGGTCGAGCGCCCAACCCTCGAGCAGCTCCAGGCCGACCTGGCGACGATGAGCTACGTGGCGGTCGGCAGGAAGTACGGCGTAACCGACAACGCGATTCGCAAGTGGCTGCGCTGGTATCGACGGGAGGTGTCGAGCGAGG